>NZ_JBEYIF010000002.1:0-120160 GCF_040635655.1 Streptomyces sp. NPDC006923
TGCAACGTCGCCCCGATGTCCGACGTACGCGTCGTCGTCATCGACTGCACCGACACCGGCGCATCCCCACCAACCGCCACCGACCCGACCTGGATACGCCGCGAAACGCGGCGCGTCGCGATCGGCCGGGCCGGCAGCTCGGGGAGCCCCAGTGCGACAGGCTCTCCAGTGGTCATACCGTCACCGCGTCCCGGCGACGGTCTCGCGCACGGCGCGCAGCGACTCCTTGAGGGAGCCCATGGTCGCGAGGACGGCGGTCGGTTCGTAACCGCAGTGCGCCATGCAGTTGGCGCAGCGCGCGTCCTTGCCCCGGCCGTACTTGTCCCAGTCGGTCTCCTCGATGAGCTGCCGGTACGTGGGTACGTATCCGTCACTCATCAGATAGCAGGGCCGCTGCCAGCCGAACAGGGAGTAGTTCGGAATGGCCCACGCCGTGCACGGGAAGTCGGCCTTCCCTTCGAGGAAGTCCAGGAAGAGCGGCGAGTGATTGAGGCGCCAGCGGGCCCGGTTGCCTCCGGAAAACGCCTTCTTGAACAGCTCCCGCGTCTGCTCCACACCCAGGAAGTGCTCCTGGTCGGGGGCCTTCTCATAGGCATAGGCCGGCGAGATCATCATCTCGTCCACCTTCAGGTCGTCATTGAGGTAATTGAGCACCTCGACGATGGTCTGCGGGGTGTCCGTGTTGAAGAAGGTGGAATTGGTGGTCACCCGGAAGCCGCGCCTCTTGGCCTCCTTGATGGCCTCCACGGCCTCGTCGAACACTCCCTCCTTCGCCACGGACTCGTCGTGGCGCTCACGCAGCCCGTCGATGTGTACGGCGAAGGCGAAATACGGCGAAGGGGTGAATTTCTCGATCTTCTTGCGCAGCAGCATCGCGTTGGTGCACAGGAAGACGTACTTCCTCTTGGCCACAAGCTGCCGGACGATCTCATCGATCTGCGGATGCATCAGCGGCTCACCGCCGGCGATGGAGACCATCGGCGCCCCGGACTCCAGCACCGCTCCGACCGCCTGGGCAACGGGCATGCGCTGCTTCAGGACACCCGCCGGATGCTGGATCTTGCCGCAGCCCTCACATTTCAGATTGCAGGCGAAGAGGGGTTCCAGCTCGACGATGAGTGGAAACTTCTCTCGCTTCCGGAGCTTCTGTTCAAAGAGGTACGTCCCGACCCTGATGGTCTGACGAAGCGGCATGGCCATCTAGCTCACCTCCTGGGGAGCAGCAAAGAACGGTGCCATTCATAGAAAGCTGGAAGGACGGCACGGAGAACGCGGAAGGCCGATATTCCACCGCGCACTGTGCCAATACGGACGAGCTCATGCTCTGGAGCGTCCACGACCACCCGGACAGCCGCAACCGGGCGGGGCCCGGCGCTCAGCGCACTTCGGAGCGTGGCGGCGGACTCCATGTCCACCGCGACCGCCCCCGTGGCGCGCAGCTCGGCCCGCTCGTGGCCGCGCACCACATGGCCGGAGCCGGTGAGCGGACCCGTGTGGACCGTGTGGCCGGGCACGGCCCGGTTCAGCGCGTCGACAAGCAGCCCGGTACCCGTACAGCGGGTGGAGCCGTACGGGTCACGGGTCTCGTCGGCGACAATCAGATCACCCGGGTTCATCCCCGGGACGAGCCCCGCACAGAAGCCGGACGCGATGACGGCCGCCTCCCTGGTGCGGGGCTCTCCGAGCGCGCGTGTCATGGCGCGCTCGGCGTTCTTGGGCCCCATGCCGGTACGGAGGACGTTCACCGGCCCCGGTGCCTCGTCGTGGCCCGCGCCTCGCAGAGCGAATCGCTCGATGCCGAGCGCGCAGGCGATCAGCATCGGCACCGGCGGACCGGCCGGCTCCGGGGACCGATTCATCAGCCCCCCTTGCGGCTGCCCGCGCGGGCCGCCGCGGGCTCTCCGTGGACATAGCGGCCGAGCGCCGTGAGCGGGAACACCGCCCGATAGAGGTGGTAGTTGATGGAGAAGTCCCAGGGGAAACCGGTACCGGTGAAGTGCGGCTCGTCCCAGGAGCCGTCCGGCCGCTGGGTCTCGGTGAGCCAGGTGACGCCCCGCTCGGCGGCCTTGCTCTCCCGTCCCCCGGCCGCCAGGAGTGCGAGCAGCGCCCAGGCGGTCTGGGAGGCGGTCGACACGCCGTGGCCGATCCACTCCTCCTGGCGGTAGGAGCGGAGGTCCTCGCCCCAGCCGCCGTCCTCGTTCTGTACGGATTCGAGCCAGGAGACCGCGCGGCGGATCGCGGGGTGTGAGGGGGACAGCCCGGCGGCGGTCAGGGCCGGCACCACCGAGCCAGTGCCGTACACGTAGTTGACCCCCCACCGTCCGAACCAGGCTCCGTTGGTCTCCTGTTCGGCGAGAAGCCACTCCACAGCGCGCCGGGCGCCCGGGAGATGGGCCTTTCCCTCGTAGGCGAGCATCTCCAGCA
The DNA here is from genome assembly GCF_040635655.1 of Streptomyces sp. NPDC006923. Classification (NCBI taxonomy): domain Bacteria; kingdom Bacillati; phylum Actinomycetota; class Actinomycetes; order Kitasatosporales; family Streptomycetaceae; genus Streptomyces; species Streptomyces sp. NPDC006923. The sequence continues at coordinate 2,425 of NZ_JBEYIF010000002.1, forward strand.
CATGCGCGGTGACGTCCGCGGACGGCGGGTCGATGACCTCGCCGAAGTCGCAGAAGGGCAGCCGGTTGGGGAGCGGACTGGTGTTGTCGGCGTCGAAGGCGGCCCAGGCGCCGTTCCTCGACTGCATGCCCATGTTCCACCGGGCACCGCGTTCGACGGCCGCGTCGAGCCGCTCGGGGTCGGGGTGGCTGACCCGGCGCAGCGCGAGGACCACCTCGGCGGTGTCGTCGATGTCGGGGTAGTTGTCGTTGTGGAACTCGAACGCCCAGCCGCCCGGGGTCAGTCCGGGCCTGCGTACGGACCAGTCGCCGGGGCGGACGATCTGCTCGCCGATCATCCAGTCGGCGGCCTTGACGAGCGCCGGATGGTCCGGGCTCAGGCCCGCGTCGGCCAGCGCGATGGTGGCGAGGCAGGTGTCCCAGACCGGCGACTGGCATGCCTCGATCATCCGGGCGCCGTCCTCGCGCCGGACGGCGAACCGGTCGAGCGATTCGAGACCGGCGCGCATGACCGGGTGGTCGAGGTCGTAACCGAGCAGATGGAGCGCGATCAGCGAGTAGACGGCGGGCGGCTGGATCCCGCCCCAGCAGCCGTCGCTCTCCTGCCGCTCAATGATCCAGCGCGCGGCCGCGTTCATCGCGGTGCGGCGCAGCGCGCGGGGCGCGACCTTGTGGTAAGCGTGCAGGAACTTGTCGAGGCGCTGGAACACTCCGTCCCAACTGGCCACCGGCGCGAGGGACTTGACCGGATTCGGATGGGCCGGGTCGGAGTGCAGCTCGTCCAGAGCGAAGGGGGCGGGCCGTACGGGCCGCTTCGCGGAGACGATGGTGAGCGGCACGATCGTCTGCCGTGCCCAGCAGCCGAAGTCATAGATGTTGAGCGGGAACCACCTGGGAAGAAACACCATTTCGGGAGGGAGTTCGGGGAGGTCGTCCCACTTCCACCAGCCGAAGAGCGCGAGCCAGATCCGGGTGAAGACCCGGCTCCCGGCGATACCGCCGTTCTCCCGGACCCACTGGGAGGCGCGTGCCATGTGCGGGTCTTCGGGACGGTCTCCGGCGAGCCGGAGGGCGACATACGCCTCGATGGTGGCGGAGAGTTCGGCGGGGCCGCCGAAGAAGGTGGCCCAGGTGCCGTCCGCGCGCTGTTCGCCGCGGATGAAGAGGGCGGCGGCCTCGGTGGTGTCCGCGTCCTGGACACCAAGGAACTGACGGAGCATCAGGTCTTCGGCGTCCATGGTCACATTGGTTTCCAGGTCGCCCTTCCACCAGCCCTGGGCGTCCTGCAGGCCGAGCAGATGCTCGACGGATCGTGCGGTGGCCCGCTCGGCGGCGGCCAGGAGGTCACCGTCCGCGGCGGACGTGGTATCGGTCGGTTCGCTGGCCGAGGCTGCGCGGGGTCCCACGGCCCCGGGGCTTCCGTCGGTCGTCGCTGTCATGGCTTCCCCTTCGTGCAGTGGTCTTCTGCTGTGCTGGGGTCTCCGTCGTCCGGCGCCGTGCGGCGCCGGACGGCGACTGCTTCTGGGGTCCGGGGCTATCCCCCGGATGGGGCGGATATGGGAATGGTGATCATCTCTTCCGTACGACGACGAAGTCCGCCAGCGCGATGAGCTGCGCCCGGACCTCTTCCGGCATGTCCACACCATCCAGGGCCTCGATGGCGACCGTGTGCTGCCGGCGGGCCTCCTGAGAGGTCCACTCCCGGCCGCCCGCCTCCTCGATCAGCGCCGCCCTGGTGGCGAATTCCGCCTCCGAGAAACTCTCGAAGTCATTGCTCTTGGCATCGGCGGCGAGCAGCTCCGCGAGCCGTCCCGACGCCGGGCCGCCGGCCGCGAGCGCGGCGACCACCGGCAGGGACTTCTTGCGCTGGCGCAGATCGCTCCAGGTCTGCTTGCCCGTGGCCCCCGGGTCGCCCCAGATACCGAGCAGATCGTCAACGGCCTGGAAGGCGAGCCCGAGGTGGTAGCCGTACGCCTCCAGCGTGTCGGCCGTCCTGTCGTCGGCGCCGCCGAGCACCGCGCCGATGGAGACGGCGCAGGCCAGCAGCGCGCCGGTCTTGTTGCCCTCCATCTCCAGACACTCCTCGACGGTGACCCGTTCGCGGTGCTCGTAGGAGATGTCCTGCGCCTGACCGTCGATCAGCTTGCGGGTGGCGGTGGTCAGCCGGCGGGTCGCGCGGCCCGCCTCCACGGTGCCGATCTCCAGCAGCACCTCATTGGCGAGTGCGAAGAGAGCGTCGCCGACGAGGATCGCCTGGGCCGGACCGTGCACCTTCCAGACCGTGTCCCGGTGGCGTCGCTGCTCGTCGCCGTCCATCAGATCGTCGTGCAGCAGCGAGAAGTTGTGGACCAGCTCGACGGCGACCGCGCCGGGAATGCCCGTCTCGGGAGCCGCGCCGGCCGCCTCGGCGGAGAGCAGCGCGAGCGCCGGCCGCACCGCCTTGCCGCCGTCACCGTCGGCGGGCCGGCCCTCGGCGTCGATCCAGCCGAAGTGGTAGGCGGCGACAGTGTCCATCGGTGCGGCGAGCCTGTCGACCGCGGCGCGCAGCACCGGCGTCGACATCTGCCGCCCGCGCTCCAGCAGCGCGAAGACGCCCGCTGTGTCGGCAGCCGAATTCGCCGGGGGCACAGTCGGCACGGTCTCTCCTCTTGTTCCAGTACTCGTAGGTGCGGTGCTCGGGCTCATGCCGCCTCCTGCAGGGGGTGTTCATGGCGGCGGCCGAGCTCGGAGAGTACGGCGCCGGCGGCGTTGAAGCCGCTCCGCACCGCGCTCTCCATGGTCGCGGGCCAGCCGGTGGCGGTCCACGCGCCGGCCAGGAAGAGACCGGGCACGCGCGTACGGGCCGCGGGGCGCAGCCGTCCCACGCCGGGTGTCGGCGCGAAGGTCGCCGTCCGCTCCCGGGTGACGAAGAAGTCCCGCACCTCCGCGCCCCGGCTCGCGGGCAGCAGGCGCTCCAGCTCGGGGAGGTAGCGCGCGCGCAGCTCGGAGACGGGCGTGTCGATCTCGTCCTCGGCGGCCGACTGGGACACCGCCAGATACTGGCCCTCCTTGAGACCCGAACTCTCGGTGCGGTCGAAGACCCACTGGACCGGGCTGCCGAGTGCCGCGAAGAACGGGCGGCGCAGCACGGCGCGGTCGTACACGACATGCATGTTGAGGATCGGCGCGGTGCCGATGTCCAGCAGCCGGTCGGGGGCGTCGAGCGCGCCGTCCGGCAGCAGGCCATGGGCCTCCTGCTGGGCCACGGCGAGGACGACGGCGTCCGCGTCGAGCCGCTCACCGTCCACCTCGACGTGCCAGCCGCCCTCCGCCACGCGGGAGACCGCGCTCACGCGGACGCGGGTCTCGGTCCGCACACCGGCGGAGTCGAGGGCCTTGCGCGCCAGTGTGTCGTGCAGCTCACCGAGCGGGACACGGGCCCAGCCGATGTCGGCGGCGCCCGCCTCGGACAGCAGACCGGTCTTGAAGACCATCGCGGCGAGCCCCATGGAGGCGTGCGCCGCGGTGGCGTTGAGCGTGGCCACACCGACCAGGTCCCAGAGGGCCTCGATGGTCCGGTCCGACTGCCCGTGCAGGCCCAGCCAGGTGGCGAAGTCGATGCCGTCCAGCGCGGGATCGGCCGGGTCCAGCCGCTTGAGGGCGAGCGCGGCACGCCCGACCGAGAGGCGCTCGGCGACGGAGAGATGCGGATACGCCGCCAGTCCGGCGGCGAGATGCAGCGGTACGGGCAGGGCGTTGCGGCGCAGCCGTCCGAGCCGCGGCCCGCCCGCGCGCCCGACATCGAGAACCGGCACGTCCAGCCGGTCCTGCAGCGGCGCGAGCGCCGCGCCGTCCACCCGGTCGAGGAACCACCGGTACGCCGTGCAGCAGCGCAGATACACATGCTGGCCGTTGTCGACGGTGAGGTCGCCGCGCCGGAACGAGAAGGCGAGACCGCCGAGGCGCGGACGCCCCTCGAGAAGGGTCACCCGCACCCCCGCGTCGGCGAGCTGAAGAGCGGCGGTGATCCCGGCGAGTCCCGCGCCGACCACAACGGCGTGGCGGGGGCGCGAGTCGTCGGCAGTCGTCATGCGTGCCCTCCTTGGACCGTTGCAGTCAGGGACGCGTCAAACGGGTGCGGGGTTGCGAGCAGCCGGCGCGTGGGCGTGTGCGGAGAAAAGGGCGCGTGCGCGACCGTCCCCCGCAGACCTCGCGGACTCACGCCACCCGGCACCACACCCCGCCCGCGCACCCCTCCTGGGCCGCCGGGCCGCATCAGCCCCGCCTCCTGACGGTCTGCCGGGAGATGTTCCGGGCGTCGAGCCCGGAGAGCCCGCGCACCGCGACATACGCCTTCTCGCGTCCGGGCAGCGAGACCCGGCCGCGCAGGACGGCCTCGGGGTCGCGTTCGATGCGGTCGAGGAGACGGCGGTAGATGCCGGCCATGGCGGCGACACACGCGCCGCTGCGCCGGTCGAGCATGGGCAGCAGACGGTAGCCCTCGGCGAACAGCGCGCGGGCCCGCCGGACCTCGAAGTGCACCAGGCCCGCGAAGTCGGACCCGGCGGGCGGGGTCGCGCTGTCGAAGCCGGTGGAGCAGCCGAACTTGGCGAGGTCGTCGGCCGGGAGATACGTACGGCCGTCGCCGGCGTCCTCGCGTACATCGCGGAGGATGTTGGTGAGCTGCAGAGCGAGCCCCAGGGTGTCGGCGTACTCGGAGGCACGCTCGGCCCCGGGCGCGCCCGGCCCGGTGCCGAACACACCGAGCGAGAGCCGCCCAATGGCACCCGCGACACACCGGCAGTACACCTTGAGGTCGTCCCAGGTCTCGTACGTGTCGCCGCGGACGTCCATCAGGACACCGTCGATCAGCTCGTCGAGCCCGCCGAGCGGGATGGGGAAACGGCGGGCCGCGTCCGTCAGCGCCACCGCGACCGGGTCGGTGTCGTCCTCCTCCACAGCGCCCTCGCGGATCCGGCCCAGCAGGGCACGTGTCTCCTCGAGCCGCGCCTGCTTGGTCTCCGGCGCGAGCGCGCCGTCACCGATGTCGTCCACCCGGCGGGAGAAGGCGTACAGCGCGGACATGGCCTGCCGCTTGTCGGTCGGCAGCAGCCTGATGCCATAGGCGAAATTACGGGCCTGCTGCCCGGTGACGGCCTCGCAATAGCTGTAGGCCGCCAGTACCGGCGCGGACATGGGCGTCTGTCCCTCCACGTTCCGGCTCACCCCTCTCTGTGCGCTCTTCGCAAGACAGCTCCCACTTCGCGCAGCAGACGCGGCTTGGTGGGCTTGGGCGGTCCGGGGAGCACATCGTGCCCGGCGGCCGCGATCGAAGCGAGGGCGGCGCGCCCTCCGGCCACGAATCCGGCGAGCAGCAGCCGGAGCCTGCCATGGACGCTACCCACCAAGGGGGTGCCTTCATTCAGCAGCTCACGGGCGCGCTCGGCTTCGTACGCGATCAGCGCGCGCACCGAGGCGTTCCCGGTGGGCGCGGCCAGATCCGCTGCGGAGACATGGAACCGCTTCATGTCCTCGGCGGGCAGATAGATACGGTCGCGGCCCAGGTCCTCGGTCACGTCCTGGAGGTGTTCGATGATCTGCAGTGCCGTGCACACGGCGTCGGAGTGACGGACGCGCTCCGGGCTCGCGGTGCCGGTGATGCCGAGAACGAGACGGCCGACCGGATTCGCGGAGAGCTCGCAGTAGGCGAGGAGATCGTCATAGGTCTCGTAACGGCGGACCTGCTGGTCCTGGCGGTTGGCCGCGATCAGGCCGAGAAACGGCTCGGGCGTGAGCGAGCCGCGCCGTACAGTCGGTCCGAGGGCGCGCAGCAGCGGGTGGCCCGGGGCCCGGCCGGCGGGCTCGAAGACACGCCGCAGATCGGCCTCGAAGGCGTCCAGCACGGCCAGTCTGTCCTCGGCGCGCGCCGGGTCGACTCCCAGATGCCGGGCGTCCGCCCCGCCGGGAGCGAGATCGCCGTCGCCGATGTCGTCGACGAGCCTGGCGTAGCCGTACACGGCCATCAGGTCGTCGCGCCAGGCGCGTGGCAGAAAGAAGGGGGCCACGGGGAAGTTCTCGTCCGAGGCCTTGTCCAGAGTCGCGCGCGCGGAGGCGTCGGAGCGCACCTGCGGTGTGCCCGTCACCGTGGACTTCCTGGTACAGGGACGGCGGAATCCACGCGGAGCTGGAGATTTTCCGTCATTGCCGTCACATCTCCCGTTCTACACTGCCGACCCAATACATCCTATTTCGGACACGCCGCCCGTCTTCTTGAGTACATAAGGCTGCTTGGCAGGTGGGACGCCCAGGGGGTATCACCCCACTTGCCGTGAATCAGCACCAGCACAGCTTACGTTGTACAACCATGAGAATCGCGCCGGGGTACAACGCACATGACAAGAACACTGCGATACCGGCCAACCTTCCCCGGCGCCACGGTACTTGACTGATCTTTGACGATCCGCGGACGCCGGTGGACCCGGCGCACGGCGCGGCCCCCACCGGATCGTCCGGCGGGGGCCGCGTCGAGAGGCGACGACCGCGAGCGGTGGACCGGGCTACTTGCCGGTCTCCTTCTCGTACGCCTTGATGACCTCGTCGGTCGGACCGTCCATCAGCAGCTCACCCTTCTCCAGCCACAGCACCCGGTCGCAGGTGTCCCTGATCGACTTGTTGCTGTGGCTGACGAGGAACACCGTGCCCGCTTCCTTACGCAGCTCCCGGATCCGCTGCTCGGAACGGATCTGGAACTTGCGGTCCCCGGTCGCCAGCGCCTCGTCGATCATCAGGACGTCGTGGTCCTTGGCGGCGGCGATGGAGAACCGGAGCCTGGCCGCCATGCCCGAGGAGTAGGTCCGCATCGGGAGGGTGATGAAGTCGCCCTTCTCGTTGATGCCGGAGAAGTCGACGATCGACTGGTACCGGTCGCGGATCTGCTCGCGTGTCATTCCCATGGCCAGGCCGCCGAGGATGACGTTCCGCTCGCCGGTCAGGTCGTTCATCAGCGCGGCGTTGACGCCCAGCAGGGAGGGCTGGCCGTCGGTGTAGACCTTGCCGCTCTCCGTCGGCAGCAGACCGGCGATGGCACGGAGCAGTGTCGACTTGCCGGAGCCGTTGGTACCGATCAGGCCGATGGCCTCGCCGCGGTACGCGGTGAAGGTGACCCCGCGGACGGCGTGGACCTTGCGGACGCCCCGCGCCTCTCCCTTGCCGCGGCGGAGCATACGGCTCAGAGCCGCGGTGGCGCTGCCCTTGCCTCCGCCGCCGCCGTTGACGCGGTACACGATGTGCACCTCGTCGGCGATGACGGTCGGAACACGTCCCTGCTTGTTGTCGTCAGCCACGGCCGTACCGTTCCTCAGCCTTCCAGAAGTACACGAAGCCGACGACGCCCAGGATCACGGCCCACAGCAGCGCGGCGAACCAGACGTGCGCGGGCAGATTCGACGCGCCGTAGCCGTCGATCAGCGCGTACCGGACGAGGTCCATGTAGATGGCCGCCGGGTTGTACTGGAGGACGTCGGCGATCCAGGACGGCTTGTCCTTGAGCATCAGCGGGATGGAGAACATCACGCCCGACGCGTACATCCAGGTACGCATCACGAACGGCATGAGCTGGGCCAGGTCGGGCGTCTTGCTGCCCAGCCTGGCCATGATCAGCGCGAGACCGGTGTTGAACAGGAACTGGAGCGCCAGCGCGGGCACCACCAGCAGCCAGCTCAGCCTCGGGTAGCTGCCGAAGGCCACCGCCACCGCGACCAGCACGATCATGGAGAACAGCAGTTGCTGGAGCTGCTGGAGCGAGAACGAGACCGGCAGCGACGCCCGGGGGAAGTGCAGGGCCCGGACGAGCCCCAGATTCCCGGAGATGGCGCGGACACCGGCCATCACCGAACTCTGGGTGAAGGTAAAGACAAACACCCCGGTGACCAGGAACGGGACGAAGACCTCCTGCGGGATGCCCTTCTTGGTGCCCAGGATCAGGCCGAAGATCAAGTAGTAGACAAAAGCGTTCAGCAGGGGCGTCGCGACCTGCCAGAGCTGGCCGAGCTTCGCCTGGCTGTACTGGGCCGTGAGCTTCGCCTGGGAAAAGGCCAGGATGAAGTGGCGCCGGCCCCACAGCTGCCGGACGTAGTCGGCCAGGCCGGGCCTGGCACCGCTCACCGCCAGGCCGTATTTGGCGGCGAGAGCCGCGGGGGTCAGACCGTCGTCGGGCGACGGCGGGGCGCTCACAGCGATCGCGCCCTCATGGGTTGTGTCACTCACAAGTTGAAACTTTCGTGTTCAAGATGCGCAGCCGGTCGGGCGCAGGCGCGGACGGCCAGGACCCGGAAGTATGCCCGATGCTCTCAGAACCGAGCTTGTCAGATGACAGGCGGTCGGCCCAGCCGGGTCAGCCGCCATACCGTACGCCACTTCATGGGACGGCGCGGACCGCACGGTGTCGCCCAGCCCTCGCGGAATCCGCCGAGCCAGGCCCGGAGAGCCGCCGGGTGGGGGCGCCGCACAAGGGTGAGCAGCAGCCACACCCCGAGATAGAGCGGGACGACGGGCGCGGGCAGATTGCGGCGGGCCAGCCAGACCCGGTTGCGTGCCACCATGCGGTGGTAGACCGCGTGCCGGGACGGCGCCGTCGTCGGATGGTTGAGCACCATGTCCGCGCGGTAGTCGATCATCCAGCCGGCGTCCAGCGCCCGCCAGGCGAGATCGGTCTCCTCGTGGGCGTAGAAGAATTCGCCCGGCAGGGCGCCGACCTCGGCGAGGACCTTCGTCCGTACCGCGCTGGCGCCGCCGAGGAAGGTCGTCACCCGGGACGAGCGCAGCGGATCCGAGGCGCGCAGCCTCGGGACGTGCCGGCGCTGGGTGAGGCCGGTCTCGGGATCGGCGATCCGGAAGCTGACGATGCCGAGCTCGGGATCGGCGCCGAACGCCTCCCGGATCAGCTCGGCGGTGTCGGTGTTCGGCAGCAGTCCGTCGTCGTCCAGGAAAAGCAGGGCGTCCACGTCCGAGCCGGCCGGCCCGAACGCCTCGATGCCGACATTGCGGCCGCCCGGGATGCCGAGATTCGCGGGCAGCTCGACCGTCCGTACGCCGGCGGGAACGGCGCCCACCGGGGCGCCGTTCCCCACCACGACGACCTCGACCGGGTCGCCCTTCTGCCGGGCGACCGAGTCGAGAAGCGCACGCAGCTCGTCGGGGCGTTCGCCCATGGTGATGATCACCGCGCCGAGCCGCATGCGGCTCACCTCAGCCTGCTGGACGCCAGGATGGAGACCAGGTGGAGCAGTGTCTGGACCAGGGCGATACCGGCGAGGACCACGATACCGAGCCGGGTGAAGAAGAGATCGCCGCGTACCGTGTCGAGGACGGCCACCACCAGGATGAAGAGGCTGGCCTCGATGCCGCCGACGAGCCGGTGGAACTTGAGCGCGGCAGCCGCCCGGCGGGCCAGTGCCAGCCCGGAGGAGCGCGGCGCGGACGCCTCGTCCTTGACCGCGGGCAGGCCACTGCGCTGCCTGGCCACATCGACCAGGTCCGTCTCGGCCTTGATCAGGATGGCGCCGAGCGCGGCGAGCGTGCCGAGGAAGGCCCACAGCCAGTTCGAGGAATGGCCGTTCTGGTGGAAGACGTCGGCGCCACGTATGCCGAAGCCGACCAGCAGCGCGGCCTCGCAGAGATAGTGGCCGATCCGGTCGAGGTAGACCCCGGTGATGGAGGTCTGCTTGCGCCAGCGGGCCACCTCGCCGTCGACACAGTCGAGCAGCAGGTAGATCTGGAACAGCACGACGGCGAGGATGGCGCCGGTGAGTCCGGGCAGCAGGAGCGCGGCACCGCCGACGACACCCACCACCACCATGAGGTAGGTGAGCTGGTTGGGCGAGATCCTGGTGTTCACCAGGTACGGGTCGATGTGCAGCGAGATCTCCCGCATGTACAGGCGCCCGGCCCAGTGCTCTCCGCTGCGTCGGTCCTTCACTCCCTCCGGGTGGACGACCGGACGGAGTTCAGCTACTGATGGTCTTGGCATAGTCGGCGTACGCGTCCCTGATCTGGTCGGTGGACAGGTCGAGGTGCTCGAGAACGGTGAAGCGGCCCGGCCGGGTCTGTGGCGCGTAGGCCACGGCCCGGACGAATTCGTCCGCGGTGAAGCCGATCTCCTCGGGCAGCACGGGCAGTCCGTGCCGGCGCAGCACCTCGGTGAAAAGCTCTGACTGCTCGTGGGCGCCGCGCAGATGCATGGCGAAGGCGGCGCCGAGGCCGACCTGCTCGCCGTGGAGCGCGGAGCGCCTGGGATGGAGCAGGTCGAAGGCGTGGCTGATCTCGTGGCAGGCGCCGGACGAGGGTCGGGTGTCCCCGCTGATCGACATGGCGACGCCGGAGAGCACCAGGGCCTCGGCGAGTACGGTGAGGAACTCGTCGTCACCGACCCCGCCGGGGTGGCGCAGCACGGCCTCGCCCGCCGTGCGGGCCATGGCGGCGGCCAGGCCGTCGACCGGCTCACCGGTGATCTGGTGGGACAGCTCCCAGTCCGCGATGGCGGAGATGTTGGAGACGGCGTCACCGATGCCGGAGCGCACGAAGCGGATCGGCGCGTCCCTGATGACATCGAGGTCGACGACGATCGCGATGGGTGTCGGGACGCCGTAGGAACCGCGGCCGTTGTCGTTGTCCAGGGTGGACACCGGCGAGCAGATCCCGTCGTGCGCGAGATTGGTGGCGACGGCCACCATCGGCAGCCCGACCCGGGCCGCCGCGTACTTCGTGACATCGATGATCTTGCCGCCGCCGAGCCCCACCACCGCGTCGTAGCGCTTGCCCTTGATGTCGTCCGCCAGTTTCACGGCGGAGTCGATCGTGCCGTCGGCGACGGCGTACCAGTCGGCCTCGGGCAGTACCGGCGAGAGCTTCTCGCGCAGCGCCTGTCCCGAGCCGCCGCTGACGGCGACGGACAGCCTGCCGGAGCTGGAGATCCGCTGGTCGGCGAGGAGACCGGCGAGATCGTCCATGGCGCCCCGGCTGATGTCGACGACGACCGGGGACGGGATGAGCCGGGTCAGTACTGGCACGCGATCTCACGGCCCTTCGCGAGGTCGTCGTGGTTGTCGATCTCCACCCAGGGGATGTCGCCGATCGGGGCCACGTCGATGACCAGGCCGCGGTCGACCATCTCCTGGTAGCCGTCCTCGTAGTAGAGGTCGGGGTCGCGCTCGAAGGTGGTCCTGAGCGCGTCGGCGAGGTCGCCGGCCGCCTCCGGCTCGATCAGTGTGACGCCGATGTACTCGCCGGTGGCCAGGGCCGGATCCATCAGCTTCGTGATCCGGCGTACGCCTTTGGCGCCGTCCGTGACGACCTTCATCTCCTCGTCCGCCAGCCGCTTCACCGTGTCGAGGGCGAGGATGATCCGCCGGCCCTCGCCACGCGCGGCGAGCAGGGTCTTCTCGACGGAGACCGGGTGCACGGTGTCGCCGTTGGCGAGGATCACGCCCTGGGCCAGGACGTCACGGGCGCACCAGAGGGAGTAGGCGTTGTTCCACTCCTCGGCCTTGTCGTTGTCGATGAGGGTGAGCTTGAGACCGTACGCCGCCTCCAGGGCCGCCTTGCGTGCGTACAGGGCCTCCTTGCGGTAGCCGACGACGATGGCGGCCTCGGTCAGGCCGACCTCGGCGAAGTTGCCCAGCGTGAGGTCGAGGACCGTGCTGGTCCCCTCGCCCGCCGGGTCCACGGGCACGAGGGCCTTCGGAAGCGTGTCGGTGTAGGGACGCAGACGCCGTCCGGCACCGGCGGCGAGTACGAGGCCGATCATGCGGCTTCTCCTTCGTCATGTACGGCGGGGGCACCGGAGGACACCCAGAACCGGATGGACTCCGTGAGCACGACGAGCGCCACGGCGACCGCCAGTACCGTGAGGGCCAGGGGGAAAGCGGTGTCCCGCGTCACGAGGACGGCGGCGAGCGCCGTCACCACCAGCGTGCGGCCCTCGTGGCCGCCCGCCGTCCGGACGAGCCAGCGGGGCGGCGCACCGGTGCCGCCGCGAATGCGGTAGACCGTGTCGTAGTGATGGTAGGCGACGGCCGCCACCAGCCCGAAAGCCGCGGGCAAGGCTCCGTTCACCTCGGAGCGGGCCGCGAGGAGCAGCACGGTGCCGTACTCGGCCGCTCTGAACACCGGCGGTACGAGCCAGTCGAGCGCGCCGCTCAGCGGGCGGGCGACCGCGAGTCCCGAGGTCAGGACGTACACCAGGGCCGCGACGACGGGCCAGGGGCCGTCCAGGGGAGCGAAGGCGGCCGTGGCGACGACCGCGGCGCCGCCGGCGAACGCCGCCGCGAACGGCAGGAGGCCGGGAAGCCTCCGGGCGGGCCGGCGCAGCAGCGCGGCGACGCCTTCCGCTGCCGGTCCCGAGTCGGTGAGGTCCGCCAGGGCCCGGGCGGCCCGTTCGGTGCGGTTGGCCCGGCGGGTCACCGAGCGCAGGACCCGGCCCGCGGTGGTGTAGCAGGCGGCGAAGGCGCAGCCGATGAGCAGCGCGTAGAAGACGATCCGGGGCGTGGTCAGCGCCGTCAGTACGGCGATCATGGCCCAGCGTTCACCGATGGGGAGCACGATCATCCGGCGCGCCCACACCGTCCAGCCGACACTGTCGAGCCGGCTGGAGAGCGCGGCCGTGGGGGTGCCGACGACGGTCTTTCCGGTGGCCGTCGCCGCCGTGGCGTCCGCGTTGGCCTCGTTGAAGGAGAAGTCGACGACATGGCGGCAGGTCTGGAGGACCATCGCGCCGAGGGCCAGCGCCCACACGTCGTCACCGCCGCGGGCGGCGCCGAGCGCGAGACCCGCGTAGTAGGCGTACTCCTTGGCCCGGTCGAAGGTGGCGTCGAGCCACGCGCCCATCGTGGAGTACTGGAGGGAGTAGCGGGCGAGCTGCCCGTCGGTGCAGTCCAGGACGAAGGAGAAGAGCAGCAGCACACCCGCGGCGACATAGCCGCCGCGGGTGCCGGTGGCCGCGCACGCCGCCGCGATCAGCGCGGTGAGCAGCGAGGCGGTGGTGACCTGGTTCGGGGTCAGGCCGCGGCGCGCGCACCAGCGGGCGAGATAGCGGGAGTAGGGGCTGACGCAGAAGGTCGTGAAGAAACCGTCGCGGGCCTTGACCGCGGAGCGCAGCCGTACGGCCTCGTCGTCGACGGCCGCGACGGCGGCCTCGGCCCGCTGCCGGGCGCCGGGGTCCGCCGGTACGGCGGCGACGAGCGAGCCCAGCTCGGGCCGCTGGACGGCGTCGCCGTCGGCGTCGAGCGCGGCGGCGGCCCGGTCGGCGAGGGGTTCGCCGGCGGCCACGGCGGTGGCGGAGGCGGGACGGGGCACGGCCGCCCCGGGACCGGAGAGCTCGCCGGCCGCCGGTGTCCCGGCATCCGCACCGGGGGCCCCGGCGACGGCGGTCACGGCGCGCACCAGCGCGGCGCGGGCGCCGGGCTGGGCCGTGAGCGCTCCGGGCACCGCGGCCGCCGGGAACCGCGGGTCGGTCAGCGCCAGACGCAGCGCGTGGACATGGCCGACGAAGCGGGAGTCGACGAGGGCGACCCGGTCCGCCGCCGGGGCCGAGGCGAGGAGGCGTGCGGCCGCCACGTCGTCGGAGACGGTATGTACGTCAAAACCCAGCGCCCGCAGATGGCCTTCGAGTGGCGATCCGGGTACCGCGGGACCGGTGAGGATGGCGGTCGGCAGACGAACTCACTCCTTGGCACTTACAGGGCTGGGTGCGCGGCGGCATGACCCGGGATCCGGGTGGCGGCACGTCGGCAGAGGCTATCGGATGAACGGAAGGTTGAGTTCACCGACCGTTTACGTCCCGGACGCCACGGTCTGAGTCGGGAACGGTTCACCTGGAGATCATCGTTGTCGATCGCCGCCCCGGCGCCGGACACATGCGGTCAGTAGGGTGTCCGCATGACATGGCTGATCACGGGCGGGGCGGGCTATATCGGGGCGCATGTGGTGCGGTCCATGACCGGGGCGGGTGAACGGGTCGTCGTCCTGGACGATCTGTCGACCGGCGTCGCCGAGCGGCTGCCCGAAGGGGTTCCGCTGGTGCGGGGCTCGCTGCTGGACCGGGATCTCGTCGACCGTACGCTCGGCGGGTACCAGGTCACCGGTGTGGTGCATCTCGCCGCGAAGAAGCAGGTGGGCGAGTCCGTGGAGCGGCCGCTGACGTACTACCGGGAGAATCTGCACGGGCTCACCGTGCTGCTGGACGCCGTGGTCGCCGCCGGGGTGCGGCGCTTCCTCTTCTCCTCCTCGGCCGCCGTGTACGGGGTGCCGGATGTGGAGTTGATCACGGAGCGGACCCCGGCCGTGCCGATCAGTCCGTACGGCGAGACAAAGCTCGCGGGTGAGTGGCTGGTGCGGGCGACCGGACGGGCGCATTCGATCGCCACGGGCTGTCTGCGCTACTTCAATGTCGCGGGGGCGGCGCGGCCCGAGCTGTCCGACACCGGGGTGTTCAACATCATCCCGATGTTCTTCGACCGGATCAGCCGGGGTGAGGCGCCCCGGATCTTCGGCGCCGACTATCCGACGCCCGACGGCACCTGTGTCCGTGACTACATCCATGTCTCCGACCTCGCCGACGCCCATCTCGCGGCGGCACGCCGGCTGGCGGCCCAGGGGAGCGGCGGGGATCTGACGGTCAACCTCGGGCGGGGGGAAGGCGTCTCGGTCCGTGAGCTGGCCGATCTGGTCGCGGAGGTGACCGGGTACCGCGCGGCTCCGGTGATCGAGGCACGCCGCCCGGGTGACGCGGTGAGAGCGGTGGCCTCGGTGGAGCTGGCCACCGGCGAACTGGGCTGGACGGCCCGCCACGGCATGCGCGAGATGGTCGAGTCGGCCTGGGAGGGCTGGCAGCGGCACCACGCGGCGGCCCCGGCCTGATCGCCTTGCCACCATCTGACCTGTGATTATTTCCCCAGGTCAGAGCTGCTGACAACGGTGTTCAGTCCCGTGTTGCCGGGTACCCCCCACCCGTAGTTCACTGGCGTGGTCGGCAGGTCATCGAAACGATCGGGAGGCGTCCCCATGGGGGCAGGGCACGATCACGGACATACGCACGGAGCGCCCCCGCCGGGGACCGCGACCGCCGCCTACCGGGGCCGGCTGAGGATCGCGCTGTGCATCACGCTGTCCGTGATGGTGGTGGAGGTCATCGGCGGTCTCGCCGCCGACTCCCTGGCCCTGATCGCGGACGCGGCGCACATGGCGACGGACGCGGTCGGCCTCGGGATGGCCCTGCTGGCCATCCATTTCTCGGCCCGTCCGGCTGACGCGAGCCGCACCTTCGGCTACGCCCGCGCCGAGATCCTCGCCGCGCTGGCCAACTGTCTGCTGCTGCTCGGGGTCGGCGGCTATCTGCTGTACGAGGCGATCGAGCGCTTTGTCGCGCCGCCGGAGACCAGGGGCGGGCTGACCATCATCTTCGCCCTCATCGGTATGTTCGCGAACCTGGTCTCCCTCTCCCTGCTGGTGCGGGGCCAGAAGGACAGTCTCAATGTGCGCGGGGCGTATCTGGAGGTCCTGGCCGACACGCTGGGCTCGCTCGCGGTGCTGGTCTCCGCCGGGATCATCCTGGCCACGGGCTGGCAGACGGCCGACCCGATCGCGGGCCTGGTGATCGGGCTCATGATCGTCCCGCGTACGGTGAAACTGCTGCGGGAGACGCTGAACGTACTGCTGGAGTCGGCCCCCAAGGGCGTGGACATGACTGAGGTGCGGACACATATGCTCGCGCTGCCCGGAGTGGCCGACGTACATGACCTCCATGCCTGGACGATCACTTCCGGTATGCCGGTGCTCTCCGCACATGTGGTGGTGGACCAGTACGCGCTCGACGCGGTGGGCCACGAGAAGATGCTGCATGATCTGCAGGCATGCCTGGGGCACCATTTCGATGTGGAGCACTGCACCTTCCAGCTCGAACCCAGGGGCCATGCCGAGCACGAGGCGAAGCTCTGCAGGTGACCCGGGCGGGCGCCGAGGGGAACGGACATGCCCACACTCCCGAAGTGCGGACACGGGGCTTTTGTACGGCAGACTTGGGGGTCGAGGCCCGAAGCGAAGGATGGTTATGCCGACCACACCAGTCACCGCGGCGAACAGCTCGTCGAACAGCGCGCAAGAAGCGATCATGCTGGAGCTGGTCGACGAGAACGGCAATACCGTCGGCACCGCCGAAAAGCTCTCCGCCCATCAGGCGCCCGGTCGGCTGCACCGGGCGTTCTCCGTTTTCCTCTTCGACGAAAAGGGCCGTCTGCTGATCCAGCGCCGGGCGCTGGGCAAGTACCACTCCCCCGGTGTCTGGTCGAACACCTGCTGCGGGCATCCGTACCCGGGCGAGGCGCCGTTCGCCGCGGCCGCCCGCCGCACCCATGAGGAGCTGGGTATCTCGCCCTCGCTGCTCGCGGAGGCGGGCACGGTGCGCTACAACCACCCGGACCCGGATTCGGGGCTCGTCGAGCAGGAGTACAACCACCTCTATGTGGGACTGGCGCAGTCCCCGCCGGACCCGGACCCGGCGGAGGTCGGGGAGACGGTCTTCGTCACTCCGGCGGAGCTGAGCAGGCGGCACGGCGAGGCGCAGTTCTCCGTCTGGTTCACGACCGTGCTGGACGCCGCGCGCCCGGCGATCAGGGAGCTCACCGGACCGGCCGGGGGCTGGTGACACCTTCCCGCTGCGGCGGCCCGCCGAGCGGGGTGACGAACGGCAGTTCAGCCCAGACGATCTTCCCCCCGCCGGCGGTGTGGTCGACATCGCAGCCGCCGCCGGCCTCGCGGAGGATCTCCCGCACCAGCAGCAGCCCGCGTCCGCCCGTCTGTCCGGCGTCCGGCGTCTCCAGCGCCTTGGGCCGGTACGGATGGCCGTCCTCGACCGACACCCGGATCCGCTCCGCTCCGACGGCGACCTCGACGGCCACCTCGGGCGAGAGCACCGCGGCGTGCAGCACGGCATTGGTGACCAGCTCGGAGATGATCAGAAGCACCGCCTGGGCGGCCTCCTCCCTGATCGGTACGCGCTGACGTGCGAGCAAGTCACGTACGGCGTGTCTGATCTGCGGCACCGACACCTCGACGGCGGGAGCGGTGAACCGCCAGACCCCCTCGTACCACCGTGGCCGGTCCGGAAGACTCCCGCTGCTCTCCATCACTGAGGCACCCACCTTGACTCGACCGTCGTTGTCCATCGGCTGTCGAGTCTGGGAACGGACCGGCCCCTACCGGGCCGCTGGACATAAGTCAGCCGTTATTGGCGGAACGCGACCGCGATCGAGCAGCACCGCAAGGGAAAAGACCGTGCTTGATCGCCCGTTGACCATCAAAGATCGGTTCGGTGCACCCGGCATATGCGGGCGGCGTAGCCGGCCGGCAGCTCCCGCCCCGTTCCTCGCGTCGCCGCCCGGATAGCATCCGGCCATGGAGCCGCAGTTGCTGCACACCGTCGCGGACGGCATCGCGACCGTTGTCATCCACCATCCGGCCAAGCGCAACGCGATGACGGCGCGGATGTGGCGGGAACTGCCGCCGCTGCTGGAGCGGCTCGGCGCCGACCCCGCCGTCCGGGCTCTGGTGCTGACCGGCGAGGGCGCCACCTTCTGCGCAGGCGCCGACATCTCCTCACTGCGGGAGCCGGACGAGGATCCGGGGACCCTGGCGGTGGCGGCCGAGGAGGCGCTGGCCGCCTTCCCCCGGCCGACGCTCGCCGCCGTACGCGGTCACTGTGTGGGCGGCGGCTGCCAGTTGGCGGCGGCGTGCGATCTGCGGTTCGCGGAGGAGGGCGCGCTGTTCGGGGTCACTCCGGCGCGGCTCGGGATCGTCTATCCGGCGTCGTCCACCCGGCGGCTGGTCGCTCTGGTGGGGCCCGCGACCGCCAAATACCTGCTGTTCTCGGCCGAGTTGATCGGTACGGACCGGGCGCTGCGGACCGGGCTGGTGGACGAGGTGCTCCCGGCCGGGGAGCTGGCCGGCCGGGTGGCGGAGTTCGGGCGCGTCCTGGTCTCCCGCGCGTGGCTGACCCAGGCGGCCGCCAAGGAGTTCGCCTCGGGCCGTACCGACCGGGCCGCGTACTGGGCGGAACGGGCGACCGCCACCGGCGACACCGCCGAGGGGGTCGCCGCCTTCCTGGAGCGCCGCGAGCCGAGGTTCAGCCGGCCCCGCGGAGAATGAAGCGGCTCTTGTCCCGCAGTTCCTCGACGAGATCCGAGGGCGCCTTGTCCGGCGATCCGGCGTCGTAGGGAGGCTGCGGGTCGTACTCGGTCAGAAGCTGTACGGACTGGGCGAACCGCTCCCCCGCGAGCCTCCCGGCCAGGGTGAGACCCATGTCGATGCCGGAGGAGACGCCGGCCGCGGTGATGTATTTGCCGTCGGTCACGACCCGCTCGCCGGTCGGCTCGACGCCGAACTCCCGGAGCGTGTCCAGCGCCAGCCAGTGGGACGTGGCGCGCCGTCCCGTGAGCAGACCGGCGGCGGCGAGCAGCAGCGACCCGGTGCAGACGGAGGCGGTCCAGAGGGTCGTCGCGTCCACCGCGCGCAGCCAGTCGAGAAGCACCTCGTTCTCCATCTGGCGGCTCTGCCCCGGACCGCCGGGCACCACCACGATGCCCGGCTCGGTGACCTGGCCGAGCGTCTTCTCCGCCAGGAGCGAGAGACTCCCGCGGTCGTCGAGGACGGGGCCGGTCCGTTCCGCGACGAAGAAGGTCTCCGCGCCGGGAAGGCGGGAGAGGACCTGGTAGGGGCCTACGGCGTCGAGCGCGGTGAAGCCTTCGAAGAGCGGGATCGCGATCCGCATGGCGGGCCTTTCCATCGGTGTGTCGGTGTGCGGGGCGGGTCGGTGTGCAGGGCGGACCGTGTTCAGGCCGGACCGGTGTTCAGGCCGGACCGGGAGATGGCACGGCCGGCGGCCGGAAGCGGCGCCGGTACTCGGCGGGCGCCGTCCCGAGGGCTTTGACAAAGGCGCGGCGCATCGCCTCCGGTGTGCCGTACCCGGAGGCACGCGAGATCTCCTCGATCCCGTCGGCGCTGTCCTCCAGCAACCGCCTGGCGTGTTCGAGCCGCACCCGCTCCACATAACGGCCCGGGGTGATGCCGGTCTCCGAGCGGAAGGCGCGGGCGAAGTGGCGCGGCGACAGACAGGCGCGGCCGGCCAGGGACTCGACCGAGAGATCACCGCCGGGATGCTCGCTGATCCAGCTCTGCACCTCACGCAGCGGTTCGCGCTCCGCCGTCTGAGCGGCGAGCTGAGCGCTGAACTGCGCCTGGTTGCCGGGACGTCGCAGGAAGACCACGAGATGGCGGGCGACGGCGAGGGCCACCTCCCGGCCGAGGTCCTCCTCGACCAGCGTGAGGGCGAGATCGATCCCGGAGGTGACGCCGGCGGAGGTGGCGACATCACCGTCCCTCACGAAGATCGGATCCGGGTCGACATCGACGGCCGGATGGTCCCTGGCCAGCAGGTCCGCGGCCACCCAGTGTGTCGTCGCCCGGCGGCCGTCGAGCAGTCCGGCCTCGGCGAGCAGCAGGGCACCGGTGCAGATCGAGACCAGCCGCCCGGCGGCGGGCGCGCACGCGCGGAGCCAGTCGACCAGCCGGGGGTCGGGGGCACGGGTGCCGGCGCCGCCGGGCACAAGAAGCGTGTGCGGGGCCGGCGGAGCGTCGGTGAGCGCGATGTCCGGGACGATGGTGAGCCCGCTGGTGGTCCGTACGGGACCGCCGTCGAGCGAGGCGGTGCGGATCCGGTAGGCGTCCGGGTCGCCGGCCTGGCGGGCGGCTCCGGCGAACACCTCCACCGGGCCCGTCACATCGAGGCTCTGCAGCTCGTCGAAGAGGACAACCAGGACGGATCGCACTGTCATGGTCCTCATCCTTCGGCCACCGGCCGATGGCCGCAATGACGAACACCCCTCCTTTCCTGCCACAACAGCTGTACCGACCAGTCGGTAACATGGCGCTCATGACCAGTCTGCCCGAGCGCGCCGCGCGACGCTGTTACTCCGCCGTCAACCCGATCCACTCCGCCCTCTACTTCTCGCCCGACCTCGAACGCGAGTTCGCGCGCGCAGGGCTGGACCACCCGAGAGCGGCCTATTTCGCGGCTCGCTCGGCGCCGCTCGGCCGGGTCGGTCCAGGCGCCGTGACGGCGACCTTCTTCAACTTCAAGCACGAGCTCGTGGCCCGGCACATCCCCCAGGCGTGGGACAGCGTGTCGCCCGAGGGCGCGCTCGACGCCCGGCTGCGCGCGACCGACACGCTGCTGCGGCGGCTGCTGGGCGAGGAGACGGTGGCCTCGAAGGAACTCGCCGAGGCCGCGGAACTGGCGCTGCGCGCAGCCGAGGCGTGCACCCGCCCGGGGCGTCCGCTCTACGCGGCCAACGCCGATCTGCCCGTGCCGGACGCGCCGCATCTCGCCTACTGGCACGCCTCGACCCTGCTGCGCGAACACCGGGGCGACGGTCATCTCGTCGCTCTCATGGCCATCGGCCTGGACCCGGTGGAGTCACTGGTCAGCCACACCGCCGGCGGCCGGGGCATGACACCGAAGTGGAACCTCGCCAGCCGGGGCTGGACGGCCGAGGAGTGGGAGGCGGCCAAGGAGCGGCTGCGCGCTCGCGGACTTCTGGACGCCGAGGGCGAGTTGACCCCGGCCGGTACGGAACTGCGCACCGGCTTGGAGGACGAGACCGACCGGCTGGACAGGGCACCGTACGAGCATCTCGGGGCGGCGGGCGTCGCCCGGCTGACCGAGCTGGCCGGCGGATTCACCCGGGCGGCGCAGGCGGCCGGGGCGTTTCCCGCCGACCTCATCGGCAAGCGGTGACCCCCCGGCGAGCACGGCGGATGTCCGGCGGCGGTTTACGGACGGGCTGACCGGATACTCGACTGTGTAGGTGGTAGGCCACGGTTCCCACAGTTCGAAGGGCGCCACAGCGCGTGCCGTGTACGCAGGCACCGGCCCGTGCGCCGTGTGCGTGGAGCGCCCGACGCGGCCGAAGACCCGACAGCCACCTCTGGGAGGTTCCGTGTTCCGTGCCATCGCCGATGTGCTGCGCGCCATCGGCTCGACGCTCGCCTCCGTGGTGACCCTGCCGTTCCGTGCGCTGGCCCGCCTCTTCGGCGGGGCCGCGCACAGTTAGGGCCTACACGCGCGGGCCTCTCGTCTGGATCTTGCCGGGCTCGTGTGCTCCGGCCGGATCCGGGCGAAAGCCCCGGGGTCACCCGTAGCGAGCAGTCCGGTCAGTCCACCGGCCCGGTCCCCGATCCGCTCGGGACCGGGCCGACGGCTGCCGTGTCCGAGGAGCCCAGCCGGTCGCACCCGCTGATGTCGGCGCCACCTGCCACAATGCAGACGGCGGACCACAGAACAGCGGAGCGTGATCGTGACGACGTCCATCGAAGGCAGGATCGCCGGGGAACTCGGCGTACGGGAGCGGCAGGTGAAGGCAGCCGTCGAGCTGCTCGACGGCGGATCGACCGTGCCGTTCATCGCGCGCTACCGCAAGGAAGCGACCGAGATGCTCGACGACGCGCAGCTACGCACCCTGGAGGAGCGGCTGCGCTATCTGAGGGAGCTCGAGGACAGGCGGACCGCGATCCTGGAGTCCGTCCGTGAGCAGGGCAAGCTCGACGACGCCCTGGAGACGCAGATCCGGGCCGCCGACACCAAGGCGCGGCTGGAGGACATCTATCTGCCGTTCAAGCCGAAGCGGCGAACCAAGGCGCAGATCGCCCGCGAGGCCGGTCTGGAGCCGCTCGCCGAAGGGCTGCTGAACGACCCGTCGGTGGAGCCGCTCGCGGCGGCCTCGGCGTTCGTGGACACGGACAGGGGCGTGGCGGATCCCGCCGCGGCGCTGGAAGGCGCGCGCGCCATCCTCACCGAGCGGTTCTCCGAGGACGCCGACCTCATCGGCGAGTTGCGCGAACGGATGTGGACGAAGGGCCGGCTGGCCGCGAAGGTACGGGACGGCAAGGAGGAGACCGGCGCCAAATTCGCCGACTACTTCGACTTCGCGGAGGCGTTCCCCGCGCTGCCCTCGCACCGTGTGCTCGCCATCCTGCGCGGTGAGAAGGAGGACGTTCTCGATCTGGTCCTGGAGCCCGAGGAGCCGTCGGAGCAGCCGGGGCCGACGATGTACGAGAACATGATCGCGCGGCGCTTCGGGGTCGCCGACCGCGGCCGTCCCGGCGACACATGGCTCGCGGACACGGTCCGATGGGCATGGCGGACCCGGATCCTGGTCCATCTCGGGATCGATCTGCGGCTGCGGCTGCGCACGGCCGCCGAGGACGAGGCGGTGCGGGTCTTCGCGACGAACCTGCGCGACCTGCTGCTGGCCGCGCCGGCCGGCACCCGCGCCACGCTGGGGCTCGACCCCGGATTCCGTACGGGCGTGAAGGTCGCCGTGGTCGACGCGACCGGCAAGGTCGTCGCCACCGACACGATCTATCCGCATGTCCCCGCCAACAAGTGGGACGAGTCGCTCGCGAAGCTGGCGCGGCTCGCCAAGGAACACGCCGTCGATCTGATCGCCATCGGCAACGGCACGGCCTCCCGCGAGACCGACAAGCTCGCCGGTGAGCTGTGCGAGAAGCACCCGGAGCTGAAGCTCACCAAGGTGATGGTCTCGGAGGCGGGCGCCTCCGTGTACTCGGCCTCGGCCTTCGCCTCCCAGGAACTGCCCGGACTGGACGTGTCGATCCGGGGCGCGGTCTCGATCGCCCGCAGGCTTCAGGACCCGCTCGCCGAACTGGTGAAGATCGACCCGAAGTCGATCGGCGTGGGCCAGTACCAGCACGACCTGTCCGAGGTGAAGCTGTCCCGCTCGCTGGACGCGGTGGTCGAGGACTGTGTGAACGGCGTAGGGGTCGACGTCAACACCGCGTCCGCGCCGCTGCTGTCGCGCGTGTCGGGCATCGGTGCGGGACTCGCCGAGAACATCGTCGCGCACCGCGACACCAACGGTCCCTTCCGTTCGCGCAAGGCGCTCAAGGCTGTGGCCCGGCTCGGCCCGAAGGCGTACGAACAGTGCGCGGGCTTCCTCCGTATCCGTGGCGGGGACGACCCGCTGGACGCGTCGAGCGTGCACCCCGAGGCGTATCCGGTGGTGCGGGCCATGGTGAAGACGACCGGCACCGAGGTCGCGTCGCTCATCGGTAACTCATCGGTGCTGCGCTCGCTGAAGCCCGGTGACTTCGTCAGTGACTCCTTCGGGCTGCCGACCGTGACGGACATCCTGCGCGAGCTGGAGAAGCCGGGCCGGGACCCGCGTCCGGCGTTCAAGACGGCCACCTTCAAGGACGGCGTGGAGAAGATCGGTGATCTGGCACCCGGAATGCTGCTGGAGGGCGTCGTGACCAATGTGGCGGCGTTCGGGGCGTTCGTCGACATCGGCGTGCACCAGGACGGCCTGGTCCATGTCTCCGCCATGTCCCGGTCGTTCGTCAAGGACCCGCGGGAAGTGGTCAAGCCGGGCGATGTGGTGCGGGTGAAGGTGATGGACGTCGACATCCCCCGGAAGCGGATCTCCCTGACGCTCCGTCTGGACGACGAGGCATCGGCCAAACCCGAGCGCGACCGGTCCGGAGAGGGCGGCCGGCCGCCGGGGCCGCGGCAGGGCGGTCGCGGCCGGGGTGGTGGCGGTAACGGCGGCGGGAACGGTGGCGGGGCCCGGCGCCAGGCGGCGCCGCCGCCGTCGAACAGTGCGATGGCGGACGCGTTGCGGCGGGCGGGGCTGACGGACGGGGGCGGGCGGGGGTAGCGGGGGCGCCGCCCGTGGGATCGCCGTCCGGCGCGGCGCCGCCCGGCGGGGGTTGCGGGCGGGGTGGGGGGCCGGCCGGCCGGAGGGGGAATGGCGGGTGGGGTTGGGGGCATGGGGGTTGTGCCGGTACGTACAGTCGTTCGCCTTCGCGGTTGCCGGAAGCGCGGAGGCTCGGCCCTTTCCCGCGAGGTAGGAAGTGATGACGAGCACATGCAGTGAGCCCGAACGGACCGCGGACGTCCTGGTGGAGCGCAAGCAGCGGATGAGACGCCGCCTGGAGCGGCTGATCGGAATCGCCGCCACGGAGGGAAACGCGCTGCTTCCCCTGCGCAACGGGGACGAGATCTTCGCGGCGATGCTGGAGAGCATCCGCAGCGCCACGTACACGGTCGACATGATGACGTTTGTGTACTGGCGCGGTGACATAGCCCGTCAGTTCGCGGAGGCGCTGGCCGACCGGGCCCGCGAAGGGGTGCGCGTTCGGCTTCTGCTGGACGGCTTCGGCAGCAGGCTGATCGAAAAGGATCTGCTCGAATTGATGGAAGGGGCCGGCGCCGAAGTGGCCTGGTTCCGCAAGCCGTTGTACCTCTCGCCGCTCAAGCAGAACCATCGTTGTCACCGCAAGGTGCTGGTCGTGGACGAGCGTGTCGCTTATACCGGTGGCGTCGGCATCGCCGAGGAGTGGTGCGGCGACGCCCGCAACGCGAATGAGTGGCGCGACACCCATGTCCAGGTACATGGCCCGGCGGTGGACGGCATCGCCGCCGCCTTCGCCCAGAATTGGGCCGAGTGCCACACCACTCTCTTCGACTCACGCGACCGCTTCACCGGCCACGAGCCGCAGGGGAACGCCGTGGTCCAGGTCGTCCGCGGTTCGGCCAGCTTCGGCTGGCAGGACATGCAGACCCTCCTGCGGGTCATGATCGAATCCGCGCAGGAGCGGTTCCGCCTGGCCACCGCGTACTTCGCCCCCGACGCCTACTTCATCGAGTTGCTGTGCGCGGCGGCCCGGCGCGGCGTCGAGGTGGAGATCCTGCTGCCCGGCCCGCACACCGACAAGCGGGTCTGCCAGCTCGCCGGCCAGAACTACTACGAAGACCTCCTCGTCTGCGGCGTGAAGATCTTTCAGTACCAGCCGACGATGATGCACGCCAAGGTCATCACCATCGACCAGATCGCCACCCTGGTCGGCTCCACCAACTTCAACCGCCGTTCCCTGGACCACGACGAAGAAGTGATGCTCGCCGTCCTGGACGAGGACTTCACCGCCACCCTCGACCGGCACTTCGACGAAGACCTGGAGGTCAGCGAGCGCATCGAGGAAGGGCGCTGGAAGACACGCCCCGCTCCCCAGCGGCTGCTGGAGGCGGCTGTCACCCCCATCCGTCGCTTCCTCTGAGGCGACGCGTCAGAGCTCCGTCACCTTGCCCGCCGATACGTCCAGGCTGCGTGTCGTCCGGACCGCGTCCAGCATCCGGCGGTCGTGGGTGACCAGCAGCAGCGTGCCGTCGTACGACTCCAGCGCCGATTCGAGCTGTTCGATGGCGGGCAGGTCCAGGTGGTTGGTCGGCTCGTCCAGGACCAGGAGATTGACGCCCCGGCCCTGGAGGAGCGCCAGTCCGGCGCGGGTCCTTTCGCCCGGCGACAGGGTCGTCGCGGGCCGCAGCAGGTGGTGCGACTTCAGGCCGAACTTGGCGAGCAGGGTACGGATCTCGGCGGGTTCGGTGTCGGGAACAGCGGCGCGGAAGGCGTCCAGGAGTGTCTCGGGGCCGTGGAAGATCGCGCGCGCCTGGTCGACCTCGCCCACGACCACACCCGAGCCGAGCGACGCGTGTCCGGCCTCCAGCGGGAGGCGGCCCAGCAGCGCGGCCAGCAGGGTGGACTTGCCCGAGCCATTGGCCCCGGTGATGGCGACCCGGTCGGCGCGGTCGATCTGGAGCGAGACGGGCCCGAAATGGAAGTCGCCGCGGGTCGCTTCGGCGGCGCGCAGGGTCGCCACGACGGCTCCCGAGCGATCCGCCGCGGCGATCTCCATCCGCAGTTCCCACTCCTTGCGGGGCTCCTCGACAACATCGAGGCGCTCGATCATGCGCTGGGTCTGGCGTGCCTTGGCCGCCTGTTTCTCGGTCGACTCGGTGCGGAGGTTCCGGCCGATCTTGTCGTTGTCGGGCGCCTTGCGCCGGGCGTTCTTGACGCCCTTCTCCATCCAGGCCCGCTGCATCTGCCCGCGCGCCTCCAGGGACGACTTCCGGTCCGCGTACTCCTCGTACTCCTCGCGGGCGTGGCGGCGCGCGGTCTCGCGCTCCTCCAGATATCCCGCGTAGCCGCCGCCGAAGAGCGTGATCTTCTGCTGGGCCAGGTCGAGTTCGAGCACCTTGGTGACGGTGCGCAGCAGGAATTCGCGGTCGTGGCTGACGACGACGGTGCCGGCGCGCAGGCCGGTCACAAAGGTCTCCAGGCGTTCGAGGCCGTCGAGGTCCAGGTCATTGGTCGGTTCGTCGAGCAGGAAGACGTCGTACCGCGAGAGGAGGAGCGAGGCGAGGCTCGCGCGGGCGGCCTGGCCGCCGGAGAGTGTGGTCATCGGCTGGTCGAGCCCGATGGTCAGACCGAGTGAGGCGGCGACTTCCTCGGCCCGTTCGTCGAGGTCGGCGCCGCCGAGGCTCAGCCAGCGCTCCAGACCGGCGGCGTAGGCGTCGTCGGCACCCGGCGCGCCGTCGACAAGCGCCTGGGTGGCTTCGTCGAGCGCGGTCTGTGCGTCGGTGACCCCGGTGCGGCGGCCCAGGAAGGCCCGTACGGTCTCCCCCGCGCGCCGCTCGGGCTCCTGGGGCAGGTGGCCGACGGCGGCGGTGGGCGGGGAGAGTCTGAGCACCCCGTCCTCGGGGGTGTCGAGTCCGGCGAGCAGCCGGAGCAGGGTGGACTTCCCGGCGCCGTTGGCGCCCACGAGTCCGATCACATCGCCGGGCGCGATCACCAGGTCGAGGCCGGTGAAGAGCGAGCGGTCGCCGTGTCCTGCGGCGAGATCCTTGGCTACGAGCGTGGCAGTCATCAGGTCTTTGATCCTAAGGGCTGTGCCGTGATCCCCGGCGGGCGCGCGACGACAGCCCACGGCACCTCGCCGGGCCGGTGCGCCGCGCCGGTGCGGGGCACGAGCAAGGATCCCCTCCCGGCCGGCTGCCCGTCCAGTGGGATTCCCCGGTCCTGCCACCGGGATTCCGCTACGGTCCGGGCCTGACCGGGAGCTGGTGCCGGACACGTCGGTGTATCCGGTGCGGGGCCGGCCGGTGATCGTGGAAAAGCCGGGCACCGACGAATGGTCGTGTCGGCGATGCCCGGCTCCACGGACACGACGCAGGTGATGCCGCAGCCGTACACCAGGACCCGGGGCTGCGTGGAGGAAGCGGCCCGGCCGGCGACGGCCCGACCGGGCGCTTCCTCCGTGATCAGCAGCGGGCTTCGGGCTGTCCGGCGGTCAGGTGGTACTGGGCCCGCTCGTCGAGGAGCAGCGGTACCAGATTGCGCTGGGACTGGCGGAGCGGCACGAAGGCCCCCTTCCCGAGCGGCACGGATAGCACACCGTGCAGCGCGAGTTCGTCCTTGACGTCCGCGTACTGGGCCGCGTCGAGCCGGTAACCGCACGGCGGGTCCTGGAGGGTCTCCTCGGGGGTCGCCGGTTCGTTGTCCGCGCCGCCGAGGTAGACCGGGCCCCGGTCCGTCAGTCCGGTCAGCCGCGCGACGGCCGTGGCGGTCACGATCCGGGCCCTGCGCTCGTCGGTGAAGGAGAACAGGCCCTTCAGCGAGTCGAGTTGGCTCTTCACCCGGCGCCGGTTGTTCAGCGACTCGTCTGCCTTCTCTGCCTCGGTCACCGGGTCGACCCGGCTCTCGATGAGCAGGCCGAGCGAGTGTTTGACGCCCGCGGCGTTGCGCAGAATGCGTTCCTGGCCGTCGCCGGCGGTCTGCCGGATGGGATCGCCGGTCACCGGGTCGGTCCAGATGCCGTAGGTGCCGATGGTGTTTCCGCCGGCGCGCGCGGCGGGCCGTACGTACTGTTCGGACAGGGTCTCCGACTCGTCGTGGATCCGGGGGTCGGTGTTGAGATTGCGGGGCCAGAGGTCGAACAGGTCCTTGTCGTAGTACGGCGGAGTGGCGCCATACTCGTGCAGGTCGTAGATCACGTCCGGGCGCCGGTCGCGGATGAGGGCGGCCATGGTGCGGCCCTCGGCGGTCTTGAGCGCGATGTGATCGCGGTTGATGTCAATGCCGTCGGAGTTGCCCCTGGTGTCCGCGGCCCGGCCGTCGGGGTTGGCGGTGGGGACGACGAGCACGCTCGTACGGGACAGGAAGCGCTTGGTTTCGCGGTCCTTGGTGTAGGCGAGATCGCGGACGGTGCTGAGACACGCCTCGCGTCCGGAGGGCTCGTCGCCGTGCTGGCTGCACACCAGCAGCACGGTGGCGGCGGCGTGCCTGGCGCCGATCTCGACCAGTTGGAGCGGGCGGCCCTGCTTGGTGGTGCCGATGGTGGTGAGGGAGGCGAGGTCGCTTCCCCGGTCGACGGCCGACAGGAACTCCTGTTCCTGGGGCTGGCTGGTCCAGTCCGCGCCATTTCCTGCCTCGAACCCGGTCTGCGGCGGGGTGGCGGCCGCCTGGGCGGGGACGCTGGTCAGCGGCATGACAAGCGCCGCGGCGGTCGCCGCCAGGACGACGGTGCGGACACGGGGCGGTATTCGGCGGGACGTCGTCGGGCGGGGCGTTTCCTGACGGGCTGTCATCGGCTGCGGTCTCCCGGGATCGGAGGTGTCCGGCGCGGCTCGGCCACGCCGTCGGGACGGGACTCACGGGGTGCGCTGTGCGGCGGGGCGGTGCCGGTGGTGGCGCGGTGGAACGCCTCGGCGCCGCCGGTGATCGGAAGCCTGGCGGCCGTACGGTTCAGATCGAGGGTCAGGGTGGGTGTGGTCGACGGAGGATCGATGAGTCCCCGGTCCGTACCGGCGATGACCAGGGCGAGCCGGTGGCCCGCCGGGACGACATGGTCGCTCGCGGCGAGATCGACGGTGAGCGTGTACGGCTTGCCGGGTGTGAGCGGACGGCCGTGACCGGCCGACGCGTAGGTGCCGAGGTCGGCCCAGCCGCGGCTGAAGACGGTGTGGTCCACCTGTGCGGTGCGGGCCGCGGTCTCCAGGTAGCAGGAGCTGTCCGCGGTGGTGCTCGGGCCCCAGCAGGTGCGTTCGGTGAGGGTGGTGATGCCCTCGCCCGCCGCGCTGTAGTCGCGGATGGTG
Organism: Streptomyces sp. NPDC006923; assembly: GCF_040635655.1. NCBI lineage: Bacteria > Bacillati > Actinomycetota > Actinomycetes > Kitasatosporales > Streptomycetaceae > Streptomyces > Streptomyces sp. NPDC006923. The sequence goes on from NZ_JBEYIF010000002.1 coordinate 31,456, forward strand.
TCGGGGCCGAGGTCGATGAGGACGGCGGAGAGATGGGCGGTCGCGGTGGACGGTGTGGCGGTGACAGTCACCGTGGCGGAGCCGGACAGCCGCAGGTCACGGCTGAGCGGCCGGGTGATGAAGCCGGACTTGGCGGGCGTGGACCGGTCGATGTCGGCGGCCCAGTCCGTCTCGTCGAGGCGGGGGTCGTCGGTGAAGGTCTCGGTGCTGCCGGGCCCGGCGGGGGTCCGGCCGAGGGTGCCGACGCCAGGGACCGTGCCGGAGGCGGGGCGCAGGGTGGTCGGCTCGGTGCCGCGCGGGGGCCAGACCCGGTCGGTGGACCACTGGTCCGGGGCGCGCTCGATGTCGGCCATGGGTTCGCGGTCGATGCCGTTGTCGTAGCCGAGCAGGTAGTGGTCGAACCAGCGGTGCAGGGTCGGGACCCAGGCGGCACGCCGGAAGTCGAACGGGTCGACGTGGCCGGTCTGGGAGAGCCAGATCTTGCGCTCCACGCCCGCGTCGGCGAGGGCGTCCCACCACTGGCCGAGGTGCTTGGTGCGGACGTTGAGGTCCTGCATGCCGTGGACGGCGAAGACGCTGGCCCTGACCTTGTCCGCGTTCCGCACATAGTCGCGTTCGGTCCACAGCCGGGTCAGGTCGCCGGTGCGCGGGGCCTCGTCGATCAGGCGCTGCCGGACGGCCTGGCAGCGGTCACTGGCCTCGGGGCTCTCCACATATCCGGCGAGCCAGTCGGGTCCGGAGTCGTAGAGCGGCGCGCCCTGCTGGAAGTAGTAGTCGTACCAGGAGGAGATCGCGCTGATCGGGACGATGGTCTTGAGTCCTTCGACACCGGTGGCCGCGACACCGTTGGCGATGGTGCCGTCGTAGCTCTTGCCGATCATGCCGGTGGCGCCGGTGGTCCAGTCGGCCCGTACGCGATCGGTGCCGGTGCGGCTGCCGTACGCGCGGGCGCGGCCGTTCAGCCAGTCGACGACGGCCTTGGCGGACTGGATGTCGGACCGTCCGCCGACGTCGACGCAGCCGTCGGAGCGGTTGGTGCCCGCCAGGTCGACGGCGACGAAGGCGTAACCGCGCGGGACGAAGTAGTTGTCGTAGTGCAGCGGGAAGCCGACCGGATCGCCGGCCGCGTCATAGGTCTTCTTCTGGCTCTCGTTGCCACGTCCGCAGCAGGAGTAGTAGGGACTCGCGTCCATGATCACGGGGATCTTCCGGCCCTGCCTGGCCGGTTCCCGGGGCCGTATGACATCGACGGCGACCCGGTCGCTCCCGCCGTCCTTGTCACTGTCGAGTCCGGTGTCCACCCAGACGGACTCGCGGATGGCGCCCTCGTAGGAGTAGACGGGCCGGCTCTCCTGGGCGGCCGCTCCGGCCGCCGGTGGCTGCGCGCCCCGGGCCGCCGTAGGGATGAGCAGCACTCCGAGCAGCGCGGCGGCGGCCGTCGCGACAATCGATCTGCTTGACCAGCGCGTTCCCCGCGCACGGATCTCCATGGGGCGGAAGGTACCCCGGTCAACTCCCGTGTGAAAGAGGGCGATCGAGAGATCGTGGTGGCGCACGGGACGGCGATGGTGTGACATGTGGCGCCATGCTCACTGTGCTCGTCACGCCGACCGGAAGCCGTCCGGAGGCGCGCGCGGGGACGGTACGGAGGGCCGGCGGAGGCCCTGGGGAAGCGCTCTCTACCAGATCCGCGGCCGGATACGCTGTGGGCTGTCCGTCCGCCGACAAGGAGCACCCATCTTGCCCGAGCCGTCCATGGGGTCCCGGCCCACGCTGGAAGCCGTCGCGGCGCACGCCGGTGTCTCCCGGGCCACGGCCTCGCGGGTCGTCAACGGCGGAGCGGGCGTACGGGAACAACTGGCCGACCGGGTACGGCGGGCCGTCGAAGAGCTGGGGTACGTGCCGAATCACGCGGCCCGCACACTGGTCACCCGGCGCACCGGCGCCGTCGCCGTGATCATCGCCGAGCCGGAGGTCCGGATCTTCTCCGATCCGTTCTTCTCCCAGCAGATCCGGGGCATCAGCAAGGAACTGACCGCGCACGACACGCAGTTGGTGCTGCTGCTGCTCGAAGGTCCGGGCGACTACGACCGGATCGCGCGCTATCTGGCGGGCGGCCATGTCGACGGCGCGCTCGCGTTCTCGCTGCACACCGACGACCCGATCCCGGCGATCACCCGGCGGGCCGGGATGCCGACGGTCTACGGAGGCCGGCCGAGCTGGACGGCGGCGCCGGAGCACCGGGCGGTGCCGTATGTGGACGCCGACAACCGCGGCGGCGCCCGCGCGGCCGTACGGTATCTGCGCGACCTCGGCCGCGGGCGGATCGCGCACATCGCGGGCCCGCGCGACCAGACCTCGGCCACCGACCGGCTCGACGGCTATCTGGACGAACTCCCGGACGGCGACCCGGCGCTGATCGCCGAGGGCGCGTTCACGCGGGAGAGCGGGGCGCGGGCGATGGCGGAGCTGCTGGAGCGCTGCCCCGGCCTGGACGCGGTGTTCGCCGCCAACGACCTGATGGCCTCGGGCGCCCTGCGGGTGCTGAAGGAGCGCGGACGCTCGGTGCCCGGCGATGTGGCGCTGGTCGGCTTCGACGACATGGATCCGGTCGCCGAGGCCACCGACCCGCCGCTGACGACCGTCCAGCAGGACATCGAGGGCCAGGGCCGGCTGATGGCGCGGCTGCTGCTGCGCGGCCTCGACCGGGAGCGGGAGGGAGCGCCGCCGCCGGCATCGGTGATCACTCCGACCGTGCTGGTGCGGCGCGCGTCGGCCTGAACGCTAACCGGCCCGAGGGGGCCGACAGCCCCGTCCGCGCTTTCACCACGGTGGTGGCACAGCAATACTGTTGCACCGAGTCCCAGAAGCGAGGTACGGGCATGGCCGCCGAGACCGAGGAGCCGACACTCACCGTCGACGAGCTGGCCGCACGGGCCGGCGTCACCGTCCGGACCATCCGCTTCTACAGCACCCGCGGACTGCTGCCGCCGCCGGTGATCGGCCCACGCCGGGTCGGCCACTACGGCCGTGACCACCTCTCCCGGCTGGCGCTCATCGAGGAGCTCCAGCACCAGGGCATGACCCTCGCGGCCGTCGAGCGTTATCTGGAGCAGCTTCCGGCGGGGCTCAGCGCGCACGATCTGGCGATCCACCGGGCGCTGGTGGCCTCCTGGGCACCGGACTCGGCGGAGGACGCGACGCGGGCGGAGCTGGAGCGGCGCGCCGGGCGGGCGCTGGCCGAGTAGGACATCGACCGGCTGACCGCCATGGGGGTTCTGGTCCGGGCCGACGCGCCGGACACCTACCGGCTCGATCCCGGGCTGCTGCGCCTCGGGGTCGAGCTGCTGGAGGTGCCGGTCGCGCACGAGACGATCCTCGCGGCCCGGACGGTCCTGCTGGAGCACACCCGCGAAGCCGCGCACGAGCTGACCCGGCTGTTCCGGGACGAGGTGTGGACGCCGTACCGGGAGCGCGAGTCCGACCCGGGACAGGTGGCGGCGATGAGGTCGCTGTCGGCCCACCTCCAGCCGCTGGTGGTGCAGGCCCTGGTGACGGCGTTCCAGCGGTCGCTGAAGGAAGAGCTGCGGGCCGCTTTCCAGGCGGAGTGAGCGCGCAGTGAGCGCGCCGCGGCCCGCGCCGTCCCTGTCTCAGGGTCTCAGGCGTCGCTGAACGTCTCGCCGTTCTCCGCCTTGCGGACCAGCAGCGCGGGGGGCTCGAACCGCTCTCCGTACCGCTCCGCCAGTTCGCGGGCGCGCGCGACAAAGCCGGGCAGCCCGCCCTCGTAGCCGTTGATGTACTGGAGCACACCGCCCGTCCAGGGCGGGAAGCCGATGCCCATGAGCGAACCGACATTGGCGTCGGCGACCGAGGTCAGGACGTTCTCCTCCAGGCACCGGACGGAGTCCAGCGCCTCGGAGAAGAGCATCCGCTCCTTCATGTCGCGGAACGGGACGGGGGCTTCCGTGTCCGGGGTGCCGAAGTGCCGGCGCAGCCCCGGCCACAGACGCGTGCGGGTGCCGTCCTCGTCGTACTCGTAGAAACCCGCGCCGCCGCCGCGTCCCGGGCGGCCGAACTCGTCGACCATCCGGTCGACGACCAGGTCGGCGGGGTGTGGCGTCCAGGTGCCGCCGGTCTCCTCGACCGCGCGCCTCGTCTCCTCGCGGATCTTCCGCAGGAGGGTGAGCGTCAGCTCGTCCATCAGCGCGAGCACCCTGGCCGGATAACCGGCCTGGGCGGCGGCCTGTTCCACCGAGGCCGGCTCGACACCCTCGCCGACCATCGCGGCACCTTCGTTGATGAACTGCCCGATGACGCGCGAGGTGAAGAAGCCGCGCGAGTCATTGACGACGATCGGTGTCTTCCTGATCCGGCGCACCAGGTCGAAGGCGCGGGCCAGCGCCTCGTCACCGGTCCGCTCGCCCTTGATGATCTCGACGAGCGGCATCTTGTCGACGGGCGAGAAGAAGTGCAGCCCGATGAAGTCCGCGGGCCGGGACACACCCTCGGCCAGCATGGTGATGGGGAGCGTGGAGGTGTTGGAGCAGAGCAGCGCGCCGGGCTCGACGATGTCCTGGATCTCCTGGAACACCTTGCGCTTGAGCGCCGGGTCCTCGAAGACCGCCTCGATCACCGCGTCGCAGCCGGCGAGAGCGGCCGGGTCGGTGACCGGGGTGATACGGGCGAGGACCGCGTCCCGCTCGGCCTCGGTCGTACGGCCCCGGGAGAGCGCCGTGGCGAGCAGCGTCGCGGCGTGCGCCTTGCCCTTCTCCGCGGCTTCCCGCGTCACGTCCTTGAGGACGACGTCGAGTCCGGCGCGGGCGCAGGAGTACGCGATCCCCGCGCCCATCGTCCCCGCGCCGAGGACGGCGACCCTGCGGACCTCGCGCGGGGCGGCGCCCCCGGGCCGGCCGGCGCCGGAGTTGACGGCCTGGAGATCGAAGAAGAACGCCTGGATCATGTTCTTGGCGGTCTGACCGGTGACCAGCTCGGTGAAGTAGCGGGCCTCGATGGTCTGCGCGGTCTCGAAGTCGACCTGGGAGCCCTCGACCGCGGTCGCGAGGATGGCGCGCGGCGCCGGGTAGGGGGCGCCCGCGAGCTGCTTCCTGAGGTTGGCCGGGAAGGCGGGCAGTTCGGCGGCGAGGCGCGGACTGGCCGGCGTGCCGCCGGGGATCCGGTAGCCCTTGACGTCCCACGGCTGCCACGACTCGGGGTGGGCGTCGATGAAGGCGCGGGCGCGGTCGAGCATCTCCTTGGTGGTGGCGGTGACTTCATGGACGAGTCCGTTGTCCAGCGCGCGTTCCGGCGAGTACTGGGTGCCCTGGAGCAGCACCGTGAGCAGCGCGTCGGTGATGCCCATCAGCCGTACGGCGCGGGTGACTCCGCCGCCGCCGGGCAGCAGTCCCAGGGTGACCTCCGGCAGGCCGATCCTGGACCCCGGCGCGTCGAGGGCGACACGGTGATGGCAGGCCAGAGCGATCTCGTAACCGCCGCCGAGGGCCGCTCCGTTGATGGCCGCGACCACGGGCCTGCCGAGGGTCTCGATCCGGCGCAGGGCGTGCTTGACGGCCATGCCGCTGTCGAAGATCTGCTGGGCGTCCGCCGGTCCGGCCTTGATCATGTCCCTGAGGTCGCCGCCCGCGAAGAAGGTCTTCTTGGCGGAGGTGACGATGATGCCGCGGATGCTGTCCCGCTCCGCCTCCGCGCGTTCCGCGACCGCCGTGAGGGACTGCCGGAACGCCCGGTTCATGGTGTTGGCGGACTGGTCCGGGTCGTCCAGGACGAGCGTGACGACGCCGGTCCCGTCCCGCTCCCAGCGGATGGTGGTGGACTCACTCATGCTGCTGCTCCGTACGGGGGGTGGCGACGGGATGGGGGGACGGGCTGGTCAGAGACGCTCGACGACGGTGGCGACACCCATGCCGCCGCCGACGCAGAGCGTGGCGAGGCCGTATCGCTTGTCCCGGCGCTCCAGTTCGTCGATGAGGGTGCCGAGGATCATCGCTCCGGTGGCCCCGAGCGGATGGCCGAGCGCGATGGCGCCGCCGTTGACATTGACCTTGTCCAGGGAGAGGCCCATGTCCTCGACAAAGCGCAGGACGACCGCCGCGAAGGCTTCGTTGATCTCGACCAGATCGATGTCGTCGATGGCGAGTCCCGCTTTGGCGAGGGCCTTGCGGGTGGCGGGCGCCGGCCCGGTCAGCATGATGGTCGGGTCGGATCCGGTGACGGCGGCGGAGACGACGCGTGCGCGGGGCCTGAGCCCGAAGCGCTCGCCGATCTCCGCGGAGCCGACGGCGACGAGGGCGGCGCCGTCCACGATGCCGGAGGAGTTGCCCGCGTGGTGGACATGGTCGATCTTCTCGACCCAGTGGTACTTCTGCAGGGCGACGGCGTCGAAGCCGCCCAGGTCGCCGATCCCGGCGAACGACGGCTTCAGCGAAGCCAGCGAGTCCGCGGTGGTGCCGGGGCGCATGTGCTCGTCGTGGTCGAGGACGGTGAGCCCGTTGCGGTCACGGACCGGCACGACGGACCGGTCGAAACGGCCGTCCTTCCAGGCCGCGGCGGCCCGCTCCTGGGACAGCGCCGCGAATTCGTCCACATCGCGGCGGCTGAAGCCGCCGAGGGTGGCGATCAGGTCCGCGCCGATGCCCTGAGGGGCGAATCCGGTCGCGAAGCTGGTCATCGGGTCCATCGCCCAGGCACCGCCGTCGGAGCCCATCGGCACGCGTGACATCGACTCGACGCCACCCGCGAGGATCAGGTCCTCCCAGCCGGAGCGGACCTTCGCGGCGGCCAGATTGACGGCCTCCAGCCCGGAGGCGCAGAAGCGGTTCTCCTGTACGCCCGCGACGGTGTCGGGCAGACCCGCCGCGACGGCGGCGATCCGGGCGATGTCCGAGCCCTGGTCACCCAGCGGGCTCACCACTCCGAGCACGATGTCGTCGATCGCCGCCGGGTCCAGTGCCGGGAAGCGGCGGCGCAGCTCATGGATCAGGCCGACGACAAGATCGATGGGCTTGGTGCCGTGCAGGGCGCCACTGGCCTTGCCACGACCGCGCGGGGTGCGGATCGCGTCGTAGACGAACGCTTCGGTACTCACGGCGGCTGCCTTTCGGAGTGCGGTACGGAACGGGTCGGGTGGACGGTCCGGACGGCGGTGCGACGGCGTTCCGCGGCTACGGCATCGGATCCGGGCCGGGCGCGCCGGGCTCCCAGTGTGGTCCCGACAGCTCCCAGTCGCGGGTCACCTCGGCGGTGTCCGCCCCCGGCCTCGCGGGCGGTCGGCGCACGGAGCCGGGGGTGACGGAGAACCGGGGGGCGGGCGCGGGCTGGGTGACGCCCGCGTGGGAGGTGAAGGTCGCTCGGGCCGCGAGATGCGGATGGGCGGGTGCCTCGCGCAGCGAGAGGACCGGCGCGACACAGGCGTCGGAGCCGTCGAAGATCTCCGTCCACTCCTGGCGGGTCTTGGTCCTGAACCGCGCGGCCACGGCGTCGCGCAGTTCCTCCCAGCGGTCGAAGTCCTTACGGGCGGGGACCTCGTCCGCGATGCCGAGCAGGTCGATGAACTCGTCGTAGAACCGCCGCTCCAGCGCGCCCACCGCCATGTACTGGCCGTCGGAGGTCTCGTACGAACCGTAGAAGGGAGCGCCGCCGTCCAGCAGGTTGGAGCCGCGCCTGTCCTGCCAGCCGCCCGCGGCCATCATCGCGTGGATCATGGTGGTCAGATGGGCGGTGCCGTCGACGATGGCGGCGTCGACGACCTGGCCGGTGCCGCCGGGGGTACGGGCGTGCTGGAGCGCCGCGAGCACCCCGATGACGAGATAGAGCGAGCCTCCGGCGTAGTCACCGAGCAGGTTCGCCGGCAGCGCGGGTGGCTCCTCGGCCTTGCCGATCATGGAGAGCGCGCCGGTCACCGCGACATAGCCGATGTCGTGGCCCGCGCGCTCGGCCAGCGGTCCCTCCTGGCCCCAGCCGGTCATCCGCCCGTACACCAGGCGGGGGTTGCGGCCGAGGCACTCCTCCGGGCCGAGACCGAGCCGTTCGGCGACACCCGGCCGGTATCCCTCGATGAGTACGTCGGCGCGCTCGACCAGATCGAGGACGCGGGCCGCGCCGTCCGCCGTCTTGAGGTCGATGAGTACGGAGCGCTTGTTGCGGTTGGTGAGATCGTGCGCCGGATCGATGCCGAGCCCGGCACCGCCCGGGCGGTCGACCCGTACGACGTCCGCGCCGAGGTCGGCGAGGGTCATGGCGGCGAACGGGCCCGGCCCGATGCCGGCCAGCTCGACCACCCGTACACCGGTCAGCGGACCGTTTCCTGTCGCTGCCATCTGGCCCCCAGCACTGTGACACAACTGATGTAACAGCAATGATGCCAGGAACGCGCCCCGCTCGGCACAGGCGCTCGGCGCGGGCCGACTGAACGTGCCGGGCTCGTTGTCCACCCTTCCTCCCACCGCGGGCGCCGGCCACCGGCGACGACGCCGGGCATCCGGCGGGCGCGGCGTCCGGCCGCGCGGCACGGGCCCCGGCGGCCGTACGGTGTCGCGTTCCCGGCCCGAGGGGCTCCGCCGGTCCGCGCGTCGCGAGGCGTCCCGCCACGCTGCTCCGGACGAGTGCCCCGGCTCCGGCCGTACGGTCGCGGGCCGGGCGGTCCCGGCCGGCTACCGCTTGCCGGTGGCCTCGCGCAGCGCCCGGCGGCAGAGCGCGTCGGCGCGTCGTGTGGACTCGGGCAGGCGGTAGTCGCGGGCCAGCCGCAGTGTGTGGGCGCAGGCGTTCGCCAGGCCGACACGGTGGCCGACCGAGACAAACACCGGCTTGACGCCGTCCTGGGTGCGCAGCGCCCGGCCCACGTCCTCGCCGTTGTCGGCCATCAGTGGCGAGGAGTCGCCACGCCGGGTGCCCGGCTGCTCGTAGGAGAAGGTGAACGGGTTCTTCGCCACGCCCATGACCGGGAGCCCGGTGAGAACTCCGAGATGGGCGGCGAGCCCGAAGCGGCGCGGATGGGCCCGGCCGTAGCCGTCGCAGACGACGAGTCCGGGGTCCGATGTGAGCGATTCCAGAGCGGCCAGGACGGTCGGGATCTCCCGGAAGGCCAGCAGCCCCGGGACGTACGGGAACGCGACACGGCCGACGGCGGTGGCCTCGGCGACCACGGCGAGGGTGGCGGCGTCCAGCACGACGGCCGCGGCGGCGACTACGTCGCGCTCGTCGTCGTAGGCCACATCGACGCCGGTGACCAGCCCGGTGCCGGGCGGCGGTCCCGGTTCGTCGAGCACGACGCGGCGGCGCAGCTCGTCCTGGACGGCACGCGCCTCGGCCTCGTCCGCGGGCATCCTGATCGTCGTCATGGTGACCACGACCCTACGGCCGCGCACCCGGCGCGGATCCCCCGAGCCCGGAGATCGACCGGACACGTCCTAATGTGACGATCATGTTTGTACTTGAATTGACCTATACCGCGCCCGTCGAGCAGGTCGACGCGTTCCTCGACGCCCATGTCGCCTGGCTGGACACGGAGTACGAGTCCGGTGTCTTCATCGCCTCGGGCCGCAAGAACCCCCGCGACGGCGGGGTGATTCTGGCGCTCGGGGACGACCGCGCCGAGATCGAGCGGATCACCGCGGCCGATCCCTTTGTGACCGGCGGGGTCTGCGCCTACCGGATCACGGAGTTCACCGCGACGAAGACGGCGCCCGCGCTCGCGGCGTACCGCGAGCCGCTTCCGCACTGAGCCCGTTGCCCCGATGCCCCGATGAGGGGGGGCGCCGCCCAGGACGCGTGGTGAGTCCCGGGCGGCGCCCCCGCCCCAGATGAGCGGCGTAAAATCCCTCATACCTGGACCATTCGGTCCATCGTCATGGGGCTGAGCCCGACCGCACGGTGACGCAAGTCACTCCCCATCCGGAGCACGGATCGGCACGCTCAGCCGTCTTCCTCCATAGGAGAAGAACGCGTCCCACTCCATCTCCCGTCCGTCGAAGGGGAGCAGGCCATGCCACCCGTCATCGAACAGGCCGTAGAGGCCCGCCTGGTAGCGGCCGTCCCCAGGACGGAGACCGTCCCCGCGACGCTGCGCTACGACCGGGGGGAACCCTTCGCCGTATGCATGGCGTTCCCTCCCCCGGCGACCCTTGAGGGCACCGAGGTGACCTGGGAGTTCTCCCGCGAGCTGCTCGCCAGGGGGATGACCGAGCCCGCCGGTGTCGGCGATGTACGGGTGCGGCCCTTCGGGTACGGCCGTACGGTCCTGGAGTTCCACGCCCCCGAGGGCACCGCGATGGTGCATCTGCGCACCTCCGAGCTGCGCCGCTTCCTCGAACGTTCCCAGGGGCTGGTGCCCGCCGGCCGCGAGCACCTCTATCTCGACCTGGATCACGACCTGACCGAGCTGCTGCGGCGCGACGCGAGCTGACCGCCGCGCCCGCCCCCGGCTGCGGCCGGACCGCCCCGATCCGTACCGCGCCGAGCCGGCGCGGGCGTCCGCGCTGACCCATTCCGGTACCTCTTGGTGCCGTCCCGGCGGAGAATCCCCAGGGGAATGTTCTCCTCCATACCCGCGTGACCTGCGCGTCTCACCGGGTGTCACAAGCTTTCGACGTCGCGGGATTGGCCTTCGGCTTACCGCGGCTTTAACCTACGGTGTCGTAACCTACGAACCCGTAGGTACATCTCCCGTCCCCAGGAGCACCCGTGACGATCACCTCTCCCCACCTCGGCAGTTCGGACGCGTGGACCGACGCGCGACTACTGTTCGCGCTGGAAGAGGTGGTGGAGAAGGAACTCAACCGCCATCTCAAGGTCGCCAAGGACTGGATGCCGCACGAGTACGTCCCCTGGTCCGACGCCCGGAACTTCCCCGGGATATTCGAAGACGGCGAGGCATGGGACCCCGAGCAGTCCAAGGTCACCGACATCGGCAAGATCGCGCTCGTGGTCAATCTGCTGACCGAGGACAATCTCCCCAGCTATCACCACGAGATCGCCAGTCTCTTCGGCCGCGACGGCGCCTGGGGCACCTGGGTGCACCGCTGGACCGCGGAGGAGGGCCGGCACGGCATCGTGATGCGCGACTATCTGCTCGCCTCACGCGCCGTCGACCCGGACAAGCTGGAGCAGTTCCGGATGGCGCACATGTCGGAGGGCTTCGAGTCCGACAACCGGCACTCGATGCTGCACTCGGTCGCCTATGTCGCCTTCCAGGAGCTGGCCACCCGTGTGTCGCACCGCAACACCGGACATCAGTCCGGCGATCCGGTCTGCGACCGGATGCTGGCGCGGATCGCCACCGACGAGAACCTGCACATGGTGTTCTACCGGAATCTGCTGGGCGCGGCCTTCGAGATCGCACCCGATCTGACCATGCAGGCCGTACGTGACGTGGTCGTGCAGTTCCGGATGCCCGGACACGGCATGCCCGGCTTCGAGCGCGCCGCCGCCCAGATGGCCATCGGCGAGATCTACAACATGCGGATCCACCACGACGATGTGCTCCAGCCGGTCCTGCGCTATCTCAAGGTCCTCGACATCGACGGACTGGGCCCCGAGGGGCTCAAGGCACAGGATGAGCTGGGCCTGTACATGAACGGCCTGGACGTCGAGGCGAGTAAGTTCGACGAGAAGCTGGCCGCGCGCAAGGCACGGATGGCGGCGCGCGCCGCAGGCTGACGGGCCGTCAGCACACCGGCCACAAGGGGCCGTTCGCGTGAGGGCCGGAGCCGGCCGACGGGGAGGCCCCACCCCGCCGCGCGCGAGCGGGTCGTACGCTGTGCCGGATGAAGCCTGTCACGCGCCTCTTCCTCATAGGCGCTCCCATTGTCGTCGCCGCCGCCGTCATCTTCGGCGGCGGCGACGACTCGGGTGTGCTCGCCGACAATCCGCCGGCCTATCCGGGCCAGAGCGCTCCCAATCCGCTGACGTCCGGGGAGCCGGACGACCAGGCGGCGCTGGAGGAGCGGATCGACAGGATGCCGCCCGGCCTCGCCGCTCCCGGGAAGAAGGAGATCGCCGCCAGGCTCGTGGCCAGCGCGGAGAACTCCACGCTCGACTGGCGCGGCCAGTACGGCGCCATCGAGGACATCGGTGACGGCAACGGCTACACGGCCGGCGTCATCGGATTCTGCTCCGGTACGAACGACATGCTGCAACTGGTCGAGTCGTACACGAAGAGCCATCCCGCCAATCCGCTGGCCCGGTATCTCCCGGCGCTGCGCGAGGTGGACGGCACCGACTCGCACGAGGGCCTGGATCCCGGCTTCCGCGACGCCTGGGCGGAGGCCGCCGAGTCACCCGACTTCCGCACGGCGCAGGACCGGACCCGCGACCGGATCTACTTCAACCCCGCCGTGCGGCTCGCCAAGATGGACGGCCTCGGGACACTCGGGCAGTTCGTCTACTACGACGCGATGGTGCTGCACGGCCCCGGGCTCGACGCGGAGGGCTTCTACGGAATCCGCCAGGCGGCGATGAAGAAGGCGAAGCCGGCCGCGGAGGGCGGCGACGAGAAGACCTATCTCAACGCCTTCCTGGACCAGAGCCGGGCCGTGATGAAGGCGAAGCTCATCACGTCACAGCGCGACTCGTCGCGGATCGACACCGCCCAGCGGGTGTTCCTGCGGGACGGCAACATGAATCTCGATCCGCCGCTGACCTGGCAGATGTACGGGGAGACCTTCCGGATCGACGGGCGCTGAGGCCCGGCGCGGGGTCGCTCGCCCCCGCGCGGCCGACGGAGCCGTCTCAGCCGCCATTGCGCCGGAGCCGCTGGCGCTCCTTCTCGGAGAGCCCGCCCCACACCCCGAAACGCTCGTCGTGGGTGAGCGCGTACTGAAGGCAGGCCACTCGGCCCTCACAGGCGCCACAGACCTGTTTGGCCTCGCGGGTGGAGGAGCCGGGAGCGGGGAAGAAGAAGTCCGCCCCGGTCTGAGCGCACAACGCGCTCTCCTGCCAGGAGAGTTCGTGCTTCGGGCGGTCGGTCCTGGCGCCAGTGCTGGTGGAACCGGTGGTGATGTTGATCGGCATGCCTGACAGGCTGCCCCGCCGCGATAAACATCCGCTTGACGAACACTTAATGGCCGCCGGACCGGCGGCCCCGGGGCCCGGCCGAGGCGGTCAGACCGCCGGCGCCGCCTGGAGGACGGCGAACCGCGCCCCGTAGGGATCGGCGAGCCGGGCGAAACGGCCCACGCCCTTCAGCTCGACGGGCGGCATCAGGACCGTACCGCCCAGTGCTCGCGCGACCGCTACCGTAGCGTCGCACTCCGTGACCGCGAAGTACAGCAGCCAGTGCGGCCCGCTGTCGGCCTCGACCGGATCTGAGCCGAGAGGCACGAGCCCTCCGAAGACGGAGTCCGAGCCCTGACCGGCCGGGTTGATCATCCGGTAGGTGCCGCTGCCGTCCGGCATCGGGATACTGACGACCTCCCAGCAGAAGACCGAGTTGTAGAAGGCGAACGCGCCGTCCGCGTCCGGCGTGTACAGCTCGCACCAGCAGAGGCTGCCCGGCTCATTGACCACGCCCAGGCCCTTGTTCCGGCCCGGCTGCCAGACCGAGAAGGCGGCGCCCGCCTCGTCGGTGAAGACCGCCGTCGTGCCGAGCCCCATGATGTCCATCGGCTTGAAGACGACACAACCGCCGCTCTGCTCCACGGACTTGGCCGTGGCCTCGGCGTCGGGCGTCCGGAAATACGGCGACCAGGACGGCGGCCCCTGGTCCGGTGGGACGATCATGACACCGGCAGCGGTCCGGCCTCCCGGGTTCCGCTGAAATATGCCGTAGCCGCCCGCCTCGGGCCCCGCCGAGCGGTAGTCCCAGCCGAAGAGACCGTGGTAGAAGACGGTCGCTCCCTCGATGTCGGGAGTGCCGAGGTCGACCCAGTCCGGCGAGCCGGCCACAAACGGGGTGATGAGCATGGCGCGCTCCTTCGGGAATCCCGTCCCTCTGCCTCCGAGTCTCCCTCCGATGCCGCGCCGCCGCACGCACGGAGCGCGCGGCCCGTCCGGCGTCCGGGGCGGCTGAATGGTTGTGCGCCACTCCGCATCCTTCCCGGGTGCTTGGAAACGGGCTCCCGGGAACCTTGCCGCCGCCCGTGGAAACGCCCATGGGCGGCGACAGGGATCCGTCCGCGCGGACCGGAGCCGGGTGCGATGCCGCCGGGCGATCGCGAGGTCACATGCCCTTTGGCAGTGCGGTCGCGTTCACTTCTTGACGGCACCGGCACCCGGCCGCCGGCTACTGCGAAACCCGCACGTAGTCGATCAGCATCTTCTGCGGGAGGGTGGTCGAGGCGTCCGGCGGCCCCGGGAAGTCACCACCGATCGCGTTGTTGAGGATGATGAAGAACGGGTGGTCGTACACCCAGGGACCCCTCGTCTGCTCCAGCGTGGAGCGCTCCACGGTGAAGAAGGCGTTGCCGTCGACCGTGAAGGTCATCCGGCTGGAGTTCCAGTCCACGGCGTAGGTGTGGAAGGCGGACGCGAAGTCCGACCCGGGCACGGTGTACGGGGCGCCGTACCCCCCGCCGCCGTTGTAGGCCGGCGCGTGGAGGGTCGAGTAGACGGTGTCAGCCGTCTTGCCGACATGCTCCATGATGTCGATCTCACCGCTGTTGGGCCACGGTGTGCCGGTCTTGAAGTTCGATCCGAGCAGCCAGAACGCCGGCCACAGGCCCTTGGTGCCGGACACCTTGATCCGTGCCTCGACATGTCCGTAGGTGAAGTTGAAGTGGTCCGCCGTGTTGAGCCGGCCCGAGGTGTACTGGCAGGTGGTGCTGCCGCTCAGCGGATCGCGCGGGCAGGAGGAACCGGGAGTGACCTCCTTGCGGACCTCGATGCCGAGGTTGCCGTTGCCGTCCATCGTGGCGTTCCGGTTGTTGGTGTAGTACTCCAGTTCGTTGTTGACGCCGGGGCCGGTCTCGGCCGTCCACTTCGCCGGGTCGGGCGTGCTGCCCGCCGGGCCGTTGAACTCGTCGCTCCACACCAGGCGTGGCGGGTTGGCCGGGTCCGGCGGCTGGGGCGGCGGGGCGGTCGGGCTGCCGCCGGTGCCGTACACGTCGAAGTCCCACAGTGAGTAGCCGTACGCGCCGACACGCGCCGTGCCGTACATCCGGACGTAACGGCCGGTGCCGGTGACGTTCAGGGTCTCCTTGAAGCCCTTGCCCGTGGTGGTGGAGTAGATGCTGGTCCAGTTGGTGCCGTCGGGCGACGTCTGGATCTGGTACGAGGTCGCGTACGCCGGGTCCCACTGGAGGACGACCTTGTTGATCTGGGCGGTCGCGCCGAGGTCCACCCGGATCCAGCCCGGGTCGACCCAGCCGTTGGTGTCACTGGTCGCCCAGCGGGTGGCCGGGTCGTGGTCCAGCGCCTTGGCCGGGGTGCAGCCGGAGCAGTTGGGGCTGTCCTGGTAGGTCGAGGCCGTCGCCGGCTTGTTGTAGGAAAGCAGGGTCGAGCCGCCGGTGGGCGGCGGTGTGGTGCCGCCACCGCTGGTGAAGACCTGGAATTCCCAGAGCGAGTAGCCGTACGGGGTGGCCCGCTGGGTGCCGTACACCCGCACATAACGGCCGGAGCCGGTGAGTGTGATCACCTCGGTGGCGCCGGGGCCGGTGGTGGTGGAGTGGACGGTCGTCCAGTTGGTGCCGTCCGTCGACGTCTGGATCTGGTACGCCTTGGCATACGCGGCCTCCCAGCTCAACTGCGCTCCGCAGATGGACTGTACGGAGCCGAGGTCGACCCGGAGCCACTGCGGATCAGCGGCCGCGCTGGACCAGCGGGTCCCGGCGTCACCGTCGACCGCGGCGGAGGCCGGACCGGCCGCGTTCTCGGTCGAGGAGGCGGTGGCCGGCTGGTTGAGCGCCGCGTTGGTCTGGCTGCAGCCCGTGCCGGAGGACCCGCTGCTGCCGTACACCTGGAATTCCCAGAGCGAGTAGCCGTACGGGGTCGCGCGCTGCGTGCCGTACACCCGCACATAACGGCCGGAGCCGGTGACATCGAGCGTCTGGTCGCCACCGGTGGCGGTGGTGGTGGAGTAGACGCTCGTCCAGTTGGTGCCGTCGGGCGAGGTCTGGATCTGGTAGGCCCTGGCGTACGCCGCCTCCCAGTCGAGGGTGACCCGGGTGATGGAAGCGGTCGCGCCGAGGTCGATCTGGAGCCACTGCGGATCGGCGGCGGCGCTGGACCAGCGGGTGCCCGCGCTGCCGTCGACCGCCGCGGAGGCGGGGGTGCCGGCGTTCTCCGTGGAGGACGCTGTCGCCGTCCTGCCCTGCGAGAGCAGGGTGTCCGCGGCCTTGGCCGGCGTGCCGGTGAAGGCCAGCGCCAGACTCGCGACAAGAGCGGTGACAAGGGAGATAACGAGGGCGTGTCTGTGACGTGATACGGAGAGGGTGGCACTGCCTGTCATGGCGTCTCCTCATGGTCGCCAGTCCCGAGAGAGCGCTCTCTGGATGAGGTGATGATTACGGCGTTGTTGCCGACGCGTCAATAAGTTGAACGAGTTCCGGCACACACGGTCTTCAATTGATTAATCAATTGTCGTGTGTTGATGGTTTGTCAGGTTGACATTCCTCCGGCGACCTGTCAGGGGACGGCGGGCCACAGCGAAAGGCCGCCGCCTCTCACGAGGCGGCGGCCTGCCGGGTGGTCGCGGGACAGCCCTCAATGGCCCGAGTGGTCGGTCATGCCCTTCATTCCGGTCGCGCCCGCCGTGCCCTTCTTCGGCTTCGCCGCGCCCATCGGGTGGTCGGGGCCGTGTGGCTCGTAGCCCGGGACCGTGCCGTCCGGCTTCGCCACCAGCAGCAGTCCGGCCATGCCCATGTCGGAGTGGCTCTGCACATGGCAGTGGTACATCCAGGCGCCGGCGCCCACGTGTTCGCCCGCGATGATCTGGAATCCGAACGACTCAGCGGGGCCGGTGATCCGGGTGTCCACGACCCGGCTGGGATCGTCGGGGCCCGTGAGCAGGCCCGTCCTGTTGTCCGCCCAGCGGTGACCGTGAATGTGGAAGGTGTGGTAGAACTCGCCGTGCGTGATCATGATGATCTCCACCCGGTCCCCCACCGTGGCCTCGAAGTTGGGGGACTCGGCGGCGGGCTTGTTGTTGATCGTCATGTCGTTGAAGACGATCGTGAACTGCTTGTCCGGCAGGATGTCGCCCCTCCTGCGGACGATCAGCGGACCGTAGAGGCCCTTGCGGATGCCGCCGGTGCCGTGGTCCGTACCGACGACGTGATCGTGGTAGTGCCAGTAACCCGCGCTGCCCGCCTGCCAGGTGCCGTCCTTGCGCTTGCCGGGGGCATGCGTGCGCCAGGTGTAGGTCCGCGTACCACCGGGCTCGACGTGACTCCTGGTCATCCGTGTGCCGTCGCTGGCGATGTCGTAGTCCACGCCGTGGACATGGAGGCTGGCCGCCACGTCCGACGCGTTCTCGAACTCGATGTGCAGGGTGTCTCCCTCCACCAGCTCGATCAGCGGGCCCGGGACGGTCGCCTTGCCCTTCTCCAGGCCGTAGCCGAGCTGACCGTCCGGCAGTGTCTCGGCGTAGAGCTTGAGGTGGCGTACCTGCCCGCCCGCGGGCGCCGTCCTGGGCGGCGGTTCCGCCGAGGTCGCCGACGGGGCGGTGGCGACCGACAACGATGTCACCCCTGTCGCCGCCACCGCGCCACCCGCCAACAGGCGCCGACTGAAGGTCCGTCTGTCCATGGCCATACCGAACTCCCCAGTGCCGTATGGAGGTTGCGGGGCCCAAGAGGCCCCGGGGACGGCCACACGGTAGACCAGTGATCTTCGTTTATCCACACTCAGGACAAAGTTGGTGGGATTACGGTTCAACCTATTGGCGAGTCACCGAAAGAGGTCTAGCTTCAGGCGCTGTTGCTATGACCCAAAGAGGTGTGACCTAAGAGGGGTGGGTGAACACATGCAGCGCGCACCACATCACCGGTCAAGATCCAGGCGCGGAATGGCCGCGGCCCTGGTGGCCGGCACGATGGCGGCGTCTCTGCTCGGCGGCACCGCCGCGACCGCAAGACCGTACCCGGAAGCGCCGTCGACAACGTTGTCCCTTCCGTCGCCTCCCGGCGGCAAGAACGTCAAGGTCCTCGTCTTCCACGCGTCGGCCACCGAGGAGACACCGGCCGTCGACGCGGGTATCGAGGCCATCGAGGCGATAGGTCTCTCGGGAACCGCTGCCCAGCGCTTCAAGACCGAGGCCACGGACGACGGTTCGGTCTTCACCAAGGCCAAGAAGCTCGGTACGTACAACGCGGTCGTCTTCCTCACCGGAGGCGGCGATGTGCTCGATCCCGAGCAGGAGGCGGGCCTGGAGGCCTATGTGGAGGCCGGTGGCGGCTTCCTCGGCATCCATGACGCGGCCCGTACGGAGCCGTACTCCGACTGGTTCACCGGACTGATCGGTGCCCGGCCGGCCGCCACGAGTCCCACCACTGTCCAGCGCGCGACCGTCGAGGTCGGCGACCGGGTCAACCCGGCCACAAAGGACCTTCCGCTGGAGTGGAAGCGCCCGGACAAGTGGATCAACTGGGCGAGCAACCCGACCGGCAAGGTGCACACCGTGGCCCGGGTCAGGGAGAGCACGTACCAGCCCGGCGCCGGTGCCAACGGCTCCGACCACCCGGTCTCCTGGTGCCGTGACTACGACGGCGGCCGGTCCTTCTACACCGGCATGGGCGGTACGGCCGAGTCGTTCGCCGAGACCGACTTCCGCGACCATCTGCGCGGCGCGCTCCTGTGGACGACGCGGCTCTCCCGCGCCGACTGCAAGGCGACGATCGACGCCAACTACACGGCGGAGCGCGTCACCCAGCCGAACCAGCCGGGTCAGCAGGACCAGATCGGCGAGCCGCACGGCATGGTCGTCGCGCCCGACGGTCGTGTGCTGTACATCGGCCGCGGTGGCGGTACCGGCAGCGACCCCGTCGTGACCGACTGGAACAACCCGGACGTCGGCAAGGGCAAGGGCGACATCCACGTCTACGACCCGGTGACGAAGAAGGTGACCCTCGCGGGCTCACTGACCATCTTCGGCAACAAGGGCGGCGGCGACGAGCTGCAGAAGGTCGAGGAGGGGCTGCTGGGCATTGTGCTCGACCCCGACTTCGAGACCAACGGCTGGGTGTATCTGCACTACTCGCCGCACTCCGAGATCAACCGTGACACCCAGATGGGCAAGCGGCGGGTCGCCCGCTTCACCCTGGATCTGACGACCAACAAGCTGGACCTCGCCTCCGAGAAGGTCCTGCTGCAGTGGCCGGTGCAGATCCACAGCTGCTGCCACGCGGGCGGCGGTATGGCCTTCGACTCGAAGGGCAATCTGTACATCGCGGTCGGCGACAACAACTCGTCCGGCTTCAGCGACGGTTACTCGGGCAACAACCCGCAGCCCAACTACAAGGGTGTGTCCTTCGCGGACGCACGCCGCACCGCGGGCAACACCAACAACCTCAACGGGAAGATCCTGCGTATCCACCCGGAGGACAACGGGACGTACACCCTGCCCGAGGGGAACCTCTTCACGGGCAAGGAGACGGCCGAGGGCGGCGGCAAGACCCGCGGCGAGATCTATGTGATGGGCGTGCGCAACCCGGCACGTATCTCCATCGACACCAAGACCGATGTGCTGTACGCGGGATGGGTCGGCCCGGACGCGAACGCGCCGAGCACCACCTGGGGCCCGGCGAAGTACGACACCTTCTCCGTCATCACCCACGCCAGCAACCGCGGCTGGCCGTACTGCATGGGCAACAAGCAGCCCTACCGCGACCGCAATCTGCCCGACCCGAGCAAGCCGCTCGGCTGGTACGACTGCGACAACCTGAAGAACGAGTCGCCCAACAACGACGGCCTGGTGAACATCCCGCCGGCCGAGTCCAACACCATCTGGTACTCGCCCCAGGGCGGTGCCCCCGACTACCCGCGTGACGCGAACGGCGTTCCCAGCTACAAGGCGTCCGAGGCGAAGTTCCTGCTGCCGTGGCTCAAGGGCGGCGGCCAGGCGACCATGGACGGCCCGGTCTACCGGTACGACGCGACAACCGACAGCGCCGTCAAGTGGCCCGAGTACTGGGACGGCAAGTGGTTCGTCGGTGACTTCTACGACGCGGACAACCCGCGCCACGCGGTGCTGACCGACCCCAAGACCGCCGGTCAGGGCGGACTGCCCGTGTCCGCCGAGTCCCTGAAGAAGATCATCCCGGTCGGTGAGGGCGGTATCCGCAACCTCATGGACTGGAAGTTCGCCCCGGACGGGTCGCTCTACGTCCTGGACTACGGGCGTGGCTTCTTCACCTCCGATGCCCAGTCCGCGCTCTGGCGTGTGACGTACAAGGGCGGCGCGCCGACACCGGCCGCCGATGATCTGGCCAGGAAGGCGGCGCAGTGAGACACCGACCTCTACGCCTGTGGACGGCGCTCGTGGGCGCCCTGCTGATGGTGCTCGGGCTCACCACGACGGCGGCGTACGGACGCCCCGACGACCGTGCGGACAACCCCGCGGTGGCGGCCCAGGTGCTCACCTGGACGGCCGGCGACCCCATCGACCACTACCTCACGTTCCCGACCACCGCGGTGGCCGGACCGACCACGATCGTCTTCGAGAACAGCGCGGCCACCGGCAACACCACCGGGATGCCGCACACGCTGACGTTCGACGTGTCCAATTCGGACTACAACAACGACGTCCCGCTGAACATCCTGGCCAACCCCAGTGATGCCAATGGCGGCAAATACACCGCCGAGGTCGATCTCAGCCCCGGCACGTACCGCTTCTTCTGCTCCATGCCCGGCCACAACATGATGACCGGCATCCTCACCGTGACCGAGGGCGGCGGTGGCGAGGACACCACCGCTCCCGTGACCGCGGCCGAGGTCACGGGCCAGCAGAACGCCGACGGCGCGTACGTCGGTTCCGCGACGGTCTCGGTGACGGCGACCGACGAAGGCTCCGGCGTGGCGACGACCGAGTACGCGGTCGGGGCCGACGGGCCGTGGCAGGCCTACACCGCCCCGGTGGTCGTCGACCAGGTCGGCGCCCAGACGATCCGCTACCGGGCGACCGACAAGGCGGGCAACGCGGCGGCCGAGAAGTCCGTGGACTTCACCGTCGTGGCCCCGCCGACCGACGACACGGCGGCGCCGGAGACCTCGGCGACCGTGAGCGGCGAGAAGGACGAGGCGGGCAACTACCTGACGATGGCCACGGTCACCGTCACCGCCTCGGACACCGGCTCGGGCGTCAACACCATCGAGTACGCGATCGGCGCGGACGGCGCCTGGCAGCCGTACACCGCTCCGGTGATGGTGCACGAGGTCGGCACCCACACGGTCCGCTACCGCGCCACCGACAAGGCGGGCAACGCGGCGGCCGAGAAGTCCGTCGGGTTCACCGTCGTGGAGGCGCCGGCGCAGGACACCACCGCGCCGGCGACCTCGGCAGCGGTGGCCGGTGACAAGAACGCCAACGGCGCCTACATCACCAGCGCCAAGGTGACGGTCACCGCGACCGACGCCGAGTCGGGCGTGGACAAGGTCGAGTACTCGCTCGACGGCGGCCCGTACCTCGCGTACAGCGCGCCCGTCATCGTCGACCCGGTCGGCTATCACGTGTTCGCGTACCGCGCGACCGACAAGGCGGGCAACACCGCACCGGCCAAGCAGGTGACCTTCACCATCGCGCAGGGCGGCGGTGTCCCGGCTCCCAACTGCCCCGAGTACGACGAGCGGTTGACGGTCATCGTCGGCACGGTCGACACGGGCGTGCCGAACCGGCTCACCCGTAACCGGTGCACGGTCAACGAGCTGATCGAGGACGAGCGGGAGTGGACCTCCCAGGCCCTCTTCCTCAAGCACGTCGACGGTGTGCTCGACAAGCTGCTGACCGACAACGTCATCGACCAGCGCGAGTTCAAGAAGATCACCAAGGCTGCCAAGCAGTCCAAGATCGGGAAGCCCGGCCAGACCACCGGCTACCGCGATCTCTTCGACGGCACGGCGGCCTCCCTCGCGAAGTGGGAGCAGGTGGGCGGCGGCAAGTTCGCGCTGACCGACGACGGTGCCATCAAGAGCAGCACCACGGTCGACGGCATGGGCATGCTGTGGTTCCCGGAGCGCAAGTACGGCGACTTCTCGCTGAAGCTCCAGTTCCGCGACGACGCCCCGGGCACGGGCAACGCCAACGGCGGTGTCTTCGTCCGCTTCCCGAACGTGCACGGGCACCCGGAGGAGTCCCGCCCCGAGTGGGTCGCCATCAACTACGGCCATGAGATCCAGATTCTCGACAGGCCGGACGGCGACATGTACAAGACCGGCTCGATCTACGGCTTCGACCGTGTGGGCCTGGGCGGCGCGGGTGTCACTCCGAAGGGCACCTGGAACGACTACGAGATCCGTGTGGTCGGCCAGCACTTCACGATTCTGCGCAACGGGGTCCTGATCAACGAGTTCGACAACATCGGCGGTCAGACATTCACCCCAGAGCGCGCCGGTGACCCGGGCACGGACGGCCGGCGGTACGCCACCGGCTATGTCGGGCTCCAGGTCCACAGCACGACGGATGTGATCTCCTACCGCAACATCCGCATCAAGGAGCTGTAGCAGGACCGGCTCCGGTTCGTTCGCCGAGGTGCCCCCTCCCGCGCGGGAGGGGGCACCTCCGTCTGCGGGGGCCTGGCGGAGGTGACCGCTACCCGCCGCTGTCGCGTCGGGCCCGGCTCGGCTGGACCCGCTTCGGCTCGCCCGGCATCTTCGGATAGTCCGGCGGATACGGCATGTCCCCGAGCCCGTGGTCCCGTTCGTACCGGTCGGCCAGTTCCAGCAGCCCTTCGAGGCTGTGTGCCTCGTCGTCCATCCCCGCGTGCACATCGCCCAGTTCGGCGAAGCGCACCGGCATGGTCGCCAGATCGAAATCGCGCGGCGCGACCTCGTCCAGCTCCGACCAGCGCAGCGGCGCGGAGACCGGTGCGTGCGGCCGGGGGCGCACGGAGTAGGCGGAGGCGATGGTGCGGTCGCGCGCGGTCTGGTTGTAGTCGACGAAGATCCGCTCGCCGCGTTCCTCCTTCCACCAGGCGGTGGTCACCCGGCCCGGCATCCGCCGCTCCAGCTCGTGGCCCACGGCGATGGCGCACCGGCGTACCTCGGTGAAGGTCCAGCGCGGTTCGATCGGTACGAAGACATGGATGCCCCGGCCGCCGGACGTCTTGGGCCAGCCGTGCAGTCCCTGCTCGTCGAGGAACGCGTGCAGTTCGTGGGCGGCCCGGACCGCGTCGTCGAAGTCGGTGCCGGGCTGCGGGTCCAGGTCGATCCGCAGCTCGTCCGGGTGGTCGGCGCGACCCCTGCGTACCGGCCAGGGGTGGAAGGTGAGACAGCCGAGGTTCGCCGCCCAGAGCACGGCGGCCACCTCCGTCGGGCAGATCTCGTCGGCCGAGCGCCCGCTGGGAAAGTCGATCCGGGCGGTGGGGATCCAGTCGGGCAGATTCTTGGGCGCGCGTTTCTGGTAGAAGGACTCGCCCTCGACGCCCTCCGGGAAGCGCTCCAGTGTCGTCGGCCGGTCGCGCAGGGCCCGCAGCACACCCGGCCCCACGGCCAGGTAGTAGCGGGCGACATCCAGCTTCGTAAAGCCTCGCTCAGGGAAATAGATCTTGTCCGGGCTGGACAGCCGTACGCTCCGGCCGCCCGCCTCCAGCTCCACCGCTGCACCCATGTGCGCCACCGTAGGCCGGGCGCACCCGGACCGCATATCGGGCGGAGCGCGATGTTCCCCAGCACAATCGGGGCATGGATCTGCCGGTGATGCCCCCTGTGAAGCCCATGCTCGCCAAGTCCGTGGCCGGCATTCCGGCCGGTATGCAGTACGAGGCCAAATGGGACGGCTTCCGGGCGATCATCCACCGCGACGGCGACGAGGTGGTGATCGGCAGCAGGACCGGCAAGCCCCTCACCCGCTACTTTCCCGAGCTGGTCACGGCCCTGCGCGCCGAGCTGCCCGAACGGTGCGTCGTGGACGGCGAGATCGTGATCGTCCATGACGGCCGGCTGGACTTCGACCGTCTCACCGAGCGTATCCATCCGGCGAAATCACGGGTGGACACGCTCGCCGAGCGGACCCCGGCGAGCTTTGTCGCGTTCGATCTGCTGGCGCTCGGGGACGCCGCGCTGCTGACGGTCTCGCAGGCGGGGCGCCGGGAGGCGCTGGAGGCCGCCCTGGTCGGCGCCGAGCCACCAGTGCATGTCGCGCCCGCCACCACGGACATCGAGCGGGCACGGCAGTGGTTCGAGCAGTACGAGGGCGCCGGGCTCGACGGAGTGATCGCCAAGCCGCTCGATCTGCCGTACCGGCCTGACACCCGGTCGATGTTCAAGATCAAACACGAGCGGACCGCGGACGTGGTCGTCGCGGGCTACCGGCTCCACAAGAGCGGCCCGGTGGTGGGATCTCTGCTGCTCGGTCTCCATGACTCCACGGGGGCCCTCCAGCATGTCGGCGTCTGCGCCGCGTTCTCCATGAAACGCCGGGCGGAGCTGGTCGAGGAGCTCGCGCCGCTGCGGATGGAGTCGGCGGCGGGCCATCCGTGGGCCGCGTGGGCCGACGAGGCCGCGCACGACACCGCCAGGCTGCCGGGCGGGCCGAGCCGCTGGTCCGGCACGAAGGACCTGTCGTGGCTTCCGCTGCGTCCCGAGTGGGTGTGCGAGGTCGCCTACGACCATTTGGAGGGCGCCCATGAGGGCGGCAGGTTCCGGCACACGGCGCAGTTCCGCCGCTGGCGCCCGGACCGTACGCCCGCGAGCTGCACCTACGCCCAGTTGGAGGAGCCGGTGCGGTACGACCTGGGGGAGGTGCTGGCGCTTCCGCGAGGCTGAGCGGCCGTCGGCGGTGGTCCGGTCCGGTCCGGTTAAGTCCGGTCCGGTCCGGTTCGGTCCGGTCTGGTCACTCCCCGAAGACGCCGTCCGCATAGACCCAGGCACCCTCGTGACGCGCGAAACGGCTCCGCTCGCGCAGTACTCCTGGCCTGCCCTGCTGCGTGAAGCGGGCGCGGAAGGTGACGGTACCGGTGGTGTGGAACGCGCTGCCGTCAGTGGTGTCCAGGATCTCCAGGCCCGTCCACCGCATGGCGGGGTCGAGATCCACGCTCGGCGGGCGGGTGGCCGGGTCCCATGTCGTCAGGAGATACGGCTCGTCGCGCACGGCGAAGGCGCTGTAGCGGGAACGCATCAGCAGCTCGGCGGTGGGCGCGGTGGCGGGTCCCGCGTGGAACCGCCCGCAGCACGCGCCGTACGCGGCGGGCAGACCGCAGGGACACGGCGAGGCGGTGGTGACGGCGGGGAGTTCGGAACGCTTGGCGCGGGACGCACGGGCGGGTCGTCGGGACATGGCCCCATTCTGCGGCCTGCGCGGGGCGTTCTCTTGGCCGGCCCGGCCCGGCCGGGCCGTGCGCCGGAGCACCCGCCCGCCCTCGACGCACACGGCGTATGCCGCCGGCCGGAAACTCATCCCCGCCCTTCCCGCTTGGGGCCCCTCCCCCTGGGCCCGGTGGCCAGGATCCTCGCACGGCCAGGGTCTCCCGTGAACCCTGGTGCCGTGCCACGCGTCATGGCGCCGGGCAGCCTCTCACGCCGGGCCGAACCGGCGGCGGTAGGCGCTCGGCGGGAGACCCGTCCTGCGGCGGAGCTGGGCGCGCAGATTCGCCGATGTGCCCAGGCCGCTGACGCGCGCCACCCGGTCGAGCCGTACCTCGCCCTCTTCCATCAGGCGGCAGGCCAGGGCCACTCGCTGCGCGGTGAGCCAGGCCAGCGGCGTGGTGTCGAGCTGGGTGCGGAAGCGGCGGTGCAGGGTCGCCTGGCTGACGGCCGCCCGGTCCGCCAGGTCCGCCACGGTCAGCGCCGTGCCGAGCCGCTCCCCTGCCCAGGCGAGCAACGGTCCGAGCGAGGTGTCCGGGACGGCGGGCAGCGGCTGTTCGACGAACTGGCGCTGGCCGCCGTCGCGATGGAGCGCGAAGACCAGCCGGCGGCTGACGGAGACGGCGGCCCCCGCCCCGTGGTCCTGGCGGATCAGCTCCAGACAGGTGTCGAGAGCGGCCGCGCTGCCGGCGGCGGTGACGATGTCGCCGTCGTCGACGAACAGCACCTCCGGGTCGAGCCGTACGGCTGGAAAGCGGGCCGCGAAGAGCCCGGCCCAGCGCCAGTGGGTGGTGGCCCGCCGTCCGTCGAGCACTCCGGCCGCCGCCAGCGTGAAGGAACCGGTGCAGAAGCTGACCAGCCGGGCCCCGCGCGCGGCGGCCCGGCGCACGGCGGCCAGGACCGCCTCCGATGGATCGTTCTCGGGGTCGGGACGGTTGGGAACGATCACGGTGTCGGCACGGTCCACGGCGTCGAGTCCGGCCACTCCGGAGAGCTGGAAGAAGCCGGAGTGCATCCGCACGCTCGGGGACTCGGCGCACAACTCGAAGTCGTACCACCGCCGGTCCAGTTCGGGGCGGGCGAGGCCGAAGAGCTCGGTGGCGATGCCCATCTCGAACGGATTGGAGCCATCCGCGACGATCATGACCACACGGTGCGAGGATCCTTGCGCCATATGCAATTCCTAGCACTCGCACACGCTCCTCGCCAGGCCGATGATCGTTCCATGAGCCCTCACCCCATCTCGCTGAGCAAGGCCCTCGACTCCTTCGACGCCCTGTGGAGCCCACGCATCGTGACCCGCGTCAATGACTACGACGTACGGGTCGCCAAGGTCGCCGACGAGCACGTCTGGCACGTCCACGACCACACCGACGAGTTCTTCCAGGTCCTCGACGGCGAGCTGCTGATCGCGCTGCGCGAGGACGGAGCCGAGCGGACCGTCGTCCTGCCCCGCGGCTCGGTGTTCGTCGTCCCGCGTGGCGTCGAGCACAAGCCGTCGTCGCCGGAGGGCGCCTCGATCCTGCTGTTCGAGCCGACCGGCACCCTCTCGGTCGGCGACCGCCATGACGAGCTGCCGGCCCATGTCGATGCCACGACGGGGCACGGCCTCTGACGACACGGGCGCCCGGGCCCGTCGCGGCACCCCGCGCGGCGACGGGCCGCCGGGCCGCCGGGCAGCGCAGGGCGGCACATCGCCACATCACCGAGATAGGTGACGGTGCCCTCGCGGCCACGCCCGGCAGACCATGGTCCAGAACAAGCCAAGGTGACTGGTAAGCGCCGTGTTGCCACCGCGTAAAGGCCCACGTGATCCACGGCGCGCCCGAGCGAACCCACAGCGAACGGCTGACCGACTTTCGGACAACGATCTCCGCTCTGGTGACAATCAGACCTCCCGCTGAAACTATCTGCATACCGCATGGACGTCGCATCGCACGTTTCTTCCCCGGAGGACTTCCAGCCTCCGGTTCCCGCTCGCCACCGGCCGCCCTCTCATGGCCGGACAGAAGGAAGCCGCAGGAGTGACGAACTTCTTCCGTAGCACCAGGACAACGTTGTCTCACGCCTCTCTCCCCGCCCCTCGCCGGACCTCCGCGCGGGGGCGTGTGGCGGGGACAGCCGCTGTCGCCATGGCCGCGCTCCTCGTCTCCGCGCTCCCCGCCGCGGGCGCTGCCTCCGCCGCGCCGGCCGGCGCGGATCGGGCCCCACGACAGATCGCGGCGAAGCCAAGACCCGGCGCCGCCGCCGTCCGGCTCTCTCCCGGACAGCGGACCACGCTGCTGAAGGCCGCCACGGATTCGGCGTCCGCCACCGCCCGTTCGCTGAAGCTGGGCGATCAGGAGAAGCTGATACCGAAGGACGTCGTCAAGGACGCCGACGGCACCGTGCACACCCGGTACGAGCGCACCTACGCCGGACTCCCCGTCCTTGGCGGCGACTTGGTCGTCCATGAGCGCGCCGGCGCCCGTACCGTCACCAAGGCGTCGAAGGCGAAGGTCTCGGTGCCGACGACCAAGGCCGCCGTCACGGCCTCGGCGGCGAAGAAGTCGGCCCTCGCCGTCGCGGAGACGGAGAAGACCGAGGAGGCCGCCCCGGACGGAGCGCCGAAGCTGGTCGTCTGGATGGGATCCGGTACGCCCACGCTGGCCTGGGAGTCCGTCGTCACCGGTGTGCAGGAGGACGGCACCCCCAGCGAGTTGCACATCGTGACCGACGCCAAGAGCGGCGAACGGCTCCAGAGCCACGAGCAGATACACGCCGGTACGGGCAACAGCCAGTACAGCGGCACGGTGCAGGTCGGCTCCGTCCGTAACGGCGACGTCTACGAACTGACCGACGCGCAGCGCGGCGGCCACAGGACGTACGACCTGACCCTGGGCGGGAACGGCACCCTGCTGACCGACACCGACGACGTCTGGGGCGACGGCACGAACGCCGACCGCCAGACGGCGGCCGTGGACGCCGCCTACGGCGCGCAGAAGACCTGGGACTTCTACCACGACCTGTTCGGCCGCAACGGCATAGCCAACGACGGCGTCGGCGCCTACTCCCGCGTGCACTACGGCGACGGATACGCCAACGCCTTCTGGGACGACACCTGCTTCTGCATGACCTACGGCGACGGCATCGGCAACGCCAGGCCGCTGACCTCACTCGACATCGCCGCACATGAGATGACCCACGGTGTCACCTATGCCACCGCCGACCTGGACTACGAAGGCGAGTCCGGCGGTCTGAACGAGGCCACCAGCGACATCATGGCCGCCTCCGTGGAGTTCTTCGCCAACAGCTCCAGTGACGTGCCCGATTACCAGATCGGCGAACTGGACGACGTCCGCGGCACCGGCAAGCCGCTGCGCTATATGGACCAGCCCTCCAAGGACGCCTCCGCCAAGGGCACCTCCCAGGACTTCTGGACCCCGGAAACCGACTCGCTCGACCCGCACTTCAGCTCCGGCGTGGGCAACCACTTCTTCTATCTGCTCGCCGAGGGCAGCGGGAAGAAGACCATCGGGGGTGTCTCCTACGACAGTCCCACCTATGACAACAAGCCCGTCGCCGGCCTGGGTCTGCACAACGCCACCAACGTCTGGTACCGGGCGCTGACCCTCTACATGACCAGCGACACCGACTACGCGGGCGCCCGGACCGCCACCCTCCAGGCGGCGTCCGACCTGTTCGGCAGGTCCAGTGACGCCTACGAGGCCGTCGGCAACGCCTGGGCCGCCGTCAACGTCGGTCCCCGCTACGTCAACCACATCGCCGTCACAGCGCCGTCCACCCGGGACGCGGCGGTCGGCCAGCCGACCAGCCGGCAGATCGAGGCGACGACCTCCCGTCCCGGGGTCCTGACCTACTCCGCCACCGACCTGCCCGGCGGCATGGCGATCGACCCCGTCACCGGCCTGATCTCGGGCACACCCACCACGGCGGGCACCTTCACGACCGTCGTGAGCGTCAGGAACTCGGCGGCCGAGACGCTCAAGGTCCCCTTCACCTGGACCGTCCTCGCCTCCGGCGGCGACTTCTTCGTCAACCCGGCGCGGTACGACATCCCGAACTGGGGCATCGCCAGGTCGCCGATCACCGTCACCGGCCGGGAGGGCAACGCCTCCAGCGACCTCAAGGTCACGGTCAACCTCTTCCACGGCTTCGCCGGCGGCCAGGTCATCGACCTGATCAGCGAGGACGGCACATCGATCCGGGTGAAGGACTTCGTCTACGCCCCCGGTCCGGAGCTGCACGCGACCTACACCGTCGACGCCTCCGCGGTGCCGGCCAACGGCACCTGGACGCTCAAGGTCGAGGACAACACACCCGGCATCTTCACCATTCCGCCGGGCTACCTCGACAGCTGGAGCATGACCTTCTGATCCCGCTTCTCCACCGCATCACGCTTCTCACCGCATCAGCCAGCCGCCGCGTCCGGTCAACCGGGCGCGGCGGTGGTGTTCCCCGGAAAAGGCTCGGCGCCGCGAAGGGCAGGACGCGAATGGCAGGATGAGGGCAGGCCCAGGGAAAAGGTGTCGAAACATGGCAGTTGTCCACCACACCACCATGACGCCCGGCAAGCTGGAGCTGCTCGCCTCCTGGCTGCCCGCGCAGCCCTGGTACCTCGGCACGGCGGACACGCCGCGGCTCACCAAGGCCGGCGGCTTCCGCCTCGACGATCCGCAGGGCGAGGTGGGGATCGAGTTCATGGCGGTCACCGACGAGTCCGGAGAGCGGCCGGTGACGTACCAGGCGCCTCTTAGTTACCGTGGCGCACCGCTCGACGGTGCCGACCACGCGCTGATCGGCACCGCTGAGCACGGCACGCTTCGACGTCGGTGGATCTATGACGGAGTCCACGATCCGGTTCTCGCCGCTCAGCTCTTCGCCCTGGTCCTCGGCGAGGCCGAACCGCAGGCCCAGAGCACAAGCGACACCCGCGATCCGTCCGTCACCAGCCACTTCAGCGGCACGAGCCCGGGGGCGTCGATCGGTCCCATGGAGGTGATCGACGGGCCGCACGGGACCGATCTCCTCGTGGGAACCCTCTCCGTTTCCGGGCTGCCGCGACCGGCCGAGGGGCTGACCCTCCGAGTGAATCGCGTCCTGCGGCCGGAGCGGGCCGAGCCGTCCGCCGGAGCGGCAGCGGTCCTGGGACATGTCACCGCCGACTGGCTTCTGCCGGACGGCACCACGGCACGCGGGCCCTACACCGTCGTGCGCGCCACCCCACTTTCCAGGAGAACATCTACTTGAGAGTTTTCGAGCCCCCGAAAAGGCCCCAACCGTCCTGATGCAGACAGTTGGGGCTTTCTCTCCTCACGGGCCGGGGGGAGCCTCCTGGATCAGGTGGCCTCGGCTCCGCGAGGGGATCGGGGGAGCTGGATCATCCGGAGTGGGGTGTCCATCCGCTCCATTTGGCGGTCGTGCATTGTCAGCAGTTCCTGGACGCACTCCCGGCAGGCGTACAGAGGGGTCACACCCTCGGCGCTGGAGATCTCGCCGAAGCTGGTCACCCGGGTCCCCTTGCGAGGGCAGCGGAAGCACGAGCCCATTTTGTAGTCGTATGCCGCGATCAGGACGCCCAGGCAGTCCGTCGGGGTGGGCTCGGGGAGGGGAACGGTCACCTCGCCCCTTGGGCCGGCCCGGTCACGGTGAGCTTCTCGGGGTCCTCAGCCACCCAGTTCTCGCCCATGCCCCAGATGGGCCGGAGGATGAACCTGCTCCCTCCCTGGACGTCGGTCACGATGGCCTTCCTGTCGGTGGCCCCGTCGTGCACCTGATCGCCAACCCACGCCTTCCCGTCCTTCACGCCTCCTCCACCCGCATCTCGCCCCAGACCTGCTTGCCCCAGTTGTAGAGATCGGTGCCCCAGCGTTGGGTCAGCGAGTCGACGATCACGAGGCCCCGGCCCCGGATCTGGTCGCCGTTGGAGTCGGTCCGCATCATCGGGATGACCTTCGAGCGGTCGACGACACCGAGGCGGACGCAGCTCTCCGAGGGGCGGGAGACGATCACGCGGATCGAGTCGAAGCGGCCGTGGTCCACGGCGTTCGAGACCAGCTCGGTGATGATCACCGTGGCGTCATCAATCCGGGACCGGGTCGGCGACTCAGCCGAAGCCGAAGCCGCCTCCCACAACGCCCTGGCCAGCATCCCGATGGAGTTCCGCAGGAACCGGGCCCTGGCCACCACACGCCTCGCGCTGTGCCAGCTCCACCAGCGCGACATCAACCAGGCATGCACCACGGCCGCCACGGTCTTCCCTCTGATGTCCGGTAACCCGATCCCCGGCCGGATGCGCTCCCTCCTCGGTGACTACTACCGGGACTTGATCACTCTTGCGCCGGACGCCTCAGTCGCCCGAGAGTGGGGCGACCGTTACCGCACCGAATGGAGCCGACTGTGAGCGCCGCTGAGCTGGACATCCGCCGCTTCGGGCATGACGACCTGCCACAGATCCGGCAGACGATCATCGACCTGCACGCCGCAGCGGCGGGCCCCGACCGGGACGACGACTTCAAGAAAAGGTTCCCCTGGTTCGTGGACCACTGGGGCGGCAACGAGGACTTCGCCTGCGTGATCGCGTACGACGGTGAGGAGGCGGTGGGCTTCGCGTACGGTGCTCCGGCCGCTGACGGCCGCGAGTGGTGGAGGGAGCACGTCGACACTCCGCCGGAGAAGACGCTGACCTTCTCGTACTCCGAGCTGGCCGTCCACCCGAAGAAGCGGAAGCAGGGCGTGGCGGACGCCCTCTCCCGGGCTCTCCTGGACGAGCGGCCCGAGGACCTCGCCGTCCTCCTGGTGGACGTCAAGCACCCCCGCGTGCAGGCGCTGTACGAGGACTGGGGCTTCCGGAAGGTCGGGGAACGTCAGCCCTTCCCGGACTCCCCGGTGTACGCCGTGATGCTCGCGGAGCTTCCGCTCTCCTCGTGATTCGTGCGGCCCGTCGCCGTCGTCCCCAAGAGCAGCGCGGGCCGCTCTGCTGAACATCTCCAGGGCCACTTCGACGTCTGAGGTCGCGGTGAACTGGCGCAGGTGCATGACCTCGTTCCTGAGCGCTGCGACAGCCGGCCGAGTAGATGTCCTCCAAGGAAGTTGTGCCACCGCGCCCGGCCCCACCAGGTGAGACGTAACGCGCCATTGACGCGGTCCCGGCCCAGGTCTAGCGTCCCTCTCCGGTCGTACTTCATACGTCATATATGAAACACGCTGCCCGAGATGAGCGCCGATGACCTTTGCGCCCGCCCCGATCCCCTCCCGCACCCAATACATTCTGGAAGCGGTCAAGCGCGCCATCCTCACCGGCGGGCTGCGCCCGGGACAGCCGCTGGTCGAAGCCGAACTGGCCGCACGGTTCGGGGTGTCGAAGACGCCGGTGCGTGAGGCGCTCAAGACGCTCGCCGGTACCGGGCTGGTCGTGATGAGCCAGTACAAGGGCGTCACCGTACGGACCGTGGACGCCACGATGGCGCGCGAGGTGTACGACGTACGGCTGCTGCTGGAGCCCGAGGCGCTGCGGCGCACCGTCGTCGGCGGCGCACCGCTCGGGGACGCCGCGCGGGCGCTCTCGCGCGCCGACGCGGCGGCCGACACCGCCGAACGGTCCCTGGCCAACCGGGACTTCCACCGTGCGCTGGCCCTGCCGTGCGGCAATCCGCTGCTGGTGCGGATGCTGGACGAGATCCGTGACCAGTCGGCGCTGGTGGCTTCCGTCGCCTGGGCCGCCGAGCCGACCTGGCATCGCGAGGCGGCCGAGCACCGGGACATTCTGCGGCTGGCCCGGGACGGCGACGCCGACGGCGCGGCCCGCGCCCTGCGTGACCACATCGCCCGCTTTGTCGAGCGGGCCTTCCCGGGAGGTGCCGTCGTATGACCACCGTGGATCTCACCGCCGTCCGAGCGGCGCTGGCGGATGTCGTCGCCATTCCGGTCACGCCGTTCGCCGAGGACGGGACCGTCGACCGTGACGCGTACCGGGCGCTTCTTCGCCGGCTGACCGGAAGCGGCGTGCGGACCCTCACCCCGAACGGCAATACCGGTGAGTTCTACGCGCTCTCACCCGAGGAGCGTTCGCTGCTGACGGAGCTGGCCGTCGCCGAGGCGGGTGACCGGGCCCAGGTGCTGGTCGGCGTCGGACACGATCTCAGCACCGCCGTCGCGGCGGCCCGGCACGCCAGGGACGCCGGAGCGGCCATGGTCATGGTGCATCAGCCGGTGCATCCGTATGTCGCGGAGGAGGGCTGGGCCGACTACCAGCGGACCGTCGCCGACGCCGTCCCGGAGCTGGGCGTGGTCCCGTACGTCCGCGATCCGCGGCTGAGCGGCGAAACGCTGGCCCGGCTGGGCGCGCTCTGTCCGAATGTCGTCGCGGTGAAGTACGCGGTGCCCGACGCGGCGCGGTTCGCGGCCTTCGCGCGTGACGCGGGTCTGGACCGCTTCGTCTGGATCGCCGGGCTCGCCGAGCTGTACGCGCCGGTCTACTGGGCGGCCGGTGCCACCGGCTTCACCTCGGGACTGGTCAATGTCGCCCCGGATCTGTCGGTCGCGATGCTGGCACGGCTGCGCGCCGGGGACTTTCCGGCCGCCATGGAGGTCTGGGAGCGGATCCGGCCGTTCGAGGAACTGCGCGCCGCCGGGCAGTCCGCCGACAATGTCTCAGTCGTCAAGGAGGCCCTCGCCTCGCTCGGTCTGTGCCGCCGCGAGGTGCGCCCGCCCAGCCGGCCGCTGCCGGACGCGCTGCGCGCCGAGGTCGCGACGCTGGTACGCAGGTGGGGACTGTGAAGGCACCGGAGGAGCTGCGCAGCCATCAGTGGTACGGAACGGACGGGCTGCGGTCGTTCAGTCACCGTGCCCGCACCCGGCAGCTCGGCTATCTCCCGGAGGAGCATCTCGGCAAGCCGGTGATCGCGATCCTGAACACCTGGAGCGACATCAATCCCTGCCATGTGCATCTGCGGGAGCGGGCGCAAGCGGTGAAGCGCGGTGTGTGGCAGGCCGGTGGATTCCCGCTGGAATTCCCGGTCGCCACGCTGTCGGAGACCTTCCAGAAGCCGACGCCCATGCTGTACCGGAATCTCCTCGCCATGGAGACCGAGGAGTTGCTGCGCTCCTATCCGGTGGACGGCGCGGTGCTGATGGGCGGCTGCGACAAGACGACCCCGGCGCTGCTGATGGGCGCGGCGAGTGTCGATCTGCCCGCGGTGTTCGTCCCGGCGGGCCCGATGCTGCCGGGTCACTGGCGAAACGAAGTGCTCGGTTCCGGCACCGACATGTGGAAGTACTGGGACGACCGGCGGGCCGGGCTGATCGGTGACCGTGAGCTGGCGGAGCTGGAGAACGGCCTGGCCCGCTCCCCCGGTCACTGCATGACGATGGGCACCGCCTCCACCCTCACCGCGGCGGCCGAGGCGCTGGGTGTCACCGTGCCGGGCGCCTCGTCCATACCCGCGGTGGACTCCGGGCACGAGCGGATGGCCGCCGCGTCGGGCCGGGTGATCGTGGATCTCGTCCGGCGGGATCTGCGGCTGTCGCGGATTCTGACGCGGGAGGCGTACGAGGACGCGGTCACCACCGTGCTCGCCCTGGGCGGTTCGACCAACGCCGTCATCCATCTCATCGCGATGGCCGGGCGTTCGGGTGTACGGCTCACGCTGGACGACTTCGACCGGGTCGCCCGGGCGGTGCCGGTGCTGGCGAATCTGCGCCCCGGCGGCCGCTATCTGATGGAGGACTTCCACTTCGCGGGCGGGCTGCCGGCGTTTCTGTCGCGGCTGACGGATCTGCTGCATCCGGACCGGCCGACCGTGGCGGGACCGACGCTGCGTGCGCAGCTCGACGGCGCGCGCGTGCACAATCCCGAGGTGATCCGTCCTCGTGACCGGCCGCTGGCGCCGGAGGGCGGCGTGGCCGTGCTGCGGGGCAATCTCTGTCCCGACGGTGCGGTGATCAAGCACATCGCCGCGGATCCGGCGCTGCTGAGGCACACCGGGCCCGCCATGGTCTTCGACGACTACCGGACCATGCAGCGGACCATCGACGATCCCGCGCTCGGTATCACCGCGGACCATGTGCTGGTCCTGCGCAACGCGGGCCCCCGGGGCGGGCCGGGTATGCCGGAGTACGGGATGCTGCCGATTCCGGACCATCTGCTGCGGCAGGGGGTCCGTGACATGGTGCGGATCTCCGACGCCCGGATGAGCGGCACGAGTTATGGCGCGTGTGTACTGCATGTGGCGCCCGAGTCCCATGTCGGCGGACCCCTCGCGCTGGTGCGCACCGGCGATCCGATCACCCTCGATGTCGCCGCGCGCACCCTGCGGCTGGAGGTCGCCGACGAGGAGCTGGCCCGGCGGCGCAGCCGCTGGACACCGCCGCCGGAGCGGTACGGACGGGGCTACGGGGCGCTCTACAGCGAGCAGATCACCCAGGCCGACACGGGGTGCGACTTCGCGTTCCTGTCCCGTCCCGGCGAAGTGCCCGATCCGTACGCCGGCTGACCGCCGGGGCGGTCGGCGGGTCAGCCGGCCGGCGGGTCAGCCGCCGAAGGCGGTGGCGGGCAGGCCCTGTCCCGCGTCCGGCAGGACGAGCAGGGAGCCGGAGAGCGGATGCGGGCGCTCGATGCCGGTGCGGGCCGTGGTGATGTAGAGGTCCCGCAGTCCGGGGCCGCCGAAGGCGCAGGAGGTGGGGCGCCGTACGGGCAGTTCCACGGTGCGGTCCAGCGCGCCCTCGGGGGTGTAGCGGCGTATCTGCCCGCCGTCCCAGAGGGCCGCCCAGACACAGCCGTCGGCGTCGACGGTGAGCCCGTCCGGGACACCGGCGCCGGGCTCGACGGTGGCCAGCGCCCGCCGGCCGGTGATGCGGTCGCCCTCCATATGGAAGCGGTCGATACGGCCGGTGGGGCTGTCGATGTAGTACATCGTCCGGCCGTCGGGGCTCCAGCCCGTGCCGTTGCCCACGGTGACGGTCAGTGCCTCGGCGGCCGATCCGTCCGGTGCCACCCGGATCAGGGTGCCGCCTCCGGGGGCCTCGTCGTAGCGCATGCTGCCGGCCCAGAGCGATCCGTCCGGGGCGACGGCCGCGTCATTGCCGCGGCGGCCGGGCACCGGATCGTGGAGCAGCCAGGAGAACGTCCCCGCGGCGTCGTACACGCCGATGCCGTCCCGGAGGTTGACCACCAGACCGCCACCGGCGCGCGGTTTGGCCGCGCCGACATGCTGTCCGGTCACCAGGACGGTACGGCCGCCGTCGGACGGGTCGTAGGTGTGGACGCGTGAGGAGAGTATGTCGACCCAGATCAGCCGGCCGGACGCGGCGTCCCAGGTGGGGCCCTCGCCGAGCCGGGCGCTCGCCCGTACGGCGACCTCGGCCCTCATGGCCGCACCCGGTGGCCGAGGCGCCCGGAGAGCGCGCCGGCGCCCTTGACGGCCAGCTCCGCCAGTTCGGCCTCGCGCTCGTCGCTCCAGCGGATCATCGGCACGGAGATGGACAGGGCCGCGACGACCCGGCCCGCGCTGTCCCGTACCGGCGCGGCCACACAGCTCACATCGGGGTTGGACTCGCGGTGCTCTGCGGCGACACCGCGCTCCCTGATCCCGGCCAGTTCGGCGCGCAGGACCTCCGGGTCGGTCACGCTGTTGGGTGTCATCGCGGTGAACTCGTGCCCGGCGAAACGGACTTCCAGCTCGGACTCGGGCAGTGAGGCGAGCAGCATCTTGCCGACCGAGGTGCAGTGTGCGGGCAGCCTGCGTCCGGCGGCGGAGACCATCCGGACCGCGTGGGTGGAGTCGACCTTCGCGATGTAGATGACGTCGGTGTGTTCGAGGATGGCGACATGGACGGTCTCGTCGCAGGTCTCCGCGACCTCGCGGGCGACCTGTTCGCCCTCCGCGGCGAGGTCGAGCTGTTCCGCGTACCGGCTGCCGAGCTGATAGGTGCGCACACCGAGCCGGTAGCGGCCGGGCTGTCCCGGCACAGGCACCACATAGGAGCGGGCGGCGAGCGTGGTGAGCAGCTCGTGGGCGGTGGTGCGCGGCAGTTGGAGCCTGCGGATCACATCGGGAGCCGAGAGTGTGCCGTCGCCCTCCAGGAACAGTTCGAGTATGTCCAGGGCCCGCGTCACCGCGGGGACCAGCCGTCCCATGGCCGACCACCACCCTTTCTGTTCGGTGCTCCGGCATTTCGTTCGGTACTCCGGCCAGTGGCCGGAATGACGAACAGGCTAGCCGTTGCGCAACCCATTGACACCCCCCGGACTGCCTGAATACGGTCGCGCCACCATTTCGAACGTGTGACGAAATACCGAACACACCCTGAGGACTACTGCCTTGCGCATTACCGGAATCACCACGCATGTCGTCGGCACGCCCTGGCGCAACCTCACCTATGTGCTCGTCCACACCGACGAAGGTCTCACCGGAGTCGGTGAGACCCGGATGCTCGGCAGGACGGACGCGCTGCTCGGCTATCTCCGCGAGGCCGAGGCCAATCACATCGCCGGGTCCGATCCGTTCGCGGTCGAGGACCTGGTACGCCGCATGAAGTACGGCGACTTCGGGCGGGCCGGCGAGATCGTGATGTCGGGCATCGCGGTCGTCGAGATGGCCTGCTGGGACATCAAGGGCAAGGCGCTCGGCGTGCCGGTGTGGCAGTTGCTCGGCGGCAAGGTCACGGACCGGGTGAAGGCGTACGCCAACGGCTGGTACACCACCGAGCGCACCCCGGACGCCTACCACAAGGCGGCCGGGGCGGTGGTGGAGCGCGGCTACCGGGCCCTGAAGATCGATCCGTTCGGCACCGGGCACTTCGAGCTGGACCGGGCGGCGTCGAACGACGCGGTGGCGCTGATCGAGGCGGTGCGGGACGCGATCGGGCCCGACACCGAGCTGATGCTGGAGATGCACGGGCGGTTCAGCCCGGCGACCGCGGTCCGGCTGGCGCGCGAGCTGGCGCCGTACGCCCCGGCCTGGCTGGAGGAGCCGGTCCCGCCGGAGAACCTCAAGGCGCTGCGCAAGGTGGCCGACAAGGTTGAGCTGCCGATCGCGACCGGCGAACGCATCCATGACCGCATCGAGTTCCGTGAGCTCTTCGAGTCCGGCGCCGCCGACATCATCCAGCCGGACGTCGGGCACATCGGCGGCATCCTGGAGGCCAGGAAGCTGGCCGCGACGGCCGAGACTCACTACACACTGATCGCGCCGCACAATGTCGGCGGCTCCGTGCTGACCGCGGCCAGCCTGCAACTCGCCGCCTGCACACCGAACTTCAAAATCCTGGAGCACTTCAACGACTTCGCGGACGCGGAGATCAAGAAGGTCGTCAGGGGCGCTCCGCGGGTCGATCCCGCCACGGGCTGCTTCGAGGTGTCGCACGCGCCGGGTCTCGGGGTCGAGTTCGACGCGGAGGCGGCGGCCGAGTTCCCGCAGCAGCAGGCCCGGTTCGACCTGTGGGCCGAGGGCTGGGAGAAGCGCGACCCCGGGGCATCGAGATGAGCAGCCGGGCGATCGTGCTCGACCGGCCGGGTGTCCACCGGCTGGTGACCGGGGCCGAACCGGTGCCCGGCCCCGGCGAGGTGCTGGTACGGGTCGCGGCGGCCGGTATCTGTATGAGCGACCGCGAGGTGTACGACGGCCGCCGCGACGCGGCCTATGTGCGCTATCCGGTGACACCCGGCCATGAGTGGTCGGGGACGGTCGAGGCGGTGGGCGAGGGCGTCGATCCGGCGCTCACCGGCCGCCGGACCGTCGCCGAGGGGTTCCGCGCCTGCGGGAGCTGCGCCCGGTGCCGGGCCGGCGAGACCTCGCTGTGCACCGCCGGTTACGACGAGACGGGCTTCACCCGGCCCGGCGGCTTCGCCGACCATGTCGTGGTGCCCGCCGCGCTGTTGCATCCGCTCGCCGATGACGCGGACCTGCGGGCCGCCGCCCTGCTGGAGCCCGCCGCGGTGGTGGCCGCGGCCGTGCGGCCCTGCCGTCCCGAGCCGGGCGAGCGGATCGCGG
Organism: Streptomyces sp. NPDC006923; assembly: GCF_040635655.1. Taxonomy (NCBI): domain Bacteria; kingdom Bacillati; phylum Actinomycetota; class Actinomycetes; order Kitasatosporales; family Streptomycetaceae; genus Streptomyces; species Streptomyces sp. NPDC006923. The sequence continues at coordinate 70,848 of NZ_JBEYIF010000002.1, forward strand.
TGGTCGGAGCGGGGACGCTGGGCCTGCTCGCCGTACAGCTCCTCGCCGCCCACTCCCCCGGTGAACTGACGGTGATCGACCCGCGGACCGAACGCACCAGGCTCGCCCGGCTGTTCGGGGCGACCGGGGCCCGCGCCCCGGACACCACGGAGGAGCTGCACGGCCGGTACGACCTGGTCGTCGAGACCGCCGGGGCGCCGGCCACCGCGGCCTCCTCGTGTCTGCTGGCGCGGCGCGGTGGCCGGGTGGTGCTGACCGGGCTGTTCGCGCCCGGCGCGACCGGTATCGACCCGGTGCATCTGTCGCTGAACCAGCTCACCGTGCGGAGCGTCTTCGGAGCGCCCTCCGCCGCCTGGGCCTACGCCGTACGGGCGTTCACCGCCGGCCTGCTGGACCCCGGGCCGCTGGTCACCCACGAATTCCCGCTGGAGCGGTACGCGGAGGCCGTGGCGCTGGTCGGCGGGGGTGATCCCGGCACCGGAAAGGTGCTGCTGCGTCCGTGACCGGGCCGCGCGCCGGAGCGTACCGAGGCGCGCGCCATCCCCCGAACCTCGTTCGGCATACCGAACACGACAGACCCGCAGGACCGAACCAAAGGACGTGTCCGTGACCGACGCATCAGCCCCCGGCCCCCGCCGCCCCGGCGAGCAGGCGCTCGCCGCGCTCGGCCTGGCCGCGCCCGACGACAACCCCGCGGACGCCTCGCTCCACACCTTTCCCGACGGCGGGCGCTGGCGCACCGAGATCCCCTCCGTCGAAGGGCCCGAATCCCTGGCCGAGGTCCTGAAGGAGTCGGCCCGGCTGGATCTGCCGGTCCACCGCGTCAGCCAGGGCAGCGGCGTCTGGATGCTCTCCGACGCCGACATCACCGAGATGGCCGACGCGTGCGCGGCCCGTTCCATCGAGCTGTGCCTCTTCACCGGGCCGCGCGGGACCTGGGACACCGGCGGTTCGACCCGGAGCGACTCGGGCGGCGCCGGGCTGCGCGCCCGCGGCCATGACGCCGTGGCCGGCTGTGTGGAGGACGCGCTGCGCGCGACGGAGCTCGGTGTGCGGTGTCTGCTCGTCGCCGACGAGGGGGTCCTGTGGTCCCTGCACCGGCTGCGCGCCCGGGGTGTCCTGCCCGCCGACACCACGCTCAAGGTCTCGGCGCTGATCGGCCCCGTCAATCCGGCGTCGTACGCGGTGTTCGAGCACCTCGGGGCCGACTCCATCAATGTCCCCTCGGATCTCACCCTCGCCCATCTCACCGAGATCCGCCGGGCCAGCCGAGCGCCCATGGACCTCTACATCGAGGCGCCCGACGACCTCGGAGGGTATGTGCGGATGTACGAGACGGCGGAGCTGATCCGGCGCGGCGCGCCGCTCTATCTGAAGTTCGGCCTGTCGAAGTCGCCCGGCATCTATCCGTACGGCGCCCAGCTCCGCGAGACCGCCCTCAGCAGCGCCCGGGAACGGGTGCGGCGCGGTCGGCTCGTCCTCGATCTGCTCATCCGGCACGGGGCCGACGGCGGGATGTCACCGCTCGGGTCACGGCTGCCGGGCCCGCTCAGCCGCTTTCCTCTCACCCACGACAAGGACTGATGCCCCCATGCGTACCCGCCGAGCCGCACTCACCGTCACCGCCGTCTCCCTGGTCCTCTCCCTCGCCGCCTGCGGGCAGAGCAGCGAGGGTGGCAGCAAGGAGGAGAAGAAGGGCGGCGAGAGCGCCACCATCGGTATCGCCATGCCGACCAAGTCGTCGGAGCGCTGGATCGCCGACGGCGACAACATGGTCGCCCAGTTCAAGCAGCTCGGCTACCAGACCGACCTCCAGTACGGCGAGGACAATGTCGCCCAGCAGGTCTCCCAGGTCGAGAACATGATCACCAAGGGGGTCGACGTCCTGGTGATCGCGGCCATCGACGGCCGGGCGCTCAGCGATGTCCTCCAGCAGGCCGCCGACCGGAACATCGAGGTGATCTCCTACGACCGGCTGATCCTCGGCACCGAGAACGTCGACTACTACGCGTCCTTCGACAACGAGAAGGTCGGTGTCCTCCAGGCCACCTATCTCATCGACAAGCTCGGTCTGAAGGACGGCGCCAAGAAGGGGCCGTTCAACATCGAGCTGTTCGCGGGCTCGCCGGACGACAACAACACCCGCTACTTCTTCGACGGCGCCTGGAAGACCCTCAAGCCGTACATCGACAAGAAGCAGCTCGTCGTCAGGAGCGGCCAGACCGCGCTGGACCAGATCACCACCTTGCGCTGGGACGGCGGCACCGCGCAGAAGCGGATGGACGACCTGCTCACCAAGGCGTACGGCTCGCAGCAGGTGGACGCGGTCCTCTCGCCGTACGACGGCATCTCCATCGGCATCCTGTCGGCGCTGAAGTCCGACGGTTACGGGACGTCCGCCAAGCCGTATCCGCTGGTCACCGGGCAGGACGCGGAGGTCGCCTCGGTGAAGTCGATCGTCGCGGGCCAGCAGACGCAGACCGTCTACAAGGACACCCGGGCGCTGGCCAAGCAGGCCGTGCAGATGGCGGACGCCGTGCTCAACGACAAGAAGCCCGAGGTCAACGACGACAAGACCTACAACAACGAGGTGAAGGTCGTCCCGGCCTATCTGCTCGACCCGGTCAGCGTCGACAAGTCCAACTACCAGTCGGTGCTGGTGGACTCCGGTTACATCAAGGCGAGTGACCTGACGTGACGCCTCCCGTCCTGGAGATGCGCTCCATCGTGAAGACCTTCCCGGGGGTCAGAGCGCTCTCCGACGTCAGTCTGACCGTCGCCCCGGGCGAGGTGCACGCGGTCTGCGGGGAGAACGGGGCGGGCAAGTCCACCCTGATGAAGGTGCTCAGCGGCGTTCATCCGCACGGGAGTTACGAGGGGGAGATCCTCTTCGAGGGCTCTCCCTGCGCCTTCCGGGACATCAGGGCCAGCGAGGCCCAGGGCATCGTCATCATCCATCAGGAGCTGGCGCTCATCCCCTATCTGTCGATCGCCGAGAACATCTTCCTCGGCAACGAGCACGCCACCAGGGGCATCATCAGCTGGAACGAGACCCTCAGGCACGCCGCGTCGCTGCTCAGGCGGGTGGGGCTGCGGGAGCATCCCGGGACGCGGGTCGCCGACATCGGAGTCGGCAAGCAGCAGCTCGTGGAGATCGCCAAGGCGCTCGCCAAGAAGGTGAAGCTGCTGATCCTGGACGAGCCGACGGCGGCGCTCAACGACGGTGACAGCGCCCAACTGCTGCGGCTCATCCTTGAGTTGAAGTCCCAGGGCATTGCCTCGATCATCATCTCGCACAAGCTGAACGAGATCGCCGAGGTGGCCGACTCCGTCACGATCCTCCGGGACGGCAGGACCATCGAGACCCTCGATGTGAAGGCCGAGTCGACCACCGAGGACCGGATCATCCGGGGCATGGTGGGACGCGACCTCGACCACCGCTTCCCCGAACGCACGCCCTACGAAGGCGACCCCGGGGCGCGGCCCGCGCTCGAAGTGCGCGACTGGACCGTGCACCACCCCATCGATCAGCAGCGCAAGGTCGTCGACGGCGTCTCGGTCACGGTCCGCAGAGGCGAGATCGTCGGCATCGCGGGACTGATGGGCTCGGGCCGCACCGAGCTGGCGATGAGTGTCTTCGGGCGCTCGTACGGCCGCAACATCACCGGGACGGTCTTCAAGGACGGCCGGGAGATCCGTACCCGGACGGTGCCCGAGGCGGTCGGGCACGGCATCGCGTATGTCACCGAGGACCGCAAGCGGTACGGGCTCAACCTCATCGACACCATCGCCAGGAACATCACGATGAGCGCCCTGTCCAAGGTGGCCCGGCACGGGGTGGTCGACGAGCACGAGGAGAGCCGGGTCGCCGAGTCGTACCGCGCGAGCATGAACATCAAGACCCCGTCCGTCTTCGAGCAGGTCGGCCGGCTCTCCGGCGGCAATCAGCAGAAGGTCGTCCTCAGCAAATGGATCTTCGCGGGTCCCGATGTGCTGATCCTCGACGAGCCCACCCGGGGTATCGACGTCGGCGCCAAGTACGAGATCTACACCGTCATCGACCAGCTCGCCGCGCAGGGCAAGGCGGTCGTTTTCATCTCCTCCGAACTCCCCGAGCTGCTCGGTATGTGCGACCGCGTCTACACGATGGCGGCCGGCCGGCTCACCGGTGAGATCCCGAGGGCCGAAGCGACCCAGGAAGTCCTGATGCGCCATATGACCAAGAACACGAGGTAGTCGCCATGGGTCCGGTCACCACCGACACACCGAGGGACGGCACGCCGAAGGGCGGCCCGCCGTCCACCGCGTCCGGGCGCGGCACGGGGGCGCTGCTGCTGGAGGCCGCGCGGCGCAATATGCGGCAGTACGGCATGCTCGTCGCGCTCGGTCTGATCGTCGTGCTGTTCCAGATATGGACCGGCGGTGTGCTGCTCAAGCCGAACAACGTCACCAATCTGGTCCTCCAGAACAGCTACATCCTGGTGCTCGCCATCGGCATGATGATCGTCATCATCGCGGGCCACATCGATCTGTCGGTCGGCTCGCTGGCCGCGTTCGTCTCCGCCGCCTGCGCGGTGATGATGGTCGAGCACAAGGTCCCGTGGGTGCTCGCCACGGTCCTTGGCCTGCTCATCGGCGCGGTCGCCGGGGCCTGGCAGGGCTTCTGGATCGCGTATGTCGGCATCCCGTCGTTCATCGTCACCCTCGCCGGGATGCTGCTGTTCCGCGGCGGTACGCAGATTTTCCTGGGATCGCGCTCGCTCGGGCCATTCCCCGAGGGGTTCCAGAAGATCTCGACCGGCTATCTCCCCGAGATCGGACCGGCGACCAACTACCACAATCTGACACTGCTGCTGGGTGTCGCGCTGCTGGCCTTCGCACTGCTCCAGGAGGTCAGGGACCGGCGCCGGCAGCGGGCGTACGACCTGGAGGTGCTGCCCCGCAATCTGTTCCTGGTCAAGTGTGTGGCGCTGGCCGCCGCCGTGCTCGCCTTCACCATGACGCTGGCCAGCTACCGGGGTGTGCCGGTCGTCCTGCTGCTGCTCGCCGCGCTGCTGATCGGCTTCGGCTATGTGATGCGCAACGCCGTCGTCGGCCGTCATGTGTACGCGCTGGGCGGCAACCAGGCGGCGGCGAAGCTCTCCGGGGTCAAGGACCGGCGGGTCACCTTCCTGGTCTTCGTCAATATGGGCGTGCTCGCCGCGCTGGCCGGCATCGTCTACGCGGCCCGGCTCAACGCGGGTGTCCCCCAGGCGGGCGTGAACTTCGAACTGGAGGCCATCGCGGCCGCGTTCATCGGCGGCGCGTCGATGAGCGGTGGCGTGGGCACGGTGTTCGGCGCGATCATCGGCGGGCTGGTCCTGGGGGTGCTCAACAACGGTATGTCGCTGGTGGGCGTCGGCACGGACTACCAGCAGGTCATCAAGGGACTGGTGCTGTTGGCTGCGGTGGGCTTCGACGTCTGGAACAAACGCCGGGTGGGCGCCTGACGGCCGCTCGCGAGCGCCTCGGGGATGATCGCCTCAGGGATGATGAGGCGTGCTGGGGCACCGAGAGAGGGCGGTTGGGGCATGAGGCTGACGATTCTGGGCGGTGGTGGCTTCCGGGTGCCGCTGGTGTACGGGGCGCTGCTCCGCGACCGGGCCGAGGGCCGGGTCACCCGGGTCACGCTGTACGACGTGGACGCCGGCCGGCTCACCGCTGTCGCCCGGGTGCTGGCCGAGCAGGCGTCGGGCGTGGCGGACGCGCCGGAGATCAGGGTCACCACCGACCTCGACGAGGCCCTGCGCGGCGCGGACTTCGTCTTCTCCGCGATCAGGGTGGGCGGCCTCGAAGGACGCGCGGCCGACGAGCGGGTGGCGCTGGTGCAGGGCGTGCTGGGCCAGGAGACGGTCGGCGCGGGCGGGATCGCGTACGGACTGCGTACGGTCCCGGTCGCGGCCGACATCGCACGGCGGGTGGCGGCGCTGGCTCCGGACGCCTGGGTCATCAACTTCACCAATCCGGCGGGGCTGGTCACCGAGGCCATGTCGCGGATCCTGGGCGACCGTGTCATCGGCATCTGCGACTCTCCGGTCGGTCTGGGCCGCCGTGTCGCGCGGGCGCTGGGAGTGGACCCGGAGGAGGCGTGGTTCGACTACGTCGGGCTCAACCACCTCGGCTGGCTGCGGGGCCTGTGGGTCGGCGGGCGCGACGAGCTGCCCCGGCTGCTGGCCGACTCCGGGGCGCTGGGCTCCGTGGAGGAGGGCAGGCTGTTCGGCGCGGACTGGCTGCGCTCGCTCGGTGCGATCCCCAACGAGTACCTGCACTACTACTACTTCAACCGCGAGACGGTCCGGGCGTACACGGACGCCGAGCGGACGCGGGGCGCGTATCTCCGGGACCAGCAGGCCGGTTTCTACGCGGAGCTGAGCGGCACGGGCGGCGCGGCGGGGTCGGCGCTCGACGCCTGGCACCGTACCCTCGCCGAACGCGAGGCCACCTATATGGCGACCAACCGGGACGCCGCCGGGGTGGGAGACCGGGACGAGGAGGATCTGGAGTCCGGTGGCTACGAGAAGGTCGCCCTCGCGCTGATGCGGGCCGTCGCACGCGACGAGCGCGCCACGCTCATCCTGAATGTCCGCAATCGCTCCACGCTCTCCGTGCTGGACGCGGACGCGGTCGTCGAGGTGCCCTGTCTCGTGGACGCGAACGGCGCTCATCCGGTGGCGGTGGATCCGCTGCCGTCGCACGCGGTCGGTCTTGTCACGGCGGTCAAGGCGGTCGAACGCGAGGTGCTCGCGGCGGCGGAGAGCGGCTCACGGGCGAGCGCGGTGAAGGCGTTCGCGCTGCATCCGCTGGTCGACTCGGTGTCCGTGGCCCGGCGGCTGCTCGACGGCTATACGGAGGTGCACCCCGGGCTGGCCTACCTCCGGGGCTGACCCGCCGGGCGGCGAAGAGCGGCGGCACGCGCGCGGCGCCGCAGCACACCTGAAAGTGCTGCGACGCCGCGCGGTGGTGCGTCACCGAAGTCGTCAGAGCTTACGAGCCACTCCCGCGTAGCCCGGCACCGGCTCGTCGCCGGGGACCGGCACGACCTCGCCCAGCTCGGGACGCCAGTCGGCGGCCAGCGAGACCCCCGGCTCGACCAGTTCAAGTCCCTTGAAGAACTTGGCGAACTCCTCGCGCGAGCGCGGGGCCAGGGTCAGCCCCCGCTGTTTGTAGAGCTCGCGGGCCTTGTCCGCGCTCCCCCGGTCGAAGTCGCCGGTGACATGGGAGAGCACCAGATAGCTGCCGGAGGGCAGCGGGTCGAGCAGACGCCCCACCAGCTCGTAGGCGCCGTCCTCGTCCGAGACGAAGTGCAGCAGCGCGACCAGGGAGAGCGCCACCGGCTTGTCGAGGTCCAGGATCTTCCCGGCCTCCTCGATGATGTTCTCCGGCTCCCGCACATCGGCCTGGACGTACTCCGTGACGCCCTCCGGGGTGCTGCGCAGCAGCGCCTCGGCGTGACGGAGCACGATCGGGTCGTTGTCGGTGTAGACGATCCGGGACTCCGGAGCGACCTCCTGGGCGATCTGATGGAGATTGGGCTCCGTCGGAATGCCCGTGCCGATGTCCAGGAACTGGCGTACCCCGGCGGCGCTGCCGAGCCAGCGGGTGGCGCGGTGCATGAAGGCCCGGTTGACCCGGGCCATGTCCGGACCCCTGGAATCGATGGCGAGAAGCTGCTGCGCCATCTCCTCGTCCACCGGATAGTTGTCCTTGCCTCCGAGTAACCAGTCGTACACCCGCGCCGGGTGGGGCTTGCTGGTGTCGATGGAGTCTTGCCCGGTCATGTGCGCTCCGTGAGTCTCAGGATCGGTGAGCAGGTTCTGTGGAACGGATGGGGCCTGTGGAACCGTGCGTTGCCCAGCGTGTGCGGATCCGAGCCGACCCCGGATCAGGTGAGGAGGAAGTCCGCCTGGCCCGCCTTGGCGCCCTGGATGAAGGCGGCGATCTCGCCGGTCGTGTAGATGAGTGCGGGGCCCTCAGGGTCGGTGGACTGGCGCACGGCGACTCTGCCGTCGGCCAGCTTCATGGCCTCGACGCAGTTCCCGCCATTGCCGCCACTCCACGGCTTGTGCCAGCCCTCGGCACCGAGGTCGGTGGCGGGCATGCCGTTGTATATGGGATCCATTCACAGCTCCTTGCGGACATCCCTGAGGATCTCCTTCGTGCGTTGTGCAGTTGCGGCCTGAGCCGCCATCCGGTCCATGACCTCCAGATGAGTGGCCACCTCGGGACGCGCGTCGAGATAGACGGCCCCGGTCAGGTACTCGCTGTAGATCATGTCCGGCAGTTCGGGTACGGCGAAGCGGAAGATCACGAACGGCCCGTAGGTACCGGGATGGTGCCCGCTCGCGAATTCCGCGACCTGCAGTGTCACATTGGGCATCGCCGCGGCTTCGAGCAGCCGGTCGATCTGCGCCCGCATGACGTCCGGGCTGTTGCCCACGGGGCGGCGCAGCACGGTCTCGTCCATGATCACCCAGAATCTGGGCGCGTCCGTACGCGTGAGCAGGGACTGGCGCTCCATACGGAGTGCCACATGGCGTTCGATCTCCTCGGGCCTGGCCTGTCCCACGGCCCCGGCGTGCATGACCGAGCGCGCGTACTCCTCGGTCTGGAGCAGTCCCGGCACGAAGTGCGGTTCGTACGCCCGCACCAGGGCGGCCGCGCCCTCCAGACTGACGTACATGCTGAACCAGTCCGGCAGGATGTCGTGGAAACGCTGCCACCAGCCGGGTTTGTTGGCCTCCTCGGTGAGTTCGACAAAGGCGTCGGCCTCCGTCTCGGGGATTCCGTAGGCCCTGAGCAGTATCTGCACATACGGGATCTTGAGGGTGACTTCGGCCGTCTCCATCCGGCGGACCGTGGCCGGAGCCACCCTGAGCAGCTTGGCGGCCTCTTCGCGTTTCAGGCCGGCACGCTCGCGCAGATCCTGCAGACGTCTGCCGAGTACGACCTGACCCACGGTCGGGGCTGACCGCGGTTCGCTCACTTTTGAGACCTCCCCATGCACGGTTGCCAGCAGTCTGCCATGCCTCCACGACGAAGAACACGGCACTCTGAAATTTTCAGAGTGCTACTTGCCAAGTGTCCCTGGACGGGTGGAGAGTGGATCGGTGAACCAGTACATGCGGTTCCAGCGCCGTGCCGAGGGAGAGGTATTGCGCATCGCCGCTGCTCCCCCCACCGTTAGGATCGGTCGTGGCACCTGGTAACGCGCTCACTTCACAGCCCACCGCCCTGTGCTCTGGCAACGTTGTCCGGCGCTATGGGTTCGAGCTTCCCGCACGTGTGGAGTCCGTCGGGCGGGCCAGAACGCTGACCCGGGACCGGCTCGCCCAGTGGGGCGTGGCCGACGACACCGCCGAGACCGCCGTGCTGGTCGTGTCGGAGCTCGTGACCAACGCCATCGTGCACGCGGCGGGCGAGCATGTGATCTGTGAGATACGGGAAGGCCGGGGCCACCTGCGGATCGCGGTGGAGGACCAGGGATACGGTCCGACCGGGCCGCAGCTCCACCGGGTCTCCGACGGGGAGGGCGGCCGGGGCCTGCTCCTCATCGACACACTGTGCGACGGCTGGGGAGCGCACGACACCTCGGAGTACAGCCCCGGGCGGGTCGTCTGGGCCGAGCTGCCGTACGGAACGGGGCAGCCGTGTTGAGGACCGCGCTGCACCGTCTCACCCGCGGCCTGCGGACCGAGTACGGCGCCGGACACCCCGGCCGCCGGATCCCGCTCCCCCTGCCGCCCACACTGCCCGCCTCGCTGGGCTGTGACGCGGTGGGCGTGCCCGCGCGGCACGGCTTCCGGCTCATGGCGCGACTGCCCAGGACCGGCTGTGTCTTCGCCGACACCGACTGGTGGTGGTGGATCGTCCCGGCGGGCTCGGACCTGGACCTGACCTGGCCGGCCCCGGCCCGCTACATCGCCGGTACGAACGTGCCCGCCGTCCGCCCGCGACTGATCCACTGGCCCGACGCCCCGACGCCGTACACCCCGCCGATCCCCTTCTACCTCATGGTCTGCCAGCTCGCCGGCACGGCTCCCGCCTGGGCGCCGCACGAAACGCCGGGGACGGTGCCCGTCCGGCAGCACGGCTGATCCACGCCTGTTGGCTCCGGGCGCCCGGTGCGAACAGGCGGGCGGCGGGCAAAGGCGTTACGTTTTTCTGGATGTGTTCCTGTCGGCAGGGCCGGCCGGGAAGGCGGAACGCCCCGGAGCGCGCGGGACGCCTCCGCCGAACGGGACGTTCGTGTCGACGCCCGGACCGGCGGCGCAGCAAAGGACATCCGTGCCATGGACGGACAGGAGTGGCGGCGCCTGCGCGTCCGATTGCCCGGCACCATCGCGACGCACAACCCCGAGCAGGTCTTCTACTACGACACCGACATGACGCCGCGGCGCATGGACTATGTCACCGAGATCCTCGGCGGCACGCTCGTCGCACACTACTCCGGCCGGCCGAAGACCTTCGACGGTCTGGTCTTCCCCACCTGGCGCCGTGTCTTCCGGCGCGATCAGGACGGGACGTCCAATCTCACCATGCCCTCGATAACCATCGACATCGACATCGACAGCATCACGGTCGGACGAGGCGGCTCATCATGACCACTTCCGAGAACCACACCACCGAACACCTGACCCACCGGCTCGATGTGGCACTGCCGGCCCCCTACGAACGGGCCGTCCGGCGTTACGAGGAACTCGTCCCCGCCTACGACGCGGCGCGGTTCGGCCAACTCGCCTCCTGGCAGGCGGTGCTGGACCTCGCGGAGATAAACGCCCCGCATGGGTTCATGATCTACTGGCGCACCGATGTCACGTCCGCCATGGCCGGATCCGGTTCCGGCTGGAAGTGCACCGCGTATCTGATGGGCAATCACACCATCGCCGAGCGCATGTTCCGCCATGATCCCGCCACGATGCTGCACGCGCCGCTGCGCACGGTCATCTACGCGGACGCGCACGGCGGCACCCGGTTCGTGGTGGACCGCCCCAGCTCACTCTTCGACAGCTACGACAACCCGGCCATCGCCGCGGTCGGCGGGGAACTCGACCGGCTCGTCGCCGGTCTGCTCACCCTGCTGGGAGCGACAGTGCCGAAGGAACTCACCGGGGACAGCCCTTAGCATCGGTGCCGGGAGTCTCCGGGGCCTTCCCGGCGGCAGGCGTGTCTTCTGAAAAGAGCCCTCACTCATGCGCAATCTGTTACGCGTAGGACTGACCGGAGTCACCGTGGCCGGTCTGTCCCTCTCGGCGGGTACCGCCACCGCGACGCCGGGCGGTCCGGGTGTCACCGGCCGGATCGTCACCCAGACCACCGTCGCGGGCACGGACTACATCCTGCGGGAGATCACCGTCCCGCCCGGCGAGAGCACCGGCTGGCACTTCCACGACGGGCCTCTCCTCGCGTACGTCAAGCAGGGCACCCTGAGCCACTTCGGCCACACCTGTCAGTCCGACGGCGTCTACCGGGCCGGCAGCGTCGTCACGGAGCCCAGCGGCGCCGGGAATGTGCACATCGGCCGCAACCTCGGCACGATACCGATCGTCCTCGAAGCCCTCTATGTCCTCCCGCACGGCAAGCCGCTCTCCGAGGACGCACCCAACCCCGGCTGCGACTTCCAGTAGCCGCGACGGCGCTCGCGCGCGCCCGAGCGGCCCGGCCACCCGAGGGCCCCGAGCCGCCGGAGGCCACCGGTCAGCCGCGCGCGGGCGCCGGTTCGCCGATCGTCGCGGCGGACCAGGTCCTCCCGTCCGCCGCCAGCAGCTCCGCGATCCGGGCCGGCGGCGGCAGCGGACCGTGGTCCGCCGCTACCCCCAGCGCGGACGCCGCCGTCAGATGGCCGAGCCGCAGGGCGCGCACCGGATCGCCGGACTCACGCAGACCTGCCAGGAAGCCCGCGGCGAAGGCGTCTCCCGCGCCCACCGGTTCGACCACCCGGACCCTCAGGGCCGGGACGGTGTACGGCTGCGGCCCGACAAACGCGGTCGACGCCCGGGAGCCGTCCTTGACCACCAGTGTCCCGGGGCCCGGCAGGAGGCGGCGCACCGACGCCGCGTCGGTGACGGCTCCGCCCCACAGCTCCTGTGCCTCGTCGAGGCCGACAAAGACGATGTCCGCGCGGCCGGCGAGCGAGAGCAGCACCTCCGCGGCCGGTTCGGCGGCGGGCCCGGCCGGCCACAGCGCGGGGCGGTGGTTCACATCGAAACTGACGGGGTGGGGCCGGCCGGGCGACAGGGCCTCCTCCACCAGGGCGCGGCAGCTCGGTGACAGCGCCGGGGTGATACCGGTGAGATGGACAAGTCCCGCGCCCCGTACGGCTTCCGCGCGCAGCACCTCGGGGGTGAGCGCGGAGGCGGCGGAGCCGCGCCGGTAGTAGTGGACCCGGGTGCCGTCCGCCCCGGGGTTCTTGATCAGCAGTCCGGTCGGGCGCGCGGGGTCCGTGCGTACGCCGGAGACATCGACGCCGAAGGCCGCGATCCGTTCCCGGACCCGCCGCCCGAAGGGATCGTCGCCGAGCGCGGACACCCAGCGCGCGGGCACTCCGTGGTCGGCCAGGTACACCGCCACGTTCGACTCGGCGCCCGCGATGTCGACCCGGAGCAGTTCGGCGTCGTCGAGCGGGGCGACCGGGTCGGGGGCGAGCGCGGCCATCGTCTCGCCGATACAGACGACCGGGCCCCGCTCCGGAATCACCGGTGTGTTCATGAGCCGTGCTCCGGGCGGTACGGCGCCGTCGCGAGGCCCGGCACCTCGACCCGTGCGGTGAACACCGCGCCGTCCAGCGGGCCCGGCCGGGACATACCGACGAGGGCGCTGGTGATGTACAGCGTGCGGCCGTCGACGCCGCCCAGGCAGACCCCGGCGGGCTGAGCCGCGGGGACCGCGAGCACCCGGTCGAGAGTGCCGTCCGCCCGGTAGCGGTGGACCGCGCCCTCGCCCCAGACTGCTGTCCACAGCCCGCCCTCCGCGTCGAGGGCCATCCCGTCGGGGCTGCCGGAGTCCAGCGTCGCGAACACCGAGGGACCGCCCAGCTCGCCCGTCGCCGGGTCGACCGGATAGGCGCGGATGACACCGCGGGCGCTGTCGGCGAGGTACATCGTCGTTCCGTCGGCCGAGAAGACCGGGCCGTTCGGCACGGTGAGGCCGTCCAGCACCCGGGTCACCGTCCCGTCGCGGTCGGTCCGGTACAGGGACCCGGCGCCCTCGACGGCGTCGTACGCCATGCTGCCCGCCCAGAACCGGCCGGACGGATCGGCCGTGCCGTCGTTCATCCGCGTCGGTACGGCCGCGGAATCCTCGGGGCGCGCCAGCCACTCGGCCGTACCGTCCGCGCCGAGCAGGCAGATACCGGTGCCCGCGGCGGCGATCCAGTCGCCGGGACGGCCGTCCACCGGTGCCACCGCGCCCAGTGGCACCGGGAGTTCGGCGACGACGTCCAGCCGGTCCGTCTCGGCGGGGCCGTCACCGGCCGGCGCGGAGAGCAGCCGGCCGGCCAGGATGTCGACCAGGACGATCCGGCCGCCGGTCCAGCGGATGCCTTCGCCGAGTTCGAGCCGGTCGGCCCAGCGCGGGGCGGGTGTGTACGCGCCGTTCATCGGCCGTCCTCCGCCGCCTCGCGTATGACATCGAGGAACTCGCCCGCGCGTGTGCGCAGTTCGTCGAGGCCGCCGCCGTCGGCCGCGTCCCCGATCAGCGGCGAGCCGACACCCACGGCCACCGCGCCCCGCGCCAGATACTCCCGCGCGGCCACCGCGTCCACTCCTCCGACGGGCACGAAGGGCAGCTCGGGGAAGGGGCCGCGCAGCGCGCGCAGATAGCCGGGACCGCCTGCCTGCTCCGCCGGAAAGATCTTGAACGCGTCGGCGCCGAGCCGGCGCGCGGCCAGGATGTCCGACGGTGTCATCACCCCGGCGAGGACCGGAAGCCCCAGCTCCCGGGCCGCGGTGATGCCGTCGCTGACCGCCGGTGTGACAACGAAGTCCGCGCCGGCCCGGTGGGCGGCGCGCGCGTCGTCGGCGCTGAGGACCGTCCCCGCGCCGAGTGGCGCGTCCGGGCCGAGCGCGGCTCTGGCGCGGGCGATGACATCAAGTGCGTCGCGGCCGCTGAGGGAGACCTCGACCAGGGTGACGCCTTCCTCGATCAGGGTCAGTACGGTCTTCAGCGCCGCGTCGGCGTCGCCGCCGCGCACAATGCCCAGAAGCCGGTGGGAGCGCAGGGCTGCCAGCAGATCCACGGGAGGGGTTCCTTTCCTGTGTGTACTCACGAGTGGTGGGTCGCCGTCAGCACGAGCCGCCAGCGGACCTCGCCGGACGCCGGGACGCACGCGGCGTCTCCCGCCCCCGCGGCGGCCAGGTCGAAGACCCGCCCGAGCATCGGCTCGACACCGATGGAGCGGTACGGGGCGTCCTCGGGAAAGCCGCCGAGATTGCGCCACAGGGCGACGGAGACGGGCTGGCCCCCGGCCTCGACGGCGAGGCTCAGGACGTCGGCCCCGTCCCGTACGGACACCTCGGCGGTGTCGACCACCGCGCCGAGGGCCGTGCCGTCGTCCGGTCCGAGCCGGTCGAGGGGTACGCCGTCCACCTCGGGCCAGACGCCCGGCGTCCAGCGGGAGCCGCCGTCGGGATAGAGCCGGACGGCCGCGCCGTCCCGCAGGATCACGCGCCCCCGCTCGGAGACGTCCAGCAGCGCGTGCCCGGCCCACAGGAAGCGGTAGCCGGGCTCGGCCGTCAGCCGGTAGTCGACGACCAGCCCCCCGTCCGGGCCGTCATGGATCCGCCGGACCAGCCGGAAGCCGGGACCGCCGACGGACTCCTTGTCGCCGTCCCGACGCCAGGGCCGCGCCCAGGCGTCACCGTGGTCGGGTGTCCCGCGCACGGTGGGAACGCACTCCTCCAGACCGCCCGCGTCCGCGAAGGCGTCTCCGGGCCGGACACCGGCCCTGCGTGGCTCGTCCCGGTGCCAGAGCCATTCGCGGCCGACGCCGTCACCGGCGCCGACCGAGCGCAGCGAGGTCCAACGCCCGCCGTGGGCCGGGTCCGTGCTGATCCGGAGCCGGGACGGTCGCCCGCCCCCCGCCGCTCCGCCCGCCGTCGCATCGCCCGGTTCGCTCACCATTCCGCGAAGGACCCGTCCGTGTGCCGCCACACCGGATTGCGCCAGGCGTGCCCCGTACGGTCGGCCGCCCGTACCGCCCGCTCGTCGACGGTGATACCGAGCCCCGGCAGATCCGTCCTGCGCGCCTTCCCCCCGGTGAACCGGAACGGCTCCGTGTCGACGAGATACGACAGCAGATCGGCGTCCTTGTTGTAGTGGATGCCTCTGCTCTGCTCCTGGATGAGGAAGTTCGGTGTGCTGAAGGCGAGTTGCAGACTGGCGGCGAGCGCGATCGGTCCGAGCGGGCAGTGCGGCGCGAGCTGCACCCCGTAGGTCTCGGCGAGCGTGGCGATCCGGTGGACCTCCGAGATGCCGCCGGCGTGCGAGAGATCGGGCTGGGCGACGGCGATGCCCGCGGCGAGCGCGGGCAGGAACTCCGCCCGCCCGTAGAGGCGTTCACCCGTGGCGATGGGCACCGGGCTGGCGGCCACCAGCGAGGCCAGCAGATGTCCCTGCTCCGGCAGCAGCGGTTCCTCCGCGAACAGCGGGTGCAGCGGGCCGATCTCGCTCAGCACCCGGCGGGCGGAGGCGGGACTGAACCGGCCGTGGAAGTCGACCGCCACATCGCGGTGCGGCCCGAGGACCTCCCGCGCCGCGGCGACCCGTTCCACCACGGCCGCCGTCTCGGCGGGCGTGGTGATCGGCGAGGTGCGCCCGGCCGCGTTCATCTTGACGGCGGTGAACCCGGCCTCGACCTGTTCGGTGATCTCCTCCGTGAGCCGGGCCGGTTCGTCGCCGCCGACCCAGGCGTACACCCGGATCTCGTCCCGTACCGGTCCGCCGAGCAGGCCGTGCACCGGCGCGCCGTAGGTCTTGCCCGCGATGTCCCACAGCGCCTGGTCGATGCCGGCGACGGCGCTGGAGAGCACCGGGCCGCCGCGGTAGAAGCCGCCCTTGCTCAGTACCTGCCAGTGGTCCTGGATCCGCAGCGGGTCCTGGCCCACGAGGTATTCGGCGAGGACGCCGACCGCGGCCCGTACCACCTCGGCCCGGCCCTCGACCACCGGCTCGCCCCAGCCGACCACACCGTCGTCGGTCTCGATGCGGCAGAACAGCCAGCGGGGCGGGACGAGGAACGTTTCGACGCGAGCGATCTTCACTTCGCCTCGGAGCCTTTCGTGTGGGGGGTGCCATGGACCTTGTCCAGGTCACGTACCGCCTGGTCGAGCAGGACGCGCATGGCGTGTTCCGCCGCGTCCCGGTCTCTCGCCCGGACGGCGTCGAGCACGGCGCGGTGGCTGGGCACCGGGTCCTCGCCGTGCGGGGAGCTGTGCACGATCTGGTCGCGGTGGGCGAGACCGGACTCGATGACCATCTCCATGCGTTCCAGCAGTTCGTTGTGGGTGGCGGCGAGCAGCGCGCGGTGGAAGGCGAGGTCGGCCTCGACCGCGTGGGCGGCTCCGCCGTCCTCCTCGCCCATCGCCGTCAGCGCCGCCTCCAGCGCGGCGAGATCGGCGTCGGTGCGGCGCTCGGCGGCCAGCCGCACGGCGGCCGGCTCGATGATGCCGCGCACCTCGCCGAGGTTGTGCAGCAGCCCGATGTCGGCGCCGGCCCCCGCGCCGGTGCCGCCGGCGAACTGCCAGCGCAGTACGTCCGCGTCCAGCAGATTCCAGTCGGCGCGTGGCCTCACGAAGGTGCCGCGCTTCTGCCGTGCGTCGACCATCCCCTTGGCCGCGAGTACCTTCAGCGATTCGCGCAGTGCGGTCAGACTGACGTCCAACTCGTCCTGCAACGCCACGAGATCGAGTGTCGCCCCCTCGGGAATCTCCCCGCTGAGCACCCGGCGCGCGAGAGTCTCCACGGTCTGGCCGTGCACTCCGCGGCGCGCGTACGGCGTCATGTCGTTATGCCTTTCTGCTGGTCGGGTGGGGTACGGCGATCTGCTGCACGCCGGTCAGGCCGAGGCCTTCACAACGCTCCAGCCGCCGTCCACGAGCAGGCTCGTTCCCGTGATGTAGGAGGCTTCGCCGGCCGCGAGGAAGGCGATCGCGGCGGCGACCTCCTCCGGGGTCCCGAAGCGGCGCGCCGCGGTCTCGGCGACACTGCGCTCCCGGTCCTCGTCCGGCACCCGGTCCCAGGCGGCGGTGAGGATCGGGCCGGGCAGCACGGCGTTGACCCGTACGTCCGGCCCGTACTCCACGGCGAGCTGTCCGCAGAGCGAGAGCAGCGCGCCCTTGGAGGCGGCGTAGGCGGGGTGTCCCGGGATGCCCTTGTGCGCGTGGACGGAGGAGGTCAGCACCACCGCGCCGCGCTGTGCGCGCAGATCGGGCAGGACGGCCCTGAAGCCGAGGAATCCGCCGGTGAGATTCACGGCGAGCTGCCGTTCCCAGGAGGCGAGGGACATCTCGTGGGCGGGAGCGACCTCCACCGTGTAGGCGTTGCTGACGAACACACCGACGGGTCCGAAGCCGTGTGCGGCGGCCACGATCCGGTCCCAGCCACCCTGGTCCGCGACGTCCGCCGGGACGGCCACGGCGCGGCCGCCGTCCGCGCGGATACGCGCGGCGACGCCTTCCGCGAGGTCCCCGGCGACATCGGCGAGCACCACGGCGGCGCCCTCGGCGGCGAGGCGCTCGGCGGTGGCGGCGCCGATGCCCTGGGCTGCTCCGGTGACCACGGCGACGCGGTCGGTGAAGCGTGCGGTTCCGTTCATGAGACGGGTCGACTCCTTGGGGTGCGAGGGTGCCTGCGGCGCCCTGGCGACTGTAATGACTGCATGGTCCGTGGCCGGTCTACTGCCGTACGAGCACGACGAGTTCCGCGTCGTACTGTGCGGTCCAGGCGAACGGCAGCCCGGAGTGGACCAGATGGGCGCCGCTGTAGACCTGGCCCGACGCGGCGTCACGGTAGCGGGTGGCCGCGTCGAGGCCGCGCAGCCGCAGCCGGGCCGGCCGTCCCGGCACCAGCGGAGCGCCGTCGAGGCGGCCGGTGTTCCAGGCCGTGACGACGATCCGGCCGCCGCCGGGCTCCTCGTACTGCACTCCGCAGGTCGCG
Organism: Streptomyces sp. NPDC006923; assembly: GCF_040635655.1. Lineage (NCBI taxonomy): Bacteria > Bacillati > Actinomycetota > Actinomycetes > Kitasatosporales > Streptomycetaceae > Streptomyces > Streptomyces sp. NPDC006923. The sequence continues at coordinate 89,037 of NZ_JBEYIF010000002.1, forward strand.
TCGGCCGGTGTGTTCAGCAGGCCGACCTCTCCGTGATGGATCACCTCGCGGATCTCCTTGTAGCGGGCGATCCACGCCGCGGCCTCGGCGCGCCGCTCCATGGACCAGGTGCGGATGTCCGCGCCGATTCCGAGCACACCGGCCATCGAGCTGACGAACCGGAAGGCGAGCGAGCGTGGTCGGGGGTCGAAGACCCCGGGTGAGTCGGTGACCCAGGAGCTCATGGTGTGCGGCGCGTGGGCGTGCAGGTAGCCGTACTGGATGGAGAGCCGGTCGAGCGGCGCGGTGTTGTCGCTCGGCCACACCACGTCCGTTCGCGCGATGGTGGCGTGCTCGATCCGGCCGCCGCCGCCCGCGCAGCCCTCGACGGTGACATGCGGGTGCTGGGTCCGCAGATGGTCGAGGACCCGCAGATAGCCGGCCACATGCGCGGCGTCCAGGTCCTGTCGCTCGACCGGGCCGCCGCCGGGCCGGCCGCGTTCGGTCGGCGGGCGGTTCATGTCCCACTTGAGATAGCTGATGTCATGGTCGCCGAGGAGCCGGTCGAGGGTGGCGAGGACGAAGTCCTGGACGTCCGCGCGGCCGAGGTCGAGCAGGAGCTGGTTGCGTACGAGGGTGGCGGGCCGGCCCTCGACGCGGTAGACCCACTCGGGGTGTTCGGCGTACAGCGCGGATTGGGGGCTGATCGCTTCCGGTTCGACCCACAGGCCGAAGTCCATGCCGAGGTCGCGCACCCGTGCGATGAAATGGTCGAAGCCCTCGGGGAAGGACGCCGGGTCCGGGTGCCAGTCGCCGAGGCCGCCGGTGTCGTCGGGCCGGCCGGGGAACCAGCCGTCGTCGACGACGAACAGCTCGGCGCCCATGTCGGCCGCGATCCATGCCAGTTCGAGCTGGCTCGCGGCGTCGACCTCGAAGCCGGTGGCCTCCCACGAGTTGTAGAGGACCTTGCGGGGGCGGGCCATGCGGTCGCCGGTCAGATGCCGTTCGTAGCGGTGCCAGACCCGGGCGAGGCCGTCGAGTCCGTCCGGGCTGAAGGAGCAGGCGAGCCGGGGGGTGGTGAGGGTGGCGCCGGGGGCGAGCAGGACGGCGCTCTCGTGGGGCAGCCGTCCCGCCCGGACCCGGACCGCCCCGCCGGGCTCGGCGTCGGCGGTGATGTGCCAGTTCCCCGACCACTCCAGGGCGATCCCGTAGGTGGGGGTGGCGCCCTCGGCGGGGCTCGCGGCGTCCTGGACGGCGAGCCAGGGCGCGTACGCGTGGCCCGGTACGCCCTGGGTGGAGGCCATCTCGTAGCGGCCCCGGACCAGTTCGAGCTGGGTGAGCTGGAACTCCCGCGCCCACTGGCCGGTGAGGCAGGTGAGCCGCGCACCGCCCTCGGCCGGGATGTTCACGGCCGCCGAGTCGAAGCGCTCCAGGCGGAGTTCGGAGTCGCCGGTGCAGGTCAGCTCGGTCCAGCGGAGGATCACATCGGTGCCGGGGACGGTCTCGTAGCAGAGCGCCGCCGTCAGCCCGAGCAGCTCGTCGGTGAAGACCAGCCGCAGCGCCCGGTCGCCGTCCTCGGTGGCGCCGGTGAACCGCCACCACACGCCGCGTTCCTCGCCGGGCCGCTGGGCGACCAGGTCGGCGCCGGTGAACGGCCGCAGCCCGTACGGGATGTACTCGGCGGGCGCGGCGTCGGCGGGCGTGATGAAGTGCGTACGGCGGGACCAGTCGAGTGCCGAGGGACCGGTCTCGACGCCGTGCGGCCCCCAGGCGGTCAGCTCGGCCCACCGGCCGTCTCCGGCGAGTGCGACCGCGTAGGTGGTGTTCTCGGTGCGCAGGACCCACTGGTCGTGCGCTTTCCCGTCGTGCGGTCGCCGGTCGTGCGGGGTCACTTGACTGCTCCCAGATTGAGTCCGGCGACGAAGTGGCGCTGGAACCGCAGGAATACCAGGACGGTGGGGGCCGCGGCGATGACCGAGCCCGCCGCGATGACGTTCCACATGGAGACGTACTGGCCCTGGAGTCCGATGAGCGAGGCGGTGATGGGCATCTGGCTGTCCGTGCGCAGCACGGTGATGGCCCACAGCAGATCGTTGAAGATCCAGGTGAAGGAGAGGGCGCTCAGCGCGGCGAGGGCGGGGGTGGCCAGCGGCAGGATGATGCGCCGGTAGATCTGCCAGGGTCCGGCGCCGTCGATGACCGCGGCCTGCTGGATCTCGGGCGGGATGGAGCGCATGAATCCGTGCAGGACAAAGACGTAGAAGCCGACGCCGAAGCCGACCTGGACGCCGATGAGGGCGTACAGGCTGTCGTAGAGGCCCAGTGTCTCGCTGATCCGGGAGACCGGGATCAGCAGGATCTGCGGGGGCAGCAGATTGCCGCCGAGCATCAGGAGCAGCAGGGTGCGGCGGCCCGGCAGGTCGTAGCGGCTGAGTCCGAACGCGGCCATCGAGGCCAGGAGGAGAGACAGCAGCACGGTGGGGACGGTGACCAGCAGGCTGTTGATCAGTGCCCGCTGCTGGCCGCCGTCCACCCATGCCTGGCGGAAGCCGTCCAGGGTGAAGGAGTGCGGCAGGCCGCCCAGGCCGTTGGCGGAGATGTCGTCGAAGGACCTGACGCTGGTGACCAGCACAAGAGCGATCGGCAGCAGCCAGAGCAGGGACAGCAGCCCGGCGCTGAGATGGAAGCTCGCGGTCGCCCAGGCGCGGCGCCGCGCGCGCGGGCCGGCACCGGGCTTCGGACCGGGGTCCGCGGTGTCCCGCTGCTCGGTGACCGGCGCGGAGGCGTGGGTGACGGTCATCAGTCGGCCTCCCGGAAGGCGCGGACGAGATAGGACGCGATGACCCCGAAGGCCAGCACGAAGATCACGACGGCGAGGGCGGAGCCGTATCCCAGCCTCAGCGACTGGAAGGCGGTGGAGTACATATAGGTGCTGAGCAGCTCGGAGGAGTGGTACGGGCCGCCGCGGGTGAGCGCCCAGACGACATCGAACGAACGCAGCGAGTCGATGACGATGACCGACAGGACAACGGCGTTGACGCTGCTGAGCTGCGGCAGTGTGATGTGGCGGAACTGCTGCCGGCGGGACGCGCCGTCCATCTTCGCCGCTTCGTAGAGCACCGGGTCGATGCCCTTGAGCCCGGCGAGGTACAGCACCATCACATAGCCGATCTGGCGCCACAGGGCAGGCACGATCACGGCGTACAGCGCGGTGTCCTGGTCGGCGAGCCAGGCATGGGTGAGGCTGCCGAGGCCGACACCTTCGAGCGTCTTGTTGATCAGACCGTCCGGCTGGTACATGGCCTGCCACACCAGCGCGGTGGCGACGAGCGAGAACACGACGGGCAGGAAGAGCGCGGCCCGGTAGAAGCCGACTCCCCGCCGTTCCTGCTGGAGCAGCAGCGCGGCGCCGAGGCCAAGGATCGCGGAGAGCCCGCCGAAGAGCAGCAGCCAGAGCACGGTGTCGACGACGGCGGTACGGAAGACGCTGTCGCCGAGCATCTCGCGGAAGTTGCCGAGGCCGATGAACTCGGGGGCCGAGACGCCGTCCCAGTTGGTCAGGGACAGATAGAACCCCTGGAGGGCCGGCCAGAACACCCAGAACGCCTCGGCGAGCAGTGGTATGAGGACGAAGGCGAGGACCACGGGCGGGACCCGGGTCGCTCCCTTCCGCCGCCGTACCGCGGTGAGGACCGCCATCTCACTGGCTCCAGATCTTCTGCGCGTCCCGCTGCCAGGTGGTGAGGATCGAGCCGATCTCCTTGGGCTTGGCGAGATAGCGGGTGAGCGCGTTGTCGGCGGAGGGCTGGAGGGCGTCGCTGGAGTCGCGGTTGAAGAACTGGGTGACCTCCGCGGCGCTCTCGACCAGTGCGCGGCCCTTCTTGACCAGGGGCGTTCCGCTGTCCTTGGCGTCGGGGTGGGTGGGCAGCGCGGTGCCGGAGGAGCCCTTGAGGTAGATCTCCTGCGCCTCGGCGGTGGCCAGGTAGCGCATCAGCTCCTTGACCTCGTCCTCGCGGCCGGTGCGGGCGCTGGCGAAGTAGCCGTCGGTGGGCGCCTCTTCGGCCGTCGGGACCTTCGGGTCGATGACCGGGAAGCGGAAGAAGTCGATGTCGTCCAGCTCGCCCTTCGGCGCGGCGTCCGCGAAGAAGGTGCCGATCAGCATCATGCCGGTACGGCCCTGGAGGAGGGCGGTGGTGGCGTCCTGGAACGGGATCGCCGTGCCGTTGGGGTCGAAGAACGGCAGTGCCTCGTCCCACCGGTCGAAGACCTTGCGGATCTCGGGGTCGTCGAAGCGGTGCTTGCCGGCCAGCAGGTCGCGGTGGTATTGCGCGCCGTTGATCCGGATGTTGAGGTAGTCGAACCAGGAGGAGGCCACCCAGGCGGTGTTGCCGCCGGCGCCCAGCCCGATCGGCGCGACGCCCTTGGACTTGAGCTTGTCGCACAGGTCCAGGAACTCGTCCCAGGTCTTGGGCTCCTGGACGCCCCACTTGGCGAAGTTCGACTTCCGGTAGAAGACGCCCCACCAGTAGTAGGAGGTCGGGACGAAGACCTTCTTGCCGTCGGTGGAGGTGCAGAGCTTCTTCTGGGCGTCGGAGTAGCCGGCCAGCTCCGGCTTGGTCCAGATGTCGCTGACGTCGAGCAGCAGGTCCTTCTTGGCGTACGACTCGGCGACGGACCCGGGGTACCAGGTGAGGAGGTCCGGGGGGTTGGCCGAGGTGAGGTACGTCGGAAGCTGGGTGCGGAAGGTCTCGGACGCGACCGTGTTGAGCTTCGCCGTCGCGCCACCGCGCTTGTTGAACGCGGCGGTGAGCTGCTCCATCGCGGCCTTGGCCTGCGGTGACGAGAGGTTCGACTGCAGGGTGACCGCGCCGCCCGACTCGCTCTTGCCGCTCGGGCCGGCGGTGACACAGCCGCTCATCAGCGCGGCGGCGCCGACGGCGCCGGCCCCCGCGAGGAACCGGCGGCGGCTGGGTTCTGAGGTGATCATGGAAGAACTCCCTATACGCCCACGGAACGGAGCCGGGCCCCCTGACGGCCGGGCTCTCGTTCGGCGGATACAGACTGACGCGCTGCCGTGGCAGCGTCAAGATTAATTACTAATTTATTTATGACCGGGTGCCGCCGGCCCTGAGGCTTCCGGCGGCACCCGGTGTGCCTGCCCGACGGGTCAGAGAGTGCTCTGGTGGACCAGTCCGTCCACGCCGCGGAACACCGTCAGCACCGTGCCGTCCGGGCCCGCCGTCGCTCCGAGCGCGCCGTTGAAGACGCCGCTCACGAATTCGGTGCGGGGGGACCAGCCGCCCCAGCCGTCTGTGGCCGTGTAGGACCGCGTCCAGAGGGTGTAGTCGCTCGCGCGGACGAACAGCCGCACGGTGTCCCCGGACGCCACCAGCGTCGGGCTGCCGCTGACCGTACCGCCCAGCGAGGACCACTCCGACCAGTCGCCGGACGCGTCGCGCACCCGCTCCCAGACCGAGTCGTCCGAGGTGCGTACGGCGACATGGGTGCGGCCCGCCGAGTCCGTGACCGCCGAGGGACGCCCGTAGACGGGCAGGCCCTGCGGCGCGCTCAGCGCGCTCCAGTCACCGCTCGGACCGCGCGACCAGATGAGCCCGTCCAGACCGCGGGCGAAGAGGGTCCAGTCGTCGGGCCCCCGGAAGGCGACGCCCGGCGCGTCCGTGATCCGGCCGCCCAGGTGCTGCCAGCCGCCCCAGCGTCCGCCGCTGAAGACCCTGCGGTACGTCGCGTTGTCCGTGCCGCGCACGAAGACATCGACACGGCCGTGCGCCGAGCCGTACGCGGCGGGCTGGCCGAGGATCCCGCCCCGGGTCGGTCCGCCCAGACTCGTGGTGCCGGACGACCAGTGACCGTCACGTCCCGTCTGCTGCCGCAGCGAGCCGTCCGTACCCCGGGTGAACGCGGTGAGCCGGTCGCCGTCGCGCACCAGCGCGGGGCTCGCCGAGGAACGTGAGCCGAGCGGGACACCGGGAGCGGCGTCCTCGCCGGAGAGCTTGAAGAAGGCCGTGCCGTGTGCCGGGACCGTGACCGTGTACGAACCCGTGTGCGTACCGGCGTTCTTCCTGGCCCGCAGGTCGCGGACGGCCACCTTGCCCGTCAGACCGGCGTCGGCGAATTCCACCGTGCGCTCGACGGCCTGCTCGGAACGGTTGAGCAGGACGACCGCGCGCTTGCCGGAGCCCTGGAGCACCTTGCTGTAGACATCCCCGGTGGCGTCGGTGGCGACCCGTACGCCCTGAATGGCGAGCGGGTCCTGGTCGACGGCGATGATCTCCGGGTTGCGCAGTGTGTCGATCATCGACTGCGGCAGTGTGCGCGGGTCGGAACCGATGACCAGCGGAGCGCCCATCTCGGCCCACAGCACGAGCTGCGTGGTGGACTCCTCCTGGGTCAGCTCGTACGAGCCGTCCGCCAGCTTGCGCATCGGGATCAGGTAGTCGGGGTCGTTGTAGTGGCCGGGGCCCTGCGCCTCCGGATGCCAGGCGTTGGCGTCGGCGCTGCGCAGGATGTTGGGCCACTGACCGGCCGTGGGGGTGCCCCAGGCGAGATCGGTGCCGGTGCGCCAGGAGTCGCCGGTCGTCGGACCGTAGGTGTACGCGTTGTGCGCGTCCTGTGCCGGGGTGTGCGGCACACCCCAGTCGTCGGTGAGCGGATTGCAGAGGTTCAGCAGCATCCGCCGGCCCGACTTGGCGACCGCGTCGCTGAACTCCTTGAACGCGGGTCCGGGATCGAGCTTCGCGGAGATCCCGCACAGGAAGTCGACCTTGATCGCGTCGAACTTCCAGTCGGCGAACTGCTTGGCGTCCTGCTCGTAGTGGCCGCGGCTGCCGAGTCCGCAGCTCTTGCCGCCGTCGTACGTCCCGGCGTCGGTGTAGATCCCCGCCTTCAGTCCACGGGCGTGGAGATAGCTCACCAGCGAGGGAAGGCCGGACGGGAACCGTTCGGCGTGGGGCGTCAGCCGTCCCCGGCTGTCGCGCGGATCGTCGGCCTGCCAGCCGCCGTCCAGCCAGACGATGTCATAGCCGGTCTTCTGGAGGCCGCTGCTGACCAGGTAGTCCGCGACGCTCTTGACCTGGCTCTCCGTCGGAGCGCCCAGACCGTAGTAGGTGTTCCAGCCCATGTAGGGCGTGGGGGCCAGACCGCTGTCGTAGTAGCGGGGTGCGCCCTGGTCGTCGGCGCCGGCCGGGGCGGGGGCGCCGGTGGCGTGTGCCGCGGGCACCGCCACCCCGATCAGGGCGGCGGCCCCCAGGGCCGCCGCCGCACGCCGGGCACGCATCATCCCTGCACGATGCGAAGTCACGTGATGTCTCCCGAGAGTTGGGGTTTCCGGGCGCCCCGCCGACCCGAGATCACGGCGACGGCGCCACGACGAAGACTGTGACCGCGTGTCCGTACGCTGTCAACGATTATTACTAATTAACTTAAACAAGCCGTGGTCCAGCGGATTCGCCTGCCTCGATGCCCCCTACACTCGATGCGGATCACATAGGCTCGTTCGCGAGATGAACACCAACCACACTTCCCTCGGCCCCAAGGCCGACAAAGAGACGGTGCGCCGGCACAATCTCAGCCTTGTGCTGAGGGCGGTACGGGACGAGGGCGAGGCGACCCGGGCCGGTGTGGCGGCGCGCGTGGGCCTGACCCGGGCCGCCGTGTCCTCGCTGGTCGAACAGTTGCTGGAGAGCGGTTTCCTCTCCGAGTCCGGCAAGACGTTCAGCGGCCAGGCCGGGCGTCCGGGCACCGTGCTGAAGGTGACGCGCTCCGGGCCCGCCGGCATCGGCGTGGAGATCAACATCGACTATGTGTCGGTGTGTGTGGTCGACCTGTCCGGCACCGACCGGGTCCGGCTGACCGAGCACATCGACAACCGCGGCGCTCAGCCCGCCGAGGTGCTGGCCCGGGGAGCCCGGATCGCCGCGCGCACGCTGGAGTCGGCGGCGGAGCAGCAGTTGTTCCCGGTCGGCGCGCAACTCGCGCTCCCCGGGCTGGTGTCGGAAGGCACCGTCCGGCAGGCGCCGAATCTGGGCTGGAACCGGGTCCCGGCCGAGGAACTGTTCGCCAAGGCACTGGCGGAGCTGCGGCCGGACGCGCCCGCGCTGCCGGTGAGTTCGGAGAACGAGGCCAATCTGGCGGCGCTGGCCGAGCTGTGGTTCGGCGGCCCCGGCCCCCTGCGCACCTTTCTCTATCTGACCGGTGAGATCGGGGTCGGCGGAGCGTTTGTGCTGGACGGCGAGCTGCTGCGTGGAGCCCACGGCTTCGCCGGCGAGATCGGCCATGTGGTGGTCGACGCGTCCGGTCCGCTGTGCCGCTGCGGCTCCCGGGGCTGCCTGGAGCAGTACGCGGGCCAGTCCGCGCTGCTGCGCGCGGCCGGGATCGACGAGAACGCCGGTGTGCCGGGGGTGGCGGAGCTGGAGCGCCGTGCGCGCGACGGTGACGCCCGGGCTGTGGCGGCGGTCGAGCAGGCCGGGCTGATGCTGGGCCGTGTGCTGTCGGGCGCGGTGAATCTCTTCGATCCCGACGCCGTGGTGCTGGGCGGGATCTACCGGGATCTGATGCCCTGGCTGTCTCCGTCCGCCGACCGGGAGCTGACGGCCCGCGTGGTCTCGGGTCTCTGGCCGCGCGACAGCGGGCGGCTACGCGCGTCATCCTCGGCCGGAGACGCCGCGCGCGGCGCGGCGGCACTGGTCGTACGGGCGGTGCTGGCCGACCCGGTGGCGTATGTGCGGCGCGGCACGGACTGACGCGCGCGGCGCGGCGGCATAAGAAAGCGCGGGGCGGGCCGTCCACCGGCCCGCCCCGCGCCCCCGTTCCGCGGAACCCCTGGTCAGCGGGCGCCGAGCAGGTGGTCCATGGCGAGCTGGTCGAGCTGCTCGAACGCCATGCCGCGAGCGGCGGCGGCGTCGACGTCGAAGTCCTCGTAGGCGCTGCGGTCGGCCAGCAGCGCGGCCACGCCGTCGGCGGCGGTCGGCTGGGCCAGCTCGTCCAGGCGTGCGGCGCGCAGCGCCTCCTGGACCTGCGGGTCGGCGCGGAAGGCGGCGGCGCGCTCCTTGAGGATCAGGTAGTTGCGCATACCACCGGCGGCGGAGGCCCACACACCGTCGAAGTCCTCGGTGCGCGGCGGCTTGAAGTCGAAGTGCCGCGCGCCTTCCCAGCCCGCGGACTCCAGCAGGTCGACGAGCCAGAAGGCGGCGCGCAGATCGCCGGCGCCGAAGCGCAGGTCCTGGTCGTACTTGATGCCGTTCTGACCGTTGAGGTCGATGTGGTAGAGCTTGCCGGCCCAGAGCGCCTGGGCGATGGCGTGCGGGAAGTTCAGCCCGGCCATCTGCTCGTGGCCGACCTCCGGGTTGACGCCGTACAGCTCGGGGCGCTCAAGGCGCTCGATGAACGCCAGGGCGTGGCCGACGGTGGGCAGCAGGATGTCGCCGCGCGGCTCGTTCGGCTTGGGCTCGATGGCGAACTTGAGGTCGTAGCCCTGCTCGACGACATACTCGCCGAGGAGGTCGAAGGCTTCCTTCATACGGTCGAGGGCGACCCGTACGTCCTTGGCCCCGCCCGACTCGGCGCCTTCGCGGCCGCCCCAGGCGACAAAGGTCTTGGCGCCCAGCTCCACCGCGAGGTCGACATTGCGCAGCACCTTGCGGAGCGCGTAACGGCGCACGTCGCGGTCGTTGGCGGTGAAGCCGCCGTCCTTGAACACGGGGTGCGTGAAGAGATTGGTGGTGAGCATCTCGACCACCAGGCCGTGCTCGTCGGTCGCCTGCCGGAAGCGCTTGATGTGCGCCTCGCGCTCCGCGTCCGAGGAACCGAACGGGATGAGGTCGTCGTCGTGGAAGGTCACGCCCCAGGCGCCCAGCTCAGCGAGGCGCTTTACGGACTCGACGGGGTCGAGGGCGGGGCGGGTGGCGTCCCCGAAGGGGTCCCTGCCCTGCCAGCCCACGGTCCACAGGCCGAAGCTGAACTTGTCCTCGGGGGTGGGAGTGTAGCGTTCCGTCATTGCTCTGGCCGCCTTCGGTACCTCAGGTCCGGCACGTGCCGACCTTTTTGTTTCCTGACATGACTAATAATGCACGCCGACACGGGTGCGCAAAACCCCCCGCCTGCGCTCATCTGTGTCCGGATGCGTCCGACCCACCGAACACATGCGTGCACACTCTGGCACGGACGATGATCGGCATCACAGTTCCCGTGCGCCGCACCATCGCGTAATTTGTTTTTCGTACGTCCAAAACCGCTCCGCCGAGACCGGCGGCGCGGGTCGGGATCAGTCGGGGAATCCAGTCAGGGAAAGAGGTACGCCCATGTCCACGGCCATGTCGCAGAACCCGGTCGTGATCGGCGTGGACAGCTCCACCCAGTCCACGAAGGCCGCCTTCACCGACGCCGTCACCGGACGGCTGCTCGCGGTGGGCCGCTCCCCGCACCGGGTGACGGGCGAGCACGGCGCGCGCGAGACGGACCCGGAGGTGTGGTGGAACGCACTGCGCGAGGCGGTCGCCGCCGGGCTCAAGGAGTCCGGAGTCGCGCCCTCGGCCGTGACCGGTATCGCGGTCGCCGGGCAGCAGCACGGACTGGTCGTCCTGGACCGGACGGGCCGGCCGCTGCGCCCGGCTCTGCTGTGGAACGACACCCGGTCCGCCCCGCAGGCCGCCGCGCTCACGGAGGCACTGGGCGGCCCCGACGCCTGGACGGCGCGCACCGGATCCGTACCGGTGGCGTCGATGACCGCCTCCAAGTGGCAGTGGCTGCGGGAGAACGACCCCGCCATGGCCGACGCCGCGGCGGCCGTCAGGCTCCCCCACGACTTCCTCACCGAACGCCTCGCGGGGACAGCGGTCACCGATCCCGGAGACGCCTCGGGCACCTGCTGGTACTCGACGGCCACCGGTGAGTACGACCCCGAGCTGCTCGCGCTCCTCGGCCTGGACCCCGGCCTGCTGCCGGACGTCGCCAAGACCGGCGGCGCCCGGATCGGCTCGCTCACCGCGGGGTCGGCGGCGGAACTCGGCCTGCCCGCCGGCATCGCCGTCGCCGCGGGCACCGGCGACAACATGAGCGCCGCCGTCGGCCTGGGCCTGGGAGGCGCCGGGCTGCTGGACCATCCGGTGCTCAGCCTCGGTACGTCGGGCACGGTGTTCGCCGCGACCCGCACCCGCCCCGGCTCCCCCGCGCTCTCCGGGTTCGCCGCGGCCGACGGCACCTACCTGCCGCTCGGCTGCACCCTCAACTGCACGCTCGCCGTGGACAAGGTGGCGGAACTGCTCCGGCTGGACCGCGAGGACGCGGTGCCCGGCGGCGAAGCCGTCCTGCTGCCGTATCTCGACGGCGAGCGCACCCCCGACCTGCCCGCCGCCTCCGGGCTGCTGACGGGGCTGCGTCATGACACCACCCCCCAGCAACTGCTGGGCGCGGCCTACGAGGGCGCGGCCGTCACGGTGCTGCGCGCGCTGGACGAGGTGCTCCGCGCCTGCGGTCTCGACCCGGCGGCGCCGGAGGTCGCGAACCGCCCGCTGCGGCTGATCGGCGGCGGCGCGCAGGGCCGTATGTGGGTGGAGACCGTACGACGGCTCTCCGGCCGCCAGTTGATCGTGCCGGAGAGCGGCGAACTGGTCGCACTCGGCGCCGCCGCGCTGGCCGCCTCGGCGGCGACGGGCGAGGACCCGGTGGCCGTCGCGACGGAGTGGCAGACGGGCCAGGGGCCCGGACTTCCCCCGGTGGAGCGGGACATGGAGACCTGGGACCGGGTGACCTCGGTGCTGGACCGGGCGGCGCCCAGCCTGCTGTCCTGAGGTCCGGCGGCAGCGTGCCCCGGCAGCCGTGAGTCGACGGCCGCGCGCCCGGCGGCGGTTGAGCGCCGGGGCCGCCGGGGCCTGGACGGGGCGCGGCAGGCACGGAGGAGGCGGGTGGGCGCGGGGGCCACCATGCACGCGCCCCCGCCGCACCACAATGAGCGCCCCCCTCCGGGCACTTGAGGACAGATCGGGCACCCTCTACCCTTCGGTCTGCGCGGCACGGCCCGCGCCGGGGACGGAGGAAGGCTGCCATGGCCGAAGCACCACCCGAGGAAGAGCTACTCAAGGCCGTCTCCCAGTGGATCGGACCGTCCCGCCGGGGCGCGAGTCCGGTGCTCCAGAGTCCGCGGATCGTACGGTCCCAGATCGTCGAGTGCTCCATCGTCCGGTCCGTGGAGACCCGCACGGAGCGCGAGCGGACGGAACACGGCTCGGTCGATCTGTCCTCGCGCCCGAGATACGAAGGACCCATCGGGGACCATCCCGTCGACCCGCCGGGCAACCCCGCGACAGAGCGGAGACTGACGCTGGTGCTCCGCGACTCGGAGCGCGAGGCCGTCTGCGCGTGTGACGACGGCAGGATCCAGTGTCCGCGCTGCCTGGGGCGGGGACGGCACGACTGCGCGCCGACGGCCGTCTGCGCGGACTGCCTCGGAGTGGAGTCGTGCACCGCCTGCGGGGACGCCGGGAAACGACGGCGCGAGCGCGGCCGGCCGTCGTCGGCGCGGCCCGCGTCCGGCGCGGCGAGCGAGCGGATCACCTGCGCCACGTGCGGCGGCCGGGAAGCGGCCTGCGCCGGCTGCCGCGGGCGCGGTGTCACCCCCTGCGCGGAGTGCGCGGGCAAGGGGTCGGTGGGCTGCGAGCACTGTGACGGCTCCGGTCTGGTGGCGCACCCGGCCTGTGGCGGCAAGGGCAGGACCACCTCCTGGACCGAGGGGACCGTCCGCCACACCCCCGGCAGCGAGAAGCTGTCGCTGCCGGTGAAGCGCGCGCCCTATCCGGTCCGGCGACGGATGGAACGCGACGGTGACTGGCACAGCGCCGTCCTCACCGGATTCCGCGAGCCGCCCGACGAGGTGGCGTCCGAACACCGCCCCGGGATCGAGCGGCTGCTCGTCCGGCGGAAGGGGGAGGTGGCCCGGCGCGTGGATCTCCGCTCTCTCCCACTGGCCCGGGTGGAGGTCATGACCCAGCCGGACCGGGTCTTCTACGTCTTCCCCGGCAGGGAGCGGACCGAGGTGGTCTGGCTGCCCTCCCGCCGCCGCGTCTCCCGGCTGACGACCATGGCGGTCGGAGTGGCGACCGTCCTGGTCCTCGTGGTGTCGCTGCTGCGCTGAGCTGTCGCCGCCCCGCGTGAGCCGCCGCCCGTTCGCCGCCGCCCTCCGGGGCGCTCAGCCGGTCGTCAGCCCGGCCGCCTCCTCCGCCAGCGCGTCCAGGACGGGCCGGATCAGCGGGTGGTCCTGCGCGCCCCGGCGTACCGCGGCGAAGACTCTGCGCGTCGCGGCCGGGCCGGACACGGGACGTACGACCGTGCCCGTCAGCTCCATGGCGCGCAGCGCGGAGCGCGGGACGAGAGCGACCCCGGCGCCCACGCCGGCGAGGGCGACAACGGCACGGAAGTCGTCGGAGGAGTGGAGCTGGCGGGGCTGGAAGCCCGCCAGCTCGCAGGCGAGCTGCATCACGTCGTGACAGGGGTTGCCCGGATACGGACCGATCCAGTCGCTGTCGGCCAGTTCCGCGAGGGCGACCTCCGGGGCGAGAGCGAGCGGGTGCGCGGCGGGCAGGACCGCGTCGAACGGCTCCGCGTACAGCGCCACCCGGGACAGCCGCAGGTCGTCCTCGCGCGGGGCGCCCCGGTACTCGACCGCGACCGCCAGGTCCGCCTGTCCGTCGAGCACCATCGGCAGGCTCTCGTCGCCCTCGGCGTCGCGGACCCGGACCCGGATGCCGGGATGCGGTCCCGCCAGCCGCCGGAGGGCCGGGGCCAGTACCTCCGCGATGCCGGTGGCGAACGCGGCGACCGTCACCTCACCCGCCGCGCCCCCGGCGTACGCCGCCAGCTCGGCCTCGGCCCGTTCCAACTGGGCGAGGACGGCGTGCGTGTGGGAGAGCAGGATCTCACCGGCCGCGGTCAGCCGTACGCCGCGGCCACTGCGCGACAGCAGCGCATGGCCGCTCTCCTGCTCCAGCGCGGCGAGCTGCTGGGAGACGGCGGAGGGGGTCAGATACAGCGCGGCGGCCGCGGCGGTCACCGTCCGGTGGTCCGCCACGGCCCTCAGGATGCGCAGCCGCCGGGGGTCGATCACCCACCCATTTTGCCAGTCCAGGGCGGCATGGCGGACGCGGGCCCGCCCCTGGCGGCGGTCCGGCGGGCCCGCCGCCCGGGGCGCGGGCCGGCCGGCCCGTCAGCTCTCCCGCTTCATGGCCTCCCGCGCGTCGGTGAACGCCGCGACCGCCCGCTCCACATCGGCCGTGGAGTGCGCGGCGGAGAGCTGCACCCGGATCCGCGCCTGGCCCATCGGGACGACCGGATACGAGAAGCCGATCACATACACACCGCGCTCCAGGAGCAGCTCCGCCATCCGGCCCGCCTCGGCGGCGTCGCCGATCATGACCGGCGCGATGGCGTGGTCGCCGGGCAGGATCTCGAAGCCCGCCTCGGCCATCCGGGTGCGGAACAGCGCGGTGTTGGCGTTCAGCCGGTCCCGCAGCTCGCCCGCGCTCTCCAGCAGGTCGAGGACCTTGATGGACGCGGCGGCGATGACCGGGGCGAGGGAGTTGGAGAACAGGTAAGGACGGGAGCGCTGACGCAGCAGCGCGACAATCTCGGCGCGGGCCGCGACATAGCCGCCGGACGCGCCGCCGAGGGCCTTGCCGAGGGTGCCGGTGATGATGTCGACGCGGTCCATCACGCCGTGGAGTTCGGGGGTGCCCCGGCCGCCGGGGCCGACGAAGCCGACGGCGTGCGAGTCGTCGACCATGACCATCGCGTCGTAACGGTCGGCGAGGTCGCAGATCTCGGCGAGCGGGGCGACATAGCCGTCCATGGAGAACACGCCGTCCGTGACGATCAGCCGGCGCCGCGCGTCCTGCGACTCCTTGAGCCTGGTCTCCAGGTCGGCGAGGTCGCGGTTGGCGTACCGGAGGCGGCGGGCCTTGGAGAGCCGGATGCCGTCGATGATGCTCGCGTGGTTGAGGGCGTCGGAGATGACGGCGTCCTCCGGGCCGAGGAGCGTCTCGAAGACGCCGCCGTTGGCGTCGAAGCAGGACGAGTAGAGGATCGTGTCCTCCTGGCCGAGGAACGCGGACAGGCGCTGCTCCAGCTCCTTGTGGATCTCCTGGGTCCCGCAGATGAACCGCACGGAGGCCATGCCGTAGCCCCAGCGGTCGAGGGCGTCCTTGGCGGCGGCGACGACCTCGGGGTGGTCGGCGAGGCCCAGGTAGTTGTTGGCGCAGAAGTTCAGGACGGCACCGGGCGCACCGCCGGCGGTGACGGCGACGGACGCGCTCTGCGGAGTGGAGATCACTCGCTCGGGCTTGAAGAGACCGGCGTCGCGGATCTCGTCGAGGGTGGTACGGAGGTCGTCCCGGACGGACGCGTACATGAGGGGCTCCTTGGAAGGCGGGTGAGTGGCGGGAGAGGCACGCCGCCGCGCTGCGCGTGACACGCCCCGGACCGTCCGACTGCCGGGCCGGACGGCCTGAAGATCGGAGGGTCAGACGGTCCAGTCGAGAATGATCTTGCCGCTGCGGGCGGTGGCCGCCTCGTCGAAGGCGGCGTCGAAGTCCTGGTAGCCATAGCTCCCGGTGATCACCGGGGTGAGGTCGAGGCCCCCTTCGAGCAGCACGGTCATCGCGTACCACGTCTCGAACATCTCACGGCCGTAGATGCCCTTGATCGTGATCATGGACGTGACGATCTTCGACCAGTCGACGGCGAACTCGTCGGCGGGCAGGCCGAGCATGGCGATCCGGCCGCCGTGCGTCATGTTGTCGACCATGTCGCGCATGGCCTCGGGACGCCCGGACATCTCCAGGCCGATGTCGAAGCCCTCCTTGAGGCCGAGCCGCCGCTGTGCCTCGGCGATGTCGGTGTCCGACACATCGAGGGCGAGGGTGGCACCGGCCTTGCGGGCGATTTCCAGGCGGTGCGGGCTGACATCGGTGATCACGACATTGCGGGCACCGGCGTGCCGGGCGACGGCCGCCGCCATGATCCCGATCGGGCCCGCGCCCGTGATCAGTACGTCCTCGCCGACGAGCGGGAAGGACAGCGCGGTGTGTACGGCGTTGCCGAAGGGGTCGAAGATCGCGGCGACATCGAGGCTGACCTCGGTGCGGTGCACCCAGACATTCGAGGCGGGCAGCGCGACGTACTCTGCGAACGCGCCGTCGCGGCCGACCCCGAGGCCGACGGTGCTGCGGCAGAGATGCCTGCGGCCCGCGAGACAGTTGCGGCACTTGCCGCAGACGAGATGACCCTCGCCGCTGACAAGATCGCCGACGGCGATGTCCTGTACCCCGGCGCCGACGGCGGCGACCTCGCCGACGAACTCGTGGCCGAGCACCCGGGGTGTTGTCACGGCCCCCTGCGCCCAGCCGTCCCAGGAGCGGATGTGCAGGTCGGTGCCGCAGATACCGGTGCGCAGGACCTTGATCAGTACATCACCGTCGCCGGTCTCCGGCTCCGGCACGTCCATGAGCCACAGCCCCGGCTCGGCCGTCCGCTTCACAAGTGCCTTCATGGATGGTGCTCCCGGGGGTGATGGGGCCGGCCGGAAAGATCACCGGCCTTGTCACGCACCAATCTGCCCAGCGCCGGCCGTCCGGTCCATCGAGGATTTCTTAAGCGGTCCGACAGCGCAGCTTCACACCCCGGCGCGGCAACGCCTGCGGCGCCTTCGGGGCCAGTGCGCCCGGCCCCCGGAATCCGCGCCGCCGCGGCCCCCGGCGCCGACGTCACGGCGCAGCGGCACGACCGGGTCGGGGATCCCCCAGACAGCGGCGCCGTACACGGCCAACCGGGCGACGACCACGGCGGGCACGGTCGGCCGCGCGGCGGAGAGGACCGCCGGCGCGACGGGGGCGCGGGGGGACGGTATCGCGGCGGCGGCCGACTCCGGCCGGGACACCGGGGCCGTCGACCGCGGGCGCCCCACGGCCGATGCCGCCGGTGCCGGTGCCGGTGCCGGTGGGACGGAAGGCGGTGCCGTCGCCGGGCCTGAGGCGGCCGGCGCCGGTTCCGCCGCGCGCGCCACCGCCGTCGTCCGGGTCAGCAGGACCACCCCGCGTGCGGCGACCACGGCGCCCGCGAGCGCACCCGCCACCCCCGCGGCGCCGCCCTGGAGCCGTTCGCCCAGGAGCGTCATCCCGATGACGGCGGCCGCGACCGGGTTGGCCAGGGTCAGTACCGCGAGGGGGGCTCCGAGTCCGCCCCGGTAGGCCGTCTGGGACAGCAGCAGACCACCCGAAGCGAAGGCCGCGACCAGCAGCGCCACGGCGGCCGTCTGCCAGATCGGCGGCGTGTCGGTGCCGCGCGCCGTCGCGGCGACGGTGACCGTCTGGGTGAGGGCGGAGGCGACACCCGAGGTGATCCCGGAGGCCGCCGCGTGCCGCAGGCCCGGACGGGCTCCCGGCCTGGTCAGCAGGGCGACCAGCGCCATCGCCACGCCCGCCGCGCCCAGTGCCTGCGGCAGCGTGAGCGTGTCGGTCGGAGCGGTGCCCGCGGCCGTGAGCAGGATGATCCCGAGACCGGCCAGCGTGAAGAGCGTGCCGCGCCACTCACCGCGGCTGACCTGCCGGCCGGCGCGGCGCGCGCCCAGCGGTACGGCCGCGACCAGGGTGAGCGCGCCAAGCGGCTGGACGACGGTGAGCGGCCCGTACGTCAGCGCCACCACATGGAGCAGGGCTCCGCCGGCGTTCAGCCCCACCGCCAGCCACCAGGCACCGCGGCCGAGCAGCCGCAGCAGGCCCGTCCCGGTCTCCGTACGGGCGGCGAGCCGCTCCTGCGCCACGGCCGCCAGCGCGTACGCGACCGCCGAGACCAGTGACAGCGCTATGGCCCCCGCCATCGCGCCGCTCACCGGGCGGTCCCCGAGGCCACGAGCGGAGCGGTGCGTTCCGGGACGGCGGACCGTACGACCAGGGATCCGCGCCGCCGCTGCCGCGGCAGCCCGATCACCGCCAGGGCGCCTGCCAGCAGGGCGACCGCGACGATCGCGTCGAGCCAGTAGTGATTGGCGGTGCCTACGACCACCAGCAGTGTCACCAGGGGGTGCAGCAGCCACAGCGGACGCCACCGCGAACGCGTCGCCGCGATGAGCCCGACGGCGACCATCAGGGCCCAGCCGACATGCAGCGACGGCATCGCGGCGAACTGGTTCGCCATCGAGTCGGCGGCGGGAGCCGCGCCGTACACCGTCGGCCCGTACACCTGGCCGGTGTCCACCAGCCCGGTCGCCGCGAGCATGCGCGGCGGCGCGAGCGGCAGGAGCAGATGCAGGACGAGCGCGGCACCGGTCAGCACGGTGAGGACCCGGCGCGACCAGACGTAGTGACCGGGCCGGCGCCAGTAGAGCCACGCGAGGAAGAGAACGGTCGCCGGGAAGTGCACGCTCGCGTAGTAGGTGTTCGCCAGCCGGACCAGCGTCTCGCTGTGCAGCAGCACGCCCTGGACGCCGCCCTCGCCCGGCAGATGGATGTCGCGCTCCAGGCCCCAGACCCGGCGGGCGTTGCGGAATGCCTCGCCGGTGTGGCCGTTCGCCATCTGCCTGCCGACTTTGTAGACGAGGAACAGCCCCGCGACGAGGAGCAGTTCGCGTACGAGGGGCGGTCGGGCGGAAGTGTCCTGCTTCCGTTCGGCGGGCCCAGTGCGGTCGGTACTCACCCGACCCCCTTGCATGGACGAGGTGCATGAATGACGTGCAACGGCGGCGGCGTGGTCTGGACCACGCCCTATCGATACGCCAGTGTACCGATACGCCTCCGTATCGGTACACTGGCGTATCGGTACACTGCCGTATCGATGACGCGAGAAGGAGAGACGATGACGCCGCCGCGCCGCTCCAAGATCACGCCGGAACGGGAGATGGAGTTCTACGACGCAGCGCTGGACCTGCTCAGAGAAGGCGGTTACGACGCACTGACCATGGAGGGCGTCGCGGCCCGCACCCGGTGCGGCAAATCCACGCTCTACCGGCAGTGGCGTACGAAACCTCAGCTCGTCGCGGCCGCGCTGCGCGGCACCCGCTGCGGCCAGCTCGCGGACGTCGACACCGGCACCCTCGTCGGTGATCTGCTGGCGGTGGCCCGCTCGGCCACCGCAGGCTCGGGCCGCGACACCGCGCTGATGCACGCGCTCGGCCATGCGGCCCTGCAGAATCCCGAACTGAAGCGAGCGCTGCGCGAGACCCTCATCGAGCCGGAGATCGCCGCCATCAATGCGATGATGGCCCGGGGCGTGGCGCGTGGCGAGCTCGCGGCGGACAATCCCGCCGCCGAGTTTGTGGCCGCCCAGCTCGTCGCCATGACGCGCGCGCGGCCGATGCTGGAGGGGCGATACGCGGACGAGGCGTATCTCACGCGCTTCCTGGAGGCCGCGATCTTTCCCGCGCTCGGCCTGCGCGTCGCAGCGCACCCCTGAGCGGCGGGCCGTCGTCCGAGCGGATGACGACGGCCCGCCCGCGCCGCACCGTGGGGACGGGGGCGGCGCACTTCCCGGCCGGTGGGCCTCTTCCTCGGAAGGGGCCCACCGGCTTGTCGGAACCCGTGCGGCCCGGCCACCGGCGGCGGCGGAACGAATGCGGAGGCGGACCACGCACTTCCGTCCCACCACGACACCGCACAATGACGTAGCAAGAGTGATCACATCGCTGCGCGCATGCGATACGAACGGTCACCGGAACACACGGCCGATCGTGCTCCCGGCGCCTCTGGGAGGGCGCCGCCCCCGGGCGGCACCGCACGCCGGCCGATAAAGCTCACAGTCCGTCAATTCCAACAGGCAGTGGCCAGTTGCATAGTTGTTGACGATCAGACACGGGCATATACGCTCCACCCGAACGGCACACCACCTTGTCCGCGCAGCGCGTCACGCACTTCTCCGCACCAGGAGGCCGATCATGACCTGTGTCTCGGAACAGAGCTTGGTCCAGCAGCTTCCCGCTGTGCCGTTCTACTGTCCGGTGCCGCCCGCCAGGCACCCCTCCGCGGAGGTCCTCAACGACCGCACGGTGCACTGGATGCTCGGACAACACCTCGACACCGAAGAGCATCAGCGCAAACGGCTCGCCCTCTGCGACTTCGGCGGCCTCGCCGCCTCGACGATGCCGTACGGGCCGCTCGACACGCTCACCGTGGTGTCGAAGTTCTACGCCGTGCTCTTCTCACTCGACGACGGAGTGTGTGACGAGACCGGGGCCACTCCGGAGCTGCTGGCCCAGGAGACCTCGCGCATCATGCGCGCGATGGAGGCTCCGACGGCGCGCTCCACCGGCGACTCCCCGCACACGGCCGCGCTGCGCGGACTCCGGCTCGAACTGGAACGGCTCGCGTCACCCCGGCAGCTCCGCCGTCTGACGGACGCGATGCGGGTCTACACCTCCGGGCTGGTGTGGGAGGCGTCCTGGCGCCGCGATCCGAAGCTGCCCTCGCTCGACGACTACGTCACCCTGTGGATGCGGGCCATCGGAATGTCGCCGTTCACGGCGCTGATCGAGGTGGCCGGTGGCTTCTCGGTGCCGGACGAGGACCTGGAGGACCCGCGGGTGCGCGCCCTCACCGAGATGGTCTGGACGCTGGTGAGCTGGGACAACGACCTGTACTCCCGTAACAAGGAACTGGAGCGGGCCGGCGACGATCTCAATCTGATCGATGTGCTGTGCCAGGAGCTCGGCTGCGATCCGCACCACGCTCTCATACGGGCCGTGGCGATGCGGGACCGCGTCATGGTGCTCTTCGACCGGCTGGCCACGCAGGTGGCGAAGGACGCGGACGACGATCTCCGCCGGTATGTGGAAGGGCTCGGCCAGTTCATCCGGGGCCATCTCGACTGGGCTGCCGACTGCCCCCGTTACGCGGTGGCGTCGGCGCCGAGGGTGGCACCGGGCGGATGGTGGAAGCAGCGTCCGGCCGACGACAGCGCCGAGCCGCTTCCGATCCCCACGATCTCCTGGTGGTGGGACCAGCTCGACACGGCGCGCTGACCGTACGGCCCCGCGCCCCGCGCGCGCACTCCGCGCGCGCGTTTCCCGTGTACTCGCGGTACCAGGCGGCACTCGCCGTACGCGCTGATACTGGCTCCATGACCCGACACGGAGAGCTGGGCACGGCTCTGCAGCGCTGGCGTGACCGGATCGCACCGGCCGAGGCGGGGCTCCAGGCGGGCGAGCCCGGCCGGGAGTCCGGGCTGCGCCCCGCCGAGCTGGCCCAGCTCACCGGTCTGTCCGTGGACTACATCATCCGGCTGGAGCAAGGGAGGGCGACCTCACCCTCCGTCCAGGTCCTCACCTCGCTGGCGCGTGCCCTGCGGCTCTCCGACGACGAACGCCGCCATCTGTTCCTGCTGGCCGGGCAGTCCCCGCCCGCCCTCGACCGGGTCTCGGACCACATTCCGGCCAGTGTGCGGCGGCTCCTCGACCAGCTCGCGGCCGTCCCGCTCGGTGTCCATGACGCCTCCTGGAATCTGATCACCTGGAACCCGCTGTGGGCCGCGCTCGTCGGAGACCCGTCGACGGTGTCCGAACGCGGCCGTAACGCGGCCTGGCAGCACTTCACCGCCCTGCCCAGCCGGATCACCCACACTCCCGAACAGGAGGCGCGGTTCGAGGCGGCCATCGTCTCCGACCTCCGGTCCGCGGCGGTCCGCTATCCCACCGACGTACGGCTGCGCTTCCTCGTCGGGCAGTTGAGGCGCGCCAGCAGCCGCTTCGCGGGGCTGTGGAACTCCCGCATCGTCGGCTTCCACGACACCGACACCAGGACCGTCCACCACCCCGACGTGGGTCCGGTGGCCGTGGACTGCGACACCCTCATCGTCCCGGGCTGCGATCTGCGGATCGCGGCCTACTCCGCGGCTCCGGGCACCGAGGCGGCGGACAAGCTCAGGCTGCTCGGCGTGATCGGCGTCGAGGCGATGCCGTCGCCCGCCGGGCCGGACGCGGGGACCGGCCCGGCCACCGCTCCCGCCGACCGGTGAGCCGGGAGACCGACCGGTGGGACGAACCACAATTCGACGGCACCACAAGGCCGGAGCCGGGTGAGGGCGGGTCGTGGGCCGGACGGGGCGCAGATACATCCGGTCGGCTCATGCGCCGTGCGCACGGCACGGTCCGTTCCTAAAGTCAGCGGAATGATCATCAGATCCGTGATGCGCTCCGCACTCTCCGGGACGGTGGCTTTCTCCACCGGCCTGCTGGTACTCCTGCCTGCGCCCACACAGGCCACCGCGGATTCCCGAACGACCCCGGTCGTGGGGGCCGGCAGACGCGGTGCCCCCGCGGCCGCGGCCTCCGCGTCGCCCAAGGCATCCGCCTCGGCCAAGCCCTCCCGTCCGGCCAAAGCCTCGGCGTCGCCCACGGACCCGGCCTCCCCGGCGGGCGGCAACGGCGGACCCCTGTACAAGCCGGGTACGCAGGTGCGGCTCCCGCCCGGCGTCCCCGCGCCGCCGCGCGACCTCTCCGCGCTGTCCTGGCTGGTCGCCGACGCCCGCTCGGGTGATGTTCTCGCGGCCCACGAAGCCCATCTCAAGCTGCCGCCCGCCAGCACGCTCAAGACGCTCTTCGCCGTCACCGCGCTGCCCCGTCTGCCCGCGCGGACCGAGCACACGGTCACCGACGCCGAGCTTGAGGATGTCGGCGACGGCAGCAGCCTGGTGGGGCTCTCCGCGGGCCTCTCCTACGAGGTGTCGGACCTCTGGCGGGGCGTCTTTCTCAGCTCGGGCAATGACGCGGTGCATGTACTGGCCCAGATGAACGGCGGCTGGGACTCCACGGTCGCCCAGATGCAGAAGAAGGCGAAGCAACTCGGCGCGCTCGACACCCATGTGGTGTCGCCGGACGGCTATGACGCCCCGGGACAGGTGTCCTCCGCGTTCGACCTGGCCGTCTTCGGCCGGGCCGGGCTCGCCTCCCGGGACTTCGTACGGTACAGCTCGACCCGCGAGGCGGAGTTCCCCGGGAACGGCTACACCTTCGACATCGAGAACACCAACCGTCTGCTGAGCGGTGAGGACGGGGTCGAGCCCTACCGGGGCCTGATCGGTGTCAAGAACGGCTACACCACGGACGCCGGATACACCCTGGTCGCGGCCGCCCGCCGGGGTGGCCGCACCATCCTCGCGACAGTGATGAACCCGCAGTGGGGCGGTGTGCACGCGGTCTACGAAGAAGCCCGGGAGCTGCTGGACTGGGGCTTCAAGGCCGGCGCCCGTGTCACCCCGGTCGGCTCGCTCAAGCCCCCGCCACCGCCCGCCCCGCCGCGTCTGGCCGCGAAGGCGGGCCACAGTCCGGGCCCGGTCGCCAGGGCGCTGAGAACCGCGCCGGTGGCACGGCCCACCCCCGTCGCCGTCAAGAAGGACACCGAGCCCGCATACCTGCCCCTCGCCTTCACGGGCTCCGCGAGCCTCGCGGGATTCGCGCTCTTTCTCGTCCATCGCGCGAACCGGCGCCGCGACACGTTGTGAGCGCCGAGGGCGCGCCGGAGGCGGCGGAAGCCAAGAAGACGGGACGGGTCTACCAGTGGGCGGGGCGGACGAGCGACGCCGACAGCAGCGTGCCGGCGTCGCCATGTGCGGCGTTGACCTGCGTCTGGGTGAGGAAAATGCTTCCTGTGAGGTCGGCGCCCCGCACATCGGCGTCCCTGAAGTCCGCTCCGATGACATCGGCCAGCCGCAGATCGGCGCCCCGCAGGTCGGCGGCGATCAGATACGCGCCCCGCAGATCGGCGCCGCGCAGATCGGCGTCCCTGAGCCTGGCCCCGAAGAGATCGGCTCCTCTGCGGTTCTTCTTCCTGCCCGGCACCTGGGCCCGTACCGACGCGCTCGTACGCAGCAGCAGGGTGTTGACGTCCGCGCGGTGCGCCGCCACGTCCAGTTCCAGCAGGGCTTCGGGACCGGTGCGGGTGAGGGCCTCGGTCCTGTCCAGGGCCAGCCGGATCTCACCGTGGACCGCACGGGCCGGCTCCAGCGTCAGGGCTTCGTTCAAGTACCAGAGCAGCTCGTGGAGTTGGCGCATGACCGGAAGCGCGGCGAACATCTGCCCGGCGGTGTCCGGGGCCCCCCGCCAGTCCCGGCCGCCAAAGGTGACCTGGGAGACCTGCTGACCGGCGCCGAAACAGTCGTACACCGTGCATCCCCGGAAGCCCTGCTGCCTGAGGCCCCGGTGAATGCCGCAGCGGGAGTCCGTGCCGAGATGCCGGCAGGGTTCTCCGGCGGCCTTGTCGACCGGGAAGTCCGCCGAGACCGAGAAGGTGAGCGCGACACAGCAGAGTCCGAAGCAGTTCTCGCAGTCGGCCCGCAGACCGGGGCCGGGAGCGGTGACCGCTCCTTCGAGCGGTGGATCCGTGAGGTCGGGCTGGTCGGACAAGGGCGCTGATCTCCTGTTGAACTGAGCGGCCGGCGCTTCGGTCACCCTGAGCGTACCGCCGGGGCGTGTGGGGAAAACCGCGGTGTCCGGTCAGCGCGACATGTGATCCGCCTTCAGGGCCCGGCGCGCCCGGGCCGCCAGTCCGTCGGCGCCGCAGCGCTCGGCCAGCTCCAGACCGCCGGCCAGCTCGGCCGGGCATCCCGCCGCGATGCCGTAGTCGACGCGTGCCGTGGCGCGTTCGTAGGCGCAGGGTGAGGCTTCGAGATGGGCGACGGCCTGCGCCAGCAGCTCCACCTGGGCCGGCCCTTCCTTCAGGGACGCCGCGCAGCACAGGGCGACACCGATGGCGGTGTGTGTGCCGAAGCGTTCCGCCCTGTCACGGGCGTAGGAGGCGAGCCGGGCGGCGCGGCGCGGATCCTCGTCGGCGAGCGCCCGCGCGAGGTCGCAGGCCCAGGGAGCCATGACGACACTGTGCCGCCCGCGGGCTCTCAACGCCCGTCCCGCCGACTCCAGTTCGGCCACGGCTTCCCTCGTGCGGCCGAGGGCCAGCAGCAGCCTGCCCCGTACGGACGGCGCGTCGGGGATGGCGATCGAGGAGGGGACCGGACTGGAGAAGGAATACCGCTCGGCCGCCTCCTGGGCCTCCTCGACACGGCCGCGCGCCAGCAGGGTGTCGATGAGCATGGACGCCGCGTTCAAGTGCATCGGAAGTCCGTCGCCCACCCGGTCGGCGAGGCGCAGGCTCTCACGCAGATACGTCTCGGCGTCCGCGAGCAGGCCGCGTCTGCGATGGGCGTATCCGACAAGAGTGTGGGCGAAGGCCAGATGCCCGCCGGTCCAGCCGGAGATCTCGAAGGCCCGCAGTGCCTCCGTGAACAGGCTGTCCGCGCGGTCGAGCCGGTCGGCGAAGACATAGGACAGACCGAGCAGGGCCGGTGGCTCGAAGCCCCACTCCGAGTCGGTCCAGCCGACGCCGGGCGCCAATGCGCCGTTGACCAGGGCCCGTTCACCGATCTGGACGATCTCCTCGGCGCTCTCGCCGCGCGCCGTGCCGTCGAAGGCGCGCAGCATCAGCAGGATTCGTTCGGTGTTGTCGCGTCCGGTGAGGCCGCTCGCCATCGCGGCGAGCCGGCGGGAGCGTTCCTGCCCGTCGTCCTCGACGACCTGTACTCCCTCCCACAGGAAGTGCGCGGTCTGGAGCCGCATCCTGGCGGGGCCCTCGGGGGTACGGGCGGCCTCGGCCGCCACCACCTCCGCGGCCTCTCTGGTCTGGTTGTTGTGCGTCAGTGCCTGCGAAAGCCGGAACACCACATCCACGCGCAGGTCGTCGTCGAGCCGCCGGGTGTCGAGCGCGGCCCGCAGATGCCCGACGGTGGTGGCGGGCGAGGTCAGCAGGGTGGCGCAGCCCAGTTCGTACAGCACCCGTGGCCGTACCGTCTGCAACGGCGGCTCCAGCAGGGCGCGTTCGAGGCAGCGCCGGGCCGCGTCCGGCGCCCCCACCGCGAGGTGTTCCGCCGCCGCCTCGCGGAGCTGCGCGACGAGTTCGGAGTCGCCATCCGGATGGACATGCAGGAGATGCGGCGCCGCTGCCGCCGCTCCCCTGCCGCTGCGCGTGACCGCCCAGGCGGCCACGCCGTGCATGGCGGCCCTGATCCCCGCCGGGATCGCCCGGTAGACCGCGCCGGCGATCAGCGGATGGACGAACTCCAGCGGGTCCGTGCCCACCAGGATGCGCGCCGCCCGCAGCCGTTCGGCGCTCTGCTCGGCCTCGTCCCGCTTCATTCCGGACAGCGATATGGCCAGTTCGAGAGAGATGTCGGTGCCTAGGACCGCGGCGGCCCAGGCGAACCGGGTGGTGTCCGTACCCAGCTCCTCCAGACGGGCGATGAGGCCCGTTCCACGCGCCGACGCTCCCAGCGCGCGCAGTTCGCCCGCGGAGCTCTCCACCGGGTCGAGGCCGCTGTCCTGCACCTTGGCGAGCAGTTCGACGGTCTCGTACGCGTTGCCGCCGGTCACCGCCCACACCTCGCGGCAGAACGGGTCGTCGGCGTGCTCGCCCAGCGCGGCCCGCGCCAGGCCGGCCGTGGCGTCGGAGGTGAGGGCACGCAGCGTCACCAGCAGTTTGGCCGCTGTCCCGAGTGCCCGGAGGTACGGCTCGGCCGCGCCCACGGCCTCCTCCGTGCGGTACGCGACAAGGACAAGGACGGGCGTCCCGCCGGCCGGGCGCTGAGCGAAGGAGGCGAGCCAGGCGAGCGTCTCCAGGTCGGCCCAGTGCGCGTCGTCGACGACGAGGACGAGCGGGCCCCACACCTCGGCGAGCCGGCCGACCAGGGTGTCCAGGCCGTCCCTGACCCCCTGTGGATCGGTGTGCTGCTCGCCGGGCGGTGCTATCCCGAGCGCGGGGCCGACGATCTCGTACCGGTCGCCGAGCAGCTCCCGCGCGTCCGCGGCCTCAGACGCGGGATCACCCTCCGTCAGAGCGGGCCCCAGCAGTTGCCGTACGACGTGGAAGGGCACGGAGGTGACGGTCTCGCCGCCACGGGCCGACCACACCGCGCAGCGTCCCGTCGCGAGCCGGCGCACCTCGGCGAGCAGGGCGGTCTTGCCGAGCCCGGCAGCGCCCCGGTAGACGAGCAGTCCGCCGACCGGCACTTCACCGCACAACCGGTCGATGGCGTGCGCCGCCGCCGCGAGTTCGGGCTCACGCTCCAGCAGGGGAAGGGCGCCCGAGGGCTCCGGCCAGGACACAAGAATCCCTCCCCTTCTCGAACAGTGCGCAGGTCGGAGTCGAGGGTAGCCCCGAAACCCCCTCAACGGGCCCCAACCCGTACGGATTCGGCCGTTCGCCTGCGCCGGGGCCGTTTCGAGAGTAGAAACGCGGAGGCCGGATCGGACCTCGGCCGTCAGAATGCCCGTATGGAGACGATGACGGATCCGGTGGCCGCCGCGGCGGCGGTGGTGGCCGAGCGCCACCCGCAGGCGTACGCCGCGTTCCTCTGCGGCAGCGTGATCACCCCGCGGCGTACGGCGTACTCCGATCTCGACGTGGTGGTCCTCATGGACGGTGATCCGGCCCCGTACCGCGAGTCCCTGCGCTACGCCGGCTGGCCGGTGGAACTCTTCGTTCATACGCGGAGCAGTTGGGACGGCTATGTGGAACGCGAGATCCCCAGGCGCCGCTCCCCCTTCTCCTGATGTGCGCGACCGGAAGACTGCTGCGCGACCGGGGTGGCGCGGGCACACTGCTCCAGGCACACGCGCGGCAACTGGTGCGGGCGGGGCCGCCGAGGGCGACACTGTCCGAACTCGAAGACCACCGCTACACACTGACGGACCTCCTGGACGATCTCGCCGGCTGCGCCGACCCGGGAGAGCGTCTCTGTATCGTCGCCGAACTGGCCCGGCGGGCCGCCGAATTCGTCCTGTTGTCGGACGGAGCGTGGCTGGGCGGTGGAAAATGGCTGTCCCGGCGCCTCGCCGAGGCCCGGCCCGGCCTGCCCGAGCGGCTGAACACGGCGGTCCGCGAGGCCCTCGACGGCCGGACCGGAGCACTGATCTCGCTGGTGGAAGAGGTCCTGGCCCCGGCCGGCGGGCGCCTGTGGGAGGGCCACCACCGGAAGGGTGTGGCGGGCAGGGCCGAGAAGGGCTGAGGCGTGTCCGACCCGTCTTCGGGGAGCGAGCACCGGCCCGGCCCGGGAGAAACGCGCGGGCCGGACCGGTTCCAGTGCAGTGGAACCGATCCGGCCGCGCGTCCCGTCAGCCCTGTCCCGTCCACGGCCCGCCCGGGGCCGGTCCGTGGATGTCCGACACATTGTTGATCGTCGGCGGCCGACGGGCCGGGCCGCTCAGGCGAGGACCAGAGCAGCCGTGGCAGTGGCCGACCCGAAACCGGCCGTCCCGGCGAAGGTCGCCGTGTACCGGCTGCCGGCGTTGATGATCGTCAGCGGATCGACAATGACGTTGGTGCGGGTGGCAAGGCCGCTGGCATTGGTGACGGCCGTCGCCACGACGGTCGTTCCCACCCTGAAGGTGATGGTCTGTCCGGCCACCGGAGCGCCGGAGCTTCGCACCGTCAGGGTCGCGGAGAGGCGGGCGATACGTGCCTGTCCGTCGCTTCCGATGGTGGCGGTGGTCGGGAGGGCCGTCAGGTTGGTGGCTGCCGGGCCGGCCGGGTTCACCGTCTGGATGTCAATGGGTGAGGTGGAGGTGTTGAAGTTGGTGTTGCCGCTGTACACCGCCGTGAGGCTGTGGACGCCGACGCTGAGGGTCGAGATCGCCAGCGTCGCCACACCCCCGGACAGGGCGCTCGTACCGAGCAGGGTCGCACCGTCGAAGAAGCTCACGGTCCCGGTCGGCGTACCCACCCCCGGCGGCACCGCCGTGACGGTAGCCGTCAGGATCTTCGTCTGACCGAACACCGACGGATCAGGCGCCGACGTCAGCAAAGTAGTGGTGTTGGCCCTCACAACCGTTTGCGGATCCGCGGGCGAGATCGACGGGTTGAAGTTGGTGTTGCCGCTGTAGACCGCGATGAGGCTGTGGGCACCCACGCTCAGCGTCGACACCGACAGCGTCGCCACACCCCCGGACAGCGTGCTGCTGCCCAGCAGGGTCGCACCGTCGAAGAAGGTCACCGTCCCCGTCGGCGTACCCACCCCCGGCGGCACCGCCGCGACGGTAGCCGTCAGGATCTTCGTCTGACCGAACACCGACGGATCAGGCGCCGACGTCAGCAAAGTAGTGGTGTTGGCCCTCACGACCGTGTGAACGTCGATGGGTGACGTGGAGCCGCTGAAGGTGGCGTTGCCGCTGTAGACCGCGGTCAGGTTGTGCGCTCCCACGCTGAGCGTCGAGGTGGTGAGCGTGGCGACGCCACCCACCAGGGCGCTCGTACCGAGCAGGGTCGCACCGTCGAAGAAGCTCACCGTCCCGGTCGGCGTACCCACAGCGGGCGGCACCGGAGCCACCGTCGCCGTCAACGTCACCGCTTGACCGAAGACGGAAGGATCAGGCGCCGATGTCAGGGTCGTCGTCGTTGTACCAGCACCCAGAACCGTCTGGGTATCCACCGGCGACGTCGAACCACCAAACGTCACATCACCGCTGTACACCGCCGTCAGGTTGTGCACACCCACACTCAGCGACGAGGTGGTGAGCGTGGCGACACCACCCACGAGCGGACTCGTACCCAGCAGCGTCGCACCGTCGAAGAAACTCACCGTCCCCGTCGGCGTACCCACAGCCGGCGGCACGGGAGCCACCGTCGCCGTCAACGTCACCGCCTGACCGAAGAACGACGGATCAGGAGCCGACGTCAACGTCGTCGTCGTACCAGCACCCAGAACTGTCTGGGTATCCACCGGCGACGTCGAACCACCAAACGTCACATCACCGCTGTACACCGCCGTCAAACTGTGCACACCCACACTCAGCGACGACACCGACAACGTCGCCACACCACCGACCAACGGACTCGTACCCAACAGCGTCGCGCCATCGAAGAAACTCACCGTCCCCGTCGGCGTACCCACAGCCGGCGGCACGGGAGCCACCGTCGCCGTCAACGTCACCGCCTGACCAAACGACGAAGGATCAGGCGCCGACGTCAGGGTCGTCGTCGTACCGGCAGCGGTCACGGTCTGCGTGTCGACCGGTGAAATGGACCCGCTGAAGGTGGCGTTGCCGCTGTAGACCGCGATCAGGTTGTGCACTCCCACGCTGAGCGTCGAGGTGGTCAGCGTGGCGACACCACCCACGAGCGGACTCGTACCCAACAGCGTCGCACCGTCGAAGAAACTCACCGTCCCCGTCGGCGTACCCACAGCCGGCGGCACCGGAGCCACCGTCGCCGTCAACGTCACCGCCTGACCAAAGAACGACGGATCAGGCGCCGACGTCAACGTCGTCGTCGTACCAGCGCCCAGAACCGTCTGGGTATCCACCGGCGACGTCGAACCACCAAACGTCACATCACCGCTGTACACCGCCGTCAAACTATGGACACCCACACTCAGCGTCGACACCGACAACGTCGCCACACCACCGACCAACGGACTCGTACCCAACAGCGTCGCACCGTCGAAGAAACTCACCGTCCCCGTCGGCGTACCCACAGCCGGCGGCACCGGAGCCACCGTCGCCGTCAACGTCACCGCCTGACCAAACGACGAAGGATCAGGCGCCGACGTCAACGTCGTCGTCGTACCAGCAGCGGTCACGGTCTGCGTGTCGACCGGCGACGTCGAACCACCAAACGTCACATCACCGCTGTACACCGCCGTCAAACTGTGCACACCCACACTCAGCGACGATGTGGTGAGCGTGGCGACGCCAGCAACGAGCGGGCTCGTACCCAGCAGGGTCGCGCCATCGAAGAAACTCACCGTCCCCGTCGGCGTACCCACAGCCGGCGGCACCGGAGCCACCGTCGCCGTCAACGTCACCGCCTGACCAAAGAACGAAGGATCAGGCGCCGACGTCAACGTCGTCGTCGTACCAGCAGCCGTCACGGTCTGCGTGTCGACCGGCGACGTCGAACCACCAAACGTCACATCACCGCTGTACACCGCCGTCAAACTATGGACACCCACACTCAGCGACGACACCGACAACGTCGCCACACCACCCACGAGCGGACTCGTACCCAACAGCGTCGCGCCATCGAAGAAACTCACCGTCCCCGTCGGCGTACCCACAGCCGGCGGCACCGGAGCCACCGTCGCCGTCAACGTCACCGCCTGACCAAAGAACGAAGGAT
>NZ_JBEYIF010000002.1:120257-607213 GCF_040635655.1 Streptomyces sp. NPDC006923
CGCCGGCGGCACCGGAGCCACCGTCGCCGTCAACGTCACCGCCTGACCAAAGAACGACGGATCAGGCGCCGACGTCAACGTCGTCGTCGTACCAGCACCCACAACCGTCTGGGTATCCACCGGTGACGTCGAACCACCAAAGTTGACGTCACCGCTGTACACCGCCGTCAGACTGTGCACGCCCACACTGAGGGTCGACACCGACAGCGTCGCCACACCGGCGACAAGCGGACTCGTACCCAATAGCGTCGCACCGTCGAAGAAGCTGACCGTCCCGGTCGGAGTCCCACTCCCCGGAGGCACCGGGGCCACCGTCGCCGTCAGAGTCACCGCCTGCCCAAACGATGAAGGATCAGGCGCCGACGTCAGAGTCGTCGTCGTACCAGCAGCCGTCACGGTCTGGATATCCACCGGTGACGTCGAACCGTCGAAGGTGGCGTCACCGCTGTAGACCGCGGTCAGACTGTGCACGCCCACACTGAGGGTCGACACCGACAGCGTCGCCACACCGGCGACGAGCGGACTCGTACCGAGGAGTGTCGCACCGTCGAAGAAGTCGACTGTCCCGGTCGGAGTGCCGGCGGCGGAGCTGACGGTGGCGGTCAGGATCTTCGTCTGACCGAACACCGACGGGTCCGGCGCCGAGGTCAGGGTCGTCGTGGTGGTGAGGGCAGCGATCGCGACAACGGTGACGGTGTTGTCCCCGTTGTTCACCACATAGGCGTTCAGGCCGTCCGGGGTGATCGCCAGTCCGATCGGCGTCGCACCGACCGGACTGGTGGAGATCACGGTGTTCGTCGTGGTGCTGATGAAACTGATCGTGTCGTCGTTCTCGTTGCTCACCACGACCCGGAGGCCGTCAGGGGAAATGCCCACGCCGAACGGTGTGGTACCGACCGGGATGGTGGTCGTGACCGTGTTGGTCGCGGTACTGATGACACTGACGGTGTCGTCACCGGAGTTGGCCACATAGGCGAAGAGCCCGTTCGGGGTGACCGCCACATCGAGCGGCGCGGTACCAACCGGGATGGTGGCGGTGACCGTGTTCGTCGCGGTGCTGATGACACTGACCGTGCTGTCACCGGAGTTCGTCACATAGGCGACGAGGCCGTCCGGACTGATCCCGGTGCCGAAGGGGGTCGCGCCGACGGGGATGGTTGCGGTGACCGTGTTCGTGGCGGTGCTGATGACACTGACCGTGTTGCCACCGGAGTTCGCCACATAGGCGACGAGGCCGTCCGGGGTGATCGTCACTTCGAGGGGGACCGATCCCACGGGGATGGTGGCGGTGACCGTGTTGGTGACGGTGCTGATGACACTGACCGTGTCGTCACCGCTGTTCGTCACATAGACCCGCAGCCCGTCCGGAGTGGCCGCGACGCCGAACGGCGCACTGCCCACGGGGATGGTGGCGGTGACCGTGTTCGTGGCGGTGTCGATGACGCTGACCGTGTTGTCGCCGGAGTTGGCCACATAGGCCCGAAGGCCGTCCGGCGTGATCGCGACATCGGTCGGGAAATTTCCCACCGGTACGGTCGTATCCAGCAAGGCGACCGCATTCGCGCGAGTTTTCCCGCGCCATGCAAGGCCGAGTAGCTGACGCCACTTCGGCTGAAAACTCTGGTCCATGAGGTACCCCTCGCGATCTAGATCCATCCGGTCTAGACGGGAGCTGCTGGGAAATCGGCCGTACCCGGTGCGGCCAACGCACACGAAACATGGGGAACTTGCCGGAATTCCAAGGAGAGCGCCCATCAGGTATTGCCGCTGACCACTACGGGTCAGCGGGCAATCGTCAGTCCCCAGCGGAGGATGGGCGCCTCGTCAGGTCCAGTACCACGATTAACCCACCCTCACCGAATCCAGCACAGCGGAAGGACGTGAATATCACCCGAATGGATTCATCGCACCGAAAGTTTGATTCATGGCCCCGCGTCGTTACGAGAGGCAGGGCCACCAGGGAATGCCGGCGCCGCCCCGGTGCCCCGGGCGTCGGCGCGTCGGCGGAGCCCTCCGCACCAAGGGCACCACGGGCAGGGGCACCGCATGAGGGGCCCTCAGGCGCCCCGCACGTCCGCACCCGGATCAGCCACTTCACAGCACTCCGCCCCGCCGATCCAGTGATCGGCGGGGCGGAGTCGGACCCGGATTGACCAACAGCGTCCTGGTGAACGGTGGCCGGGGCACTTGTGTGAAGGAGCCGCCTCAGCGGGCGGGCCGCTGTCGGCCCGGGATCCCCCCTGTCCGGCGGGCCTGTCCTGCGACCGCCGGCCTCAGCACGGGGCCGACGGAATGTCCTGGGCCCTGATGGCAACGGGCCCGGTCCTGCTGGTGGTTGCGAACCGGTCTACGGCTGTCGCCGGTCAGCGCTGAGCTGCTCCGGCCTGCGCCTCGCCGGCCGCGAGCGGCGCCGGGGCGGAAGCCGCGGCGGACGGCGCCTGCACCGGGGCGGCCGCTGCCGCGGACGGCGCCTGGACCGGAGCGGCCGCCGCGGACTGCCCTTGGGCCGGGGTGGCGGCGAGCTGCGACTCGGCGACGTCGTCACCACTGCTGCGGTTGACCGCGGAGCACGGCCCGCAGTCGATCGCCACTCCGGCCGGGCCGATGCCCACGCGAGGTGTGGCGACCACCCGGTTCCTGACCGTATTGATCACTGACACATTGTTGGAGAGAAGGTTGGACACATAGGCGCGCTCGCTCCTTTCGTCCACGGCGACTCCGACAGGGGCGGTGCCGACGCGCACGGTGCCCGTCACCCTGTTGGTGGACGTCCTGATCACCGAGACACTGGCCGAGCCCTGGTTGGCGACATAGGCGCGGTGGCGCCGGGTGTCGATCGCCACCCCGAACGGAGACCTGCCGACCGGGATGGTGGCGAACACGAGGTTCCTGGCCGTATTGATCACGGACACGTTGTTGGAGCCCTGGTTGGTCACGTACGCCCGGCCCCGGTCCACGGCCACTCCGACGGGAGTGCTGCCGACGGGGATGGTGCCCGTCACCGTATTGGTATTGGTCGCGATCACCGACACCGTGCCGGACTGGATGTTGGTGACATAGGCGCGGTTGCGTGCGTGGTCCACGGCGACCGCGAACGGGTTGCCGCCGACGGCGACGGTGGCGGTCACCCGGTTGGTGGCGGTATTGATCACCGACACGGTCCCGGAGACCTCGTTCGTCACATAGGCACGGTTACGGCGGGTGTCGACGGCGATTCCGAACGGACCGTTGCCGACCGGGATGGTGGCGGCGACGGCGTTCCTGTGCCTGCCGGTATTGATCACGGACACACTGTTGGCGCCGTGATTGACCACGTACGCACGTCGGTGACGACTGTCGATGGCGATTCCGAACGGGCTCCTTCCGACAGGGATGTTCCTGGTCACGACGTTTCTGCGGGCATTGAGCACCGACACGTTGTTCGATCCCTGATTGACCACGAAGATCGGGTGTCTGAATTTGCCGTCGTCCCCGAACTTGCTTCGACCGGCCTCTTGCAGCAGCTCCGTCGAATCACTCGTGGGTGCGGCCGATTCGGCCCAGGCGGGCGAAGCGGTGCCGAGCAGAGGACCGGCGAACAGCACCGCCGCGAGTCCCACCGCCCATGTTCCCCGTCGTCGGCCCCGTGCCTTGTGGAGCCTCCACTCCGGGGTTTTGGACTCCTGCGGCACGTTTTGGGCGAGAGGCATACCGTCTCCTGACAGGCTGTGATGTGGCTCCTGGTGGGAGCCGCGGGCAAGGATGCGAAACGGCGCAGCGAGCCGCCTTCGTCCTGGCGGCTCGATCCGTCGTCAGCAGCCATCCTGTGATCATCTTTCGGCGCTCGCCACGGATGTTCGGCCAGAAGGACGCACGTTCCGCCCCGGGTTGTGCCACGCTTCCCCGGGTCGTCGGAGGCGAGGGACGCTTTCTGCCGCTGGGGGCCCACCCCGGCCGGTGCCGGCCTAACGTGCGCAAGTGACCTGCGGTACCTCAGTGTTGGACGGTGGGTGCGCGGTGGCACCGGCGCCGGAATCATGCGCCCGGGGGCGCGCTATCCCGGCGGCGTACCGCACGCGGGACAGTCCGCCCGGCGGCCGTAGCGCTCCTCCACGGGCTCGGCGAGCGTCATCAGGTTGAGGCCGAAGCGGAAACCGGGCTCCATCCGGGGTACGCCCGTCAGCAGCGCGAGCGCCGCATGGGTGAGCAGATGGCCGGAGAGCCCGGCGGTCACCGCGTTGACGGGGTTCCAGTCCATCCGGGGTGAGGCGACCTCCTCGTCCTGGCCCGCGGCGAGGCGCAGATCGCGCCGGTCGACATCGCCGGCGCGGTGGCACTCCCAGCACGCCCCCCGCCCGGGGACGTGTACTCCGACCGTGACCAGCGGGCCGCGGTAGCCGGCGTCGAGCCAGGGCGTCCCGGTGGCCAGGCAGACCCGGTTCGCCCAGCGGCGTACCTCCGGCGGGCGGTCGGCGCAGAGCAGCAGCAGGTCGTACCCGGGTGCGAGCAGTGCCGCGAGGTCGTCGGCGCCGCGCACCTCGCGGCGTTCCGTGGTCAGCGCCGCCCGCGAGTCGAGCGCGCGCAGGGCCTCGGCCGCCGCCTCCGCCTTGGGCCGGCCGATGTCGCTCTCCCGGTAGAGCGGCTGCCGGTTGAGATTGGACAGCTCCACGACATCGCCGTCCACACAGTGCATGCGTCCCACGCCCGACGCCACCAGCCCCTGCGCGGCGAATCCGCCGGTGCCGCCGAGCCCGAGCAGCAGGACCCGGGCCGATCGCAGCCGCGCCTGGAGTTCCCATGTCGTCGGGCGCGGCGACAGGTCCATCCAGCGCAGCAGTGTCACACCGCGGCTGTACCGTACGTGGTCCTCTCCGGTGAGCCCCTCAGGCAGTTCGGCTCCCGCGTCCTCCAGGAATCCGGCCTCGTACAGATCGCGCATGGCCTGCGTGACCAGGCCCTGTTCCAGACCGGGGTGCCGGGTGAGCACCTCGGTGACCGCGTCGAGCGGGCCGCGCGTACCGTCGAGGGTCTCGGTCAGGGTCCAGATCCAGCCGTCGGGGTCGGCGACCTCGGCACCGATGCCGTACACCACGCTTCCGATCCGCACATTGCCGTCCACGGTGCGATAGGCCCGGTGTTCGGGCTTCACCCGTGGGAGCCGTAATCCGGACAGCGGCACCTCAGGTCCCTCGGGCATCACGCCCGTACCACCTTCGCCCCACTGAGCCGGCCGGTCAGTTCCGCGGCGGCCAGCACCACTCTGAACTGATGTTCTACCTGGTCATGGACCGGGATCCAGCGGACACGGCAGTCGGCCTCGAAGGCGTCGCACCGCTGTACGAGGAACCGGTCGAGGGTCTCCCTGACCGTGTCCACCGGCGCGAAATCCTGACGGACATACGGAGCGTCCGGTGCGAGCAGTTGGCTCAGCAACCCCGCCGTGCGCACGACAAGCCGCCGGGCGGCGATCCGGAGCGACATGACGCGCGCCCGGTTCAACGGCGGCAGGGTGCCGGCCGTGCCCGGAGCCCATTCCTCCGCCAGTCCCGGACACACGGCGAGATACTCGTCGACCGGGGCGAGCAGCGGCGCGGCGGCGGCGAGCAGCCCCGGACGAATCCGCTCGACCAGTCCGTCGAGCAGCAGCGCGTCCTGTCGGAGGCCCCGGCTGATGGCCTCCAGGGCGGCCCCCGGGTCGGGATGCGGGGCCGTGTCACCGACCTCGTCGGCGCCCCACATCGGGGCTTCGACGACGGCGGTGAACGTGCCGTAGCGATGCGGATGGAACCAGGTGGACGCGGCGGCGGACGCGGGCAGTGAGTCGAACTGATCGGTCTCCTCCGGCTGCGGCATGTCATAAACACCCGGGCCGGGACTCGGCCAGAAGAAGGCGTCGTACGGCCCCAGCTCGACCGGTATCCGGAGGTCACCGGCGGACCGCACCAGCTCGTCGGCCATACCCGGCAGACCACGGGTGAGCTGGACGAAGCTGCCGCCCACGTCGACTCCGTGCAGCGAGCACTGCAGAAACGGACGCAGCTCGTCCTGGAGGTCGAGGAGGGCGCGGGTCTCCGGCATCGGCACCGCCCCGGACTCCCCGGGCAGCCACTCGGGCTGCCCGGCGAAACCGGGACGGTAGAAGTGCCGGTAGTGGTGGACGAAGGTCATCGGTCCCTTGAGCCACCGCTCGTTGCGGCGGGCCCCATCAGGGTCGAGACAGAGAACGAAGTGCCAGGTCGTATCGGCCGTGTAGCTGAACCCGTCCGGTCGTCCGGCCCGCGCCAGATAGCGTGCCAGTCGCAGCGCCGTGACACCGCCGACCGGCTCGTTGGCGTGCGGACCCGCGACCACCAGCACGTGCCGGCTCCCCCGCCCGACGGAGAGCGACCGGATGGGCTCCCCGGCCCGTGACACCCCGATCCGGCGCAGCACCACCCGGTCCGGCTGCGTGGCCGCCAGGCGCTCGGCACGTGAGGTCAGTTCGTCGACGGTGAGATAACGGCCCGGCACAACGCCCGCTCAGGAACCGGTGGAGTTGCTGTCGCCTGTGGTCTCTCTCCGATCAAGACGCCGCATCTTGATCGCCGCAAGCTTGGGGTGTGATGCGCTGTCGTTCTTGGCCGCTCCGCTCATGAACCGCTCCTTCGACATCACGGGGCCCAACTCTCCTGCTGTGCACCCATTGTGATGGTCCGTCACACACTTGAAGTGCGTCAACACTGCGGACGGGCGACGGCACAGTTGGCGAGAACCGGCCCAGAGCTTCCGTCCGTGCGGCGACGCGAGATACGGTGCGGCCGGCCGCGACAGGTCGCCCCCTGACATGCCTCTCCGGCCGGGACCAGCCCTTCAATGAGGGCCATCGAGTACGGCCTCGTCCAGGATCGGCTTGCCGTGCAGCGGACGGTCGGGGTGGAAGTTGAGGGTCACTCGCAGCGCCGGGTCCATCGAGGGGCCCGACGCCAGTGTGGCGACATGACGAAGGGCCCGTTCCTGCGGTGTCTGGGAGGCTTCGGAGCTCATTCGCGCAGTCTTCCCCAAGCCGATCAACAGGTGCACACGCATTCCGGCGCAGATGAGGGACCGCCGCCGAGCACTGAGCCGGTGCCGAGTGCAGGGCCGATCTCCTCTCCACCAGGCGAGGTCGGCTCAGAGCTGGGAGACTTGATGGCGAAAACTTACCGAATGGTCAATATGTACATATTTCTCAGCCGCCTCCCGCTGCCACCTGGTGGGCTTCCAGGAGGTGCTCACGTACGGGCGGAAGTCGGGCGTGCAACTCGGCGACCACGACACCGTCGCATACGCCGAGACCTTCGGAGCCCACGGCTGTCGTGTCGGGGCGGAGGACGAGTTCGGCGCGGCGCTGCGCCAGGCGCTGTCCGAGGACGGCTCCTCCCTCATCAATGTGCCGGTCGACTACCGCCACACCACCGACCCCGCGGCCGACCTGCACCAGGACCCGTTCGAATGAACCGGCTCCGACAGGGAGGAGGCAGAAGGACATGACCGCATCCGAGACCGCCACCGACCGGTTCCGGCACTGGGCCGGAAACATGATCGCCCGTCGTCTCGGCGGCAGCGGGTCCGGCTACAGCGCGGAAAAGGCCCGGGAGGTCTATCAGTCCTCGACCATGGGGGCGCTGCTCGACGGTGTCTACGACGGAGATGTCACGATCGCCGAGATACTCACCCACGGCGACTTCGGCCTCGGCACGTTCAATCACCTCGACGGCGAGATGGTCGTCCTCGACGGCACCTGCTACCACCTGCGGGCCGACGGCAGCGCGACCGTCGCCGCCGCGTCCGACCGCACACCGTTCGCCGCCGTCACCCACTTCTGGCCCGACACCACCCTCCCGGTCACGCACGGCGGCAGCCGTGCCGACGCCCTCGCGCTCATCGACGAGTCGATCCTCAGCGAGAACCTCGTCTACGCCGTCCGGATCACCGGGACATTCAGCACGATGCGTACGCGTACCGTCATGGCGCAGACCCCGCCGTACGAGCCGCTGACCGAGGCGACCAAGGGGCAGGCGGAGACCGATTTCACCGATGTGACGGGGACCCTGGCCGGGTTCCGCATGCCCGACTACGAACAGGGCGTCTCGGTGGCCGGCTATCACCTGCACTTCCTCAACAGCGACCACACACGAGGCGGGCACTCCCTCGACTTCCGGATGGACCGGGGTGACATCACCATCAGCACCGCCTCCGAGCTCCATCTGAGCCTTCCCCGGTCCGGGAAGTTCCTCGACGCCAGCCTGTCGGTGGGCGATATCGCGGACCAGATCCGTCAGGCGGAAGGCGGCGGCTGAGGGATCTCCGAGCGCGGTCGGGGCGCAGTCGCTCGGGGCGCACCCACGCCGCTCGTCCTATTCGGACATGGCTGATGGTGACCGGGACAGGCCGCCCCGCCGTGTCCGCGCCCTGCGCAGGCTCTGCATGGCGGCAGCCGCTCGCGCGGGCGCGAGGATCCCCGCCTGCAGCCGCCGGGCCGCGTCGATGTGATCGGCGGTCCAGATCATCTTGACCGCCGTCGCGGTGCCCCGCCCGTCCTCGCCGCTGAGGTCGCGCCGGACGGCATCGACCAGACGGCGGTCCGCCGCCGTGTCGTGCGGGAGCCGGTCGGGCACGGAGCCGGAGCCCGCCAGTGCCCAGGCCGTCTCCTCGTACCAGGCGACGAGCAGTGTGCCGGCCGCGAGGATCTCGGCGCGTGCCGCGGTCCGGTCGCCCGTCGGCGCGCCGCTGTCGCGTCTCCAGAGATCGAGGATGGCGTCGGCGGTGAGCTGGAGCACCGCGACCGCGTTGACCAGGGAGGTCACATCCGCGAGGGGCACGTGCTTGGTGCCGCGCTCGGCGAGGAATCCGCGGAAGGCGTCGTCGAGCCTCCGGGACGCCGCCGCCGCGCGCCGGCCTTCCTCGCGCGGTGTGGGAGCGGCGGGTACGAGTGCGTCGCACCGGGTCACCCCGTACGCGATCGCGGCGCGCAGGCGGTGAGCGCTCTCGTAGAAGGCCTCGGCGAGCGCCTGGCCCAATGCCGATCCCGCTCCGCGCGGCCAGAACAGCGCGCCGGCCAGTAGGCTCACCGCGCAGCCGATCGCGACGTCCTCCAGCCGGACGAGCCCGATCCCCCAGCCCGCCGGCTCGATGATGTTGTAAAGGATCAGCAGGGTGGCGGTGAAACCGGCCTGCCCGGCGGCGAAGGAGATGACGGCCGGCGCGAGGCCCGCGAAGAGGACGGCCGGCGGGAGCAGCAGCCACAGCGCTGTGGTGTTCGCGCCGATGAGATAGACCAGGCCACCACCGATGACAAAGCCGGCCACGCTTCCGAACAGCCCGCGCACCGCGTTCTGGCCGGTCATCAGGGCGTTGGAGCGCAGTACGGCCAGCGTGCCGAACACCACCCAGAACGAATGCTGCACACCGGTCAGCCCGGCCACCAGCACCGCGAGCCCGAGCGCGGTCGCGCCGCGCACACTGTTGTGCAGCCAGACCGAATGACGCTCGACATGGGCGCCCGCGCTCTCCTGCGCGAACGACAGCCGGGACGAGACGCCCGCCGGTTCGCGGCCCAGGGCGCGCTGCCACCAGGTCCGGCGCCGTGCCGCGACGACGAGGTCGACGTGCGCGGCGATGGCGGAGGCCACGAAGCTCATCTCCTGAGCCCGAAAACTCGGCTCCAGCGAGCTGACGAACCCGGCGACCGCGGCCTCCGGGGTCTCTTCGCCGGGGACGGGAGCGTGACGGGCGGGGAGGGCGGTGGTCACCGTACGCTCCATGGTCTCGCGTGCGTCGCGCAGCCGGCGCGTCCCGGCGTCCAGCTCGGTGGGGTCTCCGGCGGCCGAGCGGAGTTGGTCGGCGCTCCGCTCAAGCAGGTCCGCGGCGGCCGTTTTCACATCGCACACCGCTGGCTCGGTCCGTCCCGGCCGCTGGTCGACCGGTGTCCGTTCGAGGATCGCGTCGAGCTGCAACACCTGGTCGATCAGACGTACGAGTGTGCGTGTGCCGGTTGTCAGCCCCGTGGGGCGGTAGGGCGTGCCGAAGAACGACTCGCGCAGCGCCGCGACCGAGGCGGCGGCCTCTTCGACCCCCACGCCGAGGGCCGCGCGACGGTCCGGACCGAAGCCACCGAGTGTGCACTCCGCCTCCGCGCGCAGCCGCCGCGCGAGCAGCTCACAGGTCCTGGCCGTGGCCACGCGCAGCGGCTCGCGGGTGGGCGCGGGCCACAGGACACCAATGGCCACCATGGACACCGCGCCGGCCAGCAGCCAGCCCAGGACACGCTCCGGGATCGAACCGACCGGTCCCGGCAGGGTCACCGGGAGTACAAAACTGACCAGCAGCGCGGTCGCTGAGCTCGCCAGCACCGAACTGACAACGCCGGAGAACAGCACCAGGAAGGAGACGAAGAGGGTGACCACCGCGGCCAGCCACACCGTCTGCGAGGCCAGGGTGCCGAGACAGACCAGCACCGCACCGGCGAGCACCAGCCAGGCCTGCGCCGCCAGCCTTTCCCGCATCGAGCCGCCGAAGTCGACGAAGAGCAGTGTGGCGAGCGCACCGAACGCCGAGAAGATGGCGAGCGTCGGATCGCCGATGAGCTCCCCGGCCAGGGCGAAGACGCCGGGCATGACGATCGCGGCGCGCCCGGCCCGGCGCAGCGCGGTGAGATCGGCGTCCCGCGTGCGCAGCCACCGCAGGAGGGTCATGAGGCGGCTCCTCGCGACCGGTACGGGCTCAGCCGGTCAGGCTGGTTCGTTCTGGCGGGGCGGGCCACGCCGGTGAGCCGGAACGGCCGGCTCGCGCGGCACGCGGCCAGTGGTGGACATCATCGGGATTTACGTATGGAAATACCTGCGGCACTGAAAATCCAGCACATTCATAGAATGGCATCACGTCGCGTGCTCCGCCCCAGGGCGTCGTCCCGATGGCCGAAGACCGGGCCGCCCTCATACTTTCGGGGATCAGGGCCACGCCCCCGCGATACGGTGAAATCCCGACGCCGCGACTTCGCTGAGGATCGCCCATGAGGAAGATCGTCCTGTCCCTGTCGGTGTCTCTTGACGGCTTTGTCGAGGGACCCCAGCGCCAGATCGACTGGCATATGGTCGACAACGAGTTGCACAGCCACTTCAACGAGCAGCTCAAACCGATGGGAGCCTTCCTGAGCGGGCGTGTCACTCATGAGCTGATGGCCCAGTTCTGGCCGACGGCCGACTCCGACCCGTCAAACGCGGGTCCGGTGGCCGAGTTCGCCGAGATCTGGCGGAACATGCCGAAGATCGTCTTCTCCAGGACCCTGGTGCGCGCCGACTGGAACACCACTCTCATGCGGGATGTCGTCGTCGAGGAGATCCTGGCGCTCAAGGCGCGGCCGGGTGGAGACCTGGCGCTGGGCGGCGCCGACCTCGCCGCGTCCTTCATGCGGCACGACCTGATCGACGAGTACCGTCTCTACGTCAATCCCATCCTCCTCGGCCGAGGCAAACGCCTGTTCAGGGACTCGGACTCTCCGGTCGGGCTCCGGCTCGCCGAGAGCCGGACCTTCGGCAACGGTGTCGTGCTCCTCCGTTACCAGCGCAGGACGGCCGACTCGCAGCCCTGACGACTGCGGCAACTGCCGTGCCACCGTTCGCCGTTGTGGTGTCCGCCGGGACGACCGGGACAGGCGCCGCCCACCGCGGGCCGGGGACCAGGGACGGTTCAGCGCGCCGGTAGAGGCCACGCCATGAGCCGACTCATCGACAGAACACCCCGCCGAGAACGCCGTTCGCGTGAATATCAGGCAATAGCGTTGGCAGCAATGATGGATAAATTGCGACAACTGCGCCATTCGGGTGGTGTACCCGTGATTTTGTTGCTGTCATATGCGCACCAGAGGATAACTGTCATTATCCAAACCGGTGGGCCGCCCACCCTCTCCGGGGGAGTGGCAGCGTACATATCCCGCACCTATCAGGCGAAATCCTGCAATAGGCGCGGGTTGGTCCCTGTCACGATGGGCACTCCCGTGGGAGGGGTTTGGATTGCCAGTCGGCGCCGGTAAAACGGTGCCGACTGGTACGGCGGCTCATGTGACCTCTTATTGGGGACACCATGCGAGCTTCCCGCACCTCCCGATCCGCCGTCGCCGCTGCCCCTGCTCCCGGGCCGGCGATCGCGAGCCCGCGAGGCGAGGACAGCCGAGGCACCGGATCCGGCGCCCCTCGCCGCACCGCTTCATCTTCCGGGGCCGGCGGTGGCCCCTCCCCGGCCCCTCTCCCGCAGGCGGCCTCCACCGCCACGGCCCCGCCTCACGCTCCGCGCACGCCGGACTGCCCTCTCCGTACCGCTGTCGACCGCGGCGGAGCCCGTCGCGGGCAGTGGCCGCACCACCTCGTACCTGTCGCAGCGCCTGCCCACCCGGAGCCTCACACGGTGATCCTCGGCGTGCGAGCGCGCCTGTGTGACACGCCGGGCTGTCCCGCGTCACGTCCGGGAGCCGACACCCGCTTCCCGTCATCCGCGTACGACCCACGACGAGAGGAAGAGCCATGCTGCCCACCACACGGGCGAGAGTGCAGATCACACTGTCCCCGAGAGAGGTCGAGCGGTGGCCCGACACGGCCGCTCGCGCCCTGGCCCACGACTGGCCCAAGGGACGTCCGGCGTCGTTCAGCGTGCCGACGCTGGAGCGGGTGGTGCCGATCTGCCGCCATCTCGCCGGCTCATGGATGGATTCCCAGGACATCACGGACGAAGGCGTCCGGTACGCGGTCTCGCTCGTACTCTCGGAGCTGATGACCAACGCCATCCTCCACACGAACAGCGTCTGGATCACCGGCCATTTACGGAAGACCGGTGACCGGCTCCTCGTGGAAGTACACGACGAAGGCGGCGCGTCGGTGGCCGCGCACCCGCATCGCGCCCGGCACGCGAACGAGCACGGCCGTGGCCTGGCGCTGGTCGCACAATCCGTGCAGGAGTTGGGAATGCGGCTGGAGGCCGACGGCGGCCGCACGGTCTGGGCCTGTGTACAAGTGACCGCTCAGGCCCCGCGACAGCGGACAGCGAGCACCTCGCGGTGAACTGCCCCCGGTCGGGGGGCGGTCAGGCCCGCCGCGCATAAGGGCGGGGCCACGTCCTCACCGTTCGGGCCCGCCGGGGCCCTGAGCCGAGACCGTCGAGTTGATCCCCCGCGCCTCCGGCGGCACATGTCGCCATCATCTTCGGCCCGGCACGCACCCCGGTACGGGGTCCGCGCCGCCGGATCCGTCCAGCGGGTCACCGAAGTAATGATTCTCCGGGCCCTTTCCTCAGGGCCCGTTTTTTTTCAAGCTCCCCTGCCGCAG
This sequence comes from Streptomyces sp. NPDC006923, assembly GCF_040635655.1. NCBI lineage: Bacteria > Bacillati > Actinomycetota > Actinomycetes > Kitasatosporales > Streptomycetaceae > Streptomyces > Streptomyces sp. NPDC006923. The sequence goes on from NZ_JBEYIF010000002.1 coordinate 133,571, forward strand.
CGCTCGCTGTCGCAACGGCCGGTGTCACGACGGCCGGTGTCACGACGACCGGTGTCACGACGACCGGTGTCACGACGGCCGGTGTCACGACGGCCGGTGTCACGACGGCCGGTGTCACGACGGCCGGTGTCGCAACGGCCTTACGGAGCCCTCGCACCCGGGTCCGATGCCTGAGGCAGGCCGCCCGGTGACCGGCCCTCTCCCCCGCCGGGCCCCCCCGTACCCGCTTCACTCCTGCCGTGCCTCCCGGCGAGGCCGCAGGTACGCACCGCCCATCCGTTCGCGACGGCACGGTACGGGTCAACAGACCGCAGCCACAACGGCGGCCGGTCACGCGCATACGGCCGGAGTCGCCGCGTTCCCCGTATGCGCCGCGTTCCCCGTAGGCGCCGTGCGGGACAAGCACTCCGCCGCGTTGCCGTCGGCCACCAGGGCTCCGTCAGGGCTCGGTCGGGTGGCCGGGGAGGCTGGCAACGCCCGCCGGTCGCCGCCGCGTTGTACACCGGACACGCACGCACGCCACCGGCCTGCGGAGGATTCCGCAGGCCGGCGGCGGTGATCACAGCTCTTGCTCACCGGCGTGGCGACGCGGGCGGCAGCGGAGCGGTGACGGGGATGGATCAGACGAAGGTGTACCCGCCCGCGACGGTCGCGGCACCTGCGGGTGTCGTCACGACGACCGCGGCGTTTCCGAGCACACCGGCCGGCGCGACACCGAACAGCTGGGTGCCGCTCGGGTCAATCGCCAGCACCGTGGCCGGAACGCCGCCCACGGTGACCGTGGCACCGGTCAGGTTGGTACCAGTGATCACGAACGCGCCACCGCCGGCGACCGGGCCGGTGGCCGGGACGATACTGACGGCGGTGGGCAGGAGCGCACCCGTGTAGGTGAACCCACCCGGGACAGTCGCGGCACCCGCGGGTGTCGTCACGACGACCGCGGCGTTTCCGGCCACACCGGCCGGAGTCACACCGAACAACTGGGTCCCGCCCGCGTTGACGCCCAGCACCGTGGCCGGAGCGCCACCCACGGTGACCGTGGCACCGGTCAGGTTGGTACCAGTGATCACGAACGCGGTACCACCGGCGACCGGGCCGGTGGCCGGCACGATGGTGGTGGCGGTGGGAGGCACAGCCGCGCCCGTGTAGGTGAACCCACCCGGGACAGTCGCGGTACCCGACGCCGTCGTCACGACGACCGGAGCGTTTCCGGCCACACCGGCCGGAGTCACACCGAACAGCTGGGTCCCGGTCGCGTCAACGCCCAGCACCGTGGCGGGAACACCGCCCACCGTGACCGTGGCACCGGTCAGGTTGGTACCAGTGATCACGAAGGTGGTACCGCCGGCCGTCGGGCCGGTGGCCGGCGCGATGGTGGCGGCGGTGGGGGGAGTGGGCGGCGGGGTCGGGCCCACATAGATGTAGGACACCGGGTTACTGGTGCCCCTGCTGCCGGTCGCGGTGACCGGCACCACGCCCGGGGCGTGCGGCGGGGCAAGGACCGTGACGGTCAGGCCCAGCGGGTCCGCCGCGATGATGGTGGCCGGTGTGGTGCCGAACAGGACGCTGGTCGTGCCGTTGAGGCCCACCCCGAAGAGCTGTACCGGGTTCCCGCCCGTCGTCGGTCCCGAGTTCGGCGTCAGCACGAGCAGCAACGGTCCGAAGGGGAACGGGAAGAGCGAGCGTGACTGGTCGAAGTTGAGCACGGGTGTTGCCATGATGGGTCCTCCTGCGAGAGTGACTCTGAACGCCGGACCGTGCGGTCCGTGCGTGGGCTGGCCGCGATCAGTGATGCGCCGCCCGGGCGAAGGCCATGTCTTCGACCCACGGGGGTCGGGCACGGCAGAGGGCAGGGCGGGCCCTCTTGGGCGGGGAATCCGGCCGGGTCAGAGCCGTGTGGTGATACGGCCTGCCGTACCGGGAGGGATTCGACTGAGGACAGTGGCCGACGGGCTCGGCCTCATTGTGCGCACCATCGTGCGGCTTTGAGCAGGCGGGCCGCTTCACCGGCCGGTGCCGCAAGCGAACACCGGCTGATGGGGCCTGATTCCCGGGGATCCCACCGCGGTGCAGTGGTCTGCTCGCCGAAGCCCTGCTTGCTGTGGGGAGGGCCGAAACGGGCGGGCCGACTGCTGAGCTCCCCGGAGAGGGACGGGCGGCCCACCGGTTCAACGCTCTCCAGTAACACCGAACAACGCGGCAACATCAACCCCCATGACGGTTAGTCACCCGATTGGCGCAACCAGGAGCCGGCTCCCCCGGGTTGTCCCCCCGCCAGGTGCCCGCCCCTGCTCACGGCGGCCCTCGGGTGGCCCGGCCGCGGCGCGGGCCGAGTGTCCGCCAGGAGCCCGGCCCGAGCCGATGCTCTGGGACACACCGGCGGCGGAAAAGGCGGCCCCGGCGAGCCGTCGCTCCGCCCCGGGCCGACCGCGCGAGTTTCTTCGTCCCGTCGGCTGCCCGGGACGGCGGAAATATCCGAGGCGTAAGCCGACCTTGATCAGATCGGATTTTCGAAATTTGCAGAATCCGGGGCACGAATTTGCCAATTCGGCGAATTGCGCCATCCGGGTGAATACGCTACGGATCCATTGCGGCCCGGACTACTCCGTGGGACAACGGTACTTAATCCAAACCGGTGGGCTGCCCTCCTCTCCGGGGGGCGACGGCAACCGACGATCCATCGTAGAGCTGCCCAGTCGAATTGCGAGCAGCAGCATTGAGATCGCCCTGTCGCCATCGGCGGCCCCTCGGTGAGGAAGCGGTAGCTCGCATCACCCGTCAAGGGGCATCATGCGAGCTTCCCCTATCACCCAATCCCTCATCGGGTTCTGGTTTCCGGCAGCAGAAGCGGCCGCAGGCCCCACAGCCGCCAGGACGTCACGCCGCCACCCCGTACAAAAGCGCTGGTCGACAGGCTCACCGCGACGGACACCGCCGCCGGAAGCGTCCCAGTACTCGCGCCGCTCCGGACTCGCTCACGCGTCGGAGTCCACGACAGCGGCGGGGCCGGCCCCCGAGACCCTTGCGCCGCGGAGCCTCGCCACCGGACTTCCGGGGTCCGCGACCGGCGTCGTCCGGAGCTCCCGCGCACCGGCTCCGGCCGGATCACGCAAGCGCCTCAGGCCCGGCCGGGGCAGCGAACCGTCCGCCGGGGAATTCTCCGAATTTTCGATTGATTCCCCGCCACCGCAAGTGGGAACAGGGGCGGCGATTCAGCTCCGCACCGCGACCCTTTCCGCTTCGAATACCGATTCAATGAGGGAGAGTGTCATGAATCAACGGATGCGAGTAATGCTCAGCGAAGGCCCGAAGGGCACTCCGTTGACCTGGGAAGCGGAATCGCTGAACAACGGCGAGAAGGTCAAGATTCTCAGCGGAAACGGATATGAGCATTTCGAGTTCGCACATCGCTACGCCGAATTCGACGGAGAAGTGCTCCCCGTCTACCGCTGGTGCTACCGCACGTACATCGCCGAATAGGCACGGCTCGCAAGCCGCCCGCCCCGGCTGATTTTCCGCCTCGGCACACACGGCGGGCTCACGAGCCGGCGCAACCGACTGATCCGGAAAGGATCAACAATGATGACTCCTCTGTCGCACGCAGGTGTGTCGTGACCACCGCCGGCGGCCCCCGAGCAGGCTCGCGGGGCAGGGATGCCGTGGTCACCGGTATCGGGTTCTGTCTTCCCGGCCAGGGCGGCCGCCCCGTCTTCACCGCGGACGACCTGTGGAACGTCGCCTCCCGGGGCGCGTCCTGCCTCATGAAGGACGATGTCTACTTCGGCTCCGTGGACCTCTCGGACGCGATGTTCGACGAACGCCTCCCCGGCATCCCGCCGTTCTTCTCCCGGCACTACACCGCGGCGCACCGGTTCGGACTGGTGTCCCTGGTGGAAGCGTGCGCGGACGCCGAGTTGGACCCCCGCTCGGGGGATCTGGGCGACGCGGCGATCCTGGTCGGGCGCGGCGGTGTCGACGCCAACATCGACAGCTATCTCTCCGTGCTGCGGGCCGATCCCGAGACCATCCGGGCGGCGGAGGCGATGGAACTCTTCATCGCCGCGGAACAGGCCATCACCCCGTCCGACGTCGCACTGGTGCAGGGAGCGCTGACCTGCTCGAAGGGCCCCAACTTCACGGTGTCGTGCGGTTGCGCGTCGTCCGCCGTGCAGATCGGTATCGCCCGGCGGATGATCGCCGCCGGCGAGGTCGACATCGCCGTTGTGACCGGCGTCGACGTCTTCAGCGTCAAGCTGATCCGCAACATCCAGAATCTGCTGCGCGGCGCGCAGAACACCTACGAGGCCATCAGGTCCGACGACATGCCCTCGCTGCTGCCGTCCTTCGACTCCCTGATGCGGCCGTACGACCGTCGTGCCGACTGCATCAACCACGGCGAGGGCTCGGTGACCATCGTCATGGAGAGCCGGGAGCACGCGGCCCGGCGCGGCGCCCACCTGTACGGCCAGGTGCTCAACCAGGCCACCACCCGGGACGGCCTGGCCAATCCGCTGGCCTGTGAGGAGACGGGCAGCGAGCTGGTGGCCGCCGTCCGCCGCTGTCTCGGCGACCGGGTGGGGATCGACCAGGTGCCCTACGTGCACGGCGGCAGCGACGGCAATGTGGTGGTCACCGCCTTCGAGGAGAACGCCGTGACGGAACTGTACGGATCCGGCGCACGCGACCTGCTGATGTCCTCCCAGGAAGGCTGCTTCGGCCACAACGGCGCACCGGCCGGCTGTCTCGGGGTGGCTCTGACGCTGCTCATGATGGAGCACGGCGAGGTGTGTCCCACCGCGAACTGCGAGGAGCCGGCGGACAACCTGACCTTCGACCCCGTTCCCGGGGTGCGCACCCGGCCTCTCGACTTCGACTACGCGCTGAGTTTCAACTATCAGGTCGGCGGGGTGAAGAGCGCCATTCTCCTGGGCAGCCCGGACGTCTGAGCCCCGGCTCCACGACTCTCAGCCCACCTCAGCGGCCGCCCTGCTGCCCGTACGGACCATCCCCGTCCGTACGGGCGCCCGTACCTGGGCCTCTCGCTCCTGTGTGTATTCAACCGACAAGGAGAACTCCCATGGGCAAACACAGGAATCCCACCGGCAAGACAACCGCGTCGCTCGCCGTGATCGGCATGGGCTGCAGGCTTCCCGGCGACGTCGATTCTCCGGCCGCTCTGTGGCGGCTGCTGGCGGAGGGACGAGAAGCGGTGGGCGCGCCCCCGCCGGCGCGCGAGGCGCTGTGGGCGCGGGACAGCGAGGCGCAGACCCCCGGCCGGCATACGCCGCTCCCCCGGGGCGGATACCTGAGTGATGTGTCGAGTTTCGACGCGGACTTCTTCGGAGTCTCCGGCCGCGAGGCCGATGTCCTCGATCCCCAGCACCGGTTGCTGCTGGAGGTGGCCTGGGAGGCGCTGGAACACGCCGGGCTGCCGCCGGACCGGCTGGCCGGCTCCGCGACGGGCGTCTTCACCGGCCTCAGCTACAACGACTACATGGACCGGCTCGCCGGGCAGCCGCAGGAGCTGGAGGGCTCGATTCTGACGAACGGGCACTGTGTCGCCGCGGGCCGTATCTCCTATCTGCTGGGGCTGAGCGGGCCCGCCGTGGCGCTCGACACAGCCTGCTCGTCCTCGCTCGTCGCGTTCCATCTGGCGTGCCAGGCCCTGCTCCAGAAGGAGTGCGACGTGGCTCTGGCCGCCGGCGTGACGCTCATGCTGCGGCCCAGGACGACCCGGTCCTTCGACAGGATGGGCATGCTGTCGCCCACAGGCCGGTGCCACACCTTCGACGCCGCGGCGGACGGCTTCGTCCGCGGTGAGGGCTGTGGCGCCGTCGTCCTCAAGCGCCTGGCCGACGCCGTGGAGGACGGCGACCGCGTCCTCGCCGTCGTCCGGGGCTCGGCGGTGAACCAGGACGGCAGGACCGACGGTCTGGCCGCTCCCTCCCCCACCGCCCAGCGGGCGCTGTTCCAACAGGCGCTCGCACGCGCCGGAGTCGACCCGCGGGACCTCGGGATGATCGAGGCCCACGGCACGGGAACACCGATTGGTGACCCGATCGAGTTCGCCAGCCTCGCGCAGGTGTACGGCACCGGCAACGGTCGGTGCGCCCTCGGGTCGGTCAAGACCAACCTGGGCCATCTCGAACCCGCCGCCGGGATCACCGGGCTGATCAAGACCGTCCTCTGTCTCCAGCACGGGCTCGTCCCGCCCAATCCGCACTTCACCCGCTGGAACCCGGCGATCGACGCGGAGAACACCCGCTTCTTCGTGCCCACCGAGCTGACCCCGTGGCCCGTGGAGACGGCCACACGACTGGCCGCCGTCTCCTCCTTCGGATTCTCCGGCACCAACGCCCATGTCCTCCTGGAACAGGCGCCGGTGAGCGGTGGCCGCACCGTCGTGCCACGGCCGCGGCGGGCCTCGCCCGCCACCTCCGAGGTGGTCCTGGTGCCGGCCGGATCCCCGGATGTGCTGCCCGCCTCGGCACTGCGCCTCGCGGACTGGCTGGAGGGCGAAGGAGCGGACGTGCCGCTGCGCGATGTCGCGCACACGCTGGCCCTGCGGCGCAGCGCCGGGCGGGGACGCCTCGGTGTGGTCGCCCGTACCCGGGGCGAGACGGTCGACGCGCTGCGGTCCTTCGCGGTGGGCCGGGCACACCCGGCCGTGGTGTCCGGAGCGTCCAGTGTCACCGTCTCCCGGCGGCCGGTGTGGGTGTTCTCGGGCCAGGGCTCACAGTGGCCCGGCATGGGGCGCGGCCTGCTGGAGCGCGAACCGGCGTTCGCGGCGGCGCTCGCGGAGGCCGACCCGCTCATCTCCGCCGAGGCCGGATTCTCGGTGCTGGAGGTCGTGCGGGCCGGTGAACCGGTCACCGGATGCGCCAGGGTGCAGCCGGTGCTGTTCGCCCTGCAGATCGCCCTGGCCGCCACCTGGCGCGCCCATGGCGTCGAACCGGCGGGCGTCATCGGCCACTCCATGGGAGAGGTCGCGGCCGCGGTCGTGGCCGGCGCGCTGTCCCTGGAGGACGGCGCCCGGGTCATCTGCCGGCGTTCCGCGCTGCTCACCCGGATCGCCGGTGCCGGTGTCATGGCGACCGTGGGACTGGACCGGAGCGCGGTGGAGGCCGAACTCGCGGCGAGCGGGGCCGACTCCGTCTCGGTGGCGGTACTGGCCGCGCCGGGCTCCACCGTGGTGGCCGGCGAACCGGCGCAGGTGGCCCGGCTCGTCGCCGCCTGGGAGGCGCGCGGTGTCCCGGCGCTGCCGGTCGCGGTGGACGTCGCGTCGCACAGTCCGCAGGTGGAGCCGCTGCTGCCGGAACTCCGCGTGGCGCTGGCGGATCTGACGCCAGGTCACCCTGAGGTGCCCTTCTACTCGACCGTGCTGGCGGACCCGCACGAGGCGCCGGCCTTCGACGCCGCCTACTGGTGCGCCAATCTGCGCAACCCGGTCCGTTTCTTCTCCGCGGTGGCCGCTGCCGCCGCCGACCGCAACGTCATATACGTCGAAGTGTCTCCACACCCGGTCGTCACGCACGCCATCGGCCAGAGTCTGCGCGATCTGGTGGACGAGCCGGTCGTGCTCCCGACACTGCGCCGCGAAGAGGACGAGTCCACCACCTTCCGTACCCAGCTCGCCGCGCTGCACTGCGCGGGAGCGAACGTCGACTGGTCTCCGCTGTACGCGGGGGCCGGTCTCGCGGACGTTCCGACCATCGCCTTCGACCGCAAGCGGCACTGGGTGGACCTTGTGCCGTCGGCCGCTCCCGACGCGGAGAGCAGCGATGGCTCGGCCACCGGACTGCCGGGCCGCCATACGGAGGTCCCCGGTGAGCGGGTGCGTCACCACTGGCGGGCCGACACCGGAACCGCCGTGCTGCCCTGGCTGAGCGACCATCGCGTGCACGGGGCACCGGTACTGCCCGGTGCCGCCTACTACACCGTCGCGCTGACGACCGCCTGCCAGGTGTTCGGGGCCGGTCCCACCGAAGTGGAGGTCACCGACGTCTCGTTCAAGGAGATGCTGCGGCTGGCCGAACACACCGACCTCACCACGACCGTGACCATGGTCGCCCCGGACCATGCCCTGTGCGAGATCTTCGGACGCGACGACGAGGGCCAGTGGGTGACACACGCCGGGGCCGTACTGCGCCGCCTCTCCACCTCGCCGCGCGCCCGCGCGGCGTCCGTCGCCGCTCTGGCCCACAGACACCCGGTCGCCGTTGATCCCGCCACCCTCTACACGAATCTGCGTGCCCGGGGGCTTGAGCACGGTCCGGCATTCGCCGGGATCACGGATCTGCACACCTCCCAGAACGGTGAGAGCTACTGGGGCCGCGTCAGGATTCCGCCGCCCGCGCCGGCCGGCGAGCACTCCCTGCTGGTCCACCCCGTCCTGGTCGACCTCTGTCTGCAACTCCTGGTCGCGGGAGCGGTCCAGGACGCCGGCCAGGGGCTGGTCCTGCCCGTCCGGATGCGCACGGTGCGCGTGCTGGGCGATCCCGCGACCGCCGTGTACTGCCACGCGCGGATCACCGAGACCACGGCCGACAGCGCCACGGGGCATGTCCGCCTCCTCGACGAAGCGGGCAAGGCGGTGATGGCCGTCGACGGTGTGGAGTTCGCGCGCCGGAGCCCGGAGAAGGACGACAGGGTCGATCAGTGGTTCCTGGAGGCCGGCTGGCACCAGGTCCCCCGGCCGCACAACGCGGAGCGGGTCCCTGCCGGGAAATGGCTCATCGTCGGAGAGGGAGACGGCGAGGCCCGCGCGCTGGCCGCCCTCCTGCACAAGGCGGGGGCCCGGGCCGAGGTCTGGGACCTGCCACTGGGCGACGAGCGGCTCGAAGAGCTCAGCGACTCCGTCGGCGCGTACCTGGCGCCCGGCCAGGATCCGTCCCACGCCGTGGTGATGCTGTGCGGCGGCTCCGCCGGGGCCCCGGACGACCCCACCGTGGGCGGCCGGCGGCGAGCCCGGCGCATGCTCAGCATCGCCCAGGCGATCGCCCAGAGTGCCGGTCCGCCGCGTCTGTACGCGGTCACCCGCGGCGCCCGCGCCGTGGTGGCCGGCGAGACCGTCGACCTGGAACAGGGCGCCCTGCGCGGAGTGGTGCGCGTCCTGGCGTTCGAGCAGCCGGGGATGCGCGCCACGCTGGTGGACACCGAGAGAGGACGCACCGGCCTGCGGCATCTGGCCGAGGAACTGCTCACCGGCGGAAGTGAGGACGAGGTCGCGCTGCGCGGTTCCACGCGTCACATCGCACGGCTCGATCACGCTCCGCTGGCCGCCTCCGAACAGGCCAGAGCCACCACCCGCACCGTGCGCTACGGGGTGGACGGATTCCGGCTCCGCGCGGGCCGCCTCGGCGACCTGGACAGTCTGGAACTCACCGCGACCGGACGGCGGACACCGGGCCCCGGCGAGGTGGAGCTGCGGGTCCGGGCCGCGGGCGTCAACTTCCGTGATGTCCTTACGACCATGGGCCTGCTCCCCGGTGAGCAGGACGTCCGGTACCGGATCGGCTTCGAGTGCGCGGGAGTGGTGACCGAGGTCGGGCCCGGGGTGGAGGGTCTTCGGGCCGGGGACCAGGTGCTCGCCGTCCATCTCGAAGGAGGCGCCTTCGCCTCGTTCGTCACCGTTCCCGCCACCGCGGTCGCCCCGATTCCGGCCGGCATCGATCCCGTCACGGCCGCGGGGCTGCCGACGGCCTTCCTCACCGCCTGGTACGCGCTGCGGCATGTCGCCCGGCTCAGCGCCGGGGAGCGGGTCCTGATCCACTCTGCCAGCGGAGGCACCGGACTGGCGGCGGTCGCCGTGGCCAGGCTGCTCGGCGCCGAGGTGCTGGCGACGGCCGGCAGTGAGAAGAAGCGGCAGTATCTGCGCGGCAGCGGAATCGGCCGGGTGATGGACTCCCGTTCGCTGGACTTCGCCGAGCAGACCCGCGCGGCCACCGGCGGCGAGGGCGTCGATGTCGTCCTCAACTCCCTGTCGGGGGCGGCGATCCGCGCGGGGCTGGAGACCCTGCGGCCCTTCGGCCGCTTTGTCGAGCTGGGCGTGCGCGACATCCTGTCCGACGCGCCCGTGGGGCTGGGCCCGTTCCGCCACAACATCACCATGAGCACCGTCGACCTGATCGAGCTTCAGCGGACCCGCCCCGAGGCGTTCGCGGCCATGCTGCGTGAGGTCCTCGCCGCATTCGAGGAAGGGCGTCTGAAGCCACTGCTCTGCACCACGTTCCCGCTCTCCGAGGCCACCGAGGCGTTCCGCCTGATGGCCCGCGCGGGACACACCGGCAAGCTGGTCCTGACCGTCCCCGACGACGGCGAGACCACCGCCGTGCTCCCCGACGGACCGCCCGTCGTGCACGCCGACGGCTCCTATGTCGTCACCGGCGGTCTGCGCGGCCTCGGTCTGGCGACCGCGCGCTGGCTGGCCGATCAGGGCGCCGGCCATATCGTCCTCAACGGCCGCACGCCGCCCTCCCTCAGCGCCGCGCGTGAGATCAGGGAGCTGTCCGCCCGCGGTACGCGGACCACGGTCGTCCTGGGCGACATCGCCAAGGACGGTACGGCCGAACGGCTCGTGGCCGCCGCGACCGAGGACGGGGCGCCGCTGCGCGGTGTCGTGCACTGCGCCATGGTGCTCGAAGACGCCGCGATCACCCATGTCCGCCACCACCAGCTCAATCGGGTGTGGGCGCCCAAGGTGACGGGCGCCTGGAGACTGCACAACGCCGCGGCCGGGCACACCCCGGACTGGTTCGTCGTCTTCTCCTCCATGGCGTCGTTGCTGGGCAACCCGGGACAGGCGGTGTACGCCGCCGCCAACTCCTGGCTCGACACGTTCGCCGCGTGGCGGACCGCCGAGGGTCTGCCCACTCTCGCGGTCAACTGGGGCCCGTGGGGCGAGACCGGTGTCGCCACCGATTTCAGCAGCAGGGGGTACCGGACGATCCCGACCGACAAGGGACTGCTGGCGCTGCACGCGCTCCTGGGTCACGGACGCGTCCAGACCGGCGTGATCCCCGGAGAGCCGGACACCTGGATCCTTCCCCCGGGGCGGCGGGCGTCCTTCTTCAGCCTCTTCGCGCCGGGCGACCAACCCGCCGGTGCGGAGCCGGACGACTCCCCGGACATCCAGGCCCGCCTCAGGGCCCTGGCTCCCGGCATCGCCCGGCGTACCGCCCTGGAGGGCTATCTGGGCGAGCACATCCGCGCGATTCTCCGGCTGGGCAGCACCACCCTCGATCCCGGGACACCGCTCAAGGCGCTGGGTTTCGATTCGCTGCTGTCGACGGAGCTGCGGGTCCGCCTCGAATCCGATCTCGGGGTCAAGCTGCCCGGCAACTTCGTCTGGCAGCACCCGACCCTGTCCGCGCTCGCCGCCGGCCTCGCCGACCGCATGGGCCTGGAACTGGAGGACACCGGCCAGTCCGCCGCGAGCAGGTGACGCTCCGGCCCTGTGAATGATCTTTCCGCGACGGAACGGACCGGCTGGGAGAACCCAGCCGGTCCGTTCCGCGTGTGGAAACTGTTGACAAACCGATGACATGATTGTTACCTGTGACTCGCAAAAAAATAGGCAACTGGCTCAATTTTTTTAGAGTCCGCCTGCAACTACATGGCAGGAGCCCGAGCCGCCTGCTGCAGTCCCACCGCTCTGCTTCACGACCCCAACGGCCGTCCGTCATCCCCGGTCCGGCGCACCGACAACGCACGTCCCGCCGTCGCGCACCCGCGAGACGGCGATTCCGGCGCGTCGAGCGGGGCCGGCCCGGTCCTGAGGGCCAGCACTCTCTCGTTCCGACCGAACAGAGGACACCATGAAACGGAAGCAGCTCAGCCGGCGGCTGATCACCGGCATAGTCATGGCCTGCTTAATGGCCGTCGGGCTTTTGCCCTTGTCCGCCGCCTCCGCCGCCGACCGCCCGAACCTCGCCCTGAGCCGGCCGGCCTCGGCGAGCGGATCCGAGGGCAGTCATCCCGCGGTCAATGTCAGCGACGGCAACCAGCAGACCTACTGGGAAGGGCCGTCCAACGGCTTCCCCGGCTGGGTCCAGATCGACCTCGGCAGAAGTGTCGGGGTCGACCAGGTGGTACTCAGACTGCCGACGACCTGGGAAGCCCGCACGCAGGCCATCAGCGTGCAGGGCAGCACCGACGGCACCAGCTTCAGCACCCTGTCCGCGTCGCAGGGGCGGACGTTCAACCCCAGCACGGCCAACACCGTCACCATCGACTTCACCTCCGCGAGCGTCCGGTACGTACGGCTGAACATCACCGGCAACACGGGCTGGCCCGCCGCGCAGATCTCCGAGTTCGGGATCTTCGGTACGGACGACGGCGACGGCGGTGGGGACGACGGCGGGAACGGCGGTGAGGACGAGGGCTCCGACCTGGCCCGGGGCAAGCCGATCGACGCGTCCTCCTCGGTCTTCTCGTTCGTCGCGCCCAACGCCAACGACGGCCAGATCAACACCTACTGGGAGTCCGCGGGACACCCGTCGACGCTGACCGCGAAGCTCGGCGCCGACGCCGACCTCAGCTCGGTCGTGGTCAAGCTCAACCCCGACGCGGCGTGGGGGACCCGGACGCAGAACATCCAGGTGCTCGGCCGCGCCCAGGGCGCCACCGGCTTCACCTCGCTGGCGGCCCGTGCCAACTACACCTTCAACCCCTCGACGAACCAGAACTCGGTGCGCATTCCGGTCACCGGGCGGGCCTCCGACGTACAGCTCCAGATCTTCAGCAACACCGGCGCGACCGGCGGCCAGGTGGCCGAACTCCAGGTCTTCGGAGTCCCGGCGCCCAACCCCGACCTCACCGTCACGGCCCTGTCCTGGACCCCGGCCGCTCCGGTCGAGACCGACTCGACCACGGTGAGCGCGACCGTACGCAATGTGGGTACGGCGCCCTCCGGACCGACCACGGTCAATGTCAGCGTGGGAGGCGCGGTCGCGGGCAGCGCTCCGGTCGGCGCGCTCACCGCGGGAGCCTCGACCACGGTCCAGGTCGCCATCGGCAAGCGCGCGGAGGGCAGCTACCGGGTCACCTCCGTGGTGGACCCGACCGACACCGTCGTCGAGCAGGACAACGACAACAACAGCTTCACCGCGACCGGGCAACTGGTCGTCGGCCAGAGCCCCGGTCCCGACCTCCAGGTGCTCGGCATCGAGTCCACCCCGCAGAACCCGGCCGCCGGGGCGGCCGTCCAGTTCACCGTGGCGGTGAAGAACCGCGGCACCACCGCGTCGGGCGCCACCACGGTCACCCGCCTGACGGTGGGCGGCACCACCCTCAACACCAACACCCCGTCGGTCGCCGCCGGCGCGACCACCCAAGTGAGTGTCAACGGCAGTTGGACCGCCACAAACGGCGGCGCCACCCTCGTCGCCACGGCCGACGCCACCAATGTCGTCACCGAGACCAACGAGACCAACAACGCGTTCTCCCGTGCGATCGTGGTCGGACGCGGTGCGGCGGTCCCGTACGTCGAGTACGAGGCCGAGGCCGGCCGGTACCAGGGCACCCTGCTGGAGACCGACGCCGAGCGCACCTTCGGCCACACCAACTTCGCCACCGAGTCCTCCGGCCGTAAGTCGGTACGGCTCAACAGCACCGGCCAGTTCGTCGAGTTCACCTCGACCAACCCGACCAACTCGATCGTGGTGCGCAACTCCATCCCCGACGCGCCGAACGGCGGCGGCATCGAGGCCACCATCAGCCTCTACGCCAATGACACCTTCGTCCGGAAGCTGAACCTCTCCTCGAAGCACAGTTGGCTGTACGGCGACACGGACGGTCCCGAGGCACTGACGAACACGCCTCAGGCCGACGCCCGCCGCCTCTTCGACGAATCGAACGCGCTGCTGTCGACCACGTATCCGGCCGGCACCACGTTCAAGCTCCAGCGCGACGCGAGTGACACCGCCTCCTTCTACATCATCGACCTGATCGACCTCGAACAGGTGGCACCGCCGGCCAGCAAGCCGGCCGAGTGCACATCGATCACCGCCTACGGCGCCGTGCCCGACGACGGCATCGACGACACGGCGGCCATCCAGCGGGCGGTGACGGACAACCAGACCGATGTCATCGACTGTGTCTGGATCCCGGCGGGGCAGTGGCGGCAGGAGAAGAAGATCCTGACCGACGACCCGCTGAACCGGGGTCAGTACAACCAGGTCGGCATCAGCAATGTCACGATCCGCGGCGCCGGGATGTGGCACTCACAGCTCTACACTCTGACCGAGCCGCACCTCGCCGTGGGCAGCATCAACCACCCGCACGAGGGCAACTTCGGCTTCGACATCGACAACAACACCCAGATCTCCGACATCGCGATCTTCGGATCCGGCCGGATCCGCGGCGGCCCCGGCGGCGCCGAGGGCGGAGTGGCCCTGAACGGCCGGTTCGGCAAAAACACCAAGATCGCCAACGTGTGGATCGAGCACGCCAACGTGGGCGTCTGGGTGGGTCGTGACTACGACAACATCCCGGAGCTGTGGGGCCCCGCCGACGGGCTGGAGTTCACCGGCATGCGCATCCGCGACACCTACGCCGACGGCATCAACTTCACCAACGGCACGCGGAACTCACGGGTCTTCAACTCCTCGTTCCGCACCACCGGCGACGACTCGCTGGCGGTCTGGGCCAACCGGTACGTCAAGGACACGTCCGTCGACGTCGCGCACGACAACCAGTTCACCAACAACACCATCCAGCTTCCCTGGCGTGCCACCGGCATCGCGGTGTACGGCGGCTACGGCAACAAAATCGAGAACAACCTGGTCTACGACACCGCGAACTACCCGGGCATCATGCTGGCGACCGACCACGACCCGCTGCCCTTCTCCGGGCAGACACTGATCGCCAACAACGCCCTCCACCGCACCGGTGGCGCCTTCTGGAACGAGGATCAGGAGTTCGGCGCCATCACACTCTTCGCACAGAGCAGAGACATCCCCGGAGTCACGATCCGCGACACCGAGATCCACGACTCCACCTTCGACGGCATCCAGTTCAAGACGGGTGGCGGCAACGTACCAGGGGTCGTGATCAACAATGTGAAGATCGACAAGTCCAACAACGGTGCCGGCATCCTCGCGATGAGCGGCGCTCGTGGCAGCGCCACGCTGACCAATGTGACGATCACCAACTCGGCGGACGGCAATATCGTCACCCAACCGGGGTCGAGCTTCGTGATCACGGGCGGCGCGGCGGCGGCCAGGGAACAGGACCGGCTCCCCGGCGTACGGCGGTGAGATCCACACCGGCGTCGGCCGGCTCCGCACGGACGTCGCGGAGCCGGAGCTGATCCGGGACGTTCAGGTCCTGGGCCGGCGTGGCCCTGACCGCTGAACCACAGTGAAACAACAGATCGGGCCGGGGAAGAGGCGCATCTCTTCCCCGGCCCGATCAAGGACCTTGCCTACTCCACGGACGCCGACGACTACATCGCCACCCGCGGCTGACACCCGGCTCGCGACCACTCCCCCTCGTTGACGGCACCGGCGGTGCGCGCCTCCGCGCGTACCACCGGTGCCGTCGGCGGTTCCTCGGCCCGGCAGGACTCCACGCGTCCGGCCGGGCCGCCTTCCCGTCCCGCGAGCCCCTGATCTGCGGCCGAGTCCGTCCCGCCCAATGAGACACCAATAGGTGTCCATTGACAGTCGCTGACCGCCGCCACCAAGATGTGCAGCATGTTTACGACGCACCCCGGTGTGGTGTGCCGCTACGTGGATCTGCGGCGCACCTGCAGCGCTCTCTGTCGCTGACCGCCGGCCGCCCACGGCCCGCAGGCGCCTGACGCCCGCCGTCCGGCTGAACCGCGCCCGACGTACCGCGCCCCCACTTCCGCGCTGCGTCGCCTTCTCTCCCTCGCCTCCTGGTCCGCCCCCGCGAACCCGTCGACGCCACCCACCCGAGCGTGGTGTGCCCGGCGTGTGCACCGAGGCCCCTTCGGCATACCCACCGACGTACGGGCCGACCGTCCCGCGCGGGCTACGAGTCAGCCCTCGTGTCCCGACCCGCTGCCCTGACACGGATCGGGACCAACAAGGAAAGAAGAAACAAGAGATGTCCGGACGACCCATGCCCCGCCGCCGCAGACTGGACCTCCGATCCGCCCGCCGGACCGGCCGCCCGCGCCCCGCCGTCCTCGGCACCGCGCTCTTCGCCCTGCTCGTCCCCGCGCTCAGCGCCTGCGGCGGCGACGCCGTCTCCTCGGGCGGCAGCGCCACACTCAAGTGGACCTCGTCCTACTTCCCGGCCCACTGGGACCCGGTGGTCGGGGGCAGCGGCGCCCAGTTCCGCGAACTCTCGCTGGTGTACGCCTCGTTGACCCGCACCGACGAGACCGGCAAGGCCGTTCCGGACCTGGCCAGGAGCTGGGAGTACAACGCCAAGGGGGACCGGATCACCTTCCATCTGCGCCCCAACCTGAAGTTCAGCGACGGTGAGCCGGTCGACGGAGCGGCCGTCAAGGCCGCCATCGAGCGGGCCAAGAAGCAGCGGAACTCGGCCCTCTTCGGTGACCTGACCTCGATCAAGTCGGTGGAGGCCAACGGCCTGGACGCGGTCCTGCGGCTCAGCCAGGTCGACTACCAGATCCCGCAGTTGCTCGGCGAACGCGTCCTGCAGATCGCCAGCCCCAAGGCGGCGGCCGCCCCGGAGAAGCTGGACCAGCATCCGGTCGGCGCCGGGCCGTTCACCGTGACACAGCTGATACCGGGCACCAAAGCGGTCCTCAAGAAGAACCCGGACTACTGGGACGCCGAGAACATCCACATCAGCGATGTCGAGCTGACCTCCGCTCCCGACGCCTCCACGGTGGTCTCCGGCCTGGAGACCGGCGTCTACAACTTCGCTGACATCGAACCCAGTCAGGCGGACGCCGCCAAGAAGGCCGGCCTGGACGTCTTCGTACAGCCGGGTTTCAACGCCTCGAACATCAGCCTGAACATCAACAAGGCGCCGTTCGACAATGACAAGGTCGTCGACGCCGTACGCCATGCGATCAACCGTCAGGAGTTCGTCGACAAACTGACCTTCGGCTACGGCGAGGTGACCGACCAGCCGTTCCCGAAGGGCTATGTCGCCTACGACCCGGAGTCGGAGAACGCCTACCCGTACGACCCGGCGACGTCGAAGAAGCTCCTCGCCGAGGCGGGCCACCGGGCCGGGGACATCAAGCTCGACCTGGTCATCCCCTCGGAGGACCCGCAGGCCGAGATCGTCCAGTCGCAGTTGGCCAAGGTCGGCATCACCGTCCGCATCAAAATCGACAAGAACTGGGCCACGCCGTTCTTCGCCAAGGACCTGACGCTCTCGCTCTACGGCACCACGGGCCGTGACTCCGCGGCGCAGACCCTCACCGCCCACTTCGGCCCCAACGGCCCGCTGAACCTCAGCACGCCCTACGAACCGGCCGGTTTCGAGGCGGCCATCGCCAAGGTGCGCCAGACCCCGCTGGACGATCCGGACTACGCGAAGGTCTTGCAGGCGGCGACCCGGGCCGGCCTCCAGAGCAAGGCGCTGGTCTTCACGTACTCCTCGCCGAACCTCATCGCCAAGAGCACGTCGATCTCGAAGCTGCCGGCGAACCCGGCCCACATCGACTGGACCGGCGTGACCATCTCCGGCGCCAACTGACCGTCCACCACGGAACAGAGAGGAGGCAATCTCATGACGACGACCGAGGTACCGGCTCCGCCCGCCCGCCGTCGCGGGGTCGCGGTGGCCAGGACACACCACATGCTGGGCCGCGTCCTCGCCACCCTCGCCAGGTCGGTCGCGATCTTCGTGCCTGTCTTTCTGGTCGCGACGTTCGTGACGTTCGCGCTGCGCTCGCTGAGCGGGCTCAGTCCGGCGCGGATCCAACTGGGCGAGGAGGCGACTCCCGAGGCGATCGCGCGTGTCGAATCCCAGTGGGGTCTCGACAGGCCCTTCCTGGTCCAGTACTGGGACTGGTTCAGCGGTGTCCTGCACGGACAGCTCGGCGCGAGCTGGACCAATGGCGCCGACATCTCCACACTCATCGGTCTCGGCCTGGGTGTGAGCCTCTCCGTCGCGACCTTCGCACTGGTCATCGGTGTGGTCGTCGGCTTCGCCCTCGGTACGGTGGCCGCGCTGCGGCGCACCACCTGGATCGACCGGGCGATCACGGGCTTTGTCACCCTGATCTCCGTGATGCCCGCGTTTGTCGTCGGCATTGTCCTGGCCGCCGTCTTCGCCGTCGGACTCCATCTCTTCCCCGCCGCCGGATACGTTCCGGCACGGCAGGGGATCGGTCCCTGGCTCGCGCACATCACCCTCCCGGCCGTCGCGCTGAGCTTCGACGTCATCGCCGACGTCGCCCGTCAACTGCGTACGAGTCTCATCGGCGCCTACCGCGAGAACTATGTGACGGGCGCGATCGTGCGAGGGCTGAGCCCCCGACGGATCTTCTTCGCCCATGTGCTGCGCAACGGCCTCGGACCGGCGCTTGCCACGCTCGGCCTGAAGTTCCCCTCGCTGGTGGGCGCTTCGGTCGTGACGGAATGGATCTTCGGCCTCCAGGGCTTCGGCAGATTCGCCAACGACTCGGCCCAGGCCGGTGACGTACCCGCTGTACAGGGCGTCCTCGTGGTGTCGATCGTCCTGGTCGTCGTCTTCAACCTGATCGTCAACCTGGTGCTGGCGCGTGTGACGCCGGCCTCCCAGAGGGGAGTATGACCATGGTCCGCCGCATCCTCGCCCTCACCTCCGGCCGGATCGCCGTCGCGATTCTCACCGTGATCGCCCTGCTCGCGGTCTTCGGCCCGCTGCTCGCTCCGTACAATCCGCTCGCCACCGGCGACAACACGCTCGCCGCCGCGTCTGGCGCCCACTGGCTGGGCACGGACCACCTCGGCCGCGACGTGCTGAGCCGGCTGCTGGACGGGTCCCGGGTCAGTGTGCTCGGCTCGCTCGAAGTGGCACTGATGGCACTGGTCGTGGGAGCGATTCCGGGCATCCTGTCCGTCTATCTGGGCCGCGCCTTCGAATGGCTCACCCTCCGGCTGGCCGACACACTGGTCGCGCTGCCCTTCCTGCTCTTCGCCGTCGCCGTGATCGCGCTGCTCGGCAATGGCCTCACCCAGGCGATGCTTGTCACCGGCGCGCTGGTCTCCCCGCTCTTCTACCGGGTGGCCCGCGCCGCCACACTCGGCGTGGCCCGCTCACCGTACGTGGAAGCCTCGCTCATCTCCGGCGCCTCCATCGGCTGGATCGTACGGCGCCATGTCTGGGTCAAGGTGCTCCCGCCGATCGCGGTCGCGCTCGCGCAGACCATCGGTGTCGGCTTCATCATCGTCTCCAGCCTGACGTTCCTCGGCATCGGCGTCGAACCTCCCGCGCCGACCTGGGGCGGACTGCTCGCCTCGGACCTGGGCTATCTGAGCCACCGGCCCTGGGCGCCGCTCGCCCCGGCACTGCTGATCACGGTCACCGTCTGGGCCGGCAACCTGCTCGCCGACGCGATCCGGGACGTCTCCGGTGAGGCGGGCCGCGCACTGGTCAACAACCGCAGGGCCCGCGCCCACCGACTCGACAAGGCCGATGCCGCTCCCACCGGAGGTGCGTGATGACAACACTGTCCAAGAACATCGCCCCGGAGGAACCCCGGAGCGTCCTGCCCCGAGCCGACGCCCCCTCCGTGACCTCACCGGTGCTCGCCGTCCGCGATGTGCGCATCACCGACCGGGTTAATGACCGCGAGATCGTCCATGGAGTGAGCTTCGAACTCACCCCGGGCAAGGTCGTCGGCATCGTCGGCGAGTCGGGCAGCGGCAAGACTCTCACCTGCCGCGCCGCGCTGGGCATCCTGCCCCCGCACTTCGAGATCGCCGGCGGCTCGGTCGAGATCGACGGCACCGACATCGCGGAGCTGACCGGGCCGCAGTGGACGGCCCTGCGCGGCGCCGTGATCAGCGCCGTCTTCCAGGATCCCGCGTCGTACCTCAATCCCTCGATCCGTATCGGTCCGCAGATCGTCGAGGTCATCCGGAGCAAAAAGGGACTGAAACGACGCCCGGCACGCCATCGCGCCCTCGAACTGCTGCGGGCGGTGCGCCTGCGTGACCCGGAGCTGGTCTACAGCCAGTACACCTACGAGCTTTCGGGAGGCATGCTCCAGCGCGTCCTGATCGCGGCGGCGATCGCCGCCGGCCCGAGGATCCTCATCGCCGACGAGGCCACGACGGCACTCGACGTCACCGTCCAGGCCGAGATCCTCGACCTCCTGGCGGACCTGCGCGAACGCACCGGCCTCGCCCTGGTCGTCGTCTCCCACGACCTGGCCGTCGTCGCCCAGTTGTGCGACGAGGTCCTGGTGATGCGGCAGGGCCAGGTCGTGGAGCACGGCCCGACGCGTGCGGTGCTCCACACCCCGCGGCACGAGTACACCCGGCTCCTCATCGCCGAGCACGAGCAGTACGGCCTGGAGAAGTTCCGCACACTGAAGGGGGCGTCGTGACCACCGAGCAGCCGGACAAGAAGCCGGCCGGCACCGGGGAGCCTCCCGGCCCGGTCCTCGACGTCACCGGCCTCGACGTCCACTACGGCCTGCGCCGGCGGCGGCGCCGCGCCCTGCGCGGAGTCTCACTGAGCGTCGCGCCCGGCGAGACCGTCGGGGTGATCGGCGAGACGGGATCGGGCAAGTCCACCTTCGCCCGCGCCACCCTCGGCCTGGTGCGCGCCTCGACGGGCTCGATCGTCATCGGCGGCGAGGACGTGAGCGCCTACGGAAACCGTCAGTGGCGCGACCTGCGCCGCCGCGGCGTGATCCAGTACGTCTTCCAGGACCCGCTGCGCAGCCTCGACCCCGACCTCACCATCGAGGACTCCCTGACCGATCCGCTGCTCATCCAGGGCGTCCCGCGGGAGGAAGCGGCCCGGCGGGTCCGCTCGTTCCTCGCCCGCGTCCGGCTCCCGGAGGACCTCCTGGACCGGCTGCCCGGTGAACTGTCCGGCGGACAGCGCCAGCGGGCCGCGGTGGCGCGGGCGCTGGTCACCCGACCGAGGCTCATCATCCTCGACGAGCCGGTCAGCGCCCTGGACTCCGCCAACCGGGTCCAGGTGCTGGAGATCCTCAAGGAGCTCCGCGCCGACGGGGTGGCCCTCGTCTTCATCTCCCACGACCTCGGGTCCGTCGCCGGGATCGCCGACCGCATCGCCGTGCTGTACCAGGGCGAACTGGTCGAGGCAGGCGCCGCCGAAGACATCATCAACCGGCCCCAGCATGTCTACACACGCCTGCTCGTCAGCTCCGCGCCCACACTGCGCAGCGCTCCGGCCGACCGCGCGGAGCGCGAGGCGCTGCGCGCACTGCTGCACACCTGAACCCACCACGAACAGGGAGAGCCATGTCCCGCACGATCCACCTCGCGCTCCATCCGTACGGCGTCGGGGGCCCCGGCCAGCACGGCCTCTGGAGAGACCCGCGTGTCGCGAAGAACGCCAGCATCGACATCAACTACTACATCCGGCAGGCCCAGGCGGCCGAACACGCGCTCTTCGACGCCCTCTTCATCGTCGACAGCCAGTTCATCAACGCCACCTACCCCGCGCACTACCTCAACCGGCTGGAGCCGCTGACCCTGCTCTCCGCGGTCGCCACCCACACCCAGCACATCGGCCTGGTCGGCACGGCCAGCTCGACATACAACTCGCCGTTCAACCTCGCCCGCCGGTTCGCCTCGCTCGACCACATCAGCGGTGGCCGCGCCGGCTGGAACGTGGTGACCAGTTTCGACACCGGCACCTCCAGGAACTACGGGCTCGACGAACACCTCGACTACGCCACCCGCTACGGCCGCGCCCTGGAGTTCGTCCAGGTCGCCCGCGGCCTGTGGGACTCGTACGAGGACGACGCGTTCCCGGCCGACGTGGCCCGCGATGTCTTCCTCGACCCGGCCAAGCTGCACGAACTCAACCATGAGGGCGAGCACTTCAGGATCGCCGGGCCGCTCAACCTCTCCCGCTCGCCACAGGGCCAGCCGGTGATCTTCCAGGCCGGGGTCTCCGAGGAGGGCCGCGAACTCGCCGCGCAGGTCGCCGAGGGCATCTACGCGCCGGGTGGCACCCTGGAGCAGGCGCGGGACTACTACGCGGACATCAAGCGGCGCACCGCCGCCCACGGCCGCGATCCCGAACACATCAAGATCTTCATCCATGGCGGCCCGGTCGTCGCCGCCACCGACGAGAACGCCAGGCGCCGTGAGCGGGAGATCTTCGAGGAGGACAACGACTTCGACCGCAACCTCGCCCTGCTCGGCCGTTCCTTCGGCGCGTACGACTTCAGCCGGCACGACCTGGACGCGCCGTTCCCGGATGTCGCCCACCTCGCCGAGAAGGGCGGCCGGACGGGAGCCGCCAAGATCATCGACCGGGCCAGGACCGAAGGGCTGACGCTACGTCAAGTAGCGGAATCCATCAGCCAGTTCCGCCGTTCGCCGTTCGTCGGGGCGCCGGAGACAGTCGCCGACACCATCGAGCAGTGGTTCGACGCCGGCACCTTCGACGGCATCAACCTCGCCTTCCGCACCGACGACGACCTCAATCTCTTCGTCGACGGCGTCGTCCCGATCCTCCAGAAGCGCGGACTGTTCCGCACCGAGTACGCCGGCGACACCCTGCGCGCCAACCTCGGCCTGCCCGTCCCGGCCAACCGCCACACCGTCGGGCCCCGGCTCGTGAACGGCTGAGGACCGGCGGCGCAGGAGACCTCACCGCCCGCGGCGTCCGCGCCGCCGCCGTGGACCCGGTCCGCACCGCGACACCGGTGCGGCCGGGGCGACGGAACACTCACCGCGCGTACGGAAACACATCACCGCGGACGTGCGACCGGCGAACAGCCACCGGTACCGCCCCCGCTGTGCGGTGTGCGGTGTGCTTACTCCCGCCACGACTCCGGCGTGGCGCCGACCCCCGAAAGGCAGTCACACCATGACCACCGGGACACCGCGCTTCAGACTCGGCTTCCTCACCCATGTCCAGGGCCACGGCGACGACATGGCCCGGACCTACCGCAACGCCCAGGAGCTCTTCGTGGCCGCCGACGAACTCGGCTTCGACGTCGGCTGGGTCGCGCAGCACCATGTCTCCCTCGGCGGTGGCGGCCTCTCCTCACCCTGGACGTTCCTCGCCCACGCCGCCGCCAGGACCACCCGGATCCGGCTCGGCACCGCCATCACGGTCCTCCCCCTGGAGGACCCTGTCCGCCTCGCCGAGGATGTCGCGGCCGTCGACACCCTCAGCGGCGGACGCGTCGAGATCGGTGTGGGCAGCGGCTCCAGCGAGGTGGAGTACGCCGCGTTCGGCCGGGACATCGCCCGTAAACGGGAGCTGACCAGCGAGAATCTGGAGGTGCTGCGACGGGCCCTGGCGAACGAGGAAGTGCGCACGCCCGGCTTCCGCATCCAGCCCGCGGCCGGTGACTTCACCGACCGGATCTGGCAGGGCGTCTTCAGCGGACACGGCGCCAGATACGCCGCGGCCGGCGGCTCGAACCTCCTGCTCAACCGTGCCGCGTACGGCTTCGACGCCCCCACCGACGAGGTGCAGCGCCCCTGGGCGGACGCCTTCCTCGGCGCCTGGGACCAGCCGCGCCGCCCGCGGGTGGGGCTGTCCCGGTTCGTGTTCCCGGCGAAGGACAAGGACACGGCGCTCCGGCAGATCGGCGACGACGTCCACCGGGCGGCGCTCCGCTTCGCGGCGAACGGCGCCTTCCCCAAGGGCCTGGACAGGGCCGAGGCGCTGCGCCGCTTCCACTCCTTCTACGGGCCGCCCGAGGAGATCGTCACAGCGCTCCGGCAGGAGAAGGTCCTGCCGGTCGCGACCGACCTGATCACCCAGTTCAATCCCGCCGTACCCGACCACGACGCCGCGATCCGCGCCCTTGAGCTCATCGCGACCGAGGTCGCACCCGCCCTGGGCTGGAAGCCCGCGGCCAGGCCCGTAGCCACAGGAGGGTAAGACGGCCGAACACACCGACGCCGGACCCGGCCGCTCCAGCGGTCTCATGGTGTCCGGGCGGTGTGTTCTGACACGGCTTCGAAGAGAAGCAGCGCCTGGTCCGCCAGGTCCTCACCGGAGATGCGCAGGGATCCATTGCCCCAGTTCAGCAGCAGCTCACCGACCCCGCCGACAACGGCCACGGACATGGCGGCCGTGTCGACCCGGGGGTCGAGAGGCCCCTCTCTCAGCAGCGACGCCACCAGGCCCGTCATGCGCTCCATGCCCCGCCGCCGCTCCTGGGCGGTCAAGGGGCCGGCCCCCAGGGACTCGACGAGTTTGACCCGCCCCTTTCGCGGGTCTGCCACGGGCATCGCGACGAGTACGCCGATCATGTCGCGAGCCCGCTCGTGCCGCGTCCGGCCCGTTCCGATCGCCTCGGCGCACCGGGTGACCTGCTCCTCGTAGATGTCCTTCACCAGCGCGGCCATGACGTCGTCCAGCGACGAGAAACTCTCCGTGAAGTACCTGTCCTTCAGGCCCGCGTGGCGGAGCACCGAGCGGATGGAGGTGCGGGCGTACCCCTGGCTGGAGAAGAGTTCGAGGGCGCTCTCCATGAGGCGCCGACGCCGCAGCGAGGTGCGCTGCTCCGCCGTCATGCCTCCATAGGTCCTCATGACGGGCCACCTCTCCGGATGCGCTGTGTCCACTCGGTGTCCATGCGATGCGATGTCTCAGATATCCGGCTCCCTTACGCATTTTACCTATCTGGCAGCATTTGACCCCAGATAGGTGTAAAGTCGGCCTTATCTGGTAGCAAACTGCATAAGCGCCCCTCCTGAGGTCGTCCCGTGCCGAGAGGGGTTTCGTGGTGGCGGCGGCTCGGTCCAGAGGGCCGCGCGAATGGCCTACGCGAGGGTGCTTGCCGGTACCGGCCCGTGTGCCCCACTGAGTGGCCGCCCGCACCTCGCCGCCCCCGCCCGGACATGCCCGGGGGTGCCGTGCCCGTCCGGGACCACCCGCGAGAGAAGAACTCATCATGGATACGCATCAGTTGTTCATCGGGGGACACTGGATACCCCCATCCAGCCGCCGTGTCATCACTGCTGTCTCCGCCAGCACCGGCGAGCCTCTCGGGGTGGTTCCTGAGGGCACCGCGGACGACATCGACCGCGCTGTCAGGGCCGCCCGTGCCGCGTTCGACGCGCCCGGCGGCTGGTCCGCCTGGGAGCCCGGGCGCCGCGCCGCGGCCATGATCCGGCTCGCTGACGCCCTCGACACGAGGAAGGAGGTGACAGCGAACGCCGTCAGTGCGCAGAACGGCATGCCGATCTCCGTCTCCGGTTTCTTCGAGGGCACGGTCCCGGCGGCCCTGCTGCGTTATTACGCGCATCTGATCGGCACCACGCCCGAGGAGGAACTCCGTACCGGGCTGCCGCGCGGCAAGACGCTGGTCCGCCGCGAACCCGTGGGAGTGGTGGCCGCCGTCGTGCCCTGGAACTTCCCCCAGACGATCGCCTTCTTCAAGATCGCTCCGGCCCTGGCGGCGGGTTGCGCCGTTGTGCTCAAGCCCGCGCCGGAGACGGTGCTCGACTCCGTGCTGTTGGCGGAAGCGGTCGACGCGGCCGGCCTTCCCGACGGCGTGATCAACATCGTGCCCGGTGGGCGCGAGGTGGGCTCCTATCTGGTCGCCCATCCCGGCGTCGACAAGGTGTCGTTCACCGGATCGACCGCGGCGGGCCGCGAAGTGGCCGCCGAGTGCGGGAGGTTGCTGCGGCCGGTCACCCTGGAGCTGGGAGGCAAGTCGGCCGCGGTCGTGCTCGAAGACGCGGACCTCGCCTCGCACCGTGAGCAGTTCTTCATGGCCGGCCTGCTCAACAACGGCCAGGCCTGTTACGCCAGTACCAGGATTCTGGCCCCGCGCGGCAGGTACCGCGAAGTGGTCGAGTTCTGTACGGCCCTGGCGAGGGACGCTGTGGTGGGTGACGCGCTCGACCCGGCCACGCGGATCGGCCCGCTCGTCAGCGCCCGGCAACGAGAGCGGGTGCGTGGCTTCATCGGCAGGGGGCTCGGCGAAGGTGCCACACTCACCACGGGAGGAGGAGGCAGGCCGGCCGGTCTTGACCGGGGCTGGTTCATGGAGCCCACCGTTTTCGCGGACGTCGACAACTCCTCCGCCCTCGCACAGGAAGAGATCTTCGGCCCGGTCCTCACGATCACGCCCTATGACGGGGAGGACGAGGCCGTGCGCCTCGCGAACGACTCGGCGTACGGGCTCGCCGGCACCGTCTGGTCCGCCGACACGGACCACGGTGACCGGGTGGCCCGCCGTATCCGGACCGGCACCGTCGGGCTCAATGGCTATCTGCCCGACCTCACCTCCCCCTACGGCGGCAGAAAGGCCAGCGGACTCGGCCGGGAAATGGGGCCCGAAGGACTTGGGGCCTACCAGCAGTTCCAGTCGATCTACCACCCCTGACACAACACCCGGCAGCCGATCGCTCCGCGCCGGAGAGAACCGGACGGGGACGGTCGGCCGCCCGGCGACGGGCTCCCCATGACTTCCACCGCGACCGAAGGATTCGACTACGTCATCGTCGGTGCCGGCAGCGCCGGCTGTGTGCTCGCGGACCGTCTGAGCCGCGACCGGTCCGCGCATGTGCTCCTGCTCGAAGCGGGCGGCCCCGACACCGACGAGGCCATCCGGGCGCCGGGCGCTTTCGGCACGTTGTTCGGGTCGGACGTGGACTGGGATTACCGGACGTCCGCGCAGACCCGTACCGGCCGCACCTTCTCCTGGCCTCGGGGCAAGACGCTGGGTGGACCCGGAACTCAGGGTGCGCGGGGTGGAGCGGCTCCGTGTTGTCGACGTCTCCGTCATGCCGACCGTCACCAGCACAAACACCAACGCACCGACGATCATGATCGCCGAGAGGGCGGCCGCGTGCATCCGGGCGCGGCAGAGCTGACCACCGCCCCGCGCCACCACCCCCTGTCTCCCGCCCGGAGCCGGGCCCCTCACACCGGTGCCGCTGTCCCCCTGGGCGGGGGACAGCGGCGCGGTGCCTCAGTTCTTCACGGTGAAGCCCGCGCGCAGCAGCGACTCGTCGCGGGAGGACGGGCCGACGAGCAGTTCGAAGTCGCCCGGTTCGACCAGCCGGTTCCCGGCGGCGTCCACGATCGTGCACTCCGCGACCGGCAGCTCGACGGAGACCTCCCGCGACTCGCCGGGAGCGAGGCTCACCTGCCGGTAGGTCTTCAGCTCCTTCTCGGCCCAGGTCACCGAGGTGACGGAGTCGCTGATGTACACCTGCACGGTCTCCAGCGCCGGCCGGGTGCCGGTGTTGTGGAGGGTGAGCCGCGCACGCACGGTGCCGCCCGTCCCGACCACAGGGGCGAGCACCTCCAGGTCGCTGTAGTCGACCGTGGTGTAGCTCAGACCTTCCCCGAAGGCGAAGGCGGGGCTCTGCGTGAGGTCGGCATAGCGGCTGCCGTGCTGGCCACGCACCTGGTTGTAGTACGTCGGCTGCTGGCCCGCGTGCCGGGCGAAGGAGATCGGCAGCCGGCCGGTGGGCTCGATCAGGCCCAGCAGCAGTTCGGCGACGGCCCGGCCGCCGGTCATCCCCGGGTTGAAGGCGTGCACGATCGCCGCCGCGCCAAGCGCGGAGGGCGGCAGCACAAGGGGCTTGGAGCTGATGACCACGACAACGAGCGGCGTGCCCGTCGCGGCGAGGGCGTCCAGCAGGGCGACCTGACCGCCGACCAGCTCCAGGGTCGCGGTCGACCGTCCCTCACCGACGAGTTCGATGCGGTCACCGACGACGGCGACGGCGTAGTCGGCGTCCCGGGCGGCGGCGACGGCCTCGGCGATCAGGGCGTCGTCGGGCTCGGCCGGGACAACGACCTCGGGGCGGGGCTGGCCGTCGGGGAAGAACGCGCCCTCCGGGTCGGGGCCCACGGTCAGGATGTCGGCGCCCCGCGCGTGGGTGACGGTCCAGTCCGCGGGAACGTGCTCGCGGAAGCCGTCGAGCACGGTCCGGATCATGGCGCGCGGGTGGCCGTCGGGCAGCCAGTCGGCCTGGCCCGAGGAACCGGCCCAGTCACCGAGCTGATTCTGCGCGTCGTCGGCGTTGGGACCGATGACGGCGACGGTACGGGGCGCGGCGGAGGGCCCGGCGAGGGCGCGGCCGTCGTCGCCGGCCTCGAAGCCGCCGGCGAGCGGCAGGGTGCCGTCATTGGTGAGCAGGACCAGCGAGCGGCGGGCCGCTTCGAGGTTCAGCTCGGCGTGTTCGGCGCTGCCGATGACGAGCGCCTGACGCTCGGTGTCGGGGCGGCGCGGATTCTCGAAGAGGCCCAGCTCGAACTTGAGGGTGAGGATCCGGCGGACCGCCGCGTCGATCTCCGCCTCGTCGAGGGTGCCCTGGGCGACCGCCTCCTGGGCGCCCGCGAAGAACTGCGGTGTCGTCATCACCATGTCATTGCCCGCGTGCACGGCCGCGGCGGCCGCCTGTGCGTGGTCGGCGAAGATGTGCTGCTCCCACACCATCCGGCCGACGTTGTCCCAGTCGGTGACGAGGGTGCCGGTGTACCCCCACTCGCCGCGCAGCACCTCGTTGAGCAGCCAGTCGTTCACCGTGATGGGCACACCGTCCATCGACTGGTAGCCCAGCATGAACGTACGGCAGCCCTCGCGGGCCACACGCTCGAAGGGAGGCAGGAACCAGGAGCGGAGCTTGCGCCGCGAGATGTCCGCCTCGCTGGCGTCCCGGCCGCCCTGGGTCTCGGAGTAACCCGCGAAGTGCTTGGCACAGGCCAGGATCGCGGTCGGATCGTCCAGCCCCTCGCCCTGGTAGCCGCGCACCATCGCCGAGGCCAGCTCACCGATGAGGAACGGGTCCTCACCGAAGGTCTCGCTCACCCGGCCCCAGCGCAGGTCGCGCGTGATGCAGAGCACCGGGGAGAACGTCCAGTGCACCCCGGTCGCCGCGACCTCGACGGCCGTGGCGCGGGCGATGCGCTCCACGAGTCCGGGATCCCAGGTCGCGGCCATGCCGAGCTGGGTGGGATAGATCGTCGCGCCCTCCCAGAAGGAATGGCCGTGGATGCAGTCCTCCGCGACGAGCAGCGGGATGCGCAGGCGGGTCCGCTCGGTGAGCTCGGCCGCTTCTAGGACCCGCTCGGGGGCGGCGTGCAGGATCGAACCGGCGTGGAAGTCCTCGACGAGGGGCCGTACGCCGTCCTTCGCGTTGAGCTGGAGCATCTGGCCGACCTTCTCGGGCAGCGTCATACGGCCGAGAAGGTCGCTGACCCGCTCTGCCACGGGCAGCGAGGGGTCGCGGTAGGGCGGGAAGGGGCCCACAGGGGTTCCTTTCACAACGTCGGTGACGTTCGGCGGGGCACGTGGATCGGGTGGCGCGGTGGTGCTGTCGGACGTGGAGCGCTCCCCTGCGCGGCTCCGCCGGCGGGAACCGCTCCACGGCATACCGTACGCCCAATGCCGACCACGTGGTAGGTATGTTTGTCTGTACGCGGGTGATCGCGGGTGCGTGCGGTGGTGACCCCGACCGACAGAACCGGGAGTGTGACGCGATGTCCGTCGAAGCACGGCGCGGCTACGCGAAAGGCCGCGCGAAGCGGAGCGAGATCCTCGGCCAGGCCATGTCGATGTTCGGCGAGGCCGGCTACCGGGGCGCGTCGCTCCGTACGATCGCGACCCGCTGCGGCCTCTCGCACCCCGGACTGCTGCATCACTTCCCGACCAAGGAATCACTGCTGCTCGCGGTGCTGGAGCACCGGGACGAGATGGACGAGGCATGGCTTTCGCTGGGTGATCCGGCCGGCGTCGGCCGGCTGCGGCGCCTGGTCGATCTGGCCGCGCTGAACGCCACGCGGCGCGGCATCGTGGAGCTCTTCTCGGTCCTCGCGGCGGAGGCGACCGCCGCCGACCATCCCGCCCACGCGTATTTCGTACGGCGGTACCTGGCCTCGGTCGCGGACGCCAGAAGCGCCTACCAACAGGCCCGCGACGAGGGCGCGTTGCGCGCCGGCATCGATCCGGGCGCGGCGGCCCAGCAACTGATCGCCCTGATGGACGGACTCCAGGTGCAGTGGCTTCTCAGTGACTGCGCGACGGACATGGCGGGTGTGCTGCACGCGCACGTCCAGTCACAGCTCACCGTCCCGCTCTGAGCGGCCGGCCGCACCCCGTGGGGGGGCGGCCCGCCGGCCGGCGGGGGGCGCAGGGGGGGCGGCGCGGCGCCCTGGGGGGGCTGCCCCCGCGCGCCGCCCCGCCCCCCCCGCGCCCCCCCCGGGGGGGCCCCCCCCCCCCCCGGGGGGGGCGCGGCCGCCCGGCCGGCGGGCTCAGCAGGGGGTGCGGCCCTGCTCCTTGTCCTCGTCCGCCGGGGCGAGCGGCACCTGGCCGCCGGGCCCCTGCCGGAACGCCGTCACGGCGTCGTGCCGGCGCAGCTTGCCACTGCTGGTGCGGGGCAGTTGTCCGGAGCGCAGGAGGTGCACGTCCTGGGGCCGTACCGCCACTCCGAAGGCACGGACCAGGCGCTCGACCACCTGGCTGCGGGTGCCCTCGACGTCTTGCCGCGCGGTCCGGTCGGCTTCGGCGAGGACGAGGATGCGCCCGTCGCGCTGGGCGACGACGGTGCGGCCCGATCGGACAAACGGCAAGGTCTCCACGGCTTGTTCGAAGTCGACGGCGAAGAGACTCTGTCCGTTGACCTTGATGCGGTCGCCGTCGCGACCGGTGACGAACAGCTCGCCGCCGTCGAGGAAGCCGATGTCGCCGGTGGCGTAGAAACCGTCCTGGGCCGCGAGCGGCCGGGACCGGTCGAAGTAGCTGGGGGCCAGGCTGCCGCCGGCCAGCTCGATCTGCCCCAGTTCGTTCTCCGCGCAGACGTGCCCGTTCTCGTCCCGGACACGGACGGTGAACTCCGGCATCGGCCGGCCCACGGAGACGGCTGGGACGCCCGCGGGGGACGCCACGGTCCTGATGCCGCTGCCGGGCAGGCGGCTGGAGACCAGCAGGACGGCCTCGGCCATGCCGTAGCACGGCATGAACGCGGTCTGCCGCAGCCCCGAGGGCGCCATCAGCTCGGTGAACGCGTAAAGGTGTGGCAGGTTGATGGGCTCGCTGCCGAGGTAGATCGCGCGCAGTCCTGACAGGTCCATGGCGGCGCACTCGTCGGGCTCCAGGTTCCGCATCAGCCGGAGCGAGTAGTCGACGGCGAAGTTGGGGATCACCGTCCCCATGACCCGTTCCCGGGCCATGTGCTCCCACCAGCCCCGGGCGTCGAAGAGGAACGTCGAGGGGTCCGCCAGCAGCAGGTCGCAGCCCACCGCGAAGCAGGAGAGCATCCCTCCGACGAGTCCCATGTCGTGGTACAGGGGCAGCCAGCTACTCACCCGGTCCGCGGGTCCGCGGCCGTCGGTGCGGGTGATCATCGCCAGGTTCGCCCGGAGCCGGCCGTGCCGGATCGGGATTCCCTTGGGGAACGCCGTGGACCCGGACGAGAACTGGACGAAGGCCACCTCGTCGTCCCCGGGGGTCCGCAGCCGTGCGCCCGGGACCCGGATCTCCGCGGGCGGCACCGCGAGAGCGGGGCCCGGCAGATCGATCGGGGCCAGGCTCGGGACCCGCAGGACGCTGTCCGCGCGGAAGTCCCGCGCGACGCGCTCCAGAAACTCCTGGTACGCCTGGCGCGGCGTGCTCAGGGCGAACGGTTTCACGGAGAGCGGTACGGCGCCGATCTCCATGAGCCCGAGGAAGGAGACGACCGTCTCGACGGAGGTCTCGAAGGGGAACAGCACCCGCGTGCCCTCGCGGACCCCCTGGTCGCGGAAGAAGCCGGCGTACGCGGCGATCCGCTCGGGGAACTCGCGGTAGTCGACGAACTTGGACGGCTCGTCGAACCTGTCGTACAGATGCAGTCCGCGGCCGGGGGAACGGCGGTGGAGGGCGTGGAAGGCTTCGAGCACCATGGTCCGTCTACTCCCCGCCCGGGGAGACACCGCGCATCCACGCCACCAGGCGGGGCAGTACCTCCGTCTCGGCCCGCGCGCCGCGGATCACGTCGACGTGTCCCGGGTCCCAGCTGAGCCCCGTCTCGCGCCCCAGGACGGTGAACTCGGCCCGCCCACCGAGGTGGTCGGCCAGTTTCCGGGCCCGCCGGGGAGAGGCGTGGAACGTGTCGGCGGCGCCCACTCCGACCAGCACCGGCAGGGTCACACCGGCGAGCGCGCTCCAGTAGTCGGTGCGTCCGTCGGCGCTGCGGAAGGCGCCGCTCGGCGCCCAGTCGGCGAACTGCCGCATCAGTCCGGCCGGTTCGTCGCAGCGCCCCTGGCGCAGCGCCCGCGCGGGGAAGCGGCCGACCAGCCGGGAGAGCGTCGCGGCGAAGGTCACCTGAACACGCTTGGCGATCCCGCCGTCGCTGTAGTCGTTGACCGCCGAGGAGAGGGTGATGACCCCGGCGAGCTCCTTCTGCAGGTCCGGTTCGACCGCCAGCGCGGCCAGCGCGGCGTATCCGGCCATGCTGTGGGCGAGGAGGAACAGCGGTCCCGGGTGGAGCGCGGCGACGGCGCGCACGAGGTCGGGGATGTCGTGGCGGACGTAGGTGTCGAAGTTCCAGTCCCGCGGCCCGCCGGTGCCCCGGCGGCGACTGGGTCCGTGCCCGCGCAGCGAGGCCGGGTAGCAGACATGGCCCTCGGCGAGGAGACCGATGGCCGGTCCCCTGCCCGACGCGCTGAGAAAG
Organism: Streptomyces sp. NPDC006923; assembly: GCF_040635655.1. Taxonomy (NCBI): domain Bacteria; kingdom Bacillati; phylum Actinomycetota; class Actinomycetes; order Kitasatosporales; family Streptomycetaceae; genus Streptomyces; species Streptomyces sp. NPDC006923. The sequence goes on from NZ_JBEYIF010000002.1 coordinate 166,297, forward strand.
AACGATGCGTCCGAGAACAGCCCGGGCAGCAGGAGCACCCCCGGAGCGCCCGTCCCCGCGGAGTCCGGTCGCACCTGTCGCACGTGCAGTTCATGGCCGTCGGACGTCGGCACCCAGTGTTCCGTCACGTCCGGCAGTCTGGCCGCGCTCATGGCGATCTCCTTGTCCAGCTCATCGGTTTCAGCGGGCCGTTCGGTCGGTGAGGACGGCCGAGAGGTAGTCCTGCAGGGGGATCAGATGGCGCTGCCCGGCGTCCAGGAAGGCGACCGTGACGAGGGCTTCGACGGCCGGGCCGGGCGCGCCGGGACGGTGCACGCTCTGCCGGAACACGGCCCGGAAGGTGACGTCGTCCTCGTCGAAGTCCGCCGCCGAGGGAGTGTGCAGCACGGTGCGGACCTCCACGGCCCCGTACGCGATCTCCGCCAGGTAGTCGACCTCGGCACGGGACACCACCGCCACGGCCCCGGCGGCGTCGACGGCGCCCCGGCTCTCCAGCCAGTGGCGCCTGCCCGCCTCCAGGTACGCGAGCACGACGGCGTTGTTGACGTGGCCGAGCGCGTCCAGGTCATCGGGCCGCACCGGCAGATCGAGTCGCGATTCGTCGAAGAACACGCAGTACCGTCCGTCCCGTCCGGGTGAGCGTCGAGTGGAGCCCGTGCCCGGCCGCCCGGCCGCCGGTGACAAGGACCACGGAGGACACGTATCCGCCGCTGTGCGAGAGGGAGACGTTCACCCTCATCCGCCGGCGGGCCAGGTGGTCCGCCAGCGATCCGTGGGCACGGAACAGCGGCGCGCCGTGGCGGTCGTGGACCAGTTCCGCATCCGTCCAGAACCAGGGAATCCGCGCCGCCGGCAGGGCCTTGAAAAGCGCCTCCTTCGCCGCGAAACCCGCCGCCATGCTTTCGGACGGATTCACCGCGGACGCGAAGCGGCGGATTTCGGCGGAGGTGAAGAAGACACCGGGCGTACGGAGAGCAACGGCGTTCCGCAGTTCGTCGACCGACTGGAAATCGTGCCCCAGACCGATCAGCTGTCGAGAAGATCCATCCACGTGTCCTCGACCTCTTCACGGGAGTTCACGGCGATTCCGGTGATCTTCTTCAGCGCACCGCAGATGAGCTGTTCCTTCTTCTCGATCGCCTCCGGCCGGAAATCGCTGTCGCTCGTGTCCAGATGGTCCCACCAGTTCACGTGCGTACCGCGGCTCTCGCGCTGTTCGCGAGCGCTTCCCTGGAGTTCCCCGTCCTCGCGGAGGAACAGGTGCGCCACGGCGAAGGCGTCCTTGGCGTGGTACTCGCCGCTGTCCACCAGAGCCTTCGCGAACGACACGAAGTAGTTGCGGTGCTGGATCTCGTCGGCGGCGACCTGCTTGAAGATGCGGCGCAGCCCGCCGTCCTCGACGACATGCTGGCACTGGCCGTAGTTGACGGCGGCGGTGATCTCCGAGATCGCCAGCAGCACCAGGGTGCGCAGCATGTCGTCGTCGGGGAACACCTGGCGGAACTGGATGAAGGTCTCGTCGGAGATCGGCTCCATCCCGGTGGCCTCGGCCAGCCGGATGAAGACGGTCTCGTGGTGCGCCTCCTCCTCGTTCCAGTACCTGCTCCAGGTGCCGCAGGCCTCCATCACGGCCGCCACCGCGGGGTTCTTGGCGCCCCAGCGGCGGCACTCGGCCTCGGCCTGCCGCTCCAGCCGGTCCGCGCCCGGCTTGGTCGTGAGTTCGGCCCGGCCGGCGTTCCAGACGAGGACGCGGTCACGCGGGGTGAGCCGGTCCAGGTCGACCGCCGCCAGCATGTCGACGACGCTCCAGCGGCGGGACTCGTGGAGCCGGTGCTGTTCCCAGGTGACATCGACGAGCGACATGCCCCGCACAGTCAGCGCGTCGTAGAGGTCGGTGATGATGGCGGGCTGCTTCTCGGAGGCGCCGGGGCGCCGGGCGCCGGAGGGTGCGGTGTCCGTCAGGCCGGTGCTCATGTCACGGCCTCCCGCTGCTGCCGCTCGCATTCCTCAAGGAAAAGGGCCACCACATTCGATATCGGCGTGTCGAGCGGGAGCGCGGGCAGGCGCACCCGAATTCCGTGGTCCTTACGCAGAGAATTCGCGGTCCGGGCGAACGACTCCATCAGGTCAATGCTGTTGGTCATGCGCGGGCTTCTGCTGACCACATCGGCCAAGGTCACCCCGGAGGCGAAGAGTTCCTCCTCGGGAAGTTCGGCATGCTCGGAGAATTTCCGGCGGATATAATAATCCAGTTCAGACGTTTTCATGGTTCGAAAGCCTACAGTCAACTCGACGGGAAAAGCCGTCCACAATAATTCGTTTTGTTTATCGCCCGGCCCGGACGCCGAAAACCGGACAGGCCCGGGCCCGCGTCGGTGCCGGCGGTCGCGGGGCCGGGCCTCGGTCTGTCCCCGTCAGTCGCGGCGCCGCATCGCCACCGCGCTGACACCGGCGAGTACGGCCGTCACACCGCACCACAGGAAGCCGGTGAGGAAGCCGTCCGGCGATCCCAGTCCCTCGGACTCCAGGATCACCGCCAGCCCGGCGACCCCCACCGCACCGCCGACCTGACGGGACGTCATCAGCATTCCGCTGCCCGCGGCGAAGCGGTCGGCGGGCAGTGCGGCGGAGGCGATGGAGGAGAGACCGGTGAGGACACAGCCGATGCCCAGCCCGCCCAGCAGGCCGGGCGGCAGCCAGAGCGCCGCGTAGGAGGGCGAGCTGTCGAGGGTCAGCCCCATGACGGCGAACGACGCCCCCGCGAGTACGCCACCGAACACAACGGCCTTCCACTGCTGTTCGACCGGCATCCGGCGGCCGACGATCACCGCGCCGACCGCGGCGAGGAAGGCCCCCGGGGTCACGCCCAGACCGGACTTGAGGACCGAGTAGTGCCAGATGGACGCCAGGAAGAGGGGGCAGGCCAGCAGCCACGCGTACATGGCCGCGCCGAACAGCGCGGAGGTGACATTGGCGGCCGTGAACACCGGACTGCGCCACAGGTCGGTCTCGAACGCGGGGGCCGGGTGCCGGCGGGAGCGCAGGGCCACCACCGCACCGAAGACGACACCCGCCGCGAACAGCAGAAGCACCTCCGGGCTGGTCCAGCCCCAGTCGGCGCCCTGGCTCAGCGCGGTGACCGGGCCGCCGATGGCCAGCACCATCGCCACCATGCCGAGCAGATCCGGAAGCCGCTTGCCCGAGGGCTTGTCCGCGGTCAGCCGGGAGGTGCCGTAGCCGATGAGGAGCCCGAGCGGCACGTTGATGAGGAAGATGCCGCGCCAGTTCCAGCTGTCCACGAGCAGACCGCCCAGGCTCGGCCCGACGGCCGCGGCGATACCGCCCGCGGCTCCCCAGGCACCCAGGGCGGCGGCCCGCCTGGCCGGCGGGGTGTGGGCCAGCAGCAGCCCGAGGGCGGCCGGGATCATGCCCGCCGCGGTGGCACCCTGTACGGCGCGGGCGGCGATCAGCCAGGCGGCGCTCGGAGCCGCCCCCGCCGCGAGCGAGGTGGCGGTGAAGCCGAGCACCGAGATGAGGAACAGGCGCCTGCGGCCCACCACGTCCGCGAGCCGTCCCGCGGCGGCGAGCAGCCCCGCGAAGACCACGGCGTAGGCGGTGATGACCCAGCTGAGCCGGGACACGGAGACGTCGGGGAAGCTGCTGTGCAGGTCCGGGAAGGCGACGTTGACGACCGTGGCGTCCAGCAGGGCGAGGAAGGTGGCCCCCGAGGCGAGGAGCAGCGCCGCGCCCGCGTGGGCCGACCCTCCTTCCTCCTGCGGGACGGCTCCGGGCCGGGCCGGGACTGTTGTCATCGGGTTACCACTTCCATGAGAGGTTGCCGGGAGAAGGAGTGCCGCGTCAGGACGCGGAGGACGGGCCGCGCGGCTCGTCGAGGAAGTCGGCCACACGGGCGACGACCTCCGGGGCGGTGATGACGCGGTGGTGCCCGAGGCCCTGGGTGAGGAAGAGTTCGGCGCGGGTCCCGTACGCCTCGGCCGTCTCGTGGGCCTGATGGATCCGCGCCCTGCGGTCGTCCTCGTCGTGGACGAGCAGGATCCGCTCCACGGCGATCTCCTCCGGGGCGAGCGGGACCGCGAAGCGGCGCCAGATGTCGGGTTCGTGCGGGAAGAGTTCCTTTTCCACACGCGCGCGCAGTTCGGTCTCCAGGCGTGCGCGCAGGCCGAGTTCCCCGATGAAGCCGGACACCAGGTGGTCGAAGCGGCTGACACCGGCGATGCCGACCAGGGCCTCCGTCTTGACGCCTTCCCGTACGGCGAAGAAGGAGGACAGCGAGCCGAAGGAGTACCCCACCATCGCGCCGAACACACCGTGTCTGTCCTGCAGTTCACGGATGATGTCGCGGTACTCCAGGATCGTGGTGCTCTTACCGCCGGAGTCGCCGTGTCCGGGCGCGTCGAAGGCGATCACACTGTGGCCGCGGTCGCGCAGCGCGGAGACGAGGGCCCCGAAGCGCAGGGCACGCGACCCCCATCCGTGCGCGAGGAGTACCGGCCGGGGCCCGTCCCCCCAGTGGTAGGTGGTCACGCTCTTGCCGGCCACGGTGAGCCGCCCCCGCTCGGCCCGCTGGGCCACCGGCCCGTCCACGGACCGGATTTTGGCCCGGCCGAGAGGCCGCCGGAAGAGCGCGAAGGCGCCCTTCCCCGCGAGCCCCGGGGCAACCCTCGCCGTGGAGTTCAGGACCGTACTCAGCACTGCAACGGTCGGGTCCATCGTCTGGCCTCCCTGGAGCCGCATCACAAAGATGAGGATAGTAGCACGATCGTTCGCACTCTTTTAGGTCCCGGAGGACCCGTACAGGACCGGTGGCGAAGGCGCACACCGGAAGCGCGGAGTCCACCCCTCGCCCCGGCCGAGGCGGCCCGGGGGCCGCGCGGGGCGCCGCCTTCAGTCGTCCACCGGGAACAGCCGCTCGCCGGTCGCGTCGACCTCGACGGAGATCGCCTCCAGCGGACAGAGTTCGGCGGCACGCATCACCCGCTCGTCCGCCGGCAGCACCGCGCGCTCGGCCCGGGACTGACCATCGCTTTCGAGCGCGAACTCGCCCGGAGCAGTGGAAACACAGATCGTCGATCCCACACAGCGCGAACGGTCCACCGTCAAACGCCAGTTGTCCGGCATCATTTCCCCCTGACTTCACTTATGGATTGCCCGGGACCTCGCCCCGGGAAAAACACTTGATCGCTACTGGCGAGTTTCACCGGCCGACACCCCGAGGTCGGCGCACCCGCCCCCCGCCGAGGCGCCGCCCGGCTAGGATCACCCTTTGGGCGCCACCCTCGAACCACGACCGGAAACGACCCGAATCGGACGCCGACGGCAATGCCTTGACGCCAAGAGGCGCGAAGAACATTATTAGCACGAACGTTCGCACACTACAGGGGGTGGTGTCAGTGTTCCGATTCGTGGGGCGGATCGCAGCAACCGGCGGGGAATCGGAGGAGGACGACGTCCAGAGCGGCGTCGAGCGTTTCCACCGAATCCGCTTGGGCGCGTACGCGTCGGGGCCGAACGGCGGCTTCAAAAGCGAACTCGACCGGAAGATCGACACGGAACTCGATTCTCCGAACAACTGATTCCGTTTATGGAGCCGGTTCGCATTCGCCGCAGGCCACGACGCTTTCATCACCACATACGGGGGGTCCATATGTCGATCGCGGAGACAGTACGAGAGAGAACACCGGCCGGGGAGCAGCGGGCCGCGGACCTCGGTCTGAGCCGCTTGCGCTCCTTCATCTGCCTGGCCGAGGAACTGCACTTCGGCCGCGCGGCCCAGCGCCTGCACATCAGCCAGCCCGCGCTCAGCCAGCAGATCGTGCGTCTGGAGAAGGAGGTCGCCACACCCCTGCTGCGCCGCACCAACCGCAGCGTCTGGCTGACACCGGCCGGCCGGGAGTTCCTGAGAGGGGCACGCGCGGCCGTGCGGGCACTGGACGAGACCACCGACGCCACGCGTCGCCGGGCGGGCAGCCGGACACCCCTGGTGCTCAGCCATGTCCCGCATCCTTCCGTCGATCTCGGCACGTTCGTCGAGGAGTTCTGTGCCGCTCTCAAGGAGCAGCTCTTCCGGACGACGGTGAACATCGTCCGGCACAGCCCGGAGGAGCACCGGCACGCCCTGCGGGACGGCCGGGCGGTCCTGGGGATCTGTCCGGCCGACAACGACTTCGACCTGCACGGCCTGGGCAGCGCGGACATCACGATCCGACCGGCCGCGCGCCACGGTGCGGACCACGGCTCCCACCGGATGCGTCTCAGCTGGCCGGAGTGGGCCAGTCCGGCCGAGGTCGACCGTCTGGTCTCGCTCGCCCAGGCCCTCGCCCCCGCTCGCACCGGTGGCTGACGGTCTCCTCGCACGGCTGCTGCCCTCCCCCTGCCGTACCGCCGAGACCACCGGCCACCGCGACGCGGCCGACCTCGGCGCCCTCCATCCGGAGGAGAGGCGGGCGGCGGCGGGGTTCCGGCCCCGCCGGGCACGCGAGTTCGCCGCGGTGCGGGCCTGTGCCCGCACCGCGCTCCTCGCGCTCGGCGAGGCCCCCGCTCCACTGCCGCCCGGCCCGAAGGGCGCTCCCCGGTGGCCGGGCGGGGTGGTGGGCAGCATGACGCACTGCGACGGGTTCCGGGGCGCCGCCGTCGCCCTGTCCCGTGATCTGCTCACGGTCGGCATCGACGCCGAGCCGGCGGTCCCGCTGCGCCCCGGACTGCTGGAGCACATCTGCTCCGGTGACCGTGAACTCCTCTCGGTGCGCGCCCTGTCGGCCCGCGTTCCTCACGTCCCATGGGACAAGGTCCTCTTCTCCGCGAAGGAATCCGTCTACAAGGCGTGGTTCCCGTTGACGTCCCGCTGGCTGGGTTTCGAGCACGCCGACGTCGACCTGCGCCCGGCGGCAGGCACCGGCACGCACGGCACCTTCCATGCCCGTCTGCTGGGCGAGCGGGCGGTGCTCGGCGGCCGGTGCCTGACCGGTTTCGACGGCCGCTGGGCCGTCGGGGACGGACTCGTCGTCACGGCCGTGGCCGTGCCGGCCGCCGGCCCCGGGTGAACGCCTGGCCGGGACGGGAGTGACCCGGCCAGGCGCGCTGTGGGCCCGTCAGTTGGGCGACGGGCAGGACTCGACCATCCGGACCAGGTCGCCGACCGTTTCCACGTCGGCCAGCGCCTCGTCGTCGACCGTGGCCCGGAACTCCCGCTCCAGCCCGAAACCGATCTCCATCATGGTCAGCGAATCCAGGTCGAGTGAGGCGAGAGAGGTCTCCGCGCCGATTCCCTGCGGCGGCAGCTCGCAGAGCTGGGCCAGTACCTTCTGCACGCGCTCGATGTTGGTGCTCACGGTGCCTTCTCTCCCTCGTTCAGCAGGATCTTGGGCCATTCGAGTACGGCCGAACCCCAGGTGAGTCCGGCCCCGAAAGCGGTGAGCAGGACGGTCGCGCCCTCCGTCACCGTGCCGGCGGCCACCCCGTCGGCGAGTGCCAGCGGGATGGAGGCGGCTGAGGTGTTGCCCACCCGGTCGATATTGCTGACCAGGCGGTCCTCGGGCAGATCGAGCCGGCCGGCCACGGCCCGCAGGATGCGGATGTTGGCCTGGTGCCCGACGACGCGGTCCACCGTCGCCACGTCCCGGCCGGCCTGGGCCAGGACCGTCCGGGACGAATCGGCCATGTGGTGCACGGCGTTGCGGAAGACCTCACGGCCCCGCATGGTCATGTAGGAGTCGGCGGGGTCGGTGGCCACTCCCCCGGAGCGCTGCCGCGAACCGCCGCCCGGGACGATGATGAGGTCTTCCCGGAGCCCGTCACTGCCCAGGTCGAAGGCGTTCAGGGCGCCCTGCTCCTCGGGGGCGCCGGCCCGCAGGACGACCGCTCCGGCACCGTCGCCGAAGAGCGGGCGCACGACCTGGTCGGCCGGGTCCACCACCGTCGAGAACGTGTCGGCGCCGATCACCAGCACGCTCGCGGCGAGCCCGCCGCGGATGAGCGCGGCGCCGGTGGCCAGTGCGTAGACGAAGCCCGTACACACCGCGTTGACGTCGAAGGCGATCGCCCCGGTCATGCCCAGCCGGGCGGCGACTGCGGGGGCGGTGCCCGGTATCTGGTGGTCGGGGGTGGCGGTGGCCAGTACGACAGCGTCCGTCGCGGCGACGCCCGCCGAGCGGAGCGCCCGGGCGCCGGCCTCCACCGCGAGGTCGGAGGTGGCGGTGCCGGGGTCGCAGACATGCCGCTGCCGGATACCGGTCCGGCTGCGGATCCATTCTTCGGTGACGCCGAGTTCCCGGCCCACCTGCTCGTTGGTGACGACGCGCGGTGGCAGCCATCCCCCGAGTCCGCTCAGTACTGCGGCGGTCATTGTCCTCCTCGTTTCCGGTCGTCTCCTGGTGCCGTGTGGCTGCCGTCCGGGCCGCCGGGCCGGGGCAGGGCCCCGCCGAGCAGACAGAAGACGGCATGGCGGGCATCGCCGAGTGCGAACAGCGTCCGCACCTCGTCCTGCGCGGCGCCGGCCACCGGGCACAGGCCCAGACCGTGCGCCGGTGCCACGGTGGCGAGCAGTTGGGTCTGACAGCCCGCCTCGATGAGGGCGAGGTCACGGGCCTGCTCGCCGTACAGCGGTTCGAGCGCCGCCCGGTCCATGACCAGGTGCAGCGAGAACGCCGCCGTGCCGGCGGTGGCCCTGTTGGCGGGCCAGTGCGCCCCGTCCGGCAGGCCGCCGCCGCTTCCCGTGGGGAGCAGCGCGTGGTCGCCGGGGTGGTAGTAGTAGGTGCCGCCCGGGATCCCCGCGACCCGTCCCGGGCGGATCTCGACATACGTCTGTACGGAGTGCACGGCGCCGGCCGACGGGTAACGGGCTCGTACCCCGTCGTCCCCGGCCGACTGCCGCAGCGCGCCGAGGAGCCCGGCGAGCGCCCCGGCCGGCACCGCGTCCGGTGCGAAGCGGCGGGCGGTGCGCCGCTTCGCGGACGGTGTCTCCCGCACCGGCACGTCCGGCAGGGGCAGCGCGCCGGCGCCGCCGGGCCGGAGCGCGGGCCGGGAGGCCGTGTGCAGGGAGCGCGCCGCGGGGTCGGTGAGCACCGTGAAGGCACCGGCGGACGCGGGCCCGTCCTCCGCCTCCCCACCGGGTGCCTGCCGGCGCGCGCACCAGGTGGCGATGGCCCGGGGGCTGCCCAGGCGGAACAGCTCCTCCACCGGCGGCCGTCGGCCGAACTCCTCACCCAGCGCGAGCGCGAGCCGCACCAGGCCCAGGGAGTCGGCGCCCGCCGCCAGCAGGGACATGTCCGGGTCGGGGAGGTCCAGATCGAGCACCCGGGTCGCCGTCGCCATGACGCCGGCCAGCACCGAGCCTTCCGTGTCCGTCGGGTCCGGCGGGTCCGGCGGGTCCATCGGGTCCGTCGCGTCCGTCGCGTCCGTCGCGTTTGTCTCCCTCGTGCGGCCCGCGGACACGGCGGTCGGCCGTTCGGCGGCCAGCCGGGCCCGGTCGATCTTGCCGTTGGCGGTGAGGGGAAGCGCGGAGACGAACGCGAGGGTCCGCGGCACCATCACCTCAGGCAGCCGGGCGGCGAGATGGGCCAGCAGCTCCTCCTCGTCCGCGGCTGCGGAGTCCCCGCCCGCACGCGGCACCGCGTAGGCGGCGAGATGGCGGCGGTGCCCGTCCCCCCGGACCGTGACGGCGGCGGCGGTCACGGCCGGATGGCCGAGCAACGCGCTCTCGATCTCCTCCAGTTCGATGCGGTGGCCGTTCAGCTTGACCTGCTGGTCCTCGCGGCCCAGGAACTCGATCCAGCCCTCGGGCCGGAACCGCCCCAGGTCTCCCGTCCGGTAGATCCTCTCCCCGGTGGAGGGACGGACGACGAACGACCTCGCGGTCTGTTCGGGGGCGCCCAGATACCCGGTGGCCAGCCCCGCGCCGCCGATACAGATCTCGCCCACCACCCAGTCCGGGCGCTCGTCGAGCCGCTCGTCCAGCACATACACGCGCTGGCCGCGCAGCGGGGCTCCGTACGGGATGCTGTGCCACTCGGCGTCGACCTTGTCGACCCTGTGGTGAATGGACCAGATCGCCCCCTCCGTGGCTCCGCCGAGTGCCACCACCCGGGCGCCGGGGGCGAGGGTACGGACCCGGTCCGGCAGGGTCACCGGGATCCAGTCGCCACTGAGCAGGACCAGCCGCAGGGGGGTTCTCAGGCGGCGCTCGCCGAGGGCGTCGGTGAGCAGGCGCAGAAGGGCGGGCGCGGAGTTCCAGACGGTGACGCCATGGCGTTCCATCAGTTCGGCCCAGGCCAGCGGGTCGCGCCGGGCCTCGGGGCCGGGCAGGACGAGGGCACCGCCGGCGGCCAGGGTCCCGAAGACGTCCCACACCGACAGGTCGAAGGTGAGGGCGGAGACCCCGAGCACGCGGTCGCCGCGTGTCACCCCGAAGCGCTGGTTGACATCGAGGACGGTGTTGGCCGCGGCGTGGTGCGTGATCGCCACGCCCTTGGGCCGGCCGGTGGAGCCGGAGGTGAAAATGGTGTACGCGAGGTCTTCGGGGTTGTGCGGGTGGTCCTCGTACGGCGTGCCGGAGCCCTCGGGGGCCTCCTCCTCGATCACCGCGACGTCCAGGCCGGCCGGCCACGGTCCCTCGGTCCAGGGCTGGATGAGGAGGTGGCGCACGCCCGCGTCGGCCAGCAGGCCGTCCCGTCGGGCGGCCGGCCAGTGCGGGTCGAGGGGGAGGTAGGCGGCGCCCGCGCGCAGGACGGCCAGTACCGCGACGACCTGCTCCCACCCCTTCTCCGTCGCCACGCCGACCAGGTCCCCGGGCCGCACCCCGCGCTCCCGCAGGAGGCGGGCGACGGCGCGGGAGCGGTCGTCCACGTCGCGGTAGGTCAGCACGCGTTCCCCGGTGATGACGGCGGGCGCGTCCGGTGCGGCGGCGGCCGCCGCGCTGAACAGCCCGTGCAGGGTGTGGCCTTCGTACGGGTCGCCGGTGGCGTTGTACCGGTCGCGGGCGGCGCGCACCGCGGGCGCGAGGCTGACCGGCCTGGCCGAGCGCCAGGGCTCGTCGTCCCGGGCCAGCCGGTCCAGCAGGCCCTGGTAGGCGTCGAACATCGACTCGGGCACCTGGTCCGCGAAGAGTCCCTCGACCAGGTCCCAGGTGATGACGAGGGCGCCGTCCTCCTCGTAGAGCTGCTGATCGAGCCGGACCTGGGGGGTCTGGCTGACGCCGTGGACCTGCCGTCCGAGCCAGGCGAACGCGTCCATGGCCTGGCCCCGGCTGCTGAGGATGCTGGTGAAGACGACCGGGGCCGAGGCGGGTTCGTGTCCGCCCCGCTGCCGGGTGGCCTCGCGCAGGATCCGCACGCCGCTGACCGAACTGTGCGTCAGGTGCTCGAAGAGCTGGTCGCGCAGGGCCCTGGCGTGGTCCGCGAAGGGCAGGCCGCTGCCGCAGTCCACGTCGAGCAGGGTGAAGTTGGTGAAGTCCCCCACGACGTCACCGATTCCGGGGTGCAGCGGACGCCGGTCGAAGAGGGTCTGGTTGAGGCAGAACCTGCGGTTCTTGCTCCACTCGGCGATGACCACCGAGTAGGCGGCGAGCAGGACGGTGGACGGCGTGAGATTCTCCCGCGCGCCGCGTTTTCTGAGCCGTTCCCACACGGCGGGCGGCAGCGCCCCGGTGAGCCGGGTGAACCTCGGCCGGTCGGTCGCCGTGTGGCCGCCGGCCAGGGGCAGTTCCGGGGGCGGGGGCAGGGTGGCCGCCTTCTCGCGCCAGTACGCGAGGTCGGCCGCCGGTACGGGCTGCCGCCGCCCGGCCAGGACGTAGTCGCGGAACGTGGCCTGGAGCGGCGGCAGTTCGGCGTCCGGGTCCTGATAGCAGGCGCCGAGGTCCCGCGCCAGGATCTGCCAGCTCCACGCGTCGGCGGCCACCAGGTCGCCGCTGAGGTGGGTGCGGCAGCGGCCGTCCAGCAGGGACAGCTCGATCTTGAACGGCGGCCAGCTACCGGGGGCCTCGGCGCGGTGGGAGAGCCGCTGCCGGACGGCGGCGAGGCGCCGGCCGCTCTCCGGTGCGGGCAGCCCGCGCAGGTCGTGCACCGGCAGGGAGTGGGCCGGTGCCTCCGGGAGGACCCGCTGGCGCCCGTCCTCGTCGACCACCGCCCGGAGCATCGGGTGTCTGCGCAGCAGCAGCGACCAGGCCCGTTCCAGGCGGGCCGGGTCCAGGGCCTCGTCCCGGTCGTACTCGGCGTAGGAGTGGGCGGCGACCCCGACGTCGAAGCCGTTGCCGCGTCCGATCCAGTAGGCCTGCTGGATGTCGCCGAGCGGGAACGGCTCATGGGCATGGGCCGGATCGGGCACCAGCCGGTCCGTGTCGCCCTCCCGCAGCAGCGCCAGCAGGTCCTGCTTGTTCGCGGTGATGCGCTCGCGCAGCCGGTCGGTCAGCGCGCCTTCCGGGGCCAGGCAGCGCAGCCGGTCGCCCTCGGCACGGAGGTCGACCCCACGGGCGGCGAGTTCGCCGAGCAGGTCAACAGCGTTCATCGGGTGTCTTCTCCCGTCGGCTGCCGGAGGGAGGCCGCCTGGGGCCGCAGTCGGCTCTGGAGGATGCCGCAGACGACGTGCTGCAGCTCGAACAGGTAGAAGTGGCCCCCGGGCAGCACCGCGCTGTGGAACGGCCCGGTGGTGTGAGTGCTCCACGCCGTCAGGGTCCGCTGCGGCACGAGCGGGTCGTCCGTGCCGCCCAGCGCGGTGACGGGGATGTCCAGCGGGGTACGGGGCAGGTGCCGGTAGCGGGCGCACAGATTCAGGTCGGCGCGCAGGACGGGGCGTACCGCCAACGCCAGGTCCGGCTCGTCGGCGCCCGGGCCTTCGAGGAGTCTGAGCATGCCGGCGGCCTCCTGCTCGGACACGGTGTCGCCGGTGTATCCGGGCCAGCGCAGATGGGGGGCGCGGTGCCCGGAGACGATCAGTTGGACCGGTCCGTTCGGCGCCCGGGTGTCCCGCAGGTGGCGGGCCATTTCGTAGGCGAGCAGAGCGCCCATGCTGTGGCCGAGGAAGGCGTACGGCGCCTCGTCCAGCCAGGGGCGGAGCGCCCGCGCGGTGTCCCCCACGAGCGCCGCCATGTCCTGGTGCGGCGGTTCGCCGAGACGGGTACCGCGACCGGGCAGTTGCACGGGCAGGACGTCGATGTCCCGCCCGAGGCCGCCGCGCCAGTCGCGGAAGGCGGCGGCTCCGGCGCCCGCGTGCGGGAAGCAGAAGAGCCGGAGCCCCGCCGTCCGGCGCGGCGGCCCGTACGGAAGCCACACCTGGGGGTCGTGCGTCGCTGTCGTCACTGCCGTCGCTTCCTGTCGCCGTCCTGGTCGTTCCCGTCACCGTCCGCGCCCGGCCGGACGTCAGTTGACCTGCCGTTCGCGGCCGGCCCAGTACGTTTCGCGCAGGGTGCGGCGCAGGGTCTTGCCGCTCGGGTTGCGGGGCACCCGGTCGATGAACTCGTAGGCGGTGGGGATCTTGAAGTCGGCGATACGGCTCTTGAGGGAGAGCATCAGCTCCCGTGCCGTCGCCTTCTGTCCGGGGCGCAGGACCACAAAGGCGTGCACGGACTCGCCCCAGCGCTCGTGCGGCACGCCGATGACGGCGGCCTCCGCGACGGCCGGGTGCTTGCACAGGGCGTTCTCGACCTCGGCCGGGTAGACGTTCTCCCCGGCCACGATGACGGTGTCCTTGATGCGGTCACAGATGAAGACATAGCCGTCCGGGTCGAGGTATCCGGCGTCTCCCGTGTGGATCCAGCCGTCCACCAGGGTGCGGTCGGTGGCCTCCTTCAGCTCCCAGTACTCCAGCATGGCCGCCGGAGTTCGAAGCAGGACCTCCCCGATCTCGCCCGGGGGCAGGGCCGTCCCGTCGTCGTCGACGACCTTGGCCTCGACACCGGGGTACGGGCGGCCCGCGGCCTTCAGCCGGGGGCTGCCGACGACATGGTCCTCCGGGGGCAGGCACACGGCGGTGTTGCCGGTCTCGGTGAGGCCGTAGATCTGGGCGAAGTCGCAGCCGAGCATCTCGATCCCCCGGGTGAGCAGGCTCTCGGAGATCGGGGAGCCCCCGTAGACGGTCTTGCGCAGCGTGCGGAAGTCGTCGGGGCCGATGCCGGGTTCGGCCAGCACCATCTGGAGCATCGCGGGGACCACGCAGGCGGTGGTGACGCCGCCCCGGCGGATGAGGTGTACGGCGTCGTGGCTGGTGAACATGCGCATCGCCACATTGGTGACTCCGGCGTTGAAGCCCTGCATCGCCCACCACAGGCCGCCCACGTGGAAGCCGGGGATGCCGATGAGGCTGCGGTCGCCCGGCTGCCAGTCGATCCAGTCCAGGCCCCGCGAGGCAAGGGCGTCACGGATGCGGAAGAAGCTGCGGTGGGCGAGGACGACGCCCTTGGGGAGTCCGGTCGTCCCGCTGGTGTAGAGCTGCGCGATGGGGCTGTCGGGGCCGGTGCCGGGTACGGGAGAGCTCTCGGGGTGGCCGGCCTTCCAGGCCCGGTATCCGGTGTCCTGCGGGCCCTGGGCCTCGGTCTCCACCACGGCGCGCAGGGCGGTGCGGTCGGCGACGGCGGCGAGGAACTCGGGTTCCACGAAGAGGATCTCGGTCCGCGAGTCACGCAGGATGTGGTCGACCTCGGTCCCGGTCAGCCGCCAGTTGATGGGGACGAGAACGGTCCCGCTCTTCGCGCAGGCGAAGAGGATCTCGTAGTAGAGCTCGGACTCCTTGCCCAGGTAGCCCACCCGGGAGCCGGTGCCCAGGCCCGCGGCGAGCAGGGCGTGGGCGGCCCGGCTGCTCTCCTGGTCGAGCAGTCGGTAGCTGACGGTGCGGCCCTCGCACTCCACGGCTGTGGCGTCGGGGGTCCGCTGGGCGTGGAAGGCCACGGTGTCCGTGACGGTCTGCAGCTCGGCGAAATACATCGGGGTGTCCTGTCCGGTTGCGTTCAGCGCCAGATGTTGATGTCGGTCCAGTAGCGGCTGCCCAGCAGCGCCGGTCCCGGCAGGCGGCTCAGGGGTGGCCGGGCGCCGGGTGCGAGGGTGCCGGTGCCCGGCCGCTCTCCCGCCCGGTAGGCCGAGGCGAGCAGGCCGTACCAGCCGGCCTCGTCGAGTGCGGCGGGGTCGGTCGGGGGGAGGTGGCCGGCGCCGGCCCGCCGCAGCACCACGGCTCCCCGGGAGTCGTGCCGCTCCCAGCCGCGCGGCAGGGCGGTCCCGTCCGCGGCGCCGGTGAGCGCGGGGATCAGCGGCCCGGCGTCCTGGGGGTCGCACACCACCCCGGCGAGCGGGACACCTGCCGCGCGCAGGCGCCCGAGCCAGTCGGGCGCCCAGGATCCGCTCGTGCCGTCCCCCGGGGTCCCTTCCGGCGCGGCGAAGGCGGGCGGGCGCCGGTGGCCGAGGTCCCTGAGGTCCAGGAGGATCCCCGGCCGCTCCTCGGGGGCGTCCGCGCCGCCGGTGACCCGGTCCAGCTCGGCCAGGAGTTCCGCGTCCGACCGCACCACGGCGCCATGACGGTGCGTCAGATGGTCGCGGCACTCCGCGAGCGTGCGGCACACGGAGGCGTACGACCAGTCCGTGCGCTCCGCCAGGTGCGCGCGCAGCCGGCGTGCCGTGGCCACCAGCGCCTCGGGAGTGTGTCCTGACAGCAGCAGCACGGCCGGTCCCGCGGGCCCGCCCGCGGGTGGCGCGGCCTGTTCCGGCACGGCCTCCATCACCAGGTGCGCGGCGGTTCCGGTGAAGCCGGTCGCGCTCACCGCGGCCAGCCTGCGCGGTCCGGGCGGCCACGGCTCGGGGGCGGTGGCCATCCGCAGCCCGGTACGGTCCCAGCCGATGCCCGGGTCGGGGTCTTCGGCCCCGGGCTGCGGCGGGATCTCGCCGTGCGCCAGGGCCAGCGCGGTCTTCATCAGGCTCGCGGCACCCGAGGCGGTCTCCATGTAGCCGAGATTGGCCTTGGACGACCCCAGATAGAGGCCGGGGGTGTCCGGCGTCTGGCGCCGGTACGCCTCCGCCAGGGTCTCGGCCTCGACGATCCCGCCCACCCGGGAGCCGTTGGCCTGGGCCTCGACGTACCGTACGTCGTGCGCGTCCGCGCCGGAGCGTTCGAGCGCGAGACCGACGACGGTGCGCTGGCCGTCCGCGGAGAAGGCGGCCAGGCCGCCCCGGTCGCCGTTCTGGTGCACCGCGCTGCCCCGGACGACCGCGTAGGGACGGCGGCCCTCCTTGGCGGCGTCGCGGTACCGCTCCAGGACGAGGACTCCGCAGCCCTCCGCCCGTACGTACCCGTCGGCGTCCGCCGTGAAGGGCCGGCACCGCCCGGTCGGCGAGACCATGCCCGCCTTGGCGAACACCTCGCTGGTGAACGGCGACAGCAGCAGATGACTGACCCCGACCAGGGCCACGTCGCACTCGCCGCCGCGCAGCGCGGTGGCGGCGAGGTGCACCGCGGTGAGGGCCGAGGAGCACGCGGTGTCCAGGGTGAGGACGGGCCCCTGCACCCCGAGGGCCAGCGCGATCCGCCCGGAGGCGGCGCTCAGCGCCGTACCGGTGCCCATGTACGGGGACAGGTCGTCCTTGCCCAGGCCGTTGCGCAGTCCGGCGAAGTTGTACTCCGCCGTGCTGAGCCCGACGTAGACGCCGACCCGGCGGCGGCGCAGTGCCTCCAGGCCGAGGTTGGCGTCGGCCACCGCCTGGACCGTGACATCCAGCAGCAGCCGCTGCTGGGGGTCGAGATGGACCGCCTCCTCGGGGGTGAGCCCGAAGTAGCCGGCGTCGAACAGGTCGACGTCGTCGAGGTAGGCGCCGGCCTCCAGCGTGGCGGCCAGCGGAGCCAGGTCGGCCGCGGTGGTGTCCCAGCGCGGCCGGCCCAGGCTGTCGGTGGGAGGGAGCGGTGACGCGCCGGGTACGACGCGCCCGCCGCGCAGGGCGGCCCACAGGGCGTCGGGTGTGTCGATGCCGCCGGGGAATCGGCACCCCATCCCGCTGACCGCGATCGGCTGGGTCCGCTCCTGGTGCTGGCGGGCCAGCATCACCATGAGCTGCTTCCTGGACAACTCGCTGAGCTGGTCGATGTAGTCGGTGTAGTCGGTCACCGTGTCCCTCCCCCGGTCAGAACGTGTACTCGCGCAGTTCGGCGAGCTCCGCGTCCGCTTCCTCGTCGCTCAGCCCGCTCGGCTCCGCGGGGCCGGCCCCGTCCGTTCCCTCCGTCGGGGCGTCCGCGGGCGCCAGCCGCTCGGCGAGGTGGGCCGCCAGGTCGCCGACCGTCGGGTGGTCGAAGAGCGCCGATGTCGGCAGGGCCGTGCGGAAGGCCGCCTCCAGGGCGTTCTTCAGCTCGACAGCGGCCAGTGAGTCCAGGCCCAGTTCGAGGAACTTCGCTCCGGAGTCGATGTCGTCCGGGGACTCGAAGTGCAGGACGGTGGCCACCTTGGCGCGCAGGACGTCCTCGACCGCCACCGTGCGTTCGGCGGCCGGGCGGGCCACCAGCTCGTCGAGGTCGAACGCGGCCTCCTCCGCCGCGGCGCGCGGCCGGACGGCGGTGAAGAAGGCGTCCGCGCCGGCCGGTCCCGTCAGGAGCCGCTCGAAGTCGAACTCCCCGATCACGGCCTGGGCCTGCGGCCGGCTCCAGGCCCGCGTGAGCTGCCGCATGCCGTCGGCCGGGTCGAGGAACTTGATACCGCGGCCCTCGATGGCCCGGATCTGCTGCGCGGTCAGGTCGGCGGCCATCCCGACCTCGGCCCACGGACCCCAGTTGACGCTCAGACCGGGCAGTGTCCGCGCGGAGCGCTCGTGCATGAGGGCGTCGAGGAAGGCGTTGCCAGCGGCGTAGTTGCTCTGGCCCATGGACCCGATCACGGAGGCCACCGACGAGTAGGCGACGAAGAACCGCAGTCCCGGGAGGCCCGCGGTGGCCCGGTGCAGCAGCCAACCGCCGTACATCTTGGGCCGCAGGACGGTGTCGATGCTCTCCCAGGTCTGCTTGGCGACCGGGGCGTCTGCCAGGACGCCGGCCGCGTGCAGCACACCGCCGAGCGGCGCTCCGGAGCTGTTCAGCTCCGCCACGATCCGCGTCACGTCGGCGGGTTCGGCCACGTCCCCGGTGAGGACCCTGAGCCGGACGTCGGGTCCCAGTCCCTCCGCGATCGCGCGGATCTCGTCCTCGGCGACGCTCCGCCGGCTGACCAGCGCGAGATGCCGCGCGCCGTCCCGGACGAGCCTGCGGGCGGCGACCAGGCCGAGGGCGCCGAGTCCGCCCGTGATCAGGTACGTCTCCCCGGGCGAGAGCCGCACCGGCTCGGGCGCTTCGGCCGGGACCGGGAACTCCAGGACCAGCTTGCCGATGTTGGCGCCCCGGCTGAGGACCGCGAATGCCTCCTCCGTCTCGTCCAGCGTGTAGCCGGCCGTGGGCAGAGGGCCCAGGTCGCCGCTCTCGATCAGGCCGACGACGGTCTCCAGGATCGACTTGTTGAGCTGGTTGAGCCGCTGTTCGGGAAGCTCGCTGAGGTCGAAGTTGTGGTAATCGACGTCGGGGCGCTCCTCGCCCATGCGCTCGGCCGACCAGATGCCGATCTTGCCGAGTTCCACGAACCGGCCGTCGCGGGCCAGGCATCCGACGCTCGCCGGGATGTGGTCCTTGTTGAGACTGTTGAGGACGATGTCGACGCCCTGTCCCCCGGTCGCCTCCAGGATCTCGTCGGAGAAGGCGAGAGTGCGGGAGTTCATCACGTGCCGCACGCCCTGCTCCCGCAGTAGCGGCCACTTGCGCGGGCTGGCGGTGGCGTACACCTCGGCGCCCGCGAGCCGGGCGAGCTGGACGGCGGCCTGTCCGACACCGCCCGCCGCCGCGTGGATGAGGACCTTGTCACCGGCCTTGATCCCGGCCAGGTCGTGCAGGGCGTAGTAGGCGGTGACATAGGCCGTGGGGAGGGCGGCGGCCTCGGTGAAGCCGACGGACGAGGGCTTGCGGACGGCGACGGCCGAGGAGACGGTGACCCGGGTCCGCATGCACCCGAGGTGGCTGAGCAGGACCTCGTCGCCCGGTGCGAACTCCGCGTCGGGACCGGCCGTGAGGACCGTGCCGGCCGCCTCGAAGCCGAGCGGCAGCGGGACGTACTCCGTGCCGGTGTCCAGGGCGTGCTGCCGGAGCATGCCGAGCGCATTGAGAACGTCCTTGAAGTTGAGACCGGCCGCGTGGACGCGCACCTCGATCTCGTCGCCCTCGGGAGACCGGTCGGCGACCGGTACCGGCTTGATGTTCGAGAACTGGCCGTACTCGACGACCGACAGCTCGACGTTCCCGGTGCCGTCACCGGCCCCGGCGCCGCTGCCTCCGGCCGGGTGCAGCCGCTGTACATGGCGGGCGCCGGCGCGCAGCGCGATCCGGTGGTCCCCGGTGTCGCCGGCCGCGCACTCGTCCAGCAGCGCGGTCAGATCGGCCTCACCGGCGTCGGCCGGCAGGTCGACGAGGCTCACCTTGAGCGCCGGGTACTCGTTGTGCAGCACCGGCCCAAAGCCCCAGAGCGAGGCCGCGGCCAGGCCGTCCGGGCGGACGGTGTCGCCGGCCGGGTCCCTCGGCAGCCGCTGCGCACCGCGCGTGACCAGCAGAAGGCGCGGGGCGCGGTCCTGGAGTGCCGTGACAAGGGCGAGCAGCTCGGTGTAGTTGCGGCGGCTCTCCTCGCGCAGCAGGGCGGCCTCGGCGGCCGGGTCCCCGTCACCGCCGGGGCCGGTGGGCTCGGGGGTCCAGAACCAGCAGACGTCGGTGATGCCGGGCCGCTCCGCCAGGAGGGAGACCGCCTGGGCCGTGCCGGCGGCCAGGCTGATCCGGGGGCCGTCCGGCCCGGCGGACAGCTCCGGCAGGTCCGGGGCGACCACGAGGATCTCCCGGTCCTGCGCGGGGCGCGCCGCGGGCAGCGACTTCCTGGTCCAGCGCGGTTCGTGCACCAACTGCCGCTCCACGGCGGTGTTGGCCACCCGCTTCAGCCGCAGCCCGCGGGCCTCGAAGACAAGCCGCTCCCCCTCCAGGGCGAAGATGTCGGCGGCCAGTTCGCCGTCACCGTCCCGCGGCAGGAGCCGGAGCACGGTACGCAGGGTGCCGCGGGGCTTCTTGTACAGGGCGACGCGGTCGAATCCGACCGGCAGGAAGGTCTGTCCCGACGGGGCGACCACCGCGAGGGTCTGCATGGCGCAGTCCAGGACCGCCGGGTGCAGTTGGCCGGCGTCGCCCGTGTCCGGGCCTCGCAGATCGGCGGTCGCGACGGCGCCGGAGTGGGACCGGGCGCGCTGGATCCGCCGGA
Source organism: Streptomyces sp. NPDC006923 (assembly GCF_040635655.1). Classification (NCBI taxonomy): domain Bacteria; kingdom Bacillati; phylum Actinomycetota; class Actinomycetes; order Kitasatosporales; family Streptomycetaceae; genus Streptomyces; species Streptomyces sp. NPDC006923. Next base: position 186,584 of record NZ_JBEYIF010000002.1, read on the forward strand.
ACTCGGCTCCGTAGGCGAGGCCGACCTCGGCGAAGTCCGCGTACAGGTCGTCCGACGGGTGGTCGGCGAGGTGGTCGCCGGCCTCCGCGAGGAGCGCCAGTGCCTCCCCGGCCGTCTCGGCGCGGCTCCGGTCGTCCAGTGGCGCCGCGACGAAAACAGCGGTGGCGTGCAGGCGTTCGATGGACCCGTCGACGCCGGGGACGACGCTGAGGATCTCCACCGCGGCCTCGCTGTCCGGGCCGGGGGTCAGCCGGGTGCGCACCTCGGTGGCGGTTCCCTCGGGCAGGAACAGCGGCTCGTGGATGCGCAGGTCGCGCACGGGCAGCAGGGTCTCGCCGAACACGGCGTCCTGCAGTTCGAAGAGCATCGCGGCGTAGCCGGCGCCGGGGAAGACGACCTGACCCATGACGACGTGGTCCGCCAGGTAGGCGGGGTTCTCCGGACCGAGCAGGCTGCGAAACTCCTGGACGGCCTCGGCACGCTGCTCGTCCGTGGTGCACTCGGTGCCCAGCAGGGTCACGGTGCTCTCCGGCGCGGCGGGGGCGCCGAGCCGGCGGCGGCCGGTGCCGGGCAGCCAGTACCGCTTGGTGTCGAAGACGTATGCCGGCAGGTCCAGCAGGCGTCCGGGGCGGCCCCGGTGGTGGCCGGCCCAGTCGACGGGGAGCCCGGCGCCGTAGCAGCGGGCCAGCGCCGAGCGGAGGGTCGAGTCGTCGGTGTCGGCGGGCAGCAGGCTGGGCAGCCAGAGGTGGGCGGCGGCGTCGGCGCTCTGCCTGCCCATGCCGGTGAGCGCGCCGGACGGGCCGACCTCGACGAAGACGTGCCGCCCGCGTGCCTGGACGCACCGCACTCCTGCGGCGAAGGCGACCGGCTCACCGATGTGGCGCACCCAGTAGTCGGGGGTGGCGACGTCGGCGAAGTCCGCGATCTCGCCGGTGAGGTTGGAGACAAAGCTGATGGTGGGCTCGCGGAAGGTGATGTCCCTGATCTCCTCGCGGAACGCCTCGAACACCTCCGTCATCAGGGGTGAGTGGAAGGCGTGGGACACCGGCAGTCCCTTGACGCCGAAGCCGCGCTCCCGCAGCAGGTCTTCGAGCGCGTCGAGGGACTGCCGGCCGCCTGAGACGACACACTGCTCGGGCGCGTTGACCGCCGCGAAGCTGACGTCGTCGTAGTCCGCCAGGAAGGGTTCGACCTGTGCGGCCGCCGCGCGCACGGCCACCATCCGGCCGGGTGCCGTCACCGACTGCATCAGCCGCGAGCGCGCGGCGACCAGCTTCACCGCGTCCTCCAGGGTGAACAGGCCGGCGACCGTGGCGGCGACGATCTCACCGATGCTGTGCCCGAGCAGGACGCCGGGGCGCACGCCCCAGTCCATCCACAGCCGGGCCAGGGCGTACTCCAGGGTGAACAGGGCGCACTGCGTGTACCTGGTCTGGTGGATGTCCTGTTCGGCGTGCTCCGCCTCACCGAACATCAGCTCCCTGACGGACCGGCCGAGGTGAGGGGCGAAGAGTGCGTCGAGGTGGTCGATCTGCTCGCGGAAGAAGGGGTACCGGTCGTAGAGCTGCCTGCCCATGCCCGTGTACTGCGCGCCCTGGCCGGTGAAGAGGAAGGCGACCGAGGCGCCGCGCATGTCCGCGTCCCTGGTGCGCGCCGCCCGGTCCTCGGGGGCGTCCAGCACCTTGTCCAGGAGGGCACGGGCCTCGTCCAGCCCGGCGACGGGCGCCGCGACGCGTACGGGGAAGTGGGTGCGGCCGAGGTTGGACGTGCGGCAGAAGTCCGCGAGGTCCTGCTCGGCAAGCGTGTCCAGCGCCGTGCGCCAGGCCCCGGCCTGGAGACGGAGGGCGGAGGGGCTCTTGGCCGAGAGGGTGAGGAGCGGCCCGGCCGGGGTGGTGGTCCCGGTGGCCGGGGCGGTGCCGACCCCGGCGGCCGGGGCGGTGGTGGCCGGCGGCTGCTCCAGAACGATGGAGGCGATGGTGCCCGCGAAGCCGAAGGAGTTCACGACGGCACGGCGCGGGGCGTCGCGCCAGGGGGCGCGCTCACCGGGCACGGTGACGTGGTAGTCGTCCCAGGGGATGTGCTTGTTGGGGACGGTGACGTTCAGGTGCGGGTAGATGGTCGCGTCCCGGAGCTGGAGGATCGCCTTGATCACACCGCCGGCGCCGGCCGCGGCCTCCATGTGGCCGATGTTGGTCTTCACCGAACCGACCACCAGCGGGTCGCCCGCCGCCCGTGAGTCGCCGAAGACGGACTCGATGGCCCCCATCTCGATCGGGTCGCCGAGAGAGGTGCCGGTGCCGTGTGCCTCGATGTAGCCGATGTCCTTGGGTTCGAGCATCGCGTCGGTGAGCGCGGCGCGGATGACGGCCGCCTGCGCGATGCCGTTGGGCACGGTCAGGCCGCCGCTCTCACCGTCCTGGCGGACCGCGGAACCGCGCAGCAGCGCGAGGATCCGGTCGCCGTCGCGCTTGGCGTCCGACAGCCTCTTGAGGACCATCACGCCCACGCCCTCGCTGCGGCTGTACCCGTCGGCGCTCTCGTCGAAGGTCTTGCACCGGCCGTCGGGGGCGAGCATGTTCGCCTGCGAGAAGACGATGTGGTTGCGCGGGTGGTGGATCGCGTTGACACCGCCGGCCAGCGCGATGTCGCACTCCCCCTGGCGCAGGCCCTTGGCCGCGAGGTGCAGGGCGACGAGCGAGGACGAGCAGGCGGTGTCGATGCTCATGCACGGGCCGCGCCAGCCCAGGAAGTAGGAGAGCCGACCGGACACGGCGCTGTGCGCGGTGCCGGTGCCGATGGGGGCCTCCAGCTCCTCGGCCGCCAGCGCGTCGATCTCGATGGTGTAGTCGACCGAGCTGACGCCCATGTACACGGCGCCGTTGCCGCCGCGCAGGGCGCCCGGGTCGATGTTCGCCGACTCCAGCGCGTGCCAGGACGCCTCCAGCACCAGGCGCTGCTGGGGATCGATGTAGGCGGCTTCCTTCGGCGCGATATTGAAGAACTGCGGGTCGAACTGGTCGATCCCCGAGACGAACCCGCCGCCGGCCGTGGCGATCTTTCCCCTGGTGCCGCGCTCCTCGGCGTGCAGCGCGCCGGTGTCCCAGCGGTCCGGGGGCACGGGCCCGATCGCGTCCCGCCCCTCCGCAAGGAACTCCGCGAACCCGTCCGGAGTCGTGTTGTCACCGGGCAGCTTCAGCCCGACTCCCACCACGGCGATGGGTTCGTACTTCTCCAGCAGCAACTGCCGCAGGAGCTGGTCCTTGTCCGAGGCCGGAACCGAGTCTGTCATTGCGTCTCTCCCGCTGGTACTGCGCGTGGATAGGGATCAGCTGTCGAGCCGGGGCATGGCGAAGCGGCCCGGACGGATGTACGCCGAAGGGTCGGGGGCGGCCTGGGCAGGGGAGGGAACCGGTGTTCCGCCACCCCGCGGGGCGGCGGAACACCGCTCTCAGGAGGCGTAGAGGGACTTCATCATGTCGTCCACCAGCGCCCGGGTCGTCGCCTGCGGGCCGGAGGGCTCGGCGGGCCCCTGCGGCTCCCGCCCGGCCACCGGGAAGTGGTCAGCGAGCACATCGGTCCGCAGGTGGGTGAGCAGGTGGTCGATCGTGGGGTTGTTCAGCAGGCTGGCCGCGTCGATGGGACGCCCCAGGACCGCCTCCAGCCGCTGCTCGATCTCGGTGGCGCCGAGCGAGGTGAGCCCGTGCGCGAAGTAGCTCTCGTCACGCGGGAGTTCGTCGTCGTCCCCCATGAGCAGGGCGGTACGGAACTCGGTGACGACCAGCTCCTCCAGGAGGGTCCCCCGTTCGGAGAGTGGCGTCGCGGCCAGCCGGCTTGTCCAGGCGGTGGGTTCAGGCGACATCGCCGGCACCTCCGCCGGGCCGCCGCTGCGGCGGGTTGGTGATCACCAGGCGTACCTCTCCCTCGCAGTGGCCGCCGTCGTCGTCCCAGTAGCGGCACGAGGTGTTGGCGACGATCACCGGCTGCCGGGGCCGGCCGCCGCTGTAGCGCCGCGCCCGGGTGAAGGTGATCTCACCGTGGAAATGGTGCGCCTTCATCCCCTTGGCGAACGAGCTGTGGAAGTCGACGATGAGGAAGTCCGGCAACTGGCGTTGCCAGTACTCCTCCATGCTCCAGTCGGCGAAGGGCGGCATAAGACCTTCCTTCACGCTCTTCGCCACCGCGTAATACATCATCTGGTTGTAGCAGAGGTTGAATTCCACGGCGTTGAAGTGACCGGTGTCGTCGATGTAGAACGGCGCCGGGATCGCGAAGGTACAGCGGGCGCGGGTCAGCCCGTCGTCGGTCACGTCGACGGTGGCCGTCTTCAGGTACTGGCAGCTTGGCCGGTACACCCGCAGCACCCGGGCGAGCAGCTCGTCGTCGGTGGGGAACCCGGCCGGTGCCGTCCCGGACGGAAGGAGAGGTGCGGTGGTCATCGGTCTCTCTCCTTTCTAGAACGTGACGGGGAGCGTGGAGAGTTCACGGAAGGTGAAGCCCGGCCGGTAGCGCAGGGAGTCGTCGGCCGGCGCCAGCTCCGGGAACCGGGCGATGAGCTTCTGCAGGGAGACCGCCACCTCCATGCGGCCGAGCTGTGCCCCGGGGCAGAAGTGCGGCCCGAAGCCGAAGCTGACGTGCGTGGTCTCCTGCCGCTCGAAGTCAAGCTGGGCCGGGCACTCGTACTGCCGGGGGTCACGGCCCGCGGAGCCGATCGACAGCACGACCGCGCTGCCCGCCGGGATGTCCACTCCCCCGATGACCAGGTCCTCGGTCGCGAACCGGCGGATGGCGTTCTGCACGGGGGCCTCGAAGCGCAGCAGTTCCTCGACGGCGGCCGTCATCCGCTCCGGGTGGGAGCGCAGCTCCGCCATCCGGTCGGGGTCGCGCAGGAGGGCCAGCGCACCGGAGCTGATCATGCTCAGCGTGGTGTCGTAGCCGCCGATCAGGATCATGAACCCCATGCCGACCATTTCACTCTCGGTCAGCCGGTCGTCCTGGTCGCGGGCTTCGATCAGGCCGGTGATGAGCGCGTCGTCCGGCTCCGTGCGCTTGAGGGCGATCATCCGCTTGAGGAAGGCGACCATGTCGCGGCAGCCCTGCGCGGAGCGCTCGGCGTCCGTACCGACAATGGCGTCCGTGTAGCTGCGGAAGGTGCCGCGCTCCGTCTCGGGGATCCCCAGCAGGTCGCAGATGATGGTGATGGGCAAGGGCGCGGCCAGCGCGGTGACCAGGTCGGCACGGCCGTCACCGGCGGCCATGTCGTCCAGCAGCCCGTCGACGACCTCGTTCACCCGGGACCGCAGCGACTCGATGCGGCGGCGGGTGAAGGCCGCGTTGATCAGGGACCGGAGCCTGGTGTGGTGCGGCGGGTCGGTGGTCGCCAGCATCACCCGGAGGTCGTCGGGCAGCGGGATCCCCGTGTAGCCGTCCCGGTTGTACTTGGGGTGCCGGGCGAGCCGCTGGTCGGCCAGGCCCTGGCGTACGTCGGCGTAGCGGGTGACGAGCCAGACGGTGGAGCCGTCGGGAGCGGTCACCTTGTGCGCGGGGCCCTCCTCGCGCAGCCGGTCGTAGAGGGGGTACGGATTCGCGAAGTAGCCCTCGTCGAAGAGCTGCTCGGTGGGCTGGTGCGCCACCGGGCACCGGCCGGCCGGTGCCTGTGCCGTCTCAGTCATCCTCGCCCCCCTCGTGGGTGGTCAGCGTGACGGGCAGTCGCAACGGGATACGGATGAAGTAGGCGCGGCGCCAGGGGATCTCGTCCGGCTCGACGGTGAGCCGAAGGCCCTTCATACGGCGCAGCAGGGTCTCGACGGCGATCGAGATCTCCATCCGCGCCAGTTCGTTGCCGGGGCACACATGGGGTCCCATGCCGAAGGCGAGGTGGGCGCGGTTGGAGGGCCGGCCGAAGTCGACGGCGTCGGGGGCGGGGTAGCGCTCCGGATCGCGGTCGGCCGCGGCGATCGACAGCAGAACCGTGTCGCCCTGGGCGATCTCCTGGCCGGCCAGGGTGATCGGTTCCGTGGCGAACCGCCGCACCCCGGTGTGGACCGTTCCGTAGAGCCGCAGGAACTCCTCGACCACGTCCGGCAGGAGCGACGGGTCGTCCATGAGCTCGGCGAACTTCTCCTGGTCCGCGAGGAGCCCCAGCAGGGTCGCGGCGATCATGCCCACGGAGGTGTCGTAGCCGCCGACGAGCATCACCATGGCCAGGCCGATGACCTCCTTCGGCTCCAGCAGTCCGCCGTCCTCGTCCCGCGTGGAGATCCAGTACGACAGCATGTCGTCGCCGGGCTCGGCGGCCTTGGCCCGGATCAGCTCGGTCAGGAAGGCCAGCATCGCCGCCCCGGACTCCGCCTGCTCCTCGGGGACCAGGCTGAGCATGCCGTCGCCCCAGCGGCGGAACTCGGCCCGGCGGTCCAGCGGCACGCCGAGGAGTTCGGCGATGACCGTGATGGGCAGCGGGACGGCCAGGTCGGCGACGAGGTCGGCCGAGCCGTCCCGCTCGATGTTTTCGGAAATCCGGTCGACCAATTCCTCGGCGAGCTTCTCGATCCGCGGCCGGAGCGTGCGGATCGAGCGCGGCGAGAAGGCCTGATTCAGCATGCGCCGCAGCCGGGTGTGCTCCGGCGGGTCCTCGGTCACCACGGAATTCGCGAGGAATTCCACGGGATAGGGCGCCCTGCGGTATTCGGGACCGGCATGGGCGAGACGACGTGAGAGCCGCTGGTCCTTCAAGCCGGAACGCACAGCCTCGTGCTCGGTGACGAACCAGGCGGGAACACCTTCCGGAGTCTCCACCCGCCGAACGGGACAACCCTCCGCGTGGATTTTTGCGTACTGCTTGTACGGGTCGGCGAAGAAGTCCTCGTCGAATATCCGCTCGCCCGCCGTGCGTTCACTTGTCATGTCGACTCGATTCGCTCGTCTCGGGTGTCAGACCGCAATACCCTCGTAGAAGGGGTACTCGTCGTGGACCGTGACACGGAACGACGCGGTCGGCTCGGGCTTGGTGGTGTGCAGGGCACGGTGGATCAGCGAGCGGTTGTCCCAGACCAGGAGGTCGCCCTCGTCGTAGGTCTGCAGGTGGATATGGGGGTGCTGGAACGTTTCGTCCAACTGCCCCGTGGCCTCCAGGACGCGGCGCAGCAGCTCGTCGTCCAGGTCGTTGCCCTTGTCGTCGGCCAGGGAGAGGCCGAAGCCCTCGCTCAGGTAGAGGATCCGCTCACCGGTGACCGGGTGGACCGTGACCGTGGGGTGCGTGACGGTGGGGGTCTCCGCCTCGACATCGGCGAGGATGTCGACGATGGGGCGGTAGACGTCGGTCGGACGGATCTTGAAGTAGCGCTGCACGCTGTGCCGGCAGAGGGTGCCCTCCACGGCGTCCTTCAGGTCCTGGGGCAGTGCCTCGTAGGCCCGGCCCATGTCGATGAAGTACGTCCCGCGGTTGGCCTTCGGGATGACCTGCGGGTAGATCAGCGTCAGACCGAACGGGTTCGGCATGAACTCGTAGTCCGCGTGCCAGAACTTGCCCGTGCGGGGAACGCCGATCTGCTCACCGTTGCGCGGGACGTTCGACGAGACGAAGATGTCCGGCTCCTCGGGGTGCCAGTACATCTGCTGGTAATAGCGCTCGACCTGACCGAGATTGCGGCCCAGTTCGACGAACTGCGCCGGGGAGAGGTCCTGTCCCTTGAGGACGGCGATCTTCTCCGTGTAGACAAGCTTCTTCAGGGCGCCGAAATCCGCGGCGGAAGCGGTCGAGGCGTCGAATTCCGAGATCGTGACACCCAGCGTCTTGCCGGGCTGCTTCGCGACAATCATGGTTCCCCTCCCATGAAGAAAAGAAGCCGAAAGAAATGCAGGCGCTGATACCGGGTCGTCGAATCACCGGATTGCACTCTCCGTCGCCTGCTTCGGCTGGCTTGACACTACGAGAGGGATCAGACCAGAGGCCAATCACATCTTCTTATCGCTGGTGCCGCCCGGTGGGGACTTCTGTGTGCCAGACTCCGGCGCCATGCAGCAGGTGGTGGTTCTGGCCCTGGACGGTGTCAAACCCTTCGAACTCGGCATCGCGGGCGGCGTCTTCGGTGCCGCGCTCGACGGCGACGGCGACCCGCTCTACTCCGTGACGACCTGTTCGCTGGACGGCCGCCCGGTCCGCACGGGGCTGGACTTCACCCTGGCGGTCGACCAGGACGCGAGCGCCCTGACCACCGCGGACGCCGTCGTCATCCCCCCGCAGGACTTCGCCGGCCGACGCCGTACGCCGAGTGCCCTGGTGGACGCCCTCGCCGACGCCCTCGGCAGGACCAGGCGCGGGGCACGCGTGCTGTCCCTGTGCACCGCCGCGTTCCCCCTGGCGGAGACGGGGCTGCTCGACGGCCGGCCCGCCACCACCCACTGGGCCTTCGCCGCCGAGTTCACCCGGCGCTTCCCCGCCGTCGACCTCGATCCGGACGTGCTGTTCGTCGACGACGGCGACCTGCTCACGGCGGCCGGCGGGGCGGCCGGCATCGACCTGTGCCTCCATGTCGTACGGCAGGACCACGGGGCCGCGGTCGCGCACGAGGCCGCCTGCCACTGCGTCGTGGCGCCGCACCGCGAGGGCGGGCAGCGCCCGTTCAACCGGGACCCGTTGCCCGGCCCGCCGTCCACGAGCACGGCACCGGCCCGCGCCTGGGCCCTGGAGCGGCTGGCGTACCCGCTGAGCGTCGACGATCTGGCCGCGCACGCCGGGATGAGCCGGCGCACCTTCACCCGGCGGTTCCGCGCCGAGACGGCGGAGAGTCCGGCCCGCTGGCTCACCCGGCAGCGCCTGGCGCGCGCGAGGGCGCTGCTGGAGCAGAGCGATCTCTCCGTGAACGCGATCGCGGCGCGCACGGGATTCGGGAACGGCGCCTCCCTGCGCCAGCACTTCCAGGCGGCCATGGGCGTGGCGCCCGGCACCTACCGCCGGAGCTTCGGGGCACCTCCGGCAGAGGCCGACGTATGCGAACCCCGTCGCGAACCCCGTCGCGAACCCCGTCGCGAACCCCTTGACAGGAAACTTTCCGCACGGTCGTTTTCTTAGTACGCTGGCCCCTCTCACTGGTGTGCGGCTCGGATCGTCGGGCCTGGTGGAGCGAGGAGTACCGACGTGACGGAGAGGCGCCTCGACGGGCGGGTCGAACGAGGGAACCAGACCCGCCGGCTTGTCCTGCAGCGCACCGTCCAGGTCGGCTCGACGGAAGGTCTCGAAGCCCTGTCACTGGGGCGGCTGGCCACCGAGCTGAAGCTGAGCAAGAGCGGGGTGTTCGCTCTCTTCGGGTCGAAGGAGGAGCTCCAGCTCGCGACGATCAGGGCGGCGTCCAAGATCTACGTGGACAACGTGGTCAGGCCCGCCCTGGCGCACCCCCCGGGGCTGCGCAGGATCTGGGAGCTCAGCGAGTCCTGGATACGCTATTCGAGCGAACGCGTTTTCCCCGGCGGATGCTTCTTCCAGAAGGTCAGCGCGGAGTACAGCTCGCGCGTCGGCCCGGTCCCGGACGCCATCCGGTCCGCCGACAGCGGGTGGCGCGGCTTTATCCGGCAGACGATCGTCGAGGCACAGGACGCCGGGGACCTCACCTCCGACAGGACGGCGGAGCAGCTCACCTTCGAGCTCACCGCGTTCTGGGAGTCCTCCAACACCCAATCCGTCCTGATGGACTCCGAGGCGCCCTACGTCCAGGCCCGCACGGCGGTCCGCGCCCTCCTGCGGGCAGCGTCGACCATGGAGGCCGATTTCCTGCGCGAACCGGTACTGAGCCGGTCGGCCGGGTCGCGCTGAACGGCGGGCCCGGAGCGCCCGATCCCAGCCGCGCCTTCTCGCTTCCGTATCGGCAAGGGCGCTCTTGGTCACCCGTTGATCACTCGATGCCACAACAGCCGGACTGGTGAACCTCATCCGTCCCGGCCTGTCGCGCGCAGCCGCCGCCCTGCTGGCCGCCGACTCGTCCCCTGCCCTCGATATCGTCCTCACATCCGCGAGCACCCGTGAACGCTGGACGTCTGTACAGGGTGACGACCGGACCGACGGCGAGTGGGCCTTCGAGGCGGAAGCCCTCGACTACATCGCGCAACCCGTGGTGTCTCCGGACCGATCCGATCGACCACGCCCAGGGGTTCTCCGACGCAAGGAGTTCATGAGGTCGCCGGAGGTCGGCCCGGTGTGTGGCGTGGGATGGTCAGTCCGAGGCAGTTTCCGGTAACGGAAACTCGCCCCCCTTGCCCGGCGAGGAGTTCTTCATCCTGGATACGACCGACCAGGAGAACCCGATTCCGGACGCCCCCGACTTCTGGCTCTTTGATGATCGAATTGTCGGAGCCATGAATTACGACGGAGAGGGCAGGTACCTGGGGGCAGAGTTCCCCGGAGATGAGGAGTTGTCCAGGTTCATGGCCTACAGGGATACGGCGATGAACCAGGCCGTGCCCTTTGCCGGCTGGTGGGCGAAGTACGGCAAGTGAACAAGTCCGGCCTCGGTGCGGCGCTGCGAGAACTGCGTGAGTCTTCCGGATTGGAGGCGAAGGCGGTTGCTCGTGGCGCTGCCATGTCTCGCTCCAAGCTTTCGAAGATCGAGAACGGGAACGCGACTCCGAGCGTTACTGACGTCGACTGCATCCTCAGGGCTGTAGGCGTGTCGGACGAGGTGAAGCTCGAGTACATGGCTGCCGCCAGACAGGCGGCCACCGAGGTCACGGCCTGGCGGCTCATTCGGCGTCTGGGGTACAGCAGAAAACAACAACAAGTGCAGGCACTGGAATCGCAGACCACCCTGCTTTGCTTGTTTCAGCCCTCGCTCATTCCTGGCCTGCTTCAGACTCCCGAGTATGTGCGGGCGGTTTTCGCGCGAAGAAACTTGACGGACGTACAACTGGAGCGCGCTGTCGGCGCCAGGCTGGCGAGGCAAACCGTCCTGTATTCGGAAGGCAAGCAATTCCGTTTCATCATCACGGAGTCAGTACTCCGATGGCTGGTCGTTCCACCCCTGGTGATGGTAGGACAGCTTGACCGGCTGATTTCGGTATCGCGACTGCCGAACGTGGACATCCGAGTCGTGGCGCTTTCTACACCTCAGGTTGATTTCCCGGGTCACTCATTCTCCATCAAGGACGTACGTACGGTGACCGTTGAGACGGTCCATGCGGAAACCGTGGTACCTGACCCCCGAGACGTGGCGCTGTACGTATCGAAGTTCGATGGGTTCAGCCGGACAGCCCTCGTGGGTGACGAGATGCGGGCCGCGATTGAATGTGTCCGAGACGAGCTTTTGCGCAAACAGGAAACCGGATAGGCTCGGCGCGTTGCGGACTGCAAGATGTCGTTCGGAAGCGGACGAGTCGGCGGAGGCGCATGGACGTGAGCGACGCACGGACGACGATGGCGGGACCGGTTCACCTTTCGCCGCCAGGCGCTTCTCCTGAACCGGCGCCCGGGTGCGATGTGTGCGGGGCGTTGGCAAAGCAACGTCAGGCGGCGCGGGACCGGGGGGACCTGTCGGCGGCGACCGACTCTGATGTGGAGATCAACAGTCACCGCCCCGGTAGAGGATGTGCATCTGGGGGTTGGCAAGATCGTGGACATCGGCGTACACCAGCTCATCCTCGACACGCCTGTCTGGTTCGCCATCCGCGCGGCCTATAACGGCGGCAGGTACAAGCACCACGCGCCCTTCATCGAGCGGCGGCGGGACGGTCTGTGCCTGCGCACGGAGGACTTCATCCGCTCCCTCGGCTTCACGCCCGACGAGGAACTGTGGGCGATCGACGGGGCAGAGTGCTCCCCATGTGACAACAAGGTCCCCGACTCCCACTGAACAGCCGTGCCCACCGTGCCCCTCTCCGGCTCACCACTGACCGGAGGGGGGCGCACCTCTTACGAGAAGAGCCACCGTGCCAGCACGCCACAACCACGATGACGAACGCGACCTCTGGGACACGTACGCAACCAGCGTCACTCAGGAGATCGGTGCTCCGGTCATGAACTGGACGCAGTATTCCGGGCACGGCCCCGGCATCGAATTGCTTGAAAACCCCAGCACCGTTTTGGAGATCGGGTGCGGCACCGGTCGGGCTCTCGCCTACCTCGCGGAACAGGGAGTAAAGGCGACGGGGGTCGACATGTCGCCGGTCATGGTGGATGCCGTGCGAGAACGGTGGGGGGACCGGGTGTCGTTCCACTGCGCGGAAGTGCTCGACTTCCTGGGTGATCACCGGGAGCAGTACGACGCGGTGTTCTCGATCTTCGGCGCGGTCTGGTTCACCGACCCCAGCAAACTCCTGCCACTGGTGGTCAAGGTGCTCAGGCCGGGCGGGACTCTTGTCTTCGCGCACCCGCCGGCCATCCCCGGGGCCTACGGCCCGCAGGGCATGTACAAGGGTGGATTCACCGGCCGGGCACAGTTCACATACCGCTACAGCCACACCCCCAGGAAGTGGGAAAGTCTCCTGCTGGGGGCCGGTTTCTCGAAGGCGGAGGTGGCTGATCACGTTCGGCTCCGCTCCGCTGCACGGGGGCGAACTCCTCGACGCCATGACACCCGAACTGTGAACCTCATCCGCCCCGGCCTGTCGGCCGCAGCCGCTGCCCTGCTGGCCGCTGGCTCGTGCCCCGGCCTCGATGTAGTCCTCACCTCCGCGAGCACCCGCGAGCACTGGGACGATGTGGCCAAGGCTCTGGCTGCGCCACTGAAGGCCCAGGAACTCAGGAGGGTGACGGATGAACTCACCGGTGAATGAGGAGGTACAGGCCCTGATGGAGGCCGCCCACGACCGGGCGGCCAAGGCACTGGGCCTTACCTGCACGGGGCCGCTGGCGTGGGGCTTCCTCGGTGTCACCCTCGGACGCCGAGCGGGGGACCGGTGGCTACGGGTCAGCCGGACGGCGAAGAGGAACGCGGGCAGGAAGGCGGGGGAAGGCGTCGTCGGCGCCTCGGAGCTGGTGCCTGACGGCGTGCCCCGCCCCCACCTGTATGCGGTGCATGACTGGACTGACGGCGAGTGGGCCTTCGAGTCGGAAGTCCTGGACTACCTCACGCAACCCATCGTGTCCCCGGACCGGGCCGACATCGACCACGACCCGGGGTTGCCTGACGAGTGGTGGGCGGACCTTCGCCAAGCCCTGGCCCTCCTCGCTGAAGCGGAGGGAGTGAAGGCAACCGTGCGGGACGGGTGGATCGAACGAGCCTTCCCCCAGTTCCTCGGCATCCCTGCCCCCGCCAAGGTGGAGCGGGTGACCGGTCACGGCGACCTGCACTGGGGCAACCTCAGCGCCGCGCCCCTGTGCCTGCTGGACTGGGAGCGGTGGGGCCTGGTGCCCTTCGGCTATGACGCGGGGCTTCTCCACGCCAACAGCCTGCTTGTGCCCGACGTAGCCGCCCGCATCCGCAAGGAGTTCGCGGCGGTCCTCGACACCCCGGCCGGCCGAATTGGGGAACTCGCGGCCCTGGCCGAGATGTTGCAAGCCGTAGCCCGTGGCTGGTACCCCGACCTTGCACCCCACCTCGTGGCCCGTGCAGAGGCGCTCTCCGGAGTGCGCCCGCCCCTCCCGGTGCACTCCGAGGTGAGCGCCTGACTGCGCGCCCCTGCGCGCCCATCTCAGGCGCTCTCACCGATGTGCCGGTACAAGGTGGCCCGGGAGATTCCCAGCGCCTTGGCAATGGCGGTGACGCTTTCTCCCTTGGCGTGCCGGGCACGGGCTACGGCTAGCTTGTCGTCGTCCACGACGGAGGGGCGTCCACCGTGGTTGCCCTTGCGGGCCGCAGTGTCCAGCCCCTCCAACGTCTTCTCCCGGATGCCTTCCCGCTCCACCTCTGCGGCCACGGCCAGGACGGCGAACACGATGGCTCCCGCCCCGTTCGGGTCGTACACGCCCTGCAAGGGACCGGAGAGGAGTTCCAGTTGGATGCCGTCCTTCTGGAGCGTGGACGAGAGGGTCATGAGTTCTGCCGCGTTGCGGGCAAGACGCTTCATCTCCACCACGGCGAGGATCACCGGTTGGTTCGGGGCTGCGGCCTTGAACTCCCGTGCGAGAGTGAGCGCCTTTTCCAGTTCCGGCCGCTCCTTCACGCGGGTACTGATCTTCTCGGAGAAGACGCGAGTGCAGTCGGCACGGGCCAGCATGTCCAACTGGCTCTGTAGTTCCTGCCCAACCGTGCTGCACCTGGCATAGCCCAGTCGTATCGCTGCGCCCGGTATCGCTTCGGACACCACGGGGACCATCTCACCAGCCACCCACGGCTTACCGGGGCTGCGGTCGACCGGAGTCTTCACGGCGAGTTCCGCTTTGAGTGCAGGCACGAGGGCGAAGCGGCCCGTGTGGTAGTTGGCCGCAACCTTGCCCGTGGTCGTACGGCAGGAGCTACCGGCGGGGGCTTCGCACTTCGGGCATGGGTGACGCTCGACCTGATCGGCCGACGTGGTGTTCGTGCTCATGACCAGACTGTCTCATAAACGTGTCTCGAAAGACAGTCGCGAGACCGATCTTTTGAGACGGGTTTCGAGACGCGAGGGTGAAGGCGAAACGGACACGGTCCGATGCTGCGCCGAGCGTCTCACTATCGGAAGGTTGGTTGGTTGGTTGGTTGGTTGGTTATTGAGACGACTGGTGCACGTCTCGCCGCCACCGCCCGGCAGATCCGGGCGCAGGAGTCGAGGTATCCGACGCTGGACGACGGTCAGACGACCCGGTTCCTGGGGACGGTGTGGGAGCCGTGCGGCAACCGGGCCTGTGACGGGGGCCTGACCCACCACTGCCTTCGGGACGCCCCGCTGTGGACCGTGTACGCCGCTACCGGCGTGCGCCGCAGTGAGGCGCTCGGCATGAAGTGGTCCCTCATCAACTGGGATGCGGGGTCCATCGAACTCGGTTGGGTCGTGGTCGAGGAGGGCAACACCTACCGGCTGCGCAAGCTCACCAAGGACGGCGACGACAACGCAGTCATCTACGTGGACCAGTCCGTGATGAACGTCCTGACGTGGCAGAGGGAACCCCAGAACGCGGAGCGGGAACGGCTCGGCTCCTCGTGGGCGGACAACGATCTCGTCTTCGCCCGCGACGGCTTCAAGCTGTACCGGGGCGAGGCGGGCGGACCACAGGACCCCGAGAAGGTGTCGGCACGGTGGCGCACCCTGCGCACCCGGCTCCACCTGCCCGAGGACTTCCGCATCCACGACTGGCGGCACAGCAAGGTCACGAACGACCTGGAGGCCGGGGAGAACCCCGTCGAGGTCTCCGCCAACGTCCGGCACCACTCGCCGGGCTACACCATGGCCCGGTACGGGCACTCACGTAAGGACGGAGCACGGCGGCTGGCCGCTTCCGGAGCGGGCCGACTCGGCCTGTCATCCCTGGTCTGACCAGGAGATTCGCCCGGCTGTTGGTCACGTGGTTGGTCACGCCACAGTCGGAGAAACAGAAAGACCCCAGATCAACTGGGGTCTCTGCCGGTCTGGTGTCCGAGGGGGGACTTGAACCCCCACGCCCGATAAAGGGCACTAGCACCTCAAGCTAGCGCGTCTGCCATTCCGCCACCCGGACGAGTGGTCGAACCGCGGTGTTTGCTCGCGGCGACATGCACAACGATACCAGGGGATCGATGCCGTCCTCGCCCGTATATCCGGTGGTCAGCGATCCGCGGCGGCCACCCGCGCGGCAGCCTCGGCGGCCGTGTGCTCCGGCCGCCGCGCGCACGGGAAGCCCGCCCGGGCAGCGCGTAGAGCCCGGACAGCCCGACAGCCCGGCGAGCCCGGACAGCGCGGTTGCCCGCCGGCGCGGACCGGCGGGCAACCGCGCCACCTGTACAGCGGCCGGGGTCCGCCGGCTACGGCATCAGGTGGTAGTCCGGGAAGTTCCCCGGGGGCCGCTCCCCCGGCGGCCCGTCCGTCACCGCCCGTACGAGCAGCTCGCCGCCCACGAACGCGCCCCGCCAGGAGTGGCCGAAGCCGCCGAAGAGCTCGTCCCGGTCACCGCGCGAGCGCGGCTTTCCGTGGCCGACCTTGAAGGCGCGGATCTGCGGCGAGAGCCGCTCGTAGGTCGCCGGGTCGTCGGTGGACAGGGTCGCGACCAGCGCGCCGTTCGACGCGTTCATCGCGGCCAGCAGTTCCGCCTCGGTGTCGACCAGGACGATCGTGTCGACCGGCCCGAACGGTTCCGCGTGGTGCAGCGGTGAGGACGGCGGCGGGCCCAGCAGGGTGACGGGCGGCAGATAGGCGCTCGTGTCCTGGCCCGGCAGAAAGCGCCCGTCGCCGAGTGCTCCCTGGTGCAGGGGGACGGCGCCGCGGTCGATCGCCTCGGCCACATGGTCGCCCAGTTCCTTGGCCTTGGCCGCGTTGATCAGAGGTCCGAAGTCCAGTTCGGGCAGCGGATCCTCCGGGTGCTCGACCGCCAGGGGGTGGCCCAGCCGGATGGAGCGCACGGCGGGGAGATACGCCTCCAGGAAGTCCGCGAAGAGCGAGCGCTGCACGACAAAGCGCGGATACGCCGTGCAGCGCTGCTTTCCGTAGTCGAACAGCTTGGGGATGACGGCGGTCAGCGAGGGCCAGTCGCTGTAGTTCCAGATGCCCCAGGTGTTCAGCCCCTCCTGTTCGAGGATGTGGCGCTTGCCGAGGTCGGCGAGCGCGGTGGCGATACCGGCGCCGGTGTCCCGGCCGCCGACGAAGGACACACAACCGATCTCCGGCGACCGCACGAGCGCCTCGGAGAGTTCGCCGCCGCTGCCGCTGACCAGTGTGACGGGGATGCCCTCGCGCGCGGCGAGGGCAGAGGCCAGGGTCAGACAGGCCACGCCGCCGTCGGTCGGCGCCTTGGCGATCACCGCGTTGCCCGCCAGCGCCTGGACGAGCATGGCGTGGACCAGGACGGACATCGGGTAGTTCCAGCTCGCGATGTTGGAGACGGGCCCCGGCAGCGGGGTCCGGCCCGCCAGCATCGGCTCGACGCCCTCGATGTACCAGCGCACGCCGTCGATCGCACGGTCGACGTCGGCCTGGGCGAGCCGCCACGGCTTTCCGATCTCCCAGACGAGGAGGAGGGCGAGCAGCTCCCGGTGCTCGGTCAGCGCGTCGAGCGTCGCCGCGACGCGTGCCCTGCGTTCCGGCAGCGGGACGTGCCGCCAGGCGCGGTGCTCGTCCAGACAGGCGCGCACCGCCCGCTGGGCGGTGGCGGCGTCCAGCCGAGGCGGCCCCGCGATGGGACTGCCGTCGACCGGGCTGGTGGCGGGCAGGGCGCGCCCGTCGGACCGCCAGGAGGACGCCCACAGATTGCGCACGCGGTCGTCCTGGAATGCCTCGGGAGCGACGGCGAGACAGCGCTGCCACGCGTCCTGCCAGGCCGTGCCCGGTTTGAGAGTGAGGTGGTGGGTGAGGGTGGGTGCCATTGAGGGTCTCCGCTCTGAGGAGGCGGGAGGTGCATGGCTGAGCCCGGATACCCCGGGCGGATCACGGGACTGCCACTACCGCCGCGGTGCCGTTACCGGGCGGTAGTGAGCCGGGTGGTGGGTGGCACGCACCAAATGTCAATTATGAGCGACATCACGCGATGCCGCGAGGCGGTCGAGGACCAGCCGCGCGGTCTCCGAGGGGGTCGAGCCGACACGTACGCCGACCGCCTCCAGGGCCTTCTTCTTGGCCTCCGCCGTGCCGGAGGAGCCGGAGACGATCGCGCCCGCGTGTCCCATCGTCTTGCCCTCGGGTGCGGTGAATCCGGCGATGTAGCCGATGACCGGCTTGGTCACGTGCCCGGCGATGTAGGCCGCGGCGCGTTCTTCCGCGTCGCCGCCGATCTCCCCGATGAGCACGATCAGCTCGGTGTCCTGGTCGTCCTCGAAGGCGGCGAGGCAGTCGATGTGGGTGGTGCCCACGACGGGGTCGCCGCCGATGCCGACCGCCGAGGAGAAGCCGATCTCCCGCAGCTCGTACATGAGCTGGTAGGTCAGGGTGCCGGACTTGGAGACCAGGCCGATGCGGCCGGGCTTGGCGGCGATGTCCGCCGGGATGATGCCGGCGTTGGACTGCCCGGGACTGATCAGCCCGGGGCAGTTGGGGCCGACGATACGGGTGCCCCGCTCCTTGGCGTACGCCTGGAAGGCGACGGCGTCATGGACGGGGATGCCCTCGGTGATGACGACCGCGAGCCCGATACCGGCGTCCGCCGCCTCGATGACGGCGGCCTTGGCGAACGGCGGCGGGACGAAGACGACGGTGACGTCCGCCCCGGTCGCCGCGATGCCCTCGCGCACCGAGCCGAAGACGGGCACGGCACGGTCGTCGAAGTCGACCGTGCGGCCCGCCTTGCGCGGGTTGACGCCACCGACGATGTCGGTGCCCGCGGCGAGCATCCGCCGGGTGTGCTTCATGCCCTCGCCACCGGTCATGCCCTGGACGAGGACCTTGCTCTCCTTGGTCAGGAAAATAGCCATGGTGTCCTTCTCCTTGTCAGGCGTTCGCCAGTGCGGCGGCCTGCCGGGCCGCCCCGTCCATGGTGGTGACCTGCTCTACGAGCGGGTGGGCGCGGGCCGCGAGGATCGCGCGGCCGCGGGCGGCGTTGTTGCCGTCGAGCCGGACCACGAGCGGCTTGGTCAGCCGTACGGATTCCAGCGCCTGGACGATGCCCTCGGCGACGGCGTCGCAGGCCGTGATGCCGCCGAAGACATTGACGAAGACGGAGTTCACGGCGGGGTCGGAGAGGATGACGGACAGACCGTCAGCCATCACCTGGGCCGACGCCCCTCCCCCGATGTCGAGGAAGTTGGCGGGGCGGGCTCCGCAGCCGGCGACCACGTCGAGGGTGGACATGACGAGCCCGGCGCCATTGCCGATGATGCCGACCTCGCCGTCGAGCTTGACGTAGTTGAGGCCCTTGGCGGCCGCGGCGGCCTCCAGCGGATCGCCGGCCGCGTCGTGCTCTCCGTCGCCCCAACGCACTTGCCTGAAGCGGGCGTTGTCGTCAAGGGTGACCTTGCCGTCGAGGGCGAGAATCAGCCCTTCCGTGGTGCGGACCAAAGGGTTCACTTCGACCAGCAGAGCGTCCTCGCGCACCAGAACCTGCCAGAGCGCCTGGAGCACGGGCACGGTCGTCGGCGGCAGTCCGGCCGCCGCGGCGATCTCCGCGGCCTTCGCCTCGGTGACCCCTTCCGAGGGGTCGACGGGGATCCGGGCGACCGCCTCGGGACGGGTGGCCGCGACCTCCTCGATCTCCATCCCGCCCTCGGCCGAGGCGATGGCCAGGAAGGTCCCGGCCGCCCGGTCGAGGACGTACGAGACGTAGAACTCGTCCTCGATTTCCACTGGTTGAGCGAGCATCACCTTCCTGACGGTGTGGCCCTTGATATCCATGCCGAGAATCTGACGCGCGGTCAGTTCGGCTGACGCCGGGTCGGCCGCGAGCTTCACTCCGCCCGCCTTGCCGCGCCCCCCGGTCTTCACCTGTGCCTTGACGACCACGCGTCCACCGAGCCGTTCGGCGGCGAGTTTGGCCTCTCTGGGCAGCTCCACCACCTCGGCCTCCGGCACCACGATGCCGTAGTCCGCGAAGAGTTCCCTTGCTTGGTGCTCGTACAGATCCATGCCGGCTCCCTTTTGACGAAAGTGCCGCACGCCCTCTGGACACCACCCACCGGATGCGGGATAACAAGTTTCATACAGTATTCGTCGACTGTATGCAATGTACCGGGAGGGCGAACGCCCTCCCCTACGAAGGGACAGGGACTTCCTCATGCCCGACGACAGCCAGGAACTCATCTCCGGTGGTCATCTGGTCGCCAAGGCGCTCAAAGCAGAGGGTGTCGAGGTCATTTACACACTCTGCGGCGGTCACATCATCGACATCTACGACGGCTGCGTCGACGAAGGCATTGAAGTCGTCGACGTACGTCATGAGCAGGTGGCCGCGCACGCCGCCGACGGGTACGCCCGTATCACCGGAAAGCCGGGCTGCGCGGTGGTCACCGCGGGTCCCGGCACCACCGACGCCGTCACCGGTGTCGCCAACGCCTTCCGCGCCGAGTCCCCGATGCTGCTGATCGGCGGTCAGGGAGCACTCACCCAGCACAAGATGGGCTCACTCCAGGACCTCCCGCACGTCGACATGATGACCCCGATCACCAAGTTCGCCGCCACCGTGCCGGACACGGCGCGCGCGGCCGACATGGTGTCGATGGCGTTCCGTGAGTGCTACCACGGTGCCCCCGGACCGTCATTCCTGGAGATTCCGCGCGATGTGCTCGATGCCAAGGTGCCGGTGTCGAAGGCCCGGGTCCCCGAGGCCGGCCAGTACCGGGCCTCGACCCGCTCGGCCGGAGACCCCGAGGCCATTGAGAAGCTCGCCGACCTTCTCGTCCGGGCGGAGAAGCCGGCCATCCTGCTCGGCAGCCAGGTCTGGACGACCAGGGGTTCGGACTCCGCCATCGAACTGGTGCGGACGCTCAACATCCCCGCGTACATGAACGGCGCGGCGCGCGGCACACTGGCGCCGGGCGACCCGCACCACTTCCAGCTCTCCCGGCGGTACGCGTTCTCCAACGCGGACCTCATCGTCATCGTCGGTACGCCGTTCGACTTCCGGATGGGTTACGGCAAGCGCCTCTCGCCCGACGCGACGGTCGTCCAGATCGACCTCGACTACCGCACGGTCGGCAAGAACCGCGACATCGACCTGGGCATCGTGGGCGACGCGGGACTCGTCCTGGCGGCGGTCACCCAGGCCGCGAGCGGCCGGATCAACGGAGGCTCCGTCAAGCGCAAGGCCTGGCTGGACGAGCTGCGCGCCGCCGAACAGACGGCGATCGAGAAGCGGCTTCCGCAGCTCAGGTCGGACGCCTCGCCGATCCACCCGTACCGGCTGGTCAGCGAGATCAACGACTTCCTCACCGAGGACTCGATCTACATCGGCGACGGCGGCGACATCGTCACCTTCTCCGGTCAGGTCGTCCAGCCCAAGTCGCCGGGCCACTGGATGGACCCGGGCCCGCTCGGCACGCTGGGCGTCGGCATCCCGTTCGTCCTCGCGGCCAAGAAGGCGCGGCCCGACAAGGAGGTCGTGGCGCTCTTCGGCGACGGCGCCTTCTCCCTGACGGGCTGGGACTTCGAGACGCTCGTCCGTTACAACCTGCCGTTCGTCGGCATCGTCGGCAACAACTCCTCGATGAACCAGATCCGTTACGGCCAGAAGGCCAAGTACGGCGACGAGCGCGAGCGCGTCGGCAACACCCTCGGCGACGTCCACTACGACAAGTTCGCCCAGATGCTGGGCGGTTACGGCGAGGAGGTCCGCGACCCCGCGGACATCGCGCCCGCGCTCCAGCGCGCCCGTGAGTCCGGACTGCCGTCGCTGATCAACGTCTGGGTCGACCCCGACGCGTACGCCCCCGGAACCATGAACCAGACCATGTACAAGTAGAGGAGCCCTCCCATGACCCAGGCTCTTGAGACCCCGCAGGGCACAAAAGCGCTGTCGGGCTGCCGCGTACTCGACATGACGCACGTCCAGTCCGGCCCGTCCGCGACCCAGTTGCTCGGCTGGCTCGGCGCGGACGTGGTGAAGCTGGAGGCGCCGACCGGCGACATCACCCGCAAGCAGCTCCGCGACATCCCGGATGTCGACTCGCTGTACTTCACGATGCTCAACTGCAACAAGCGGTCCATCACCCTCAACACCAAGACGGAGCGCGGCAAGGAGATCCTCACCGAACTCATCCGCCGCTCGGACGTCATGGTGGAGAACTTCGGCCCGGGCGCCGTGGACCGTATGGGTTTCACCTGGGAACGCATCCAGGAGATCAACCCGCGGATCGTCTACGCCTCGATCAAGGGCTTCGGCGAGGGCCCGTACACCAACTTCAAGGCGTACGAGGTCGTCGCGCAGGCGATGGGCGGCTCGATGGCCACCACCGGCTTCGAGGACGGACCGCCGCTCGCCACGGGCGCCCAGATCGGCGACTCCGGCACCGGCATCCACGCCGTCGCCGGGATCCTCGCCGCGCTCTTCCAGCGGGAGCACACCGGCCGCGGCCAGCGGGTCAATGTGGCCATGCAGCACGCCGTGCTCAATCTGTGCCGGGTGAAGCTGCGCGACCAGCAGCGCCTGTCCCACGGTCCGCTCGCCGAGTACCCCAACGAGGACTTCGGCGACGAGGTCCCGCGCAGCGGCAACGCGAGCGGCGGCGGACAGCCCGGCTGGGCGGTCAAGTGCGCGCCGGGCGGCCCCAACGACTATGTGTATGTCATCGTGCAGCCGGTGGGCTGGCGTCCGGTCACCGAGCTGATCGGCCGGCCGGAGCTGGCGGAGGACCCGGAGTGGGCGACCCCGGAGGCGCGGCTCCCCAAGCTGGGCAAGATGTTCCAGCTCATCGAGGAGTGGACGGCCACCCTCCCCAAGTGGGAGGTGCTGGAGAAGCTCAACGCCCACAACATCCCGTGCGGCCCGATCCTCTCCACCAAGGAGATCATCGAGGACGCGTCGCTGGCCGCGAACGAGATGGTGGTCGAGGTCCCGCATCCCCAGCGCGGCTCGTTCACCACGGTCGGCAGCCCGCTGAAGCTCTCCGACTCCCCTGTGGACGTGGTCACTTCACCGCTGCTCGGCGAACACAACGAAGAGGTGTACGTCGGCGAGCTCGGCCTGGGCGCCGAGGAACTGCGCCTGCTCAAGACGAACGGAGTCATTTAGCAGTGGACACGACAGAACCGAATCTCGCGGCCGTACGCGCCGTCCTGGACACCGCGCTCGCCGAGGGCCGTACGGCGCTGACGGCGCCCGAAGGCAAGGCGCTCACGGACGCGTACGGCATCCCGACCCCGGCCGAGGCGCTCGCCGAGTCCGCCGACGAGGCCGTGGCGCTCGCGGACCGGATCGGCTTCCCGGTCGCCATGAAGATCGTCTCCCCGGAGATCCTGCACAAGACGGACGCGGGCGGTGTCCGGATCGGGCTCAAGTCGGCCGCCGAGGTGCGGGGTGCGTTCACCTCGATCGTCACCAACGCCAAGGCGTACGACCCGGACGCCCGGATCCTCGGCGTCCAGGTGCAGCAGATGGTGCCGGCCGGCACCGAGGTCCTGATCGGCACGGTCACCGACCCGACCTTCGGCAAGATCGTGGCCTTCGGTCTCGGCGGTGTCCTGGTGGAGGTCCTCAAGGACGTCACCTTCCGGCTGGCGCCCGCGACCAAGGACGACGCGCTGTCGATGCTCGACGGGATCCGCGCCGCGGAGATACTCCGCGGTGTCCGGGGCGGCGCCGCCGTCGACCGCGACGCGCTGGCCGACCTGGTGGTCAAGGTGTCCCGGCTCGCGGCCGACTTCCCGGAGATCGCCGAGGTCGACCTCAATCCGGTGTTCGCCTCGGAGAACGGTGTGATGGCCGCCGATGTGCGGGTCCTGCTCACCACCGAGACCCCGGTCAAGCGGCGGACGTACGGCCGCGAGGAGATCCTCGTCTCGATGCGCCGGCTGATGAAGCCCAGTTCGGTGACCGTGATCGGGGCCTCCAACGAACAGGGCAAAATCGGTAATTCGGTCATGCGGAACCTGATCGACGGAGGTTTCCCGGGCGATATCCATCCGGTGAACCCCAAGGCCGATGACATACTCGGCCGCAAGGCGTACAAGAGCGTGATGGATGTTCCGGGCGAGCCCGATGTGGCGGTCTTCGCGATCCCCGCGAAGTTCGTTCCCGCCGCGCTCGAAGAGGTCGGCCGCAAGGGCATTCCCAACGCCGTCCTGATCCCGTCCGGCTTCGCCGAAACCGGCGAGCACGAGCTCCAGGCACGGATCGTGTCGATCGCCGAGGAGTACGGCGTCCGTCTGCTGGGGCCGAACATCTATGGCTACTACTCCACCTGGCAGGACCTCTGCGCGACCTTCTGCACCCCGTACGACGTCAAGGGCGGTGTGGCGCTGACCTCGCAGTCCGGCGGTATCGGGATGGCGATCCTCGGCTTCGCCAGGACCACCAAGACGGGTGTCTCGGCCATCGTCGGTCTGGGCAACAAGTCGGACCTCGACGAGGACGATCTGCTCACCTGGTTCGGCGAGGACCCCAACACCGAGTGCATCGCGATGCATCTGGAGGACCTCAAGGACGGCCGGGCCTTCGTCGAGGCGGCCCGCGCCACCGTGCCGAAGAAGCCGGTGGTGGTCCTCAAGGCCGGGCGCACGGCGGCCGGTGCCAAGGCGGCCGGCTCCCACACCGGTGCGCTCGCCGGTGACGACGCGGTGTACGACGATGTCCTGCGGCAGGCCGGCGTCATCCGGGCGCCCGGTCTCAACGAGATGCTGGAGTACGCGCGGGCGCTTCCCGTGCTGCCCACCCCGCAGGGCGACAATGTCGTCATCATCACCGGCGCCGGCGGCTCGGGCGTGCTGCTCTCCGACGCCATCGTCGACAACGGCCTGTCGCTGATGGAGATCCCGCCGGACCTGGACGAGGCGTTCCGGAAGTTCATTCCGCCCTTCGGCGCGGCGGGCAACCCGGTGGACATCACCGGCGGCGAACCCCCGTCCACGTACGAGGCGACGATCAGGCTCGGCCTGGAGGACCCGCGGATCCACTCGCTCGTCCTGGGCTACTGGCACACCATCGTCACACCGCCGATGGTCTTCGCCGAACTGACGGCGCGGGTCGTGGCCGAATTCCGGGCGCGCGGCATCCAGAAGCCCGTCGTGGCCTCCCTCGCGGGCGATGTCGAGGTCGAGGAGGCGTGCCAGTACCTCTTCGAGCACGGCGTCGTGGCCTACCCGTACACCACCGAGAGGCCGGTGGAGGTGCTCGGCGCGAAGTACCGCTGGGCGCGGGCGGCGGGGCTGCTGTGACCCGTATATATGACGCACCGTCAGTCGGTGGCGGTGGCCGGTGTGTTGGGGGGCGGTCGATGACCTGATCTGCCCGTGCGAGCACGAAAGGTATTGGACAGGGGGCGCTGGCCAGGCTCTTTCGATGCAAGGGGTGCGACACACATGTCAACGACACAACTTCCCACCTCCGTACCGTTCAAGGAGGTGTCGGACCGCAACGGCCGCGTGTACCGGATCGGAGAGACCGACCGGGACATCATGGGCCGTCCACGATGGACGATGGTGCTCTTCCCCTGGATGGGCATGCTCGGCATCAGTTCGTCGGAGTACGCGTTCACCTCGGCGGAGGACACTCTGCACGAGGCCCATCTCTGGAACAGCGGACACATCTTCTGGCTGATGGGCGTCTGGATCTTCTTCCAGGCGGCCGTCGCCTTCCCCGCCGGGCAGCTCCGTGAGAGCGGCAGGCTGCCCGCCCGCTACGCCATGATGCTCGGCGCGCTCGGCACACTGCTGGGCTATGTCTCGCTCGCCTACGCGCCACATGTGATCGTGGCGTACATCGGCTTCGGGATGTTCAGCGGTATCGGCGCGGGTCTGGTGTACGCCACCTGCGTCAACATGGTCGGCAAGTGGTATCCGGAGCGCAAGGGAGGCAAGACCGGCCTCGTCAACGGCGGTTTCGCCTACGGGTCCGTGCCGTTCGTCTTCCTCTTCACCTCGTACATGGACCTCAGCAACTACCAGGGCGTGCTGGTGCTCGTCGGTGTGATCTGCTGCGCCGTCGTCGCGTTCGCCGGGTGGTTCTTCAAGGACCCGCCGAAGTACTGGTGGCCCACGGGCGCCGACCCGCTGAAGGTGTCCGAGGACCCGAGGGTCCGGCGGGCGCTGGAGAAGAACCCGCCGGCGGTCAAGCAGTACACACCCAGGGAAGCGGCACGCACACCGGTGCTGTGGATGATGTGGTTCTGTCTGCTCTGCACGGCCGGCATCAACATCTTCGGAATCGCCTTCCAGGTGCCCTTCGGCAAGGACATGGGATTCGCGGGCGGGATCGTGGCCACCGCGATGTCCCTCAAGGCGATCGTGAACGGCACGGGGCGTGGTGTCATCGGCTGGATATCCGACCGGTACGGGCGCCGTAACACACTGATCATCGTCTGTCTGGTCCTGGGCAGCGCGCAGTTCGGCGTGCTGATCTCCGGGTCCATGGGCAGCATGCCGTTCTTCCTGTTCTGCTCGATGGTCTCCGGCTTCGGCGGCGGGGCGATCTTCCCGCTGTTCGCGGCGATGACCGCGGACTACTTCGGCGAGAACAACAACGCTTCCAACTACGGCATGGTCTACAGCTCCAAGCTCATCTCGGGGCTGGTCGGCTCCGGTATGGGAGCCGTGGTGGTGGGCGCCTGGGACTACGAGGGCGCGTTCATCATCGCCGGCGGTATCGGCCTCGCCTCAGCGGTGCTGGCCCTGTTCCTGAAGGCGCCCGGCAGGCCGGACGCCAAGAAGATCGAACCCAATCCGAACCCCATCGGCCGGGAGATCGCCTGATATGACAGCGGAACCTCTTTCCGGTACGTCCGCGTCGGCCTCGGCCGGCGCGGGCTACCGCGAGATCACTGACGCACGTGGCCGGGTCTACCGGGTCGGCGAGACGGACCGGCAGATCCTGGGACACTCCCGGAAACTCATGGTGTATCTGCCGTGGGTCGCCATGATGGCCATCAGCGTCTTCGAGTACGCGTACGGATCGGCGGAGGACGTCCTCTCGGCCGCGCACGGCTGGACCCAGAGCAACACCTTCTGGATCCTGAGCGTCTGGGTGTTCTTCCAGGCGGGTGTCGCCTTTCCCGCGGGCTGGTTACGGGAGAAGGGGATACTGACGGCGCGTGGCGCCACGATGGCCGGGGCCGTGCTCTCCTTCGCGGGCTTCCTGTCCATCTCCCACTTCCACAATGTGTCGGCGGCCGTGCTGGGATTCGGTCTGCTCGGCGGTGTGGGCTCCGGGCTGGTCTACGCCACCTGCATCAATATGGTGGCCAAGTGGTTCCCGGAGCGGCGCGGCGGAAAGACCGGCTTCGTCAACGGCGGATTCGCCTACGGCGCGGTCCCGTTCATCTTCATCTTCAACTACGCGTTCGACACCAGTAACTACCAGGCGGTGCTGGATCTGATCGGGGTCTACATCCTGGTCGTCGTGGCCGTCTGCGCCTGGTTCTTCAAGGACCCGCCGCAGAACTGGTGGCCCGCCGACGTCGATCCGCTGAAGGTGGAGGCGGGCAGCAAGAACGCGATCACCCTGGCCAAGAACCCGCCCGCGTCCAAGCAGTACCGGCCCAAGGAGGCCATCAGGACCGGCATGCTCCCACTGATCTGGGTACTGCTGGTGATCACGGCCGGGGTGTCCATCTTCGGTATCTCCTTCCAGGTGCCGTTCGCCAAGGACGTCGGCTTCGGACCACTGGTCGCCGCCTCGTCGGCCGGTGTGCTCTCCGTGGTCAACGGCATCGGGCGAGGGGTCGTCGGCTGGCTCTCCGACCTCTGGGGACGCAAGATCACACTGATCTTCGTGATCACGGTGCTCGGCCTGGCGCAGTTCGGAATCCTGTGGGCGGGCAACAGCAGGAACGAGGTCCTGTTCCTTGTGTTCGCCTTTGTCTCCGGCTTCGGCGGCGGGGCGTTCTATCCGCTGTTCGCGGCGCTCACCCCGGACTACTTCGGGGAGAACTACAACGCCACCAACTACGGTCTCGCCTACAGCGGCAAGCTGGTCAGCGGATTGTTCGGCGGCGGACTCGGTGCGATGGCGATCGACTCCTGGGGCTACGACGGGGCGTACATCCTCGCCGGCGGGCTCTCCCTGGTGGCCGCGGCCATGGCCATGCTGCTGCGCAACCCCGGGCAGCCACGGGGCAGGACGAGCGTGCCCACTCCACAGCCCGCGGGCGGGTGAGCGACCCGTTCCACACAGCCGGGTGAGGCCGGATCCGGCCCGGCACACCGACAGGCGGCCCTCCCCGCGGCTTCGATCGAGCCGCGCGGAGGGCCGCCGTCATGGATCCCGGTGGCGGGGCCGGTCCGTTCAGCGGCGCTCGCGCAGCGAGTGCAGGTGGTCGGCCGACTTCCGGGCGAAGGCGACCGAGTCGACCGGGTTGTCGTGCTCGACCTGCCAGTGGTGGTTCGGCCGGCCGCCGCGGGTCTTGTTCACCGCCGAGATGAACCTCTTGTAGTCGATGTCCCCGTCGCCGACGTCGACCATGTCGTATCCGTCGCGGGCGGCGTCGTTGTGCGTGCCGTCCTTGACGTGGAAGAGCGGATAGCGGTCGGGCTGCTTCAGCACGTAGTCCAGCGGCTCGAAGGGACGGGGCTTGCCCTCGACGGTCTTGCTGTAACGGAACTGGCCGGTGTACGCCCAGTAGATGTCCATCTCCAGATAGACCAGGTGGGGGTCGGTCTCGGCCAGCAGCACGTCGTACAGGCGGACGTCCGGCCGGTCGGTGGCGAAGGAGAACTCCTCACCGTGGTTGTGCTGGTAGAACTTCATGCCGCGCTTCCTCGCCGCGGCTCCATAGGTGTTGAAGTCGTCGGCCGCCCGCTTCCAGGCGTCGACGGTGGAGCCGTAGCGGAACGGCCCCGAGGCGGTGCCGATGTGCTTCAGACCGAGCGTCTGCGCATCGTCGAGGACCTTTTCGAGGTTCTGCGCGAAGCTGTAGGCGTCGGGGTTGTTGTCGTCGTAGTAGTTGACGTGGCTGCCGATGCCGTTGAGGCCGTGGTCGCGCGCCAGCCGCCGCAACTGGGGCAGGGTGATCGCCCCGGTGCCCTGGGTGTAGCCGGCGTACTCGACCTCGTCGTAGCCGAAGCGCTCCAGCTCCTCGAAGACCTTGGCGAAGCCGAGTTCGGAGACCTTGTCGCGCAGCGAGTAGAGCTGGATGCCGAGGCGGCCGGGCGTCAGGACGGGCTCGGTCCTGCCGTGTCCGTGCCCGTGGTCGTGTCCGTGGCCGTGGCCCTTCCCGTGGCCCTTGCCGGTGGCCGCGGCGGGGACGGCGGACAGACCCAGCAGTGCGGCGGCGCCGGTGCCGGCGGCGACACCGAGCATGTTGCGCCTGCTGAGCCTGTGGGCCAGCTCGGCGTCGACGGACTTCTTGCGGCTCATGTACGGAACTCCTTTTGTCAGTGCAGTCCTGCAAGCTGGAGGAGCAGGGATTTCACATCGGTGGCCGCTACGCGGTCACCGACGGCGCGGGGGGTGGAACACAGGATGAGCGGACCTTCTTCGTCGCTCGCGGGAAGGCGGCCATGGCTGCCGCGAATGGGTGAGGGGTCGAGCGGGACGACCGCGAGGCGGTAGCGCATACCGAGCTTCTTGCGGGCGATCGCCTTGGCCGCCTTGAGGCGTACATACGGGTCGAGGGGGTCCATGAACAGCTCGACGGGGTCGTAGCCCGGTTTGCGGTGGATCTCGACGAGCTGGGCGAAGTCGGGAGCCCGTTCGTCGTCGAGCCAGTAGTAGTAGGTGAACCAGGCGTCCGGTTCGGCGACGGCCACCAGTTCGCCGGAGCGCGGATGGTCCAGGCCGTGGCTCTTCTTGCCCTCGTCGTCCAGGATCTCGTCGATGCCAGGAAGGTCCGCGAGTGCCTCGCGGGTGGCGTCGAGATCCTCCGGACGCCGCACATACACATGGGCGAGCTGGTGGTCCGAGACCGCGAAGGCGCGGGAGGCCATCGGGTCGAGATACTCCATGCCGTCCTGGGTGTGGACCTCCAGCAGCCCGGCCCGGCGCAGCGCCCGGTTGATGTCGACCGGGCGTGAGACCCGGGTGATGCCGTACTCGGAGAGCGCGACGACAGTGCGGCCCTCGGCCTCGGCGTCGTCGAGCAGCGGGGCCACGGCCGTGTCGAGTTCGGCGGCGGCCCGGTGGGAGCGCGGGTCGTCGGGGCCGTAACGCTGGAGGTCGTAGTCGAGATGCGGCAGGTAGCACAGGGCCAGATCGGGCCGGCGGGTGTCGATGATGTGGCGGGTGGCGTCGATGATCCACTGCGAGGAGACGATGTCGGCGCCGGGGCCCCAGAAGTGGAAGAGCGGGAACGTACCGAATTTCTCGGTGAGTTCGTCGTGCAGCGACGGCGGCCGGGTGTAGCAGTCGGGTTCCTTGCGTCCGTCGGCGTAGTAGACGGGGCGGGGGGTGACGGTGAAGTCGGTGTCCGCGCCCATCGCGTACCACCAGCAGACATTGGCGACGGTGTAGCCGGGATGGACCCGGCGGGCCGCGTCCCACAGCTTGTCGCCGGAGACCAGGCCGTTGTGCTGGCGCCACAGCAGTACGTCGCCCAGCTCGCGGAAGTACCAGCCGTTGCCGACGATCCCGTGTTCGGCGGGGAGCGTCCCGGTGAGAAAGGTGGACTGCGCGCTGCATGTGACGGCGGGCAGCACGGTGCTCAGCGGGGCCTGGGAGCCGGCTCCCGCCAGCTTCCTGAGGTTCGGCATATGGGCGAGGAGCCGGGGCGTGAGTCCGACGACGTCGAGGACCAGCAGCGGGGTCGGGCTCGCGGTCATGGCAGCTCCTTCAGGCCGAGGTCGACCAGCAGGTCGCGGGCCAGGGTGAGTTCGGCGGCGATCCCGTCGGCGAGCTGTCCGCGTGAGCGGGGGCGCAGCTCCGGCGGCAGGGCCTGCCAGGTGTATGTCTCGACCTCCAGATGACGGGTCCGCGGTTCGGCCCGGCCGACGAGCCGGGTCAGCGCGTCCTGGAGTACGGGGAGGGTGGAGGTCAGCGGTGGTGCGGGCGGGGCGTGCAGCGGGACGTGGAAGTGTGAGCGCCAGGGTGTGTCGTCGGGCAGCGCGCCGCCGCCGAGGGCCTCGTCCAGGTCGTCGGTGCCCTGGAGCCCGGCGGCGGTGCGGGCGCGGGTCTGGTGGAGGAAGCGGGGCTCGGCGAAGGCGGCGAGGGCGGCGCGTACCTCGGGCCGGTGCGGCTGCTCGGCGTGCAGCGCGGCGGAGAGCTGGGCCTTGGGGATGGGGATGCGGGCCGCTTCCAGCGCGTCCAGGGCGGTGGCCGGGTCCTCGAAGGAGGTCGCGAGATGGCAGGTGTCGACGCAGATGCCGATGCGGTCGCTGGCGATGTCGGTGAGCGGCCGGATCGCGTCGGCGGTGGTCTCGACGGTGCAGCCCGGTTCCGGTTCCAGGGCGATCCGGATGGACTTCCCGGTCAGCTCCTCCAGTGCGTCGAGCCGCTCGGCGAGCGCGGTCAGCGCCGCCCGGGCGGTGCGGGCCGAGGCGTCGTCGAACTCGGTGCGCCAGGCGAGCGGAAGGGTGGAGACGGAGCCCTCGGTGACATCGTCGGGCAGCAGCGCGGCCAGCAGCCTGGCCAGGTCACTGGTGTGGGCGAGCCGCTCGGGGTCGGCCCAGTCGGGTTTGTAGACGCGGTACTTGACCTCTTCGGCGCCGAAGCCCTCGTAGGGGAAGCCGTTGAGGGTGACGACCTCAAGACCTCGCCGGTCCAGTTCGGCGCGCAGCCCGCGCAGCACCGAGGGGTCGTTGATCAGGGTCCTGGCGGCGTTCTTGGCGAGCCACAGCCCGATGCCGAGGCGGTCCCGGCCGAGTCGTCGGCGTACCGGCTCGCAGTGGTCGCGAAGCTGGGCGAGGACACCGTCGAGGTTCTCGGCGGGGTGGACATTGGTGCAGTACGAGAGGTGGACGGTGGAGCCGTCGGGGTGGCGGAAGCGCATGGCCTCACTCCCCGCCGCGGAGGATGGAGTTGCCCTCGTGGAGGGCCTCCGGGGCGGGGACGTCGAGCTGGAGTCTGCCGCTGAGCCCGTAGAAGGCGACGGGGTTGCGCCACAGGACCTGGTCGACGTCGTCCTCGCTGAAGCCGGCGGCGAGCATCGCGTCCCCGACCTTGCGGGTCTTGAGCGGGTCGCTCTTGCCCCAGTCGGCCGCCGAGTTCACCAGCACCTTCTCGGTGCCGTACGCCTTGAGGACGGCGACCATGCGGTCCTCGTCCATCTTGGTGTCCGGATAGATGGAGAAGCCGAGCCAGCTTCCGCTCTCCGCGGCGTCCTTGACGGTCGTCTCGTTGAGATGGTCGAGCACGACCCGGTCGGGGGCGAGCGCGGATTCGCGTACGACGTCGACGGTGCGGCGCAGGCCGGACAGTTTGTCGCGGTGCGGGGTGTGGACGAGCGCGGGCAGGCCGTGGTCGGCGGCGAGCTGGAGCTGGGCAGCGAGCGCGGTGTCCTCGGCCGGGGTCATGGAGTCGTAGCCGATCTCGCCGACCGCGACGACGGAGTCCTTGACGAGATAGCGGGGCAGCTCGTCGAGGACCGGCGTGCAGCGCGGGTCGTTCGCCTCCTTGGGGTTGAGGGCGAGCGTGCAGTGGTGGGCGATGCCGTACTGGGCGGCGCGGAACTGCTCCCAGCCGAGCAGCGCGTCGAAGTAGTCGAAGAAACTCTCGGGCGAGGTGCGCGGCTGGCCGAGCCAGAAGGAGGGCTCGACGAGGGCGCGGACTCCGGAGGCGTACATCGCCTGGTAGTCGTCCGTGGTGCGGGAGGTCATATGGATGTGGGGGTCGAAGATGCGCATCAGGACTCCTCGCCGGTCAGGTTCAGTGCGTGGTGCAGGTCGGCGGGTACGGTGCGGCCGGCCGCGGTGCGTTCGGCCGCGAAGTCGGCCAGCATCCGGGCCAGTTCGGCATCTCCGCGGGCACGCTCCGGCAGGCCGTCGACGGCGTCGAGCGGCACTCCGGTGAAGAGGCATTTGAGGATGGCGTGCCGCCAGGCGTGCGCGTCGAGGTGGGCCGCCGCGTAGGGGCCCACGGCGGCGGCGACCAGCCGGGTGTCATTGGTCCGCAGGGCGTCCTCGGTCAGCGGCAGCGCGTCGGGGCCCGGGACGAGGCGGGGCAGGGCGAGCAGGACGGCGCGGCGTTCGGCGGCGGTGCCCCGGTGGTAGAGCCGGGTGAGGGTGGCGAGGTCGGCGCGTGCCTCCTGGAGCAACAGGACGCGTACGGAGTCGACCGTGTCGGCGGACGGCCCGCAGTGGCGTCCGGCGGCGGCGAAGCTCAGCTCCCAGGGGGCGAAGGCAACGTTGTCGGCTCCTTCGCCGGCCCTGGCCCCGGCGAGGGCGGTGTCGAGCCAGGATCTGGCGGCCGGGTCGAGCCGTGCGGAAAGCTCCTCGCGGGTGGGGGTCATGCCGGTGCTCCCTTCGTACGGAGGAAGTCCAGGGAGGTGCGGGCCAGTTCGGGCCCGGCGTGCGAGTGGCGCGGCAGCTCGACCACGGTCAGTCCCTGGTATCCGGTGGCGGCCAGCGCGTCGAGCACGGGCGGGAAGTCGATCTCGCCCTCCCCGAACGGGAGGTGCTCGTGGACACCGCGCCGCATGTCCTCGATCTGCACATGCCGCAGCCAGGGCGCGGCCTCCCGGACGCAGTCGGCGGGCGGGGCCGGCTCCAGGCACTGGCAGTGGCCGATGTCGAGGGTGAGGCCGAGCGGTCCCGGGTCGCCGAGGCGCTCTCTGAGCTGGTGGAAGCCGGCCAGGTCGGAGACGAGGTGGCCCGGCTCAGGCTCGACCGCGAGCGGCACGCCGGCGGCTTCCGCGGCGTCGAGGACCGGGCTGAGCGCCTCTTCGAGCCGCTTCCAGGCGGTCTCGGTGTCGGTGCCCGCCGGAGTGATGCCGCTGAAGCAGTGCACGGCGTACGCGCCCAGGTCCGCGGCGACCCGGACGGCCGTGATCAGCAGCCGGGTGCGGGCAGCGCGGCCCTCGGGGTCCGGGTCGAGCAGCGAGGGCCCGTGTTTGCGGCGCGGGTCGAGTACATACCGCGCGCCGGTCTCGACGGTGACGCCGAGTCCCAGCTCCGCCAGCAGCGTCGCGACCCGCCCGGTGCGCGCGGCGAGTTCGGGGGCCATGGGGTCGAGATGCATATGGTCGAGCGTCAGTCCGACCCCGTCGTAACCGAGGTCGGCGAGCAGCCGGAGCGCGTCGTCGAGCCGCAGATCGGTGAGCCCGTTGGTGCCGTAGCCGAAACGCAGGCTCATGTCGGGCTCACTTTCCTGGCGAGTGCGCGGGCGAGGGGTACGAGCGCCATGACGCCGAGTGCGACACCGGCCGCCCCGCCGCGCGCGGCGAGCGCCGCCTGGAGCGGGATCATCGCGCGGATCCCGCCGCCGACGGCGCGCTGGGTGAGCGGCGGGGACGGATTGAGCGCCGCGTGCAGCAGGGGCCGTGCGGCGGTC
The DNA here is from genome assembly GCF_040635655.1 of Streptomyces sp. NPDC006923. Lineage (NCBI taxonomy): Bacteria > Bacillati > Actinomycetota > Actinomycetes > Kitasatosporales > Streptomycetaceae > Streptomyces > Streptomyces sp. NPDC006923. The sequence goes on from NZ_JBEYIF010000002.1 coordinate 220,605, forward strand.
CCCACATAGACGGCGGCGAGCGCCCCCGCGACGGCCGGGGCGCCTGGCCCGGTGCGCCGGTGCGCGGCGGGGACCGGGGACGCGGGCCGGCGGCCGGCCGCGACGCCCAGTGCGGCGGTGGCCGCGAGCGCGGCGAGCGGCGCGGCCGTCGATCCGCCCTGCGCCTCGTGACGGGAGACGGTGGTGACGGCGACGGTGTGCGCCCCGAGCAGCGACGCCGAGGGCAGCGCGGTGCGCGCACCGCTCCACCGGTCCGGGCCGCGCCCGGCCACGGCCGGGTGCCGCGCACCGCCCGGCCGCGCGGTGTCTCCCCGGCCCGATGTGGCGGTCGCGCCCAGGAGCAGGTCCAGTGACCGGGCCGCGCCCATGGCGAGCGGGCCCGCCGGGGTGTGCTTGAGGTGGATGTCGTACGCCCAGACGGTGGCGGCCAGCGCCGTGCCCACCGCCAGTGCGGGGCGGCCCGCCAGCGCCGCGAGGCCGAGGCCCGCGGCGGTCAGGGCGCCCGCCGCCGTGAGCGCCGCCGGCGGGGAGACACGGCCCGAAGGGATCGGGCGGTGCGGGCGGTCGACGGCGTCCTCTTCCCGGTCCGCCCAGTCGTTGAGCGCCATGCCCGCCTCGTAGAGGCAGAGCGAGGCGCCCATCGCGAGCGCGGTGCCGCGATTGGGGCGCGCCCCGAGGGCGGCCGCCCCGGCCAGGGCGTCGCCCGGGACCGTGAACAGGGCGGACACCCGCAGCAGTTCGGCCCAGGCGCGCAGCGTCACCGGGTCTCCTTCAGCCGGTCGGCGAAGGTGAGCAGCACGTCGAACTGTTCGGCGAGCGCGGCCGGGCCGCCGTCCGGATCCTTGAAGTAGAAGCCCAGTTCGGGCAGGGGCCCGCTCAGCCCGGCCTCATGGGCGCGGGCCACCAGCCGGGCCAGGTCGAGGACGAGCGGCGCGGCGAGCGCCGAGTCACAGCCCTGCCAGATCGTCTGGAGGATCATCCGGGAGCCGAGGAAACCGTCGAAGGCGATGTGGTCCCACGCGGTCTTCCAGTCGCCGAGCGCGGGGACGTCGTCGATGTGGACCTCGCCCTCGGGGGCGCTGCCCAGGGTGTCGGCGAGGACGCGTTCCTTGCCCGCGTTCTTGGCCGCCGCGGCGGCCGGGTCGGCCAGCGCCGCTCCGTCCCCGCCGCCCAGCAGGTTCGTACCCGACCAGGCGCGTACGGTCAGGGCCCGCTGGACGAACATGGGAGCGAGCACGGAACGGAGCAGCGTCTGGCCTGTCTTGCCGTCGCGGCCGGCGTGGGGAAGTCCGGCGGCCTCGGCGGCGGCGGTGAGGGCTGCGGTGCGCAGCCCGGTGGACGGGGTGAAGTTGACGTAGGGGCAGCCGGCCCTGACGGCGGCGGCCGCGTACAGCGAGCTGGCGGGCAGCCGTGGGTCGTCCGGCGCCGGCTGGGCCTCGGTGGAGGAGACATTGACGACGACCACGCGCGCGACCCCGGTGCGGCGCGCGAAGTCCCTGATGTCGCCGGCGAAGGCGGCGATGAGTTCCTCGTCGCTCCTGGTGTCGCCCTGCTGCGGGCCGCCGGTCCGTATCTCCTGGTCGGCGGCGGTCAGTTCGGCGCCGATCGCCGGGGCCAGGCCGTGCGGCAGCACACCGGCCGCGGTCAGTTCCTCGGCCCGTTTGGGCAGGGGGCAGCTCGCCGTGTCGTGTCCGCCGAAGACGAGTGAGGAGAGAGCGGGGAGGCCCGACTCCGCGAAGGGCGCGGTCTCGGTGACCATGCCCGTCGCGGGGTGGAGCCCGGCGGTGACCGCCGCGCATCCCGCGACGGCCGTGGTGGCGACGGAGCCACGCGCTCCGACGAACCAGACTCCGGTGCGTACTGCAGTCGATTCTTTGGTGACCGTCGTCACGGGCTGCCTCCCTGCCGGTGATGGGGTGGTGGACGGCGGGCGGGGGGTACGGCGCCTCCCCGCCCGCCGTCGTCTGACGGGCCGCCCCTCCTAGTGGTTTCTAGGAGGCGGGCAGCTCCTTGAGCTGGATGTTGCGGTAGGACACCTGGTCGTCGGCACCATGGTTCTGGATGCCGATGTACCCGTCGGCCAGGCTGCGCGCCGGGTCGCTGTTGGTGAAGTCGTTGATCTTCACGCCGTTCAGGAAGATCTGGAGACGTTCACCCTGGACCCGGATCTCGTAGTTGTTCCACTGCCCCGGGGGCCGCAGAACCTGGTCCCTGGCCTTGATGTTGGCCGACTTGAAGGTGTAGACGGAGCCAGTGGTGCGGTCCGCCGCGTCGGTGGCGTCGATCTGCACCTCGTACCCCTTGTCCACCGCCGACCACGGGTCGTCCGAGGCCGGGAAGCCCACGAACACACCGGTGTTGTCGTCCCCGGCCAGCTTCCAGTCGAGCTTCAGCGAGTAGGACTTCAGCTCCTTGGCCTGGTACCAGAGCAGACCCATACCGCCCTCGGAGCGCAGCTCGCCGTCGACGACGTTGAACTTGCCCGGTCCTGCCTGCTTCCACCCGGCCAGGCTCTTCCCGTTGAAGATGTCCCGGTAGCCGGTGTCGGGCTTGCAGTCGGCCTTGACCTGGCCGGCCGCGTAGCGCAGCCCGCCGAGCAGGTGCTCCCGGAAGGGCGCGTCCGCGTAGGACTCCTTGGTGTGGCCGCCTCCGGTGTAGAAGGAGCGACCGCCGCCGTAGGTCTGGCACCAGGCGATCGGGTGATCGCCCTTCATGTTGCCGCCCTGGTAGGTGGTCTCGTCCAGAGTGGCGAGGACCTTGGCCTGCGTACGGGGGTTGGTGCGGTAGTTGTACCACTCGTCAGTGCGCTGCCACTCGTCGCCGAGGTGGGCGGTGGCCGGGTGGTCGTGGTCCTCGACCCGCACGGTGGCGGACTGGATCGCCGGGTGGGAGTCGAAGTAGGCGCCCACCAGACCACCGTAGAAGGACCAGTCGTACTCGGTGTCCGCGGCGGCGTGCACACCCATGTACCCGCCGCCGGTGGCGACGTAGTTCTCGAACGCCTTCTGCTGGTCGGCGTTGAGGACGTCACCGGTGGTGGAGAGGAAGACCACCGCGTCGTACCGGGCCAGGTTGTTGGTGGTGAACTGGCCGGCCTCCTCGGTGGAGTCGACGGTGATCCCGGTGGTCTTGCCCAGCTCCTTGAGCGCGGCGGTGCCCTGCGGGATCGAGTCGTGGCGGAAGCCGGCGGTCTTCGAGAAGACCAGGACCCGCTTCTCGGTCCTGCCCGGCACGGCCGTGGAGATCTGGAAGTCGTCCAGGTCGTACAGAGCGCCGTCGCCGCCCTTGAAGACCAGGAACAGCTCGGTGGTCTTCGCCGGGACGGACCGCAGCGGTATGTCGATGTCCTGGAAGACGTCCCAGCTACCGGTGACCGGGATCGGCGCGGAGCCCAGCAGGTTGCCGGTGGCGGAGCCCGTGCGCACCTCCAGGAATCCTCCCGCGCCGCCGGAGGAGACCCGGGCGGTGAGCGTCTTGGATCCCTTCAGGTTGTACGGCGAGAAGGAGATCCAGTCGTCGTTGTTGATGTCGCCGACGGTCTTGCCGCCGTTGGCGCTCGCCTTGTCGTAGGTCCTGATGCCGGAGGAGTTGTTGAAGTGCTCGGCCTGCCGGTGACGGGGCTGCAACTGCGCCTGGTCGTGGCTGGTGAGCGCCGCCTGGCCGCCGCCTCCGCCATCGGTGTACTCGGCGTCGATGACACCGAAGATATTGGCGTTGGGGTCGTGCTCGGCGTCGGCGGGAGCGGTGATGGTGCCTTCGCAGCCGCTCGCCGAGGTGATCGGGTGGCCGTGGTTGTCATGGCCCAGGATGTAACGGACGACGACCTTGGAGCAGTCGATCGCACCGTCCTCGGGGTCGGTGACCGTGACCTTGAAGGGCAGCGTGTCACCGAAGTTGAAGAGCGTGCCCTCCGCGGGCAGTTCCAGTGTCACCTTCGGCGCGGTGTTGCCGACGACCACGTGCACGGACGCGGATCCCGTGCGGCCCGTCCCGTCGGAGACGGTGAGGTTCGCGGTGTAGGTGCCGTTCTTCTTGTACGTGTGGACGGGGTTGGCCTCGGTCGACGAGGTGCCGTCGCCGAAGTCCCACTCATAGGTGACGGGGTCGCCGTCCGGGTCCTGGGTGCCCGCCGAGGAGAAGGTCACCTTCAGCGGCGACTTGCCGGAGGTCTTGTTCGCGGCCGCCGCGGCGACCGGTGACCGTCCGCCGGTGATGTTCTCGATGCGGTAGACCGCGGAGTGCTCGTCACCGCCGAACCAGGAGAGGCCGTAGTCGAGCACATAGAGCGCGCCGTCGGGGCCGAACTCCATGTCCATGACCTGGGTGCCGGACCACGGGAAGTCATTGATCTTGCTGACGGTGCCGTCCTCGCCCTGCTCGATCCGCTTGATCCACTGGCGGCCGAACTCGCCGGCGAAGAAGTCGCCGTCGTAGGACTCCGGGAACTTCACCGGGGAGTCCAGGTCGGCGTCGTAACGGTAGACCGGGCCGCCCGTCGGGGACTCGGAGCCGGAGCCGAACTCGGGCACGCTGCCACCGTCGTACGGGATCCACGCGGGCTGCGCGGGCGGCAGGTCGACCAGACCGGTGTTGTGCGGGGAGGTGTTCTTGGGCGCGTCGCAGTCGAACGCCGCACCGGAGGTGCCGGTCGCGAAGTCGTAGTCCACGAAGGCGTCGTTGTTCCCGGTGCAGTACGGCCAGCCGAAGTTGCCGGCCTCCGTCACCCGGGCGAACTCGACCTGGCCGCCAGGCCCCCGGGGCGGCGAGGCCGAGCCCGCGTCGGGGCCGTAGTCGCCCACGTAGACGACACCGGTCTTCTGGTCGACCGAGATACGGAACGGGTTGCGGAAGCCCATCGCGTAGATCTCGGGCCGGGTCTTCTCGGTGCCCGGCGCGAAGAGGTTGCCCTCGGGAATGGTGTACGAGCCGTCCTCGGCGACCTTGACGCGCAGGATCTTGCCGCGCAGGTCATTGGTGCTGCCCGAGGTGCGCCGGGCGTCGAACGCCGGGTTGCGGTCGGGACGCTCGTCGATCGGCGTGTAGCCGTCGGAGGCGAACGGGTTGGTGTCGTCGCCGGTCGACAGATACAGGTTGCCGTCGGCGTCGAAGGCGATGTCGCCGCCGACATGGCAGCAGGTGCCACGGGACGTGGCGACGTCGAGGACCTTCTTCTCGCTCGCCTTGTCGAGTGTGCCGTCCTCGTTCAGCGTGAAGCGCGAGAGCCGGTTGTAACCGTCGAACGGCGCGAAGTCGGCCGCGGAGCCGTTCTCCGGGGCGTCGCCGGCGGGGGTGTTGAGCTTGGGCGCGTAGTAGAGGTAGATCGCCCGGTTCTCGGCGAAGTCGGGGTCGACTCCGACGCCCTGCAGGCCCTCCTCGTCGTGGCTGTAGACCTCCAGCGTGCCGGACACCTTGGTGGCGCCGGCGGCGTCGGTGATGCGCAGCGTGCCGTCACGCGAGGTGTGCAGCACCTGCCGGTCCGGCAGGACGGCGAGCGACATCGGCTCGCCCACCTCGTCGGCGCCCTTCGCGAGGGTCACCTGCTGAAAGCTCTCCTCCGCGGCCGGTGTCTCGGGGTCATGAGCGGCTGCGGGTACGGCGCTGAGGCTCGCTCCGGCGAGCAGCGCGCCCGTCAGGAGTGCGAGGAGGGATCTGGCTCTGGGGCGTTTTCTGTGCACGAAAGTCCTCCACAATGGGCTGTTCGTACGTGCGGGTTGCCATGGAGCGCGGAGTGCCGCGCTCGCCTCCCGGGTGGTGCTCGTCCCGCACCGGCCCGGGGAAGGTGGCTGCGTCACCGACGTGCGCCGTCACATCGGTGACCACCTATGACCTGTACATCTCAATGGACGGTAGCTCGGTTCGTCCGGGACCGAAAGACCTTGCGCACTGAGGAAGTTGAACTTTTTCCTGCCCCAGGACAAAGCGGGGGTCCCTATCTTGGTGGCGGTCGGCGGGGGGGCGGACGTGGCGGCAGGGGGCGGGCGTGGCGGCGCGGGGAAGGGGGTGCGGGGCCCCCGGCGCCCGCACCCCACTCCGCTCCCGGCCGCCGGGGCCTACTCCCCGCCCCCGAACGCCGCGTCGAAGGACGCCGTCGGCGCGTCGAAGTCGAAGCGCTTCAGGTCTGCCAGGGCCTCGGGCGCTCCCGCCAGGCGGTCCATGCCGGCGTCCTCCCACTCGACCGAGATGGGTCCCTCGTACTTGATCGACCGCAGCATCCGGAAGACGTCCTCCCACGGCACGTCCCCATGGCCCGCCGACACGAAGTCCCAGCCCCGCCGCGGGTCGCCCCACGGCAGATGCGAGCCGAGCCGGCCGTTGCGGCCGTCGAGGCGCTTGCGCGCCTCCTTGCAGTCGACGTGGTAGATCCGGTCCTGGAAGTCGTACAGGAAGTTGACCGGGTCCAGGTCCTGCCAGACGAAGTGACTCGGGTCGAAGTTCAGCCCGAACGCGGACCTGTTGTCGACCGCGTCCAGCGCCCGCCGCGTGGTCCAGTAGTCGTACGCGATCTCACTGGGATGGACCTCGTGCGCGAAACGCACACCCTCGGCGTCGAAGACGTCCAGGATCGGGTTCCAGCGCTCCGCGAAGTCCTCGTACCCGCGGTCGATCATGCCCGGCGGCACCGGCGGGAACATCGCGACGAGATGCCAGATCGAGGAGCCGGTGAACCCGATGACCGTGTTGACACCGAACGCGGCGGCGGCCCTCGCGGTGTCCTTGATCTCGGCGGCGGCGCGCTGCCTGACGCCCTCGGGCTCCCCGTCGCCCCAGATCCGGGACGGCAGGATCCCCTGGTGGCGCTCGTCGATGGGGTTGTCGCAGACGGCCTGTCCCACCAGGTGGTTGGAGATCGCCCAGCACTTCAGCCCGTACTTGTCGAGCAGTTGGTGCCGGCTGTCCAGATATCCCGGGTCGGAGAGCGCCTTGTCTACCTCGAAGTGGTCGCCCCAGCAGGCGAGTTCCAGACCGTCGTAACCGAAGTCACGAGCGAGCCGGCACACCTCCTCCAGGGGCAGATCGGCCCACTGGCCGGTGAACAGCGTGAACGGACGTGGCATTCGGACCTCCTGAGCTCAAATTCCTGAAGCGTGAATTCCGGACGGCGGCGGCACGGGCGTGTACACGGAATTCTTCGCGGCGCTGTCCTCCACCGCGGCCAGCACCCGCTGCACCTGGAGCCCGTCGGCGAAGGACGGCGCCGGGTCGGTCCCGGCGGCGACCGCCTCGACCAGGTCGCGGGCCTGGTGGACGAAGGTGTGCTCGTAACCGAGCGCGTGACCCGGCGGCCACCACGCCTCCAGATAGGGATGCTCCGGCTCCGTCACCAGGATCCGGCGGAAGCCGGACGACGGGGCGGGCTCGGTGTGGTCGTGGTACGACAGCTCGTTGAGGCGCTCCAGATCGAAGGCGAGCGAGCCGCGCTCGCCGTTGATCTCCAGATGGAGCGCATTCTTACGGCCCGAGGCCATCCGGGTGGCCTCGAAGGAGGCCAGCGCGCCCGAGGCGAGCCGGCCGCTGAAGAGCGCCGCGTCGTCCACGGTCACCGGGCCCGACTCGCCGCCGCCGGTCGCCGAGAGCCCGGCCGACGCCCCGCTCAGCACCGGCCGTTCCTTGACGAAGGTCTCGGCGAGCGCGGAGACCCCGGTCAGCGGCTCCCCCGTCAGGAACTGCGCGAGATCGATGATGTGCGCCCCCAGGTCGCCCAGCGCTCCCGAGCCCGCGTGCTCACGCTTGAGCCGCCAGGTGAGCGGGAACTCCGGGTCGACCAGCCAGTCCTGGAGATAGCTGACCCGCACGTGCCGCAGTGTGCCGAGCCTGCCCTCCTCGATCAGCTTGCGGGCGTACGCGATGGCCGGCACCCGGCGGTAGTTGAAGCCGACCATGGCGAGCTGGCCGCGTGATCTGGCCTCCTCGGCCGCTCTGACCATGGCCTCGGCCTCGGCCACCGAATTGGCGAGGGGCTTCTCGCACAGGACGTGCTTGCCCGCCTCCAGCGCGGCGATGGCGATCTCCGCATGGCTGTCCCCGGGTGTGCAGATGTCGACCACCTGCACATCGTCGCGAGCGATGAGCGCCCGCCAGTCGGTCTCGGCGGCGGCCCAGCCGTGTTTGTCCGCCGCGGCGCGGACAGCGTCCGCGTCACGGCCGCAGACAGCGGCGAGTACGGGCCGCATCGGCAGGTCGAAGACACGTCCCGCCGTGCGCCACCCCTGTGAGTGGGCGGCGCCCATGAACGCGTATCCGACCATGCCGATGCCGAGTGTCGGCGGTGCACCGGCCTCTTTCTCCGACGCTTCCCTGGGGGTCATACGGAGTACTCCTCGTCTCTCGCTCGGTGGGGGCGGACGCGACAGGGCCGGTCAGTTGAAGCCCGTGGGGAGGTACTGGTCGATGTTCTCCTTGTCGACCACGGCGGAGAACACGGTGACCTGGGTCGGGATCTCCGCTTCGGCGATCCCGCTGATGCCCTTGGCCTGGCCCAGCGCACGCGCCAGGTCGATGGCTGAGGCGGCCATGGTCGGCGGGTAGAGGACGGTGGCCTTGAGGACGCTGTTGTCGGCCTTGATCGCGTCCATCGCGGACTTGGCCCCGGCGCCGCCCACCATCAGGAAGCCGTCCCGGCCCGCCTGGTCGATGGCGCGCAGCGCGCCCACGCCCTGGTCGTCGTCGTGGTTCCAGATCGCGTCGAAGTTGGGCTGCGCCTGGAGGAGCTGCGCCATCTTCGCCTGACCCGATTCGACGGTGAAGTCGGCGGCCTGGCGGGCGACCTTCCTGATGTTCGGGAAGTTCTTCAGGGCGTCGTCGAAGCCCCTGGTCCGCTGCCGGGTCAGCTCCAGGTTGTCGATCCCCGCCAGCTCGATGACCCTGGCGTTGGGCTTGTCCTTGAGCTTCTCGCCGATGTAGTTGCCGGCGTTGAGACCCATGCCGTAGTTGTCGCCGCCGATCCAGCAGCGGTACGCCTGCGGAGTGGCGAAGATCCGGTCCAGGTTGATGACGGGGATCCCGGCGCGCATCGCCTTGAGACCGGCCTGGGTGAGCGCCTTGCCGTCGGCCGGCAGGATCACCAGGACATCGACCTTCTTGTTGATCAGCGTGTCGACCTGGCCGATCTGAGCAGCGGTGTCGTTGGAGCCCTCCGTGACCTCCAGCGTCACCTCGGAGTATGTCCCGGCCCGCGCCTTGGCCTGCTCGTTGATGGCGTTCAGCCAGCCGTGGTCGGCCTGGGGACCCGCGAAACCGATGGTGACGGGCTTGCCCGGCTTGGCGTCGTCGGCCGCCGGCTGGGAGTTGGCCGCGGTCTCCTTCGTGTCGGGCTCATTGCTGGTACAGGCGGTGAGGAAGGCACCCGCGGAGATGGCGGCGGTGCCGAAGAGCAGTCCTCTGCGGCTGGTTTCTGGCATGACGGTTCAACCCTTCAGTTAGGGCGGTACAACGGATGGCGGTGCGGGTGGTGCGAGGTCAGGCCTCGCCGTTGCGCGCGGTGCGGCGCTGGACCAGTACGGCGGCGACGATGATCGCGCCCTTGGCGATCTGCTGGACGTCGCTCTGCAGGTTGTTGAGCGCGAAGATATTGGTGATGGTGGTGAAGACCAGCACACCGAGTACGGAGCCGACGATGGTGCCCCGGCCGCCGCTGAGCAGCGTGCCGCCGATGATGGCCGCGGCGATCGCGTCGAGTTCGTACAGGTTGCCGTTGGTGTTCTGTCCCGAGCCGGCCAGCACGACCAGCAGGAAGGCCGCGATACCGCAGCAGAGACCCGAGAGGAGGTACAAGTAGAGCCGCTGCCTGCGGACATCGATACCGGCGAGGCGGGTGGCCTCCGCGTTGCCGCCGACCGCGACGGTGCGGCGGCCGAAGGTGGTGCGGTTGAGCACCAGCCAGCCGATGACCGTGACGGCCGCGAAGACCAGCACCAGCGGCGGGATCCCCAGGATGTACGAGTCGCGTACACCGAGGTCGAGGACCGACTGCACGGTGACGATCTGGGTCTGGCCGTCGGTGATCAGGAGGGCCAGGCCCCGGGCGGAGGCGAGCATCGCGAGTGTCGCGATGAACGGCACCATCCCGCCGTACGCGATCAGCAGCCCGTTGACCAGACCGCAGCCCAGACCCACGAGGACGGCCGTGAAGAGAATGCCGGCGAAGCCGAACTCCTGGGTGGCCAGTGTGGTCGCCCACACCGAGGACAGTGCCACGATCGCGCCGACCGAGAGGTCGATACCGCCGCTGGTGATGACGAACGTCATGCCGACGGTGACCACACCGATGACCGACGCCTGGGTGAGGATGAGCTGGAGGTTGTTCGTGTCCAGGAACTGATCGGGCTTGGTGATTCCACCGACGACGGCCAGAGCGAGGAGCACACCCAGCAGGGAGAGGTTACGGACGTCCAGACGTAGCCCGAGGGGTCGCCGGCCGCCCTTCCCGTCCTGGGACTTGTCGGCCGTGCCGGACTGCGCGGGCGGCGTGTGCGGCTCGGCGGCGGCTGCCGCGTCGGGCCCGCCCTGCTGTGCCTCGGAGGCAGGCTGTTTCATGGCGTCGGGCTCCCTTCCATCACAAGGTCGAGTACACGGTGCTCGTCGAGCTCCTGGGCCGGCGCCCGGTGGACGACCTGGCCCTCGCGGAGCACCAGCACCCGGTCGGCGAGGCCCAGGACTTCGGGGACCTCACTGGAGACGAGAAGTACGGCCAGGCCCTCGTCGGCCAGCCTGCGGATCACGGCGTACAGCTCGGCGCGCGCGCCGACGTCGACACCGCGAGTCGGTTCGTCGAGCAGCAGGACCCGGCAGCCGCGCAGCAGCCAGCGGGCGAGGACCGCCTTCTGCTGGTTGCCTCCGGAGAGGGTGCGGATGCGCGCCTCCGGATTGTCGGGCCGCAGCGAGAGCTCCCGGGTGGCCGTCCGGGCCGCCTTCCGCTCCGCCGCGTGGTCCAGCCAGCCGGCCCGTGAGAAGCGGGAAAGGGTCGACACCGACACATTGCGGGTGACCGATTCGAGCATCAGCAGGCCCTGCGCCTTGCGTTCCTCAGGGGCGAGCCCGAGGCCCGCGCGGACGGCGGCGCGGACGCTGCCGGGCCGCAGCGGGGTGCCGTCGACCAGCACACGGCCGGCGGTGGGCCTGCGCGCACCGTAGATCGTCTCCAGGATCTCGGAGCGCCCGGAGCCGACGAGCCCCGCGAGACCGACGATCTCGCCGGGCCGCAGTTCGAGGTCGACCGGGGCGAACTCCCCTTCCCTGGCGAGTCCTTCGACCCGGAGCACGGGCTCGGCGCGGGCGGCGCCGGTGTCGGCGGCGGGCCGCTCGGGGAAGACGTACTCGACGTTCCTGCCGGTCATCAGGGCGACGACCTCGCGGGTCGGCGTCTCCTTCGCGGGCAGCGCGACGGCCACGGTGCGTCCGTCCTTGATGACGGTGACACGGTCGCCGATGCGCCGGATCTCCTCAAGCCGGTGGGAGATGTAGATGACGGCCACACCGTCGGCGGTGAGTGTGCCGACGACACGGAAGAGGTTGTCGACCTCGTCGGGGTCGAGGGCCGCGGACGGTTCGTCCATCACGATGAGCCGCACGTCGTGGGAGAGGGCGCGGGCCATGGAGACGATCTGCTGCTGGGCGGCGGACAGCGATCCGACGGGCCGGTGTGCCTGGATCTCGGGGTGGCCGAGCCGCTTGAGCAGCGCGGTCGCCTCCGACCTGGCCTCCCGGCCCTTGACCACGAAGCCCGCGGTGGTCGGCTCGTGTCCGAGGAAGATGTTCTCGGCGACCGACAGGCCCTCGACCAGGTCGAGTTCCTGGTAGATGGTCGCGATACCGAGCCGCATGGCGGCGATGGGCGACTTGAGCGTGACCGCTTCGCCGCGCCAGGTGATCACACCGCCGTCGGGCTGGTGGGCCCCGGCGAGCACCTTGATGAGGGTGGACTTGCCGGCACCGTTCTGGCCGAGCAGGCAGTGGACCTCGCCCGCCTGGACCTCCAGGTCCACACCGTCGAGGGCGCGGACACCGGGGAATGTCTTGGTGATACCGGACATGGTGAGCAGAAGGGTTTCGGGTGGTGCTGGTGCCATGGCGTATCCCCTCGGCGGATGCGGCCGTTGAGCGGGCAGGGCAGAACAGGGCAGGGTGGACGGATGCAGGGCGGGACCAGGTGCGGCGGAGCTGTCGTACGCGTGCGGGTGACGCGGTCGTACGGGTGCGGTGATGCGGCTCGTGCAGGTGGTGCGGCTCGTGCAGGTGGTGCGGCTCGTGCAGGTGGTGCGGCTCGTGCAGGTGGTGCGGCTCGTGCAGGTGGTGCGGCTCGTGCGCGTAAGGCGTTGTGATGGTGGTGCGTTGGTGCGGGTGGTGCGGCTCGTGCGGGCGGTGCGTTCGGAGCGTTCTCACAGGTGGTGCGTTGGTGCGGTGGTGCGGTTCTCACAGGTGATGCGTTGGTGCGGTGGTGCGGCTCGTGCGCGTGGTGCGCCACCGGCGTCAGGCCGGCGAGAACAAGTGGTCGCTGATGAGCCGGGCGGCGCCGGTGACCCCGGCGGCCGGTCCCAACTCGCCCAGGACGATGGGCAGATTGCCGGTGGCCAGCGGCAGGGACTGCCGGTAGACCTGGGTACGGACGCTGGCGAGCAGTGTGTGGCCGAGGCCCGTGACCCCGCCGCCGATCACCACAAGCCCCGGGTTGAAGAAGCTGACCAGTCCGGCGATGACCTGGCCGACCCGGTTTCCGCCCTCGCGGATCAGGTCGAGCGCGGTCTCGTCACCGGCGGCCGCGGCTGCGGCGACATCCACCGCGCTGAGCCGGCCGGCCGTCTCCAGCCGGCCCGCCAGCTCGGGTGAGCGTCCGGTACGGGCGGCGTCCTCGGCGTCGCGGGCCAGCGCGGCGCCGCTGAAGTACGCCTCAAGACAGCCTCTGTTGCCACAGGCGCAGGCGCGGCCGTCCGACTCGACCTGGATATGGCCGATGTCACCGGCGCTGCCGGTCGTGCCCCGGTACACCTCACCGCCCACGACGATCCCGCAGCCGATGCCGGTGCCGATCTTGATGCAGAGGAAGTCGCCCACGGAGCGTGCGACGCCCGCGTGCTGCTCGCCCATCGCCATCAGATTCACATCGTTGTCGACCATGACCGGGCAGCCGAGCTCCTGGCTGAGCGCCTCCCGTACCGGGAAGCCGTCCCAGCCCGGCATGATCGGCGGCGCGACCGGGACGCCTTCGGGGAACCGGACGGGTCCCGGCACCCCGATCCCGGCACCGTCGAACTCGTCCGCGAGACCGGAGACCTTGAGCTTGGCCGCCATCGCGAGCACCTGCTCGAAGATGGCGACGGGCCCCTCCCGGACGTCCATCGGATGGTTGAGGTGCCCCAGCACCTCCAACTCCGCGTTGGTCACGGCCACATCGATGGAGGTGGCGCCGATGTCGACACCGAGGAAGCGCAGGGCCGGCGCCAGCCGGATGTTGTGGGAGCGGCGCCCGCCACGTGAGGCGGCGAGTCCGTCGGCGACCACCAGGCCGGTCTCCAGCAGCCGGTCGACCTCGACGGCGAGCTTGGAGCGGGAGAGATCGACCTGATCGCCGAGCTGCGCGCGGGAGTTGGGGCCGCCGTCGCGCAACAGACGGAGCAGCCGCGCCTGGTGCGCGTTCGCGGGTCGTGCCGTCATACGTCTCACGCGCCCCTCCCCGCCTTCTCGGCTCTGTTGTCGGGCTTTCGAGGGGAACGTAGCAGCGCTTGACCGCAGTGGGAAGAAGTTGCGCGGGAATCTGTCCCAACTTTCTCCACACCCAGGACAAAGAAGAGCCGAGGGTCCCCCCATGGGCGACGGGAGGCGGAGCCGGACAGGACGGCCGGGCGCCGAGGGGGGCGCCGGGGCCGGTGGCGGGAGGCCGGAGCCGGACAGGACAGCCGGGCGCGGAGGGGGGGCGCCGGCGCCCGTGAGGGGAGGGGGCGCGGCCGGCCGCACCGGAGATCACCGGACGGCCGCCGCGCGCTGTGCGGTGACGGGCCCAGGAGCGCCCCGGTCACCGCCGGGGGTCAGGACTTTTCGCGCTGGTGATAGGTCGTGCGGGTGTGCTCGGTGTGCGCCTTCATGACCTCGGTGGCGCGCCGCTCGTCCCGTGCGGAGATCGCGGCGATCAGCTCCCGGTGCTCGATCCAGGACTGCTTGCCGCGCTGGCGGGCGACCGGCGTGTAGTACCAGCGGACCCGGCGGTCCACCTGGGCGGCCAGCTCCGCCAGTACGACATTGCCCGCCAGCTCCATCACCTTGGCATGGAAGGCGGCGTTGGTGGCGACCGTCAGATCCACGTCGTCGTCCGCCACCGACTGCTCGCCCTGCGCGCACAGCGCCTCCAGCGCGGCGATTCCCGCCGTGCCGGAATTGGCGGCGGCGAGCCTCGCGGCCTCCGCCTCCAGGAGCGTACGGACCGACAGGAGCTGGTCCGCCTCGTCCTCGGTCGGCTCATGGACGAAGGCGCCCTGGGCCGGACGCAGATCGACCCAGCCCTCCGTGTTCAGGCGCTGGAGGGCCTCGCGCACGGGCTGCCGGGACACGCCGAGATGACCCGCGAGCTCACTCTCGACCAGATGCTGGCCCGGCTGCAGCGCCCGGGTCGTGATCAGTTCGAGCAGGGCCTCGTAGACACGCTCACGCAGAGGCCCTGGTCGTTCGAGCTTGGGCACGGCTCCCTGTGCCAATTTTGCGGACAACATCGTCGGTCCCCCTCGTGGCCGGCAGTGCCAATGACTGTATCGATCGGATCAAGACATTGGCTATCGTCTACAGTCTACCGAGAGCTAGGGCTTTCATGGGCAACGGATGACCTGCCCCGCGTAGGAGAGGTTGCCTCCGAAGCCGAAGAGCAGGGTGGGCGCGCCCGACTCGACCTCTCCGCGGTCCACGAGTTTGGACAGGGCCATCGGAATCGACGCGGCGGACGTATTACCCGATTCCACCACATCTCGGGCGATTACCGCATTCACGGCGCCAATCTTCTGTGCGACCGGCTCGATGATGCGCAGATTCGCCTGGTGGAGCACGACGGCCGCGAGCTCCTCGGGCGTGACACCGGCGCGCTCGCAGACCTTGCGCGCGATGGGCGGGAGCTGGGTCGTCGCCCAGCGGTAGACGGACTGCCCCTCCTGGGCGAAACGCGGCGGGGTGCCCTCGATCCGTACGGCGTGCCCCATCTCCGGCACCGAGCCCCAGAGCACCGGGCCGATCCCCGGCTCCTCCTCGGCGCCGGTCGCCACGACAACCGCCGCGCCCGCGCCGTCGCCGACGAGCACACAGGTCGAGCGGTCGGTCCAGTCGGCCACCCCGGCCATCTTGTCGGCCCCGATGACCAGCACCCGGGAGGCGGAGCCCGCCCGGACGGCGTGGTCGGCGGTGGCGAGGGCGTGGGTGAAGCCCGCGCACACGACATTGAGGTCCATCACCGCGGGCGAGCCCATGGAGAGCCGGGCCGCGACCCGGGCGGCCGTGTTCGGCGAGCGGTCGATCGCGGTGGAGGTGGCGACCAGGACGAGATCGATGTCCGCCGGGGTGAGGCCGGCCGCGGCGAGCGCCTTGGCGCCCGCGTGCGCGGCCAGCTCGTCCACGGGCTCGTCCGGGCCGGCCACATGACGGGTCCTGATCCCGACCCGGCTGCTGATCCACTCGTCGCTGGTGTCCACCATGGCCGCCAGATCGTGGTTGGTGAGCACCTTCGCGGGCTGATAGTGCCCGAGCGCGGCGATACGAGTGCCGGTCATGCCCGGGACCCCCTCTGCTGTCGACGTCAGGAGTCCTCCAGTCTCGTCAGCGACCCACCGGTACGGAGACAGGTGAACCGACAGGATTCGTCGGCGCCGCTTGGAGACTCCGCATCATCTGGTGAACAGCTGTGCGGCCTTGAGGACCAGCTCATACACACCGTACGCGAGCGGGGCCCCCACCCAGAGCCAGGCGAAGACGATCAGAGGGGTGCGCCGGGACTCAGGCGTGGTGCCGCTGCTCGCTGGTGACGTGGTCATCTGCTGCCTCCCTCGGGGCGGGAACGTGATGGCGCGGGTTGACGGGCCTGACGAGCTCATTGGCGACAAAGCCGACGACCAGCAGCCCGATCATGATAGTGAACGAGAGTCCGTAGAGACCTGACCCGCTCTTGCCGGCCTCTTCCTGGCTGTCCGCGACCCAGTTGACGATGAGCGGGCCGAGGACTCCCGCGGTGGACCAGGCGGTGAGCAGCCGGCCGTGGATGGCGCCGACCTGGTAGGTGCCGAAGAGGTCCTTGAGATAAGCCGGAATGGTGGCGAAGCCGCCTCCGTAGAAGGACAGGATCACCAGGGCGCAGATGACGAACAGCGGCTTGGAGGAGTCACCGAACCGCGCTATCAGCAGATACATCACGGCGCCGACGCCGAGATAGACCCGGTAGACGTTCTTGCGGCCGATCAGGTCCGAGGTGGAGGACCAGCCGATCCGGCCCGCCATGTTCGCCGCGGAGAGCAGGGCGACAAAGCCGGCCGCCGCGGACACGGAGACGGGGGTGTCCGTGTCGGCGAAGAAGTCGGTGATCATCGGAGCGGCCTTCTCCAGCACGCCGATGCCCGCGGTGACGTTCATGCACAGCACCACCCACAGGCACCAGAACTGCGGGGTGCGCACGGCGGACCTGGCCGAGACCTGGGCGGTGGAGATCAGTGAGCCGGCCGGGGGCGTCGCCGCCGGGGCCTTCTCCCGCCGGTCCTCCGGCCTGGGAACCCTGGGAACGCGGACCAGCAGGACGCCGAGCGACATGAACACCGCGTAGACCAGTCCGTGCACCAGGAAGGCGAGGGCGATGCCCTCGCTGTCGGAGCCGAACGACTCCAGCATCTGGGCGGACCACGGCGAGGCGATGAGCGCACCGCCGCCGAACCCCATGATGGCGATGCCGGTGGCCATGCCGGGCCGGTCCGGGAACCACTTGATCAGCGTGGAGACGGGCGAGATGTAGCCGATGCCGAGGCCGATCCCGCCGACGAATCCGTAGCCGAACACGATCAGCCAGTACTGCTCGGTGGCGGCGCCGAGCGCCGCGAGCAGGAATCCGGAGGAGAAGCAGCAGAGGGCGACGGTCATGGCCCAGCGGGGCCCGTTGCGTTCGACGAGCGTGCCGCCGAAGGCGGCCGACAGGCCGAGCATCACGATGCCCAACTGGAAGGGGAGGGCGCTCTGTGTGCCCGAGAGGCCGAGCGCGGATTCGAGCGGGGGCTTGAACACGCTCCAGGCGTAGGCCTGGCCGATCGAGAGGTGCACCGACAGCGCGGCGGGGGGCACCAGCCAGCGACTCCAGCCGGCGGGGGCGATTGGTGGGGTCATGGTCTCGAACTCTAAGAAGCCGACCGACCGGTTGGGAAGATCTTCAACCGAGTTTGCCGACTGCATACCGAACGGAAGCCTTGTCGGGCAGAACTCCATACTGTAGACAATATATCGTCGACACAGAGCGTGACCCTTCCCTCCCTCCTCGGTACGGCCTCGGACCCTCAAACCGAACGGAGAGTCCCACAGTGAAAGTCGCAGTTGTCGGCGCCGGTGCGATCGGTGCCTATGTCGGAGCAGCTCTCGACCGAGCGGGCGCCGACGTCCATCTCATCGCCCGTGGACCGCACCTGACGGCCATGAGGCAGCACGGAGTCCGGGTGTACAGCCCGCGGGGCGATTTCACCGCGCATGTGCACGCCACCGACCGGCCGGAGGACATCGGACCGGTCGACTATGTGTTCCTGGGGCTGAAGGCGAACTCCTACGCGGCGTGCGGGCCGCTGATCGCGCCGCTGCTCCAGGACAAGACGGCGGTCATCGCCGCCCAGAACGGCATCCCCTGGTGGTATTTCCACGGCCACGGCGGTCCGCATGACGGCCAGCGCGTCGAGAGCGTGGATCCCGGCGGCTCGGTCAGCGCCGTACTGCCGCCCGAGCGTGCGATCGGGTGCGTGGTCTACGCGGCGACGGAGCTTGAGGGGCCGGGGGTCGTACGGCACCTCGAAGGCACCCGCTTCTCCATCGGCGAGCCGGACCGCTCGATCTCCGAGCGGTGTCTGGAATTCAGCGATGCCATGCGGACGGGTGGCCTGAAATGCCCCGTCGAAGCCGAGTTGCGCAATGACATCTGGATCAAGCTCCTCGGCAATATCTCCTTCAACCCGATCAGCGCCCTGACCCGCGCGACCATGCGGGAGATGTGTCTGCACCGCACCACGCGCGAGGTCATCGAGCTGATGATGACGGAGACCCTGCGGGTGGCCGAGGCACTGGGCTGCCGGCCCGACATCTCCGTCGAGCGGCGGCTGGCCGGCGCAGAACGGGTCGGCGACCACCGGACCTCCACACTCCAGGACCTGGAGAAGGGCAAGCCCCTGGAGCTGGACGTCCTGCTCGCCGCCGTCGTGGAACTCGCCGGGATCACCGGGGTGCCGGTGCCCACGCTCCGCACGGTGGACGCCATCTCGGACCTGCTGGCCCGGGGCGCCGCCGCCTGACACTCCGTCCGACAGGCGGGCACCAGCCAATCCCGTTCACGGGGTTCCGCTGCGTGCCCGCCTACAGAATACTGTATGCAATGGGCGCGGGCGCAGCAGGCCATCACCCCTGAGGAGAACGCACCGTGAAGAAGCGAGACCGCACGCCGAAGACCTATGCCCGTATCACCCATCCGATGGTGCGGGACGAGAAGGGCGGCCCGTTCCGCAGGGCGACCTGGGACGAGGCGCTGGACCGGGCAGCCGAGGGCCTGCGCGCCGCGCGCGGCGCGTTCGGGATGTTCTCCTGCGCCAGGGCCACCAACGAGATGAACTATGTGGCGCAGAAGTTCGCGCGGGTGGTGATGGGCACCAACAACGTGGACTCCTGCAACAGGACCTGTCACGCGCCGAGTGTGGCCGGCCTCTCCGCGGTCTTCGGATCCGGCGGCGGCACCTCCTCGTACGGGGAGGTCGACCACACGGACCTGATCGTGATGTGGGGCTCCAACGCGCGTTTCGCGCACCCGATCTTCTTCCAGCATGTGCTGCGGGGCATCAGGAACGGCGCGCGGATGTACGCCGTCGACCCGCGCCGCACCTCCACCGCCGAATGGGCGGAGAGCTGGCTCGGGCTGAACGTCGGCACCGACATCCCGCTGGCCCACGCGGTCGGCCGCGAGATCATCCACGCGGGCCTGCACAATGTCTCCTTCATCGAGCGCGCGACCTCCGGCTTCGAGGAGTACGCCGCCGAGGTCGAGCCGTGGACCCTGGCGGTGGCCGAGAAGGTGACCGGCGTGCCGGCCGAGGCGATCCGCGAGCTGGCCCACGCCTACGCGCGGGCCGAACGGGCCCAGCTCTGCTGGACACTGGGCATCACCGAACACCACAACGGCACCGACAACGTACGGGCGCTGATCAATCTCTCGCTGCTCACCGGGCACGTCGGGCGCTATGGCTCCGGTGTGCAGCCGCTGCGCGGCCAGAACAACGTGCAGGGCGGCGGCGACATGGGCGCCATCCCCAACCGGCTGCCCGGCTTCCAGGACATCCTGGAGCCCGCGATCCGGCAGAAGTTCGAGACCGCGTGGGACACCGTCATCCAGCCCCACTACGGGATGACCCTGACGGAGATGTTCGAGGCGATGGAGACCGGCGACCTCAGGGCCGTCTACTGCATCGGTGAGAACCCGGCCCAGTCGGAGGCGGACAGCGAGCAGGCCGTCCAGCGGCTGCGCGAGCTCGACTTCCTCGTGGTGCAGGACATCTTCCTCACCAAGACCGCGGAGCTCGCCGACGTGGTGCTGCCCGCCACCGCCGCGTGGGCGGAGACGGACGGCACCACCACCAACAGCGAACGCCGGGTCCAGCGGGTGCGCAAGGCCGTCGAGCCGCCGGGCGAGGCCCGCGAGGACATCGACATCATCTGCGATCTCGCGGGCCGCCTCGGCCATCCCTGGAAGTACGCCGACGCCGAATCGGTCTGGAACGAGCTGCGTTCGGTCTCGCCCGACCACTACGGCATGACGTACGAGCGGCTGGCGGAGCACCAGGGAATCCAGTGGCCCTGCCCCGACACCGAGAAGCTCGAACCCACCTATCTGCACGGCCGGCTGTGGGACCCGGATCCCGCCAGGCGCGGCAGGCTCGCGCCGTTCGGCATCGTCAAGCACGATCCGCCGGTCGATCTGACGGACGATCAGTACCCGATCAGGCTCACCACGGGACGCCGGCTGGACTCGTACAACACCGGTGTGCAGAGCGGGAGTTTCGCCTCCCCGCTGCGCCGCGGCGAGTATGTCGAACTGTGCCCGGAGGACGCCGAGCGGTACGGCGTGTCGGTGGGCGAGGAGGTACGCGTCAGCTCGCGGCGGGGCACCGTCCTGGCGCCCGTCTGGGTCGACCCCGGACTCCGTCCCGGCCTGGCCTTCATGACCATGCACTTCCCGGACGAGGTGGACACCAACCAGCTCACCATCGAGGCCAATTGCCCGATCGCGGGCACGGCGGAGTTCAAGGCGTCCGCGATCCGGATCGAGAAGCTGCCCGTGGCAGCCGTGAGGAGCTGAGACTCTGTGGACCTGCACTTCGGCGACAGCAAGCCGACGGACGAGGAGCGGGCGGCGGTCGACGCGCTGCTCGGCCCGCCCGAGTCGGCCTGGGAAGGCGCGGACGACCGTACGGACACGGATCTGCGCTGGGCACGGGGCGGCCGCGAGGCACGCGAGCGGCGCGACCTGCTGTTGCCGGGGCTGCACGCGGTCAACGACCGGGTCGGCTGGATCAGCGAGGGCGCGCTGGACTACCTCTGCCGGCGGCTGACGGTGCCGCCGGCGGAGGCGTACGGCGTCGCCACCTTCTACGCGATGTTCGCCGTCAAGCCGCGCCCCGCGAAGGTCCTGCACGTCTGTACCGACCTCGCCTGCGCGAGCCGCGGCGCCACGGCGCTCCGCGCGGGCCTGGAGGAGCGCCTGGGAGCGGCGGGTTCGGCCGCGGGCGGCGTCGTGTGGCAGCCGAGCCCCTGTCTCGGCCTGTGCGAACGCGCTCCGGCCGCGCTCGTCATCCAGGCGGGCACGGGCGACCCGGCCGGCACGGCGCCACCGAAGACCCCGCCCGGGGAGCCCGGAGCGCGGCCCTACGCCACGGCCGTCATCGCCCCCGCGACCGCCGAGGCGCTCGTCCTCGCGGCGTCCGCGCCCGAGGCCGCCCCAGCGGAACCGGCCGCCGTGATGGCCGTGCCGCAGGCCGGACAGCCCGGACTGACCCTGCTCGGCCGGGTCGGCGTCGTCGATCCGGCCAGCATCGACGACTACCGCGCCCACGGCGGCTACACCGCCCTCAGGAACGCCTTCGCCCTCGGGCCCGCCGGGGTGATCCGCGAGGTCACCGACGCCGGTCTGGTCGGGCGCGGCGGCGCGGCGTTCCCCACCGGGCGCAAATGGCAGGCCACCGCGGCGGCGCCGGAGCGCCCGCACTATCTCGTCTGCAACGCCGACGAGTCCGAGCCCGGCACCTTCAAGGACCGGGTGATCATGGAGGGCGACCCGTACGCGCTGATCGAGGCGATGACCGTCGCCGGATACGCGGTCGGCGCCCGGCGGGGGTTCCTCTATCTGCGCGGCGAATACCCGCGTGCCCTGCGGCTGCTCCGGCACGCCATCGACCAGGCACGCGCCCGGGGACTGCTCGGTGACGACATCCTCGGCCAGGGCTACGCCTTCGACATCGAGATCCGGCGCGGCGCCGGCGCCTACATCTGCGGCGAGGAGACCGCGCTGTTCAACTCCATCGAGGGCTATCGCGGGGAGCCGCGCTCCAAGCCGCCCTTCCCGGTGGAGAAGGGGCTCTTCGGCAAGCCGACGGCCGAGAACAACGTCGAGACCCTGATCAATGTGCTGCCCATCCTGACCGGCGGCGCGCAGGCGTACGCGGCGATCGGGACAGCCCAGTCGACCGGTCCCAAGCTGTTCTGTGTCTCCGGGAATGTGGAACGTCCCGGAATCTACGAGCTGCCGTTCGGCGCCACCCTCGGCGAGCTGCTCGATCTCGCGGGAACACCCGGCGAGGTGCGGGCGATCCTGCTCGGCGGCGCCGCGGGCGGCTTCGTACGGCCCGACGAGCGGGACATCCCGCTCACCTTCGAGGGGACCAGGGCGGCCGGCACCACGCTCGGATCCGGAGTGGTGCTGGTCCTCGACGACAGCGTCGAGCTGCCGCGGATCCTGCTCCGGATCGCCGAGTTCTTCCGCGACGAGTCCTGCGGGCAGTGCGTGCCCTGCCGGGTGGGCACGGTCCGCCAGGAGGAGGCCCTGCACCGGATCGTGGACCGCACCGGCGCGGCGGCCGCCGGTGACATCGCCCTGCTGCGTGAGGTCGGGCGGGCGATGAAGGACGCCTCGATCTGCGGTCTGGGACAGACCGCGTGGAACGCCGTCGAATCCGCCATCGA
This sequence comes from Streptomyces sp. NPDC006923, assembly GCF_040635655.1. Lineage (NCBI taxonomy): Bacteria > Bacillati > Actinomycetota > Actinomycetes > Kitasatosporales > Streptomycetaceae > Streptomyces > Streptomyces sp. NPDC006923. The sequence continues at coordinate 243,027 of NZ_JBEYIF010000002.1, forward strand.
CCGTCTCGGTGTCTATGAATCAGGGAGTGCCACGTGACCGCCGTACCTCTGGGGCCACCGCGCCGGCTCGTCGAGTTCACGCTCGACGGCCAGGAGACGCGGGTGCCGGAAGGCTCAACGATCCTCGACGCCTGCCGGGCGGCGGGCAAGGACATCCCGACGCTCTGCGAGGGCGACACGCTGACGCCGAAGAACGCCTGCCGGGTGTGTGTCGTCGAGGTCGAGGGTGCCCGCACGCTCGCACCGGCCTGCTCCCGCCGCGCGGAGGCGGGCATGGACGTCCGTACGGACACCGAGCGGGCCCGGCACAGCCGGAAGATCGTCCTGGAACTCCTCGCCTCGTCGACGGATCTCTCGACCACGCCGGGGGCCGCCGAGTGGATCAAGGAGTACGAGGCGGAGCCTGCCCGCTTCGGCCCGGACGCCGCCCGGCTGAACGAAGAGCCCAAGATCGACAATGATCTGTACGTCCGCGACTACGACAAGTGCATCCAGTGCTACAAGTGCGTCGACGCGTGCGGCGAGCAGTGGCAGAACTCCTTCGCGATCTCCGTGGCGGGCCGTGGCTTCGACGCCCGTATCTCCACCGAGCACGACGCGCCGCTCACCGATTCGGCCTGTGTGTACTGCGGGAACTGCATCGAGGTCTGCCCGACAGGGGCGCTCAGTTTCAAGTCCGAGTTCGACATGCGCGAGGCGGGTACGTGGGACGAGTCGGCCCAGACGGAGACGACCACGATCTGCGCGTACTGCGGCGTCGGGTGCAACCTGACACTGCACGTACAGGACAATGAGATCGTGAAGGTCACCTCTCCGCACGACAACCCAGTGACACACGGCAACCTCTGCATCAAGGGCCGTTTCGGCTACCAGCACGTACAGCAGCGCTGACCGGGCCGGTCGCGCTGTATCGAGACGAGTAGGACTGATCACCATGGGACGGGTCACCGAGCGCCGCCGCACCATCCGTATCCGGGACGGAGCCATTACGACCCGTCCCGACACCCTGGTGGCCGAGGAGCCACTGGAAATCCGGCTGAACGGCAAGCCGCTCGCCATCACGATGCGCACACCGGGAGACGACTTCGCGCTCGCTGCGGGCTTCCTGGTGAGCGAGGGAGTGCTCGCGCACGGCGCCGACGTGCAGTCCATCGTGTACTGCGCCGGGGCGAAGGACGACGGCTCGAACACCTACAACGTGGTCGATGTACGGCTCGCGCCCGGGGTCCCCGTCCCGGACATCACGCTGGAGCGCAATGTCTACACGACCTCGTCGTGCGGACTGTGCGGCAAGGCCAGCCTGGACGCCGTGCGGACCACCGCCCGCTTCCCGATCGACGACACTCCCCCGGTCCGGGTGGAGCCCGCTCTGCTCGCCGGCCTCCCCGACCGGCTGCGGGCGGCACAGCAGGTCTTCGACCGGACCGGGGGCCTTCACGCGGCGGCCCTGTTCTCGGAGGACGGCGAGATGCTGGACATCCGGGAGGACGTCGGCCGGCACAACGCGGTCGACAAGCTCGTGGGCCGCGCGCTGCGGCAGGACCTGCTGCCGCTGTCCCGGGCGATCCTGCTGGTCTCCGGCCGGGCCTCGTTCGAACTGGCGCAGAAGGCCGTGATGGCGGGCATCCCGGTGCTGGCGGCGGTCTCGGCCCCCTCGTCCCTCGCCGTAGATCTCGCCGCGGAGACCGGGCTGACGCTGGTCGGCTTCCTCCGGGGCCCTTCCATGAACGTGTATGCGGGCGACGAGCGCATCGCCTTGCACACCGGGGTGTGACCGTCCCCGCTGCACGGGAAAAGGGACCCGGCCGGCGGGGAGCGCCCCCTGCGCCGGCCGGGTTTCTCCGGGCAGCCACACCCGCCCCTCACCGGTGAGGGGGAGGCCGCGACGGCCTCCCCCGGCCGGCCCCCGGGGCCACCGGCGCTTTGCCTGATTCGAGCCCGCCGGGTCCCGGCCCGCAGTCCCGGGCCGTGCGCTGTCAGACCGCAGCGCTACGTTCCCACCATGACTGAATTCGTACTGGTGGCGGGCGCGTGGCTCGGGTCGTCGGCGTGGGACGAGGTGGTGCCCGAGCTGCGTGCGGCCGGACACGGCGCCCACCCGCTGACGCTCTCCGGCCTCGCCGACAAGCGACAGGTGACGGCCGGGCAGCAGACCCATGTCCAGGACATCGTGGGCGAGGTCGAGCGCCTCGGTCTGCGTGAGGTCGTCCTGGTCGGGCACAGCTACTCGGGCATCCCGGTCGGTCAGGCCGCCGAGCGGATCGGCGACCGGCTGGCCCGCGTGGTGTTCGTGGACTCCAATGTCCCGGTCGACGGCGAGTCGTTCCTCTCCGGCTGGCCGGAGGGCCGGGCGGCGGTGGAGGCTTCGATCGCCGAGCACGGCGGCTTCTGGGCCCCGCTGACCGCGGCCGACTACGAGGGCCAGGGTCTCACCGACGCGCAGATCGAACGGATCGTGGCCGGCTCGACCCCGCATCCGGGCGCCACGCTGACCGAGCCCGCCGTGCTGACGCGCCCGCTCGGCGAGCTTCCCGCGACCTACGTCAAATGCCTCCTCGACGGCGCCGAGCCGAGCGCCGAGGTGGCCGAGCTGCTGAAGAGCGAGCGCTGGCGGCTGGTCGAGATGGACACCGGCCACTGGCCGATGTTCTCGCGCCCTCGCGAGCTGGCGCGGATCCTGCGCCGCTCGGTCGGGGACACCTGACACCCGGCCCGTCGGCGGCCCCGGTCAAAGGCGCGTACCGCCCTGACCTGGCCGCCACCGGGCCACCGGAGGTTACGGACCCGTGGTGTCGCGCGCGGAGTCAGCGCAGCGCGGCGGACCGGGCTTCGGGCCTGTCCCGTGCCCTCTCGCCGCGGACCGGTTCGTCGGCGGCCGTCCCGCCCGGCAGCGGATCGCGCGAGCGGCGCTTCGCGATCACCGCGCACACCATGAGCTGCATCTGGTGGAAGAGCATCAGCGGCAGCACGGCCAGGCCCGCCTGCGCGCCGAAGAGCACGCTCGCCATGGGCAGCCCCGCCGCCAGGCTCTTCTTCGACCCGGCGAACTGGAGCGCGATACGGTCCTCCCGGACGAAGCCCAGGCGTTTGCCGCCGTACCAGCTCAGCGTCAGCATCACCGCGAGCAGCACCCCCTCGACGCCCAGCAGCGCCGCCAGCCGGGCCGGGGTCACCTGGTGCCAGATGCCCGCGACCATGCCCTCGCTGAACGCGGTGTAGACGACCAGCAGGATCGAACCGCGGTCGACCACACTCAGCATCCTCTTGTTCCGGCCGAGGAATCCGCCCACCCAGCGGCGGAGCGCCTGCCCCGCCGCGAAAGGCAGCAGGAGCTGCGCCCCGATCTTGACCAGCGAGTCACCGGAGACCCCGGCCTGACCGCCGCCGATCAGCAGCGCCGCCAGCAGCGGCGTGATCACGATGCCCGCGAGGCTGGAGAAGGACCCCGCGCAGATCGCGGCGGGCACATTGCCGCGCGCCATCGACGTGAAGGCGATCGACGACTGAATCGTCGACGGCACCAGACACAGGAAGAGCAGCCCGTCGTAGAGCCGCGGTGTCACGACGACCGGCACCAGCCCCCTGGCGGCGAGGCCCAGCAGCGGGAAGACCACGAAGGTGCAGGCGAGAACGGCCGTGTGAAGCCGCCAGTGCTTCAGCCCGTCGAGCGCCTCACGCGTGGAGAGCCGGACTCCGTACAGGAAGAACAGCAGCGCCACCGCGCCGGTCGACGCTCCCCCCGCCACCTCGGCGGCAGCGCCGGAGGCCGGCAGCAGCGCCGCGATCGCCACGGTCCCTGTCAGCGCCAGCAGGTACGGGTCGACGGGCAGCCAGGACGGCGGACGTGGCGTACGGCGGCGGTTCATGTGCTCCACTACTGGTTCTCGGTACAGGACGTGCCTCCCCATCGTCCACCGGAACCCCTTGATCGGGAATCCCGCACACCGCGCTGACTGTTATCGCGTACCCCGATAACGCCGTAACCTGCCGTTGTGTACGACCCCGGACAGCTACGCACCTTCCTGGCCGTCGCCCAGACCCTGAGTTTCACTCAGGCGGCCCGCCGGCTCGGGCTGCGCCAGTCCACGGTGAGCCAGCACGTACGGCGGCTGGAGGAGGCGACGGGCCGTCTTCTCTTCACCCGGGACACCCATGGCGTGGAGCTGACCGAGGACGGTGAGGCCATGCTCGGTTTCGCCCGCACCATCCTGGCGGCCCACGACCGCGCGGCGGCCTTCTTCACCGGCACCCGGCTGCGTGGCCGGCTCCGTTTCGGCGCCTCCGAGGACTTCGTCCTGACCCGGCTTCCGGAGATCCTGGAGACCTTCCGGCGCGACCATCCGGAGGTCGATCTGGAGCTGACCGTCGGGCTCTCCGGTCTTCTGCACGAACAGCTCGCGGCCGGCCGGCTCGATCTGGTGCTGGCCAAGCGCCGTCCCGGCGACATCCATGGCGAGCCGGTCTGGCAGTCCACCCTCGTCTGGATCGGGGCGCCGAAGCTGCGCCTCGACCCCGACCGGCCCGTCCCGCTGATCCTCTTCCCGCCGCCCGGCATCACCCGCGCCCGCGCGCTGGAGGTGCTGGAGGCGCACGGACGGCCCTGGCGCATCGCCTGTACGAGCGCCAGCCTGAGCGGACTGATCGCGGCGGCGCGCGCGGGCCTGGGCGTGATGGCCCACACCCGGGGGCTGATCCCGCCCGGCCTCACCCCGGTCTCCGCGCGGGCGGGCCTGCCCGACCTGGGCGAGGTGGAGTTCGTCCTGCTGCACGGGCGGGGCCGGGGGCACACGGCGGCCCAGGAGGCCGCGGACGCCCTGGCCGCGGCGATCCTGGCGGGCGGCGACCGGCTGCACCGGCCGGCCGCCGGAGGCTGAAGGACCCTCCGGGTGGCGGGGCCCGCGTGACCGCGGCGTACGGATTCGGTGGAGATTCCCCCGCCACCTCCTTACTCTTCGGTCAGAAGAGTGAGCGGTCCCCGCTGGTCCGGCCCTGTTTGCCGCTCTGACCTGTGGAAACACGCCTCAGCACCGGTTCCGCCCAGGCCCTCCCGCCGGGCCGCGCGGTGGGGTACCGTCACCGGCGCTGTGCGGAGCACCACAAGGAGCAAGTCATTGCGCGAGTTCACCGTCCCGCCCCTGGAGGCCGCGCCCCACATCGGTGGGCTCGCGGATGCCGTGTTCGATCACGCCCTCGACGATCCGCACCGGGTCGCGCTGGGCCGCAAGGACGAGCAGGGCCAATGGCGGGACGTGACCTCCGCGCGGTTCCGTGACGAGGTGCTCGGGCTGGCCAAGGGGCTGCTGGCGCACGGCGTCCGGTTCGGCGACCGGATCGCGATCATGTCCCGTACGCGTTACGAGTGGACGCTCTTCGACTTCGCGCTCTGGTCCCTCGGCGCCCAGCCCGTCCCCGTCTATCCCACCTCGTCGGCCGAACAGGTCTACTGGATGCTGCACGACGCCGAGGTCTCGGCATGCGTGGTCGAGCACGAGGACCACGCGATGACCGTCGGCTCCGTGATCGACCGGCTGCCACGGCTCAAGCGGCTGTGGCAGCTCGACGCGGGCGCCGTCGAGGAGCTGCTCGCGGCGGGCGCGGACATCGACGAGGAGATGGTGCACCGGCACCGCAAGGCGATCACGCCGGACTCGGTGGCCACGGTGATCTACACCTCGGGTACCACCGGCCGCCCCAAGGGCTGTGTGCTCACACACGCCCACTTCATGTACGAGACCGACACGGTCATCAACCGCTGGGAGCCGGTCTTCCACTCGCGGCGCGGCGACGAGGCGTCGACGCTGCTCTTCCTGCCGCTCGCCCATGTCTTCGGGCGGATGGTCGAGATCGCGGCGATCCGGGGCCGGGTGAAGCTGGGCCATCAGCCGGAGCTGCGCGCGAGCGCCCTGCTGCCCGATCTGGCCGCGTTCCGGCCGTCGTTCATCCTCGCCGTGCCGTACATCTTCGAGAAGGTCTACCACGCGGCGCGGCGCAAGGCGGAACGCGACGGCAGGGCCGGGCCCTTCGACAAGGCCGTGGAGGTGGCGGTGCGGTACGCGGAGGCGATGGAGCACCGCGCGTTCGGGCTCGGTCCCGGACCGTCCGCCGCCCTGCGGATGCAGCACCAGTTCTTCGAGAAGGCCGTCTACAGCAAGGTGCGCGAGGCGATGGGCGGCCGGGTGCGGCACGCCTTCTCCGGCGGCTCCGCGATGGACCGGCGGCTCGGACTCTTCTTCGAGGGCGCCGGTGTCACGATCTTCGAGGGGTACGGCCTCACCGAGTCGTGCGCGGCGGCCACGGTCAACCCGCCCGAGCGCACCCGCTTCGGCACGGTGGGGCTGCCGATCCCGGGCACCACGGTCCATATCGGTGCGGACGGTGAGATCTGGCTGCGCGGCGGCCTGGTGTTCTCCGGGTACCTCAACGACACGAAGTCCACGGACGCCGTGCTGCACGACGGCTGGCTGGCCACCGGCGATCTGGGGGCGCTCGACGAGGACGGGTATCTCACCATCACCGGGCGGAAGAAGGAGATCCTGGTGACCTCCGGCGGCAAGAGCGTCTCGCCCGGCGCCCTGGAGGAGCGGGTGCGGGCGCATCCGCTGGTGGCCCAGTGCATCGTGGTCGGCAACGACCGGCCGTACATCGCGGCGCTGATCACGGTGGACCAGGAGGCCGTCGACCACTGGCTGTCCGTGCAGGGCAAACCCCCGCTGAAAGCCTCCGAGTTGGTCCGTGACCCGGATCTGGAGACGGAGGTCAGGCGCGCGGTGGTGGCGGCCAACACGGCGGTGTCCCAGGCCGAGTCCATCCGTACGTTCCGGATTCTGGCGCGTCCGTTCAGCGAGGAGCACGGACTGCTCACGCCCTCGCTGAAACTCAAGCGCAAAGCCATCGAGTCGGCGTACGCCGTCGAGGTCGACGCGCTCTACCGTTGAGATGCCACCGGCCACCGCCGGGGCACGACGGCGGGAATCCACCAGCCCTCGTGCTCGTTGTACGACCGAGAAACAACCGACGACGTTAGGATCGAATGCTCGTGAGCAAGGTCCCCACCCTCACTCTCAACAACGGCATCGAGATGCCCCAGCTCGGCTTCGGTGTCTGGCAGGTGCCGGACGACGAGGCGGCGCGGGCCGTGGGCACGGCGCTGGAGGCCGGCTACCGCAGCATCGACACCGCCGCCATCTACGGCAACGAAGAGGGCACGGGCAAGGCCATCGCGGCCTCCGGGACACCCCGTGAGGACCTCTTCGTCACCACGAAGCTGTGGAACCGCGATCAGGGGTACGACTCGACCTTGCGGGCCTTCGACACCTCGCTGAAGAAGCTCGGCCTGGACTATGTCGACCTCTACCTCATCCACTGGCCGATGCCGGAAGCCGGCACCTACACCGACACGTACAAGGCGTTCGAGAAGATCTACGCGGACGGCCGTGCCAGGGCCATCGGTGTCTCCAACTTCCACCCGGAGTATCTGGAGCGGCTGACCGGCGAGACCTCGGTGGTGCCTGCGGTCAACCAGATCGAGCTGCACCCGCAGCTCCAGCAGGCCGGGGTGCGTGCCTTCCACGCGGAGCACGGCATCGCCACCGAGGCATGGTCGCCGCTGGGCCAGGGCAAGGGTCTGCTCGATGTCCCGACCGTGGTGGCCGTCGCACACAAGCACGGCAAGACCCCTGCCCAGGTCGTACTGCGCTGGCACCTCCAGATCGGCAACGTGGTCATCCCCAAGTCGGTGACCCCGTCGCGGATCCGCGAGAACATCGACGTGTTCGGGTTCGAGCTGGACGCGGACGACCTGGCCGCGTTCGCCGCGCTCGACGAGGGCAAGCGGCTCGGATCGGACCCGGCGAACGTCAACCGCTGAACCGGTCGCGGAGAGCCGTGGCGCCGTCGGTCCGGCCGGCCGGCGGCGCCCACGACCACTGATGGGTGCGACGGCCCGTCAGCGGGCGCGGCTCATGGTCGGGGCGCGCTGCGCCCCGGCTCCGGTACCCCGGCCGGCTGGGCGCCGCGTGCCCGGTACTCCTGCGGGCTGACGCCCCGTACCCGCTTGAAGGCCGCGCTGAGCGCGAACGAACCGCTGTAGCCAACCTTCCGTGCCACCGACTCGACCGTCGCGTCCGTGCCTCGCAGCAGGTCGGCGGCCGTCGCGAGCCGCCAGCCGGTGAGATACGCCATCGGGGGCTCGCCGACGAGTTCGGTGAAGCGACGGGCGAGCCCGGCCCGGGAGATCCCGCAGGCGGCGGCGAGCGAGGCGACCGTCCAGGGGCGGGCCGGTTCGTCGTGCAGCAGCCGCAGGGCGCTGCCGACCGCCGGATCCGCCATGGCCCGGTACCAGCCGGGTGTCTCGGCGTCGGGACGCGAGAACCACGCTCTGAGAACGGCGATCAGCATCAGATCGAGGACCCGGTCGAGGACGACGCTCTGGCCTGGCTCGTCCCGCGAGATCTCGTCGTCGAGGACCGGCATCAGCGGCCCGTTCCACGCGTCGGCCGGCAACCGGAGCAGGGTGGGCAGGGCGTCCAGCAGCCGCCTGCTGACCTCGCCGTCCATCTGGTACGTGCCGATGAGCACGGTCGTACCGCCGTCCGGGGCGTTCCCCCAGGTCCGTACGCCCAGCCGCATGGACTGGGCGAGCGGCTCGCCCTCCAGGGTGTGGCAGACACCGCCGGGACCGATCAGGGCGCGCGGGCTGGTGGTCGGGCTGTCGGCGGTGATGTACGGCTCGGGGCCCCGGGCGATCGCGACGTCCCCCGGACGCAGCAGCACCGGTTCCCCGGTGTCGGGGACGATCCACACCTCGCCCCGGGTGACACACATCAGACAGAGCGGGGCGCGGTCCTCGATCCGCACGGACCACGGCGGCTCCATCACCATACGCAGCAGGAAAGCCCCCCGGGCCCGCGGTCCGTCAAGGAGTCCGGCGAGTACGTCCATGGTCACCAGCGTAAATGCAGCGGCGGGGCCGTCCGCCGCCCCACCGGTCAGTTCGCGCCGTGTGCCCCGGCGATCTCCTCGACGCGCCGCGCGAGCGTGAAGTCCCGTTCCGTGACGGCGTGTCCGGCGTCGTGGGTGTGGACGGCGAGCGACACCGTGTTGTAGCCCAGGGTCAGATCGGAGTGGTGATTCAGCTCCTCCTGGATCTGGGCGACATGGACGACCATGGCGGTCGCCGCGAAGTGCGTCCCGAGCCGGTAGGTACGGTGGATGCGACCGTCCTTCAGGGACCAGCCGGGAAGTCTCCGCAGCCGGTCCTCGGTCTCGCTCTGCGACAGCGGCTCGGTGGCCATGGTCTGGGCTCCTTCCGGGGCGGCACTGGTGCCGCCGACGATACGTCGTCCCCGGCGGCGCGCCGGGGCCGCCGTGCCGCCGGCGTCGCTCGTACCGGCCCGCGCCGCCGGACCACGGCGGGATCTCACCGGCCGGGGCGCAGCCGCAGTGTGCGGATCTGGAAGGGCCGCAGCCGCAGCTCCACCGACGCTCCGTCACCCCCGCGCACCAGTTCGCGCTCCGGCTGCTCCAGCAGATCGCAGTCCTGGGCCCCGGTCAGCGGGAAGGACGCCGAGAGCGTGGCGGAGGCCGCGCCGCCGCCCGCCTCGTAGAGCCGTACGACCACATCGCCGCCGCGGTCGTCGGCCAGCTTCACCGACTCGACCACCACGTCGGGGTTGTCGACGGAGACGAGCGGGACACCGCCCGACATCGCGGGCCGCAGCGGCAAGTTGAGCGCGTAGCCGCCGGCGACGGCCTCGTCGGTCCCGGCGCCCGCGAGCAGCGCGTAGCCGAAGGTGTGCCGGCCCCGGTCGGCCGCCGGGTCGGGGCTGTGCGGGGCGCGCAGCAGCGAGAGCCGTACGGTCGTGGTGGTGCCGCCGTCCGGCCGGGTGTCGCGGCGGATGTCGTGTCCGTAGGTGGAGTCGTTGAGCACGGCCGCGCCCCAGTGGCGCTCACCGACATGGATCCAGCGGTGTGCCCACAGCTCGAAGCGGGCCGCGTCCCAGCTGGTGTTCTCGTGGGTGGGCCGCTGCACATGACCGAACTGGATCTCCGCGCTCTCCCGCTCGGCATGGATGTCCAGCGGCCAGGCTGCCTTCAGCACGGCGTCCCGCTCCTGCCAGTCGATGTCCGTACGGACCGTCAGCAGCTTGCTCTCGGCGGCGAGTTCGAGACGCTGGACGATCCGCGAGCCGCCGAAGGCACGCTCGACGCGTACGGAGGCGAGCAGCGGCCCCGGCTCGGCCAGGACCACCGACCGCGCGTCGGTGAGGTCCCGGACGGTGTCACGGTAGGAGCGGTCGATGTTCCAGGCGCTCCAGAGATTCGGGTCGTCCCGGTGGAGCTGGAGGAGGTTGCCGGCGCCGCCGGGAGCGATCGTCTCGCGTCGCGCGGTGTGGTCGTACACCGATCTGATCAGGCCGTTGTGGTCGATCCTCACGGTCAGCAGCCCGTTGTCCAGCACGATGGCGTCCGCCTCGGTCCTGGCGGTGACCGGCGTGGCTGGAGGGCCCGCGGGGGAGCCCGCGCCCAGGGCCGGGGCGTCGGCGAGGACGGCGCGCCGGCCGTCGGAGAGCCGCTGCGCGTTTGGCACCGGGGGCCCCGCCGCGGGCAGGACCACCACCTCACGGCGGTGGTGGGGGCCCGCGTTCAGGAACCGCTGGCCGGCCGTGGCGGCCGGCGCGCCGACCGCCGCCGAGATGATCGCCTCCAGCTCCGCGTGCACCTGTCCGTAGACCTTCTCGGCCTCCTGGTGCACCCAGGCGATGGAGGAGCCGGGGAGGATGTCGTGGAACTGGTTGAGCAGCACCCGCCGCCAGATGCTCTCCAGTTGTGCGTACGGATAGCCGGCGCCGCTCTGGACGGCGGCGGTGGCGGCCCACAACTCGGCCTCGCGCAGCAGCGATTCGCTTCGGCGGTTGCCGCGCTTGGTACGGGCCTGGCTGGTGTAGGTGCCGCGGTGGTTCTCCAGGTACAGCTCGCCGCGCCAGACCGGGGGGTTCTCGTACTCGGCACGCGCGGCGGCGAAGAACTCCGCAGGCCGGGTGATCTCCACCCGGGGTGAGCCTTCGAGGTCGCGCAGCCGCCGGGCCTTCTCCAGCATCGAGCGGGTGGGTCCGCCGCCGCCGTCACCGAAGCCGAAGGGTGCCAGGGAGCGGGTGGCAGCGCCCTTGTCCGCGAAGTTCTGCTCGGCGTGCGCGAGTTCCCGGGCCGTCAGCTCGGCGTTGTAGCTGTCGACGGGCGGGAAGTGGGTGAAGATCCGGCTGCCGTCGATGCCCTCCCACGCGAAGGTGTGGTGCGGCAGCCGGTTGGTCTCGTTCCAGGAGAGCTTCTGGGTGAGGAACCACTTCGCTCCGGCGAGCTTCGCGAGCTGCGGGTACGCGGCGGTGTAGCCGAAGGAGTCGGGCAGCCACACGCCGTCCTGCTCGACACCGAACTCCTCGGCGAAGAACCGCCGTCCGTAGGCCAGTTGCCGCGCCAGCGCCTCGCCGCCCGGCAGATTGCCGTCGGCCTCCACCCACATCCCGCCGACCGGGACCCAGTTGCCGGCCGCCGCAGCCTCGCGTATCCGGGCGTAGATCTCCGGGTGCCGCTCCTTCATCCAGGCGTACTGCTGCGCGGAGGAACAGGCGAAGACCAGTTCCGGGTACTCCTGGGCGAGGGCGGTCATATTGGTAAAGGTCCGTGCGCATTTGCGCACGGTTTCCCGTACGGGCCAGAGCCAGGCGGAGTCGATATGGGCATGGCCCACGGCGGCGACGGTGTGCGCGGAGGCGTGTGCCGGGCGGGACAGTACGCCGGTCAGCCGGTCGCGGCCGGCCTGGGCGGTGCCGGCCACATCGCCCGGGTCGACCGCGTCGGCCGCGCGCCGCAGGGCGTGCAGGATCTCATGGCGGCGGGACGAGCCCTCGGGAAGCCCGCGCATCAGCTCGTCGAGCACCTCGACATCGTGGAGGAGCTGCCAGACGGCCTCTTCCCGGACGGCGATCTCGGCCGTACGCAGGACGTAGAGGTGCTCCTCGCCCGCGGTCTCCCGGGATCCGAAGTGGGTGCCGTGTCCCCGGCTGCCGACGATATTCGGGTTGGCGGCCAGCTCCACCAGGAGGTCCACCGCCTCACCGCCGGTGGCGGCGCGGGTCAGCAGGGCGCTGCGGCTGTACGGGTGCAGTCCCTGGAGCGGGGAGCCATGGGCGTCATGCACCAGGCCCTCGGCCTGTCCGCCGGGCCCCCGGTCCGGGTCGAAGCCCAGGTCGAAGACGGCTTCGACGCGCCGTCCCGTCCACCGGGCGGGGATCTCGGCGGTGGCCCGCAGCCAGGTGGTGGACCAGGGACGGCCCCAGCTCTCGCCGAGCCGCATCGGGCGGTACGACGCGGTCAGTGCCTCGGCGACGGGAACGGGCTCGCCCGGCACCTCCCAGGCGGCGAGGGCGAGCGGCCGGACCTCGCCATACAGGGCGGGGCGCAGACTCCGCTCCAGGAACGCGCTGATCCGGTCCTCGACGATCCGGCGGTCGTCATGCACGGTGCGCGTCCTTCCACCGGTCGGCGGCCGGAGGCGGCGCGGGAAGCCGTACGGTGTCGGTGGTGCCGTCAGGCCAGGCCACCTCGGCCTCGACAGCAGCGCCGGGCCCCGGCTCCTCGCCGGTCTCCTCGAAGCGGACGGTCAGGCGCGGGAGTTGGGCCGCCGTGAGGCGGTCGCCGCCGAGATGGACGGCCGCGGCGAGCGGGACACCGTACGGCACGGGGCCCTCCGTCCACAGCACAGGTGTCGCGGACATGGCGCCCAGGGCGTTGCTGTCGGTGCCGCGGTGGGTCTCCGCCGTGGAGAAGCCGCGCAGCGCGACAACGGTGGACCACAGACCGCCGGCGCCGGTGACGGCGGCGCTCGCGCGTTCGTCCCGGGAGGTGTTCTCGCCGCTCTCCCCGGCGCGGACGGCCAGCGCCCAGCCGCCGAGCCGCAGCCGCCAGGGCCCGGGACGGTCGTCGCTCGGATCGGGGTCGACCCGGACGAGCCGGATCTCGACCGGGCCGCGCAGCACGGAGGCGACGGTGATCCAGGGGCCGACGCGGTACTCCGTGTCGGGGCCGCCGAAGGGGTCCCAGCGTTCCTCGGCGGGCCAGTGGGCGCGGCTGCGGGAGACGCCGGTCGCGCCCTCGACCGTGATCCGTTCCAGCGGGCGGCGGTGGGCGGCGCACCCTTCGGCGTCCACCAGCGTGACGGTGGAGTCGACCGGTCCGCCCGCCGGGTCCGCCGGCATTTCCGGCGCGGTGTGGGTGGAGTACGCCAGCCGGGCGTAGGCGGGGTCGTCCGAGTGCGGGCGCGCGGGATCGGTGTGGTCGGCGCCGTGGTTGACGACCCGTACGACGCCGTCCGAGGCCGTTCCCGAGACCAGCCAGCCGGGGGCCCGCAGCGTACGGGTGACGTCGCCCCGCTCTACGGCGAGCGGGCTCTCCTGCTCGGTCCATACGGCGTGGCCGGGCGGCAGGAGCAGTCCGATGAAGCCCTTGCTCGCCCAGTACGGGGAGGCCGGGCCCGAGTAACCCTGGAGGAGGGGACGGAAGGGCCGGTGCCAGCCGAGGGTGAGCAGCCCCTCGTCGTTGACCGCGCCGTGGGAGGTGAAGTGGTGGAGCATTCTGGAGGCCAGCGCCCGGGTCTCGCCGGGAGCGAGCGGAGTGGCGTCGAACAGCGCGCCGGTCCACACCGGGGCGAGCGCGGCGAACCGGTAGGTGAGCGAGCGGCCCTGGATCAGCGGGGAGCCGTGGGCGCCGACGAGCAGCCGCTGGTCCGCCAGGAAGCGGCGCAGCCGGGCGCGGTAGCGGTCGAGCAGGCCCGGCGGTGCCGCGTCGCCCAGTATCCGGCAGAACCAGAGGGGGTAGAGGTGCATGGCCCAGCCGTTGTAGTGGTCGAAGTTCCGGTGCAGGCCGCCGGTGAGCCCGTCGGAGTACCAGCCGTCGCCCGCGTACCACTCGTCGGTGAGCGCGACGGTGCGGTCCAGGTCCTCCTGGCGCCAGTCGCCGCCGGCGCCCCGGGCGAACGCCTCGGTGACGGCCTGGAACCAGATCCAGTTGTTCTGCGGCATGTCGGTGCCGACCATGGCGCCCAGCCAGTCCAGTGCCTGTTCCTGTACGCGCCCGGGCAGCCGGTCCCAGATCCAGGGCCGGGTCTCGTGCAGGGCGAGCGCGACGGAAGCAGCCTCCACCTTGGCCTGGTTGCTCTCCTTGAAGGAGGGCCAGCGTTCCGGGCTCGCCGGGTCGACCCCGGCGGCGAGTCCCGCCGCGTACCACTCGGCGAGGCCGCCCGGGTCCGCGCCGCCGGCGCCGCGCAGCCGGAACGCGGCGAGCAGGAAGGAGCGGGCGAAGCCCTCCAGGCCGTCGCTCCAGGCGCCGTTGTGGCTGGCGGGTCCCGGCAGCCGGACCAGGGCGTGGCCGGGCGTGGCGTACGGGCGCAGGGCCGAGAGCAGGTGGTCGGCGGTCCGCTCCCAGTGGGCGCGGCCGGCGGCGGGGGTCCCCGGCGGGACGGGGCCGCTCGCGGCGGAGGTGGGCGTCATCGGTGCAGGCTCTCCCGTACGTCGTGTACTCACCGCGGACCGTGCCGTCCGCGTCCGGCGGCGCTGCCGGTCGGTACCGGCCCCAGCCTGAGAAAGCCCTTTCCCGGCAATGCCGTATGCCTCGCTGGTGGCCGACGGTGCCATGTAAGTCCAGTCGATTGCCCGCGTCAACGCCTGACAGAAAGCGCGTTCTACGGATGCGCCGAACCGGTGACTTTGACGCTTCCGGAAGGATTCTCGCCGGGCCCCGGCATGAGTCGGCCGGTCGGGGGCAGAAGCGCAAACCTGAAGGTCCGGCGCCGTTGGAGGGTGAGTGATGACGACCAGAACTGTGCGAGCTGCCGAGGTGGAGCGGACGGAGGGTGCCGTCCTGGCACCCGGGACGGACGCTCCCGCCGGACTGCCCCGGATCGCGGACCCGGGCAAGGTCGCCCCGAAGGACGCGCGGGCGCTGTCGAAGCTGTTCTTCGACCAGCTCCAGGTCCTCGAAGAGGGCACGCCCGAGTACCAGTACGCGCGCAACACGCTGATCGAGATGAACCAGTCGCTGGTGAAGTTCGCGGCCGGCCGCTTCCGCAACCGGGGCAGTGGCGAGATGGAGGACATCCTCCAGGTCGGCATGATCGGGCTGATCAAGGCGATCGACCGGTTCGACCTGTCCCGCGAGGTCGAGTTCACCTCCTTCGCGGTCCCCTACATCGTCGGTGAGATCAAGCGTTTCTTCCGCGACACGAGCTGGGCCGTCCATGTCCCGCGCCGGCTCCAGGAGCTGCGGGTCGAGCTGGCCAAGGCCAAGGAGCACCTCGCCACCAGCCTGGACCGTGACCCGACCGTCAAGGAACTCGCCGAGCTGCTCGGGATCAGCGAGGAAGAGGTCATCGAGGGACTCGTCGCGACCAACGGCTACACGGCCGGCTCCCTGGACATGCCCGCCGCCGAGGAGGGTGAGCCCAACGCCTCCGGACGGACCTTCGCCGATGTGCTGGGCGACACGGACCCCGGCATGGAGAAGATCGAGAATCTGCACGCGCTGGCCCCGCTGCTGGAGCAGCTCGACGAGCGCGAGCGGAGCATCGTGGAGATGCGCTTCGGCCGGGAGATGACCCAGTCCCAGATCGGCGCGGAGCTGGGCGTCTCCCAGATGCATGTGTCCAGGCTGCTGAACCGGATCATCAGCCGGCTCCGCGCGGGGATGCTGGTCGAGGAGTGAGCCGCCGCCCGCGGCGACGGGCGGCCGGGCGGTGCGATACGGCGGATTGTCAGACCCGTGAATCAGACTTGGAGTCCGACTGATTCACGGGGAGGAAGCCGATATGACCACCACCATGCCCAGTGAGCGCGCCGCCGCGCGCGCGTACCTGCGACTCCTGGCCGCCGCGCGGGCCGTGCTGGACGACCCGCGCCGGCGGCCGTCGGCCGCACCGCTGCTGGCGGCGCCGCTCGCCGAGGCGGACGAAGCGCTCCTGGCGGCCGGCCTGGCGGGAAACGAGCGGGAGTTTCTGCGCCTGGTCGCCGCCCAGGCCCTGGGCACGGCCCCGGCGGACCGGGGCGCCGCCGATCCGGCCCGCTGACGGGGTGCGGCCGGCGCTCGGACGGCGCCGCTCACGCACGCGAAGGCCCGCACCGGACGGGGCGCCCCTGAGAGGCGTCCGCCCGGTGCGGGCCCGGTCATCGGCGGCCGGGCCGGTCAGCGGCGGGTCAGGCGCAGCGTGACCAGCTCGAACGGACGCAGCGACAGACGCACCGCCCCGTCGGTGAGTTCCGGCTGTTCGGCGTCTGCCAGCGGACGCTCCAGAAGGTCGGTCGCGGCGACCGCCGTGGCGTCGAAGTCCGTGCCGATCCGGACGCGGGCACGGCCGCCGGCCGACTCGTAGAGGCGTACGACCAGGTCGCCGCTCTCGTCGTCGGCCAGCTTCAGCGCGCTGACCACGACGGCGTCGTTGTCGACGGTCACCAGAGGAGCGACCGCGCCGGATCCGGTGAGCCGGCGTTCCGGCAGATTGACGCGGTAGCCCTCCCGCACCGCATCCGCGATCGTCGCGCCCGGCGCCAGCGCGTGCCGGAAGCGGTGCACGCCCTGGTCGGTCTCCGGGTCGGGGAAGCGCGGGGCGCGCAGCAGCGAGACCCGGACGGTGGTGGTCGTACCGGCGTCCGCGTCGCGGACCGTACGGGTCACGTCGTGGCCGTAGGTCGAGTCATTGACGAGCGCGACGCCCCAGCCCGGTTCCTCCAGATGGACGAAGCGGTGGTTGCACGCCTCGAACTTGGCCGCCTCCCAGCTCGTGTTGGTGTGCGTGGCCCGGTAGACATGGCCGAACTGCGTCTCGGAGGCGTACCGCTCGGCGTGCACGTCCAGCGGGAACGCGGCCTTGAGGAACTTCTCGGTCTCGTGCCAGTCGACCTCGGTGTCGATGTCGAGCCGCTTGACCCCGGGGGTGAGGGTCAGCGACTGGGTGACCTTCGACGAGCCGAAGCTGCGCACCACGCGGACGCCGGTGGTGTCGCCGTCCTCCACCGGGACGAGTTCGTCGAGGTCCGTCAGATCCGTGACGGTGTTCCGGTAGAACTCGTCCACGTCCCACGCGTCCCACTGGTTCGGGAAATCGGGGTGGATCTGAAGCAGGTTCGCCGCCTCGCCCGGGGCGACGGTCTCCCGCTCGGCGCCGAGGTCGTAGGCCGAGACCACCAGACCGCGCGCGTCGATCTCGACCCTCAGCAGGTCGTTGCTGAGCACATAGCCGCCGCCGTCGCGCGGCTGGAGCCGGGCGGCACCGGCACCGGCCACCGGCCCCGCCGCGCCCGCCGCGACGCCGCCGCGGGTGTGCGGCGCGGAGTTGAAGAGCAGTTCCTCACCGCCGGACGCGTCCCCGGCGAGGGCGCGCTGGGCCGCGTCGATGATGCCGTTCAGCTCCTCGGCGAGGCCCGCGTAGGTCTTCTCGGCCTCGCGGTGCACCCAGGCGATGGACGAGCCGGGCAGGATGTCGTGGAACTGGTGCAGCAGCACCGTCTTCCAGATCCGGTCGAGCTGCTCGTACGGATACGGCGAGCCGGCCCGTACGGCCGCGGTGGCTGCCCACAGTTCGGCCTCCCGCAGGAGGTGTTCGCTGCGCCGGTTGCCCTGCTTGGTCTTCGCCTGGCTGGTGAGGGTGGCGCGGTGCAGCTCCAGGTAGAGCTCGCCGACCCAGACCGGCGGATTCGGGTATTCCGCCTCGGCCTTGGCGAAGAAGTCGCCGGGGGCCTCCCACTCGACCGTGGCGGACCCTTCCAGGCTGCGCATCCGGGCCGCCTTGGCGATCATCTCCCGGGTGGTGCCGCCACCGCCGTCGCCCCAGCCGGTCGGCGCGAGGGAGTGCCTGGCGACCCCCTTCTCCTTGAAGTTGCGCGCCGCGTGGGCGATCTGCTCGCCGGTCATCGAGCAGTTGTAGGAGTCGACGGGCGGGAAGTGGGTGAAGATCCGGGTGCCGTCGATGCCCTCCCAGCGGAAGGTGTGGTGCGGGAACTTATTGATCTTGCTCCACGAGATCTTCTGGGTGAGCAGCCACTTGGATCCGGCGGCCTTGATGATCTGCGGCAGCCCGGCGGCGAAGCCGAAGGTGTCCGGCAGCCACGCCTCGTCGTTCTCGATGCCGAACTCGTCGAGGAAGAAGCGCTTGCCGTGGACGAACTGCCGGGCCATGGCCTCCGAGCCCGGCATATTGGTGTCGGACTCGACCCACATGCCGCCGGCCGGTACGAACCGCCCCTCCGCCACGGCCTTCTTCACCTTGGCGTAGACCTCGGGCCGGTGCTCCTTGATCCAGGCGAACTGCTGCGCCTGCGACATCGCGAAGACGAATTCGGGCTCGTCCTCCAGCAGCGCGGTCATATTGGCCGTCGTGCGGGCGACCTTGCGGACCGTCTCGCGCAGCGGCCACAGCCAGGCCGAGTCGATATGGGCATGGCCGACCGCGCTGATCCGGTGCGCGGTCGACGGAGCGGGCGTCGCCAGGACGTCGGCGAGCTGTGCCCGCGCCGCCGCCGCGGTGCCGTTCACATCCTGGAGGTCCACCGCGTCCAGCGCGCGGCTGATCGCGCGCAGGATCTCCCAGCGGCGGGCGCCGTCGACGGGCAGCTCCGCCATCAGCTCCCCGAGCACCTCCAGATCGAGCACGAGCTGCCAGACGGTCTCGTCGAAGACCGCGAGATCCATCCGGGCCAGGGTGTACTGCGGCTCGCTGCCCGCGGTCTCCTTGTCACCCAGCCGGGTCGGCAGGAAGGGGTGGTAGTCGAGGATGACCGGGTTGGAAGCCGCCTCGACATGCAGCAGCACCTCTTCGCCGCCGGCGGCGGGCGCCGCCACACGCACCCACTGGTTGCGCGGGTTGAGGCCCTTCACGGGCGAGCCGTCCGGCCGGTAGACCAGCCCCTCGCACTGGAACCCCGGCATGTTCTCGTCGAAGCCGAGGTCGAGGATCGCCTCGACGGTCCGGCCGGCCCATGTCTCGGGGACGGTCCCCGAGACCCGGAACCAGCTCGTGCCCCAGGGGGCACCCCACCGGTCGCCGACCGCGACCGGCTCGGCGGGACCGGCGAGGCCCTCCGCCACCGGCACGGGCTCGCCCGGCGCGTTCCAGACCGCTACGTCCAGCGGTATCGATTCGGGATATACGGCCGGCCGGATGCGCTCGTCGAGGACGCGCTTGAGGCGGGCTTCGACCAGGCTGCGGTCGTCGTGCATGAGGGGAGGCTCCTGAGCTGCTTAAGGGTGCGGGTTACCAGGGACGGCCGGTGCCGGTGGCGCCGGAGACGGAATAGACCTCTCCGACACTACGCACTTCGAAACGGGCGGTGTCCTCACCCTGCTCCGGCCGCAGGGACGAAACATAAAAGGCCGCGCCGCAGGTGGCGCCGAGGAAGCGGCGCGATCCGTCGGGCAGGACGCGGTGCAGCTCGTAGTGGCGGATCTGGCCGGGGGCCCGGTCCCAGGCGAAGCGGAACGCGGTGCCGGTGCCGTCGGGCGCCGTGCCGGTGATCCGCAGCGCGCCGGGCGCCGCGGGCGCGGTGGTGGCGTTGTGCACGGACAGGGCGCCGAGCCGGAACCGTACGGAGGTGGCGCCCGAGGCCGCCGTGAGCCGGATGCCCAGCGCGTGGACCGTGCCCGTGGGCCGTCCGCCGAGCAGCGCCGAGAGCCGCAGGGTGGCGGTGGCCCAGCCGGAACCGGGCCGGAGGGTGCCGGCCGGAAGGTAGCTGTACGGGAGGGCCGCACCCGGGGTCGCGGGCTCGGCGGTGGCCACCGCGAGCTCGACGGTGACCGGTCCCGCGTCGGCGCGGTAGGTGAGGTCGACGACGGTGTCGGCGGTCAGCGGCAGCCGGGTGCTGTACAGGTCGACGGTCGCGGGGGCGCTGAGCGCGCCGTCCACCAGCAGACTGCTGCCGCCGTGCCAGGCGTCGGCGAAGTCGAAGGTGACGGCCGGTCTCACACCGGTGGTGCGCACGACCCAGCGGCGGTTGGGCAGCCGGTCCTGGAGGCCGAGGTGGTTCCAGGCGGTGTCGGAGGTGACGGCGCCGTTGTCGTACCAGCGCAGGCCGTGGCCGGTGTTGAAGGTCGTGCCGAAGGGCAGGGCGGCCACGGCCGACCGGTCGGCGACGGAGACGGCCGGGGCGCGCCAGGTGCCCGCCGTGTCCGGCGTGGACGGGTCGAGGGACTGGCCCGTCCAGAAGCGGTCGTCGGCCGCGTGGAACTGTCCGGGGGTGCGGCCTGCCGGGAGCTGGTTGCGGGTCCACTCGGGCCGGTAGAAGCCGAAGGAGACGACATGCGGACCGCCGGTGGGGACGATGGCGTTCCAGTTGACGGACTTGTTCCAGCCGTTCGCCTCGACGTCCACGCCCGCCCACAGCTCGTAGCGGTCCCGGCCGAGCGTGCCCGCCAGGGTGCCGGAGGAGGCGAGGGTCGACGCGCTCCAGCGGAAGTCCAGGAACATGGAGTCGCTGACCTTGCCGCCCGCGTCCTGGAAGAACGTCTGGTTGCGGGAGTTAAGGGCGCCCTGCCAGGAGATCCTGCCGTCGGTCGTCATCGCGTCGTACCAGGTCACCTTGAGCCCCCGGGCCTGGCTCAGGGAGTGCAGGCGGCGCAGGAAGCCCAGCATGTCGGCGGCGAGCGCCGCGTCTCCGCCGTCGGTCTCGGCGTTGATGAACCAGCCGTCGAATCCGTAGGCCACGGCCACCTCGACCAGCTTGTCCGCGAGCGGGTAGCCGCCCGCGGCGTCGCGCTGGACCAGGTCGCGGGTCCACCGGAGCTGGCCGCCGTACGCGGCGGGCGGCAGGAAGACATTGCCGAGCACGGGTACGCCGTTGCGGTGGGCCGCGTCCACGATCGGCGCGTTGGGCGCGAGGATCAGTCCTTCGCCGGAGGAGCCGCCCCAGAAGACCAGTTCGTCGATGTACTGCCAGTGGGCGAGGGCGTAGTAGTCGGCGGTGGCGGAGCCCTGGGAGGGGTTCTGGGCGGTGGGACCGAAGGAGACGAGCGAGGCGACTCGGGCCTGTCCGGCACGGGCCGTGGTGTTCACGGCCACCGGTGTGAAGCGCGGGGCCAGCGGTATGGACGCCTGGTTGAACGCGAGGTCGGGGTCGTCCTCGGCGCGCCAGGTCTTCAGCCCGCGCCAGGTGATGCCCGCGCCGGGGGCGCCGGAGGGAAGGGAGTCCGGGTACCAGTACGAGGCGTACGGCTGCCCGGCCGCCGCCGCTTCGGCTCCGGCGGCGGGCGCGGTGGCCGCCGCCGCGTTGCCGGTGAGGGAGGTGCCGAGGACGGCGGCCGCCGTGGCGGCGCCGGCGAGCACGACCGTACGCCGGGCGGGCAGCGCGGACGGCTGGGGTTCTGTGTGGTTCACGGGGCTCTCCGTATCGTTGGGGGGCGATTCCGGTGCTGAGCTGAACTGGGCGGCGGCGGGGGTGCGTTGAGAGCGCGGGCCGGTCATCGGACGTCGTGCGGGTGGAGGACCTCGGTGATCCCGCGAGCCGCCAGATGCATCGTGTCCGCGGCGAGGCTCGACAGAACCACCGCGGGCCTGTGACCTTCCGCCGTGAGCCGGGCGAACGCCTCGAAGAACGCTCCGCCGGGAGCGCAGGTGGCACGGTGGGGCGAGGTCTCGTCGTCCCCGGTATCGACGGCGAGGGCGGTGGTGCGGGGCGCGGGCCGGTGGTCCCGGCCGCGCACTTCACGGACCAGCCGGGCGATGGACCTCCCGGCCGGTTTGACCTGGCGGTCGTTGGTCAACAGGCCGAGCCCGTACTCCAGTTCCGGGAAGTCGGCGAGTTCGCGCGACACGTCGTGGGAGCACCACCAGGTGACCCCCCAGACGTCCTCGCAGTCCAGCGCGTTGGCCACGGTCGCCTCGGTGAACTCGGCGGCGTGCTCGGGCGGGATCAGTGGCGCCGGGGCGCCGACCTCCTGGAGCCAGACCGGCCGGTGCGGTTCGAGCGCCCATGCCTTGGACAGCTCGATCATGTACGCGGCGTGGTGTTCCGTGGCGGTGCCGGTACGGCCGTGGCGCTGCGCGGTGCCGTTGAACACCCAGGAGTGCACGGCGGTGACGGCGCCGATCCTGGCCGCGTGGGCGGGGGTGAAGGCGTGCCCGTCCTGGTACCAGGCGGCGTCGTACTCGGCGTGCAGATGGAGCCTGCCGGGTGCGCCTTCCTCGCAGGCGTCCAGCAGCCGCCGGAGCCACTCGCCCGCCCGGTCCGGTGTGACGGGGTCCGGGTCGGGGTGCGGCGGCCCGGAGAACTGGTTGATCTCGTTGCCGATGGTCATGCCGATGAAGTTGGGCCGGTCGGCGAGGGCGGCGGCGAGTGTGCGCAGGTACTCGGCCTGGCCGGAGACCACATCGGGGTCGGTGAACATGTTCCGCCGGTGCCAGGTCCGGGTCCAGGCGGGCAGGAAGTCGAAGCTCGACAGATGGCCCTGGAGTCCGTCGACATTGACGTCGAGGCCGCGTTCGGCGGCGGCGTCGGCGAGCTGGACGAGCTGTTCGACGGCCCGGGGCCTGATCAGGGTGCGGTTGGGCTGGAAGAGCGGCCAGAGCGGGAAGACCCGGATGTGGTCGAGGCCGAGTCCCGCGATCGAGTCCAGGTCCCCGCGTACGGCGTCGAGATCGAAGTCCAGCCAGTGGTGGAACCAGCCCTGGCTGGGTGTGTAGTTGACGCCGAAGCGCGGCGCGGAAGAGCTCATACGGGAAACCGTGTCCTGATTCTGTGGTGCGGGCGGCTGCGGTCGGGGCATGGGCCGGGGCGGGGCGGGTCAGCCCTTCACAGCCCCTTCGCCGACGCCCCGGAAGAAGAAGCGCTGGAGAGAGGCGAAGAGCACGATGAGGGGCAGCACCGCGATGATCGTGCCCGCGGCGACCAGCCGTTCGTCATTGGCGAAGGTGCCGTGCAGATAGTTCAGTCCGATGGTCAGGGTGAAGTTCTCGGGGTCGCTGAGGACGATCAGCGGCCAGAGGAAGTCGTCCCACGCGGCCATGAACGCGAAGATCGCGACCACCGCGAGGGTGCCCCTGACTGCCGGCAGCGCGATCCTGAGGAACCTCTGCCAGACATTGGCGCCGTCGACGAAGGCCGCCTCCTCCACCTCCTGCGGCAGGTTCAGAAAGGCGTTGCGCATCAGCAGGACGTTCATCGCGTTGACCGATCCGGGCAGCAGGACACCGATCAGGGTGTTGTTCAGACCGAGGTCACGCATGGTGGTGAACTGGGCGATGATGATGCCTTCGACGGGCACGAGCATCGCGAGGATGAACGCGAGGGTCGCGGCCCGGCGGCCGCGGTAGCGCATCCGTGCCAGCGCGTAGCCGGCCAGGGCCGCGCCGACGCAGTTGGTGACGACGTTGGCGGCGGCGACCTTCAGGGAGTTGAGCGCGTAGTCCCAGACCGGGATGGTGTCCGCGACCCGGCCGTAGTTGGCCAGCGTCGGGTCGCCGGGGAAGAACTTCGGCGGTGAGCTGAAGATGTCCTCGTGCGGGCCCTTGAGCGAGGTGGAGAGCTGCCAGAGGAACGGCCCGACGGTCAGGGCCAGTACGGCGAGCAGCAGGACATAGCGCAGGACGAGCGACCAGGGCGCGATGCGCCGGCCGTCGGCGTCGGTGGGCTTCAGGAAGCTCACGCGTCCTCCTTGCGGTCGGCGCGCAGCACCAGCAGCATCAGCGCGACGGTGACGACGAAGACGACGACGGAGATGGCGGAGGCGTAGCCGACGCGGCCGCTCAGTCCGGTGCCGACGCGCTGGACGAGCATCACCAGGGTGGTGTCCTCGCCGGCCGGGCCGCCGTTGGGTCCCGCCATCAGATAGACCTCGGAGAAGACCTTGAAGGCGGCGACCGAGGAGAGCGCGCCGACCAGGACCATGGTGGAGCGGACCGCCGGCACGGTGACGGTGAGGAACCGGCGTACCGCTCCGGCGCCGTCGACGGCGGCGGCCTCGTGCAGTTCGCGCGGCACATTGGCGAGGGCCGCCAAGTAAATGATCATGTAGTAGCCGAGGCCCTTCCAGACCGTGACGGCCATCGCGCTGAACAGCAGCAGCCACTGGTCGCTGAGAAAGCCCACCTTGCCGACCCCGACGGTCTCCAGCAGCGAGTTGATCAGCCCGCGGTCGTCCAGCATCCACACCCAGATCAGCCCGACGACGACGATCGACGCGACGACCGGCGTGTAGAAGGCGGAGCGGAAGAAGGCGATGCCGGGGATGTGCCGCTGGACGAGCATGGCGAGCAGCAGCGGCAGCAGGACCAGGGCGGGGACGACACCGAGGACGTACAGCGCGCTGTTGCGCAGCCCGATCCAGAACATGTCGTCGTGGATCAGTTCCTGGAAGTTGGCGAACCCGACGAAGTGTCCGGGGACCAGGGTCCGCCGGTCGGTGAAGGCGTTGACCAGGGTGCTGAAGAAGGGATACAGGCTGAATACGGCGACGATCAGCAGGCCGGGCGCCGCGAACAGCCAGGGGCTGAACGGCAGATGCCGTCGCATGCCGCGGGCGGCCCCGCGGCCGCCGGAGCGGGAACTCCGGGGCGCGGGACCCGCCGGGGCGAGCTCCGGAGAGGTCGCCCGGCGTGCGGTGGGGGTCTTCATGGCGGACCCGGCTCAGCTCTGCTGGAGCAGGCGGTCACACGCCTTGACAGCGTTGTCGAGCGCTTCCTTGGGGCTCTGCTTTCCTTGCAGCGCCTTGGCCACCTCGTTGCCCAGCTCGGTCTTCATCTGGTCGCTGAACTGGACGGGTGTGTAGTTGACCGCGTTCTTCAGCGACTTGGCGGCGGCGATCCGCACCCGGGTCTCGTCCGTACCGTCCTCCTTGGTGAAGTACGGGTCGTCCAGGGAGCCCGCGGTGCTCGGGAAGATGGCGACCTGCTTGGCGAACGCCATCTGGCGGGTCGCGTCGGTGACGAAGTGGGCGAACGCCACGGCGGCCGGCTTCTGCTTCGTCCGAGCGTTCACCATCACGCCCATGACATACATGTTGACCTTGCCCGTGTTGGTGACCTGGTCGGTGATCCCGATGTTCTTGTAGAGGTTCGGGGCCTGCTTCTTGAAGTTGGTCAGGTCCAGCGCGCTGCCGGGGTTCATCGCCACGGACTCGGTGAGGAACTTGTGGCCGGAGGACTCCGGGGTGGCCGTCAGCGCCTGCGGGTCGAGCGCCTTGGCGTCGTACAGCTCCTTGTACTTGGTGAGGAGCTCGACGCCCTTGGCGTCATTGAAGGCGAAGCCGGTGCCGTCCTTGGTGGTCAGCTCGGCGCCGTAGCGGCCGAAGTCCTCGATGGTCGGCACATTGGCGAGGGTCGCGATCTTGCCCTTGGACCGCTCGGCCAGCTTCAGACCGGCGGCGAAGACGTCGTCGTAGGTCGTCGGCGGCTTCTCCGGGTCGAGCCCGGCCTCCTTGAAGAGCCGCTTGTTGTAGAACATCGGCCCGGTGTTCAGGTACCAGGGGAAGGCGTATGTGCCTTCCAGGCCCGGCACCTGATCGCTCTGCCAGGCACCGGGAAGGTACTCGTCGCGGTACTGGGACGCGGACGTGTCGAGGTCGAGCGCGAGCCCGGCCTTCGCCAGCGGAGCCAGCAGGTCCGGAGAGACATTGACGACGTCGGGCAGGGTGCCGCCGGCCGCGTCGGCGCTGATCTTGTCGGCGTACCCCTCGGCGGGCCGGTCGACCCACTTCACGTCCGTGCCCGGGTACTTCTTCTCGAAGTCCGCGATGACCCCGTTGAAGTAGTCCTTGAAGTTGGCCTGCAGGTTCCAGGTCTGGAAAGTGATCTTTCCTTCGACCTTGCCGGAGGCGTCGGACGAGCCGCTGTCGGCTCCACCGCCACAGGCGCTGAGCGGCAGGACGGTGGCGAGAACGGCGGCAGCGACGACTGCTCTACGGGATATACGCACGGTGAACGGCTCCTTTGCTCGGACCAGGCGCGCGACGGCGAGCCGAGGTCACTGGCCACCGGCTGCTTACGCTCAGCAGACCTTGCAATGCGTCCGGATGAAAGTCAACAGATTCATCCGAGAAAGGCGTCCAGCGCTGGCATACCAGCAGGCCAGAGCGTTGTTACGGAGAGATCACGGCAAGTTGCTAATGCGCTTTAGCGGCGATCAGCTCAAGCGCATTAGTGTGGGGGCGCATCCACTCGCCCGATACGGCGGGAGGGCATACGATGCGCAGGTCGAGCAGCGCGGGAACGCGGGAACGATAGAAATGGGGCGCATACGGTGGCAGCGAACAGGCCGTCGGCCGGGGGGACTTCAGCGAGCAGACGCACCCCGGCCCGCCGCCCCACCATGAAGGACATCGCCCAGCGCGCCGGAGTGTCGGAGAGCGCCGTCTCGTTCGCGCTCAACAACCGCCCCGGCGTCTCCGAGGTGACGCGCGACCGCGTCCGCCGGGTCGCCGAGCAGCTCGGCTGGCGGCCCAGCACCGCGGCGCGCGCCCTGTCGGGCGAAGGCTCGGCGACGGTGGGTCTGGTGCTCGCCCGGCCGGCCGCCACCCTCGGTGTGGACTCGTTCTTCCTCCAGCTCATCTCCGGTATCCAGGAGATCCTGGCGGAGCGTCAACTGGGCCTGCTCTTCCAGGTGGTGGAGGATGTGAGCGCCGAATGCGCGGTCTACCGGCGCTGGTGGGCGGAGCACCGGGTGGACGGCGTCCTGGTGGTGGATCCCAGGACCGACGACCCCCGGCCCGGCCTGCTGGACGAACTGGGGCTGCCCGGTGTGGTCATCGGCGCGCTGCCCGGCGACACGGGACCGCACCCCGGCCTGTCCCAGGTACGGGCGGACGACGCCGGAGCCATGGCCTCGATCGTCGGCCGGCTGCACGAGCTGGGACACCGGCGGATCGTGCATATCGCGGGCCTGCCGTCACTCGCCCACACCGAGCGGCGCATCCGTTCGCTGCGGATCGAGGCCGACCGGCGCGGTCTCGCCGAGGTCCGCTCGCTGACCACGGACTACTCCGACACCCAGGGCGCCGCGGTCACCCGCCGGGTGCTGGAGGAGGATCTCCCGCCGACCGCCCTGATCTACGACAACGACGTGATGGCGGCGGCCGGATCGGCCGTCACGGCCGGGCTCGGTCTCGCCGTGCCGCAGGACGTCTCGGTCGTCTCGTGGGAGGACTCGGCGCTGTGCCGGCTGATGCATCCCTGGCTGACGGCGCTCTCCCGGGACACGATCGCCTTCGGCCGGCTCGCCGCGCGGGAGCTTGCCGCGCTGCTGGACGGCGGCGCGGCCCGCACCGTACAGGTGCCGCTGCCCCGGCTCATCGAGCGGGAGAGCACGGCTCGGGCACGGGTGGAACCCACCGTGTCACGACCATTGACACCCGAAGAGATCAAGTGATCTATTCACTTTATGAGTCGCAGTGAACTGTCGCTGTCCGAGCATCTCGCGGACAGCATTGTCGAGATCATCCGTGCCGAACGGCTGGTCCCCGGAGACGCGTTGGCGTCCTCCCGGGACCTCGCCAAACGGTTCGACGTCACCACGCCCACGGTCCGCGAGGCGCTGCGCAGACTTGAGGCCACCGGCGTGGTGGAGTTCCGGCACGGCTCGGGCACCTATGTCGGCCCCGGCAGTGAACGGCGGCTGCTCGCCAATCCGCATCTCCCCCGCGGCAGCCGGGAGTCGGTGCTCGAACTCGTCGAGGCCCGGCTGGTCCTGGAGCCCGCCGTGGCAGCCGCCGCGGCGCGCACCCGCGCTCCCGAGGCGGTGGGACAACTGGAGGCGGCGGCGGCCAACGCGCTCCATCCGCCGGAGGAATCGCTCCGGCAGTCGGTGCACTTCCATGTGGCGCTCGCGGCCACCAGCGGAAACGCGCTGCTGCGCGAGGCGGTCGAGGCACTGCTCCAGGTCAGGGCGCGGGAACAGGTCGAGATCCGGCATCGCTACAACGACCGCGCCCGGGACCACGCAGAACACGTGGAGATCTTCGAGGCGGTACGGGACGGCGACGCGGCCGCGGCCGAGCGGCTGACCCGGGCACACCTGGGGTCCATCCGTGAAGCGGTCCTCGCCGCCGACTTCCCCGGGGCCGGCCGATGAGCGCCCGGCCCCCGCTGCGGCTCGCCGGGCCGCCGGAGGACGATCAACCGCCGCTGCGGCTGGCCGAGATGACCACCGAGGAGGCCGCCGCCGCCGTCACGGCGAGTCCCGTGGTGATCATCCCGGCCGGCGCGTTCGAACAGCACGGCCCCGGAATGCCACTCGCCACGGACACCATCCGGGCCGAGGGCGTGGCCGAACGCGTGGCGGCCGAACTGGCCGGGGGCGCGGTGATCGGCCCTCAGTTGCCGGTCGGTGTCTCGCCGCACCATCTCGCGTTCGCCGGCACGGTCACCCTGACCACCACCACACTGGCCTCGGTGATCCGTGAGTATGTGGAGAGTCTTCACCGGCACGGCTGGCGGAAGGTACTCGTGGTGACCGGTCACGGCGGCAACAACGCCACCCTGGCCACGGTGGCGCAGGACCTGCTCACCACCCACCCCGATCTGCAGTTCGCGTGGACACCGGTCACCGCGCTCGCCTCCGACGTCGTGTCCGGCCTGGGGGTCAGTGAGGTGCACGGCCACAGCGGCGAGGCCGAGACCGCCCAGATGCTCCATCTCGCCCCTCATCTGGTGCGCACCGGCCGGCTCGCCGCCGGTACGACGCACACCTCCCAACTCGACCCGCTCTCCCGGCTCGCACGGCAGAGCAGCCATCCGGCGCTCGCCGTGCGCTACGACCGGCTCAGCCCCAATGGCGTCCTGGGCGACCCGCGCCGGGCGACCGCCGAGGACGGACAGGCGGTCGTCGACGCCGTCGTGGTCCGGATCGTCGCCTTCGTCAAGGAGTGGCTGAAGGTCTGACACCGGCCCCGGGCCGGAAGCCCCGCACTCGGCACCACGCCCGCCCCGTCGCGGGGTGTGGTGCCGAGGGCCCGACGTGCCCCGGCGCCGGGCCACCCCCGCACCACCCCGACCACAACACAACACACCACACACGTCCGTGGCACGCGCCGAGACCGCGCGCCACGGGTCGCACCTCCGCACAGCGCGCGCACCACACATCCGTACGCCGGTCCCCGCCCGCGACGCGGAGCGCCCCCGCACCCACACCACTGAGCCGTAAGCCTCCCGGAGGCGACTACACCATGGCCGCGCGACGGCCGGGGTGTCTCTCCTCCCCGGCGTCCGGCAGAAGGAGCCTGCCATGAACGACATCCCGCGAAGCCACCGCCGCAGCCGCGCCCGCCGCTTCCTCCGGCGGACGGCGACGGCCACCGCCTGCCTCGTCCTGGGCGCCACGGCGGCCGGAGCCGTCCCCGCCACCGCCGCCCCGGCCGGTACGGCGAAAGCCGCGGCCTGCCGCCTGCCCGCTCCGCAACAGCCCGGCACCAGCGAGCAGCACACTCTCACCAGCGGCGGCCGGGAGCGGACCTACCAGCTCCACCTGCCGGCCGGTTACACCGGGAAACGCGACTGGCCGGTGGTCCTGGCCTTCCACGGACGCGGCAACACCGGGGCCGGTACCGAGGAGTTCTCCAAGCTGTCGACCCTGCCGGCCGTCGTCGTCTATCCCAATGGCGTGATCGGCACCGGGGACGGCGACCGCCAGGCCTGGCAGGGCGCTCCCTACGCGGCGGCCGGCGTCGACGACGTCCGGTTCACCGGGGACCTCCTCGACCGGATCGAGGACACGCTGTGTGTCGACGAACGGCGGGTCTACGCGACCGGAAAGTCCAACGGCGCGGGCTTCGTCGGGACCCTGCTCGCCTGCCGGATGGCCGACCGGATCGCCGCGATCGCGCCCGTGGCCGCCGCCCTGTATCCCACCGGTGAGACGTGTGAGCCCTCCCGTCCCGTCCCCGTCATCGAGTTCCACGGCACCGGCGACGCGACCATCCCCTACACCGGGGACGCCGACCGCGGACTGCCCGCCGTCCAGGACTGGGTGGCGGGCTGGGCCGAGCTGGACGGCTGCGGGCCGCGCGTCCGGCAGCGGGTGATCCAGCCCGACATCACCGTCTCCCGGTGGAGCGGCTGCGACCGCGGGGCCGAGGTCCGGCATGTCGCGGTGACGGACGGCGGACACACCTGGCCCGGCGCCGACATCTACAGCGGCGGCGGCATCACCACACAGACCATCGAGGCGCACGAGGTGCTGTGGCAGTTCCTGCGCCAGTTCCGTACCCCTCCGTCCCACCACCGCTGATCCGCCGGGACCTGAGCCGGGGCCGCCCGTTCGGATCGTGCCGGGCTCGCGTGCCCCGGCACCGCGCCTCGCGGCGTCGTTGGCGCGGGAGGGAGCCGGCGCCCCGCGCCGGCTCCCTCCTCCGCCTCACGATCCACGACACCAGACCCCGCTCACCAACCCAGCCAGATCCCACCGAAAGACCCGAGGAGCCGCTCCCATGACCACGCCGACGTCCGGCCCACCCGGTACACCGCACCCACCCGGCGCGCCCTCCGCACCGACCGACGGCACCCGGCTGCCACGTGTCGTCCGCGCGATGGCCGTCATCGAACGGGCCGGCAACGCGCTCCCGCATCCGTTCTGGCTGTTCTGGATCCTGTCCGCCGTGCTCGCGGTCGTGAGCGCGGTGCTGGCCGCCGCCGATGTCTCCGTCGTCTCGCCGAGCGACCACAAGACGGTCGCGGTACAGAATCTGCTCAGCGGTGACGGACTGGCCATGGCCGTCTCGACGATGATCGAGAATTTCGCCACCTTCCCGCCGATGGCCACGATCGTGGTGGTGATCATGGGCGTCGCGGTGGCGGAGCGCACCGGTTTCCTCGCGGCGCTGATGCGGGTCAGCGTCTCGCGGGTGCCCGCCTCGTGGGTGGTGTTCGCCGTCGCCTTCGCCGGCACCGTGGCGCATGTCGCCTCGGCCGCCGCGTACATCATCCTCGTACCGCTGGGCGGTCTGGCGTTCCGGGCCGTGGGGCGCTCCCCCGTACTCGGCATAGTCGTCGCCTACACGGCCATCGCCTCCGGCTACGACGCCAGCCCGGTCCCGACGCCCAACGACGCCATCTTCGCGGGCATCACCACCGCCGCCGCGCGGATCGTCGGCGGGGACGACGCCTATGTCTCGCCGTTGAGCAACTGGTTCTTCAACATCGCCTCGTCGGTGCTGCTCGCGGTCGTCATCACGCTGGTGACCAAGTTCGTCCTGAGCAGGCGGCCCGATCTCGACTCCGATCCCGACGCGGAACTGGAAGACCTCGGCACCCTCACGCTCAGCACCCGGGAGCGCTCGGCGCTGCGCGCCGCCGTACTCACCCTGCTGGCGATGCTCGTGGTGCTGGTCGCGGTGCTGCTGCCGCAGTCGTCGCCCCTGCGCGGCGAGGGCGGCGGGATCGTCGAGTCGCCGTTCCTCGACGGCATCGCGGCGGTCGTCGCCGTGGCCTTCGGCCTGGTGGGCATCGTGTACGGATACCGCTCCGGCTCGATCACCTCTCCCGGCGACGTACCGAAGCTGATGGGACAGGGCGTCCGGCAGATGGCACCGGTGCTGGTGCTGTTCTTCGCGATCGCCCAGTTCCTCGCTTACTTCGACTGGACGCACATCGGCGATGTGCTGGCCGTCAGGGCGGCGGAGGCGCTGCAACAGAGCGGCATGCCGATCGTCCTGGTGTTCCTGCTGATCCTCACGCTGCTGACCCTGGTCAATGTCATGGTGACCAGCGGGTCCGCGATGTGGGCCCTGGCCGCGCCCGTCCTGGTGCCGACGCTGATGCTGGTCAGCGTCCCGGCCGAGACGACTCAGGCGCTGTTCCGCATCGCGGACTCCGGGTCGACGGCCATCACGCCGATGAGCCCCTACTTCGTGATGGCGCTGGGATTCCTCCAGCGATACCGCAAGAACGCCGGCATCGGCACGCTGGCCTCATACACGCTGCCGCTGGCCGTCGCGATGACGGTCGCGTGGACGGCGCTGTTCCTCCTCTGGTGGGCGCTGGGCATCCCGCTCGGACCGGGTGCGCCGGTGCGCTGAACGGACCGGCGCGCGCGGCGGTTTCCGCCGGCGGCCGGGCACGGACCGGTCGCGCCGCCCCGGGGGCGCCCGCGACCGGTCCGTGTTCAGCGGGGCGTTACGGCTGCGCGACGACCTCGGCCGGTTCCGCGTCCGGGGTCAGACGCTCGACGGCCACAACGGGCTTGGCGTCCCGCCCCAGTCCTCCGGAGCCTCCGGAACCTCCCGAGCTGCCCGAGCCGCCCGCACCGGAGGCGCGACGACGGGACTCGGACTGCTCGGCGCGCGCGGCCTCGGCACGCAGGATGGCGTTGAGTGCCGCGTAGGGGTCAATGGGCATGGCTGTGTCCTCACTGTGAGACGGAGCTGAATCAACTGCTGGGGGTCGAAGGGCACTTCGGGTGCCTGACCTGTCAGCAGCGCAGCACCACACAGCACGTGTCGCCCGGCGCTCGCGGTGGCCGCGCCGAGGCGGCACGCCCGGTACGCGCGTCCTGTCCCCGGCCCGCGGAGGATCCCGGGCCGGTCAGCGGCTTGACGCGCTGCGCCCTGCCGGCCCGCTCGGTCCTGCCGGCGGGGGACTGTTCGCTCTCGGACGTGTCCTGCTGTCCCTCACCCGCGGGATCGGGGATCGCCGAGGCGGGCGGCGGGGGCTCCACGCCCCGCGCCGGGCGCGCGTCGAGCGACATTCCCAGGAGGGCGGTCAGCACCAGCAGTGTCACCAGCACGGCCCGGCGCGCGGCGACGGCAGCGCGGACTGCTGCGGCACTGGGCGCGGCGGGTGCGGCGTGGCACATGGTCACTACCTCCTGGACAAGCCCTCTCTGCCCATATGCGGAGGCGTTGCGTCCTCTTACCCCTGGAAATCACTCGCACGGGGGACGGAGGTCAGGCCGACCTCATCTCGTCCTCGGCGGCCACCGGTTCGTGATGCGCACCCGCGGCACGGCTCCGACGTGCCGGAATGGGCTGTCCGAGTGGCACCTGGGGTCCGCTGCCCTCGCGCAGCCAGCGCGCGAGGACCCGGTGCACCTGCTCGGCGCCGACGAGTTCACCGCCGCCGGGGACCGGCGCGGACAGCACCAGCGGCGAGAGCAGGAACGCGCGCGACTGTTCGCCGCCGAGCCCGCCGTGCGAGCCGATCTGCTCCTCGAAGGCGTGCACCCGGCCCGTCGCCGGGTCGTACATCGAGTTGACCATGATGTCGGCGACATGCGGGAAGGTGTCGGTGCGGCGCACGGCGTCGGCGGCGCCGGGTCCGAGACCGGCGAGCGGGCCGTCGTCGCGGAGTTCGGCGAGCGGGACCTCCGCGCCGTCCGGGCCGAGCACCACCGAGCCGTGCCGCTCGCTCCGTACGAGCAGGAAGCCGATCCCGGGATGGTTGGCGAGGGTCCGCAGCAGCGCGGGATGACGCCGGTCGATCCGCTCCCGGCTCATCCGTCCCGGTACGTCGGGGAAGGAGATCAGCGCGAGATTGCCGGAGGCGAGCACGATCGGTTCCCTGCCGCGCGCGGGCGTGTCCTCCCCGCCCTCCCGCTCCGGCCTGTGCAGCGCGCCACGGACGGCGTGACGCCCGGCGTCGCGTGCCTCCGCACCGCTCTTGGTCCGCTCCGCCCTGCGGGACACGGGCAGTCCGCAGCCCGCTCTGACCAGGTCCCTGAGCGTCAGTCCGTAGGCCCCCTCGAAGGTCTCACCGGGACTCTGGCCATGGTCGGAGAGCAGCACGATCCGGTAGGTACGCGGCGCGTGCTCGGCGACCTTGGCGATCAGGCCGACCGAGCGGTCAAGACGTTCGAGGACCCGCGCGGCGTCCCTGCTGTGCGGTCCCGAGTGATGGGCCACCTCGTCGTAGGCGACGAGGTCGGCGTAGACGGCGGTGCGCCCGGCCAGCATGTCCCCCATCACGGCCGCGACCACCACATCGCGCTCCACGACGGTCGCGAAGGCCCGGATGAACGGATAGAGCCCGCCCCGGCCGACCCTCGGCCGGTCGTCGCGCATCCGCGCCCGCGTCGACTGCCCGATCTCGCGGGCCACGTCGGCGACGAAGGAGACCACCGTACGGACGGCGTTGGCCGGATCGGAGAAGTAGGCGAAGTAACCGGCGCGGGAGCGGTTGGCCCTGCCGCGTCTGGCGGCGATCGACAGCACCAGGGCGAGCTGGTCGGCGCCGCCGCTGAAGAGGTTGCCGCGGCTGGCGCCGTCGAGGGTGAGAAGGCCGCCGTCGCCGGTGTACTCGATGGCCCGGCGCTGGAGTTCGGCGGCGCTCGCGGGCCGGTTGCTCACCATGATCCGCCCGGTGTCCTTCTCGTACCAGCGGAAGGCGGGGACATCGTGGTTGGTGCCGTGCAGGATGCCGAGCTGGCTGGCGCCGGTCTGACTGGACCAGTCGGTGCGCCACGCCGTCAGCCGGTGGGTCGGCCGCTCGCCCAGCCAGTCCGCGACATGGGGCATCAGCCCGCCGGCCACGGCGTCCACCAGCACCTGGTGCCCCACTCCGTCGAGCTGGAGGAAGACCGTGCCGGGCAGCCCTCCGTGGCCGCCGTCCTCGCCGTTCCTGCGCCGCCGCCGGTCGGCGAGACGCGAGAGCCTGCGCCGGTAGGCGTCGTCGTCACCGACCGCGAGCGCCGTGGAGGTCGCGGAGGCGACGGCGGACATCACCGCGGCGACCACCACCGCGGTCTCCGGGTTGGCCGCGCCCCGGCCGTCGGGGATGAGCCAGAGCGCGATCAGCAGCAGGGAGCCGTTGAGGAAGAACACCAGCATGCCGAGGATCAGCGCCGGGACGAGCAGCAGCGCCCGCACGAGCAGCGGCCAGACCAGCGCGCTGAGCAGTCCGAACGCGCCCGCGCCCCAGCCCGCGGTGACCGCGGTCCGGGTGGCGCTGTCCCCGTCGTCGGACTGGAGCTGGAACTCCGGCAGGATCCCGGCGAGCACCAGCAGCGTCAGGGTGGACACCGCCCACACGACGATCACCCGCAGCAGGGCTCTGCCCGTCGTCCGCCATCGCCCCTGCAGCACTGCGCTTCCACCTCACGTCCGGGCCCGCGCACACACGGGGCTCGTCCCAGCCTGACACAGCGCGCCGAGGACTCCGGACGGCGCCGGGGGCGCCGCGGAGGGGCCGGCCCGGACGAGGGCCAGGACGGGCCTCGAAGCGCGACTCCGCCGGGACAGCGGACGATCTTGTCGCGAGCATGCCCGGCGGCTACGGCGAGCGCGTCGCGGGCCGGGCCGGGCCGGTCAGCAGCCGTCGTAGCCGGCCGTCGGCATCGACAGCCGCCGGTGGACGTCGGCCTTCATCGCCGCGTCGTAGGAGGGTTCGTCCAGTCCCACGGTCTCCAGTCGGACACCTCGGCGCTCGCACTCCGCGGAGAAGGCCGGCGCCGAGGAGAAGGCGCGGTCGAGCACGCGCTCGTTCGCGGCGACGAACAGGTCGACCAGTCCTTCCTCGACATCCACCCATAACGCGCTGTGGTCGGGGCGCAGTCCGTAGAAGAGGAGCTGCCGGGTGACGACATAGCCCTGGTCCTCGGCCCAGCGCGCGCACATCGCGTGCTGGCCGCGGGTGTCCACGAGGAACGGCACGTGGTGGAGCTCCTCCAGTGGGGTCAGGCTGGCGATCGCGGCCACTCGTACCTCACCCATGTCCTGTCCCCCACGCTCGATCACTCGCTCGACCACTCGCTCGACGGCTCGGCGGACCTGTGCCCCCGCACCCGTCTCGGACCGCAGACCCTACTGTGCCCGCGCCCCCGCGGGGGAGGCGCGCGGTCGGCGTGCGAAAGCGCGCGAACACGCCGGTGCGGCGTGTGACCTGGCGCATTCGTGGGCCCCCGGCGGGTACCCGCCGTACTCTGAGTACGGAAATCGTGCCGGGACGGGAGTGGAACGTCCCCGGGCGGACGGAGTTGAGGTCGGGTTGGGAACTGTCATCACCTGGTGGGGTCACGCCACCTGCACCGTCGAGGACTCCGGCGTCCGGGTGC
The DNA here is from genome assembly GCF_040635655.1 of Streptomyces sp. NPDC006923. NCBI lineage: Bacteria > Bacillati > Actinomycetota > Actinomycetes > Kitasatosporales > Streptomycetaceae > Streptomyces > Streptomyces sp. NPDC006923. The sequence continues at coordinate 279,029 of NZ_JBEYIF010000002.1, forward strand.
TGACGGATCCGCTGTTCGTCCGCCGGCTGGCCCACCTGCGGCGCCGTCTCGGACCGGTGCCGCCGCCGGAGGCCGCGGTCGCCGACGCCGTGCTGGTCTCCCATCTGCACTCCGACCACCTTCACACCCGCTCACTGGCACGGCTCTCTCCGGGCACCCGGCTGATCGTGCCGCGCGGTGCCCCGCGGTCCGTCCCCCTGCTCAGAAGGCTCGACTCCCGCAGGAACCCGACGGGGCTGCGGATCACGGAGGTCGACGCCGGTGACGAGGTGGTGATCGGGGCGCTGCGCGTACGGGCCGTGCCCGCGCGGCACGACGGACGCCGGCTGCCGGTCGGACCGCAGCGCTCGCCCGCGCTCGGCTATGTGATCACCGGCGAGTCGCGGACCTACTTCGCCGGTGACACCGGACTCTTCGACGGGATGGCCGAGGCCGTGGGACAGGTGGATGTGGCGCTGCTGCCGGTCGGCGGCTGGGGGCCCCATCTGGGGCCCGAGCATCTCGACGCGGAACGGGCGGCGCGGGCGCTCGTCCAGCTCGAACCGGGCGCGGCGGTGCCGGTGCACTTCGGTACGTACTGGCCGATCGGCCTGGACGGGGTCCGGCCGCACGAGTTCTACTCGCCCGGCGGCGATTTCGTACGGGAGGCGGCGCGCCTCGCACCGAAGGTGGCCGTGCATCTGCTGCGGCACGGCGAGAGTGTGCGGCCGGAGGCCGCGCGGTGATCGACCAGATAGTCTCGCAGTTTCCGGCCGAGTCGACACAGCAGGCCGTCGGCTATCCGTCGATCTTCCTCCTGGTGGCCCTGGGAGCGCTGGTGCCGGTGGTGCCGACGGGCGCCGTGGTGAGTTCGGCCGCGGTGGTCGCCTATCACCAGACCGCCCCGCTCGCCATGGTCTATGTCTTCCTGGTGGCGGCCTCGGCGGCCTTCCTCGGTGACACCGCGCTCTACTGGCTCGGGCGGCGCGGGGTGGGCTCGAAGAGCGGTTCGCGCTGGCTCGCCGCGCTGCGCAGGCACGCCCCGCCCGACCGTCTTGAGCAGGCACAGCGGAAGCTGCGTGAGAACGGTGTGACGGTGCTGGTGCTGTCGCGGCTGGTACCCGCCGGACGGATCCCGGTGATGCTGGCCTGTCTGCTCGCGGAGTGGCCGATGCGCCGCTTCGCCCGGGGGGATGTGCCCGCCTGTCTGGCCTGGGCCGCGACGTATCAGCTCATAGGGGTGCTCGGTGGCTCGCTCTTCGACAAGCCCTGGGAGGGGGTGCTCGCCGCGGTGGTGCTGACGGTGGTGCTCAGCGGAGCGCCCGCTCTGTGGCGCCGGCTGCGCCGGCCCGGCTCGGAGGGCCGTTCAGAGGGCCAGGAGACGTGAGGCGCCGACCGGCAGGTCCCAGAGCTGCTCGCGGGGGCGTCCCGTCTCCTGCCAGGCGGCCCTGACCCGGGCGAGAGGTTCCAGGACCGGTTCGGCGGAGAGCACGAATGTCGCCCAGTGCATGGGGGCCATGTTCCTGGCTCCCACGTCCTGGCAGGCCCGTACGGCCTCCTCCGGGTTGGTGTGGACGTCACTGAGCCACCAGCGCGGTTCGTACGCGCCGATCGGCAGCAGCGCCAGGTCGATGTCCGGATGGCGGTGGCCGATCTCCTTGAACCACCGGCCGTATCCGGTGTCCCCGGCGAAGTAGACGCGATGCCCGTGGCTGTCGCTCAGCACCCAGCCGCCCCAGAGCGAGTGGCAGGTGTCGGTGAGCGTCCGCTTGGACCAGTGGTGGGCGGGCACGAAGTCGAAGCGCACGGTCCCCCCGTCGGCGCCGGGCAGCTCGGCGGCCTCCCACCAGTCCAGCTCGGTGACCCGGCTGAACCGGCGCCGCCTGCACCAGCCCGCCAGGCCCGCGGGGACGAACAGCGGGGTGTCGCGCGGCAGTCGCCTGAGGGTCGGTGCGTCGAGGTGGTCGTAGTGGTTGTGGCTGATGACGACCGCGTCGACGGGCGGCAGATCGTTCCAGCGGACACCGACGGGGGTGATCCTGGCCGGTGTGCCGAAGATCCGGTGGGACCAGACGGGGTCGGTGAGGACCGTGAGCCCGCCGACCCGGATCACCCAACTGGCGTGCCCCGCCCAGGTGACGGCGACGGTGGCGGCGTCCACCAGGGGCAGCGGACCGGGGGCGAACGGGAGCGCGGGGACATCGCGCAGCCCCTCGGCGCCCGGACGTACGGCGCCCTCCTTGGCGAGCCTGGCCATCGCCCGGACTCCGGGCAGCGGGGCGGTCAGCCGGTCGGCGAAGGTCCGGGGCCAGTGGCGGGTCTCGCCGAGCGGGCGCACGGCATCGCGCGGTCCTGTGGCGGTGGGCGCGGTCCTGTGCCCCGTCACGGGGCGGTCCTGCAACGGCCCCGCGCCGCCGCCCGGTCCGGCCGGACCGGCCTCCTCCGCCGGTTCCGCCGGATCCGTCTGTTCGCTCCGCTCCGTCATCGGGGCTCCGTTCAGCACAGTTCGTCGAAGGCAGATCCGAGAATGCTGAGCGCTCGCGCGACATGCGGCAGTTCCAGTGGCGCCGGCGCGGTGAGGGACTCCAGGCGCTGCTCCGGCGTCGACCCGAGCAGCGGCCCGGTCGACAGGCGCACGCGCAGCGCGCCCAGTTCGTCCCCGAACCGGTGGCCGCCCGGCACGGGCATCCCCAGCCGTTCGCTCAGGTAGTTCTCCAGCTCCAGGGAGTCGGTGACTCCCCGGCCTGCCAGGCGCGCGCGCAGCGGCCCGAGGTCGGCGTAGAGATGACGGCCCGCCTGCGGCGGACGGGCGAGGGCGCCGGAGACCAGGACCGCCCGGTGCGCCGCCGCGGCCACCCGCGCGTGCAGCGCGGCGGCGGCGGCCACCCGGGCCCGCACCGGCTCCGGTTCGTCGAGCGCCGCGGCGGCGGCCGCCGCGACCGGACCCGCGACCAGGGCGCCGAGGGCGGTGAGGACGTCCAGCGTCCTGGCCCGCAGCGCGGTGCCCGCGGCGGTGGCGGGGAACCGCGCGACGGCCGCCGGCCAGGCGGCCGGGGTGAGCGCGCCCGCCAGGTCGGAGACGATGACGACCTCCTCGGGCCACATCTCGGCCGGGCTGAGCAGCACCGTCTCGCGCGGCCTGTGCAGTGTGTCGCGCCAGGTCTCGTCGCTGATGATGTGCAGCCCCTCGTCGATCGCGGCCTCGCACGCCTCGCGGAGCAGCTCGGGCGGCGCGACGGTGGCGGTGGGGTCGTCGACGAGGGAAAGCAGCAGCACCCTGGGCGCGCCGCCCTCGCCGCGCACCCGGCGGACCGTCTCCAGCAGGGCGTACGGATCGGGGACACCGCCCGCCTCCGCCGGGGTCGGCACCAGGTAGGCGGGCCGGCCCAGCAGCCTGGCCTGCGGTGTCCACCAGGCGGGGCAGGGCCGGGGCATCAGGACATCGCCGTCGTACGCCGCGAGCAGCGCGAACAGCAGGGGCTGCGCGCCGGGCGCGGCGGCCACCTCGTCCTCACCGGTGTGCAGTCCGCGCCGCCGCCAGTAGCCCCCGGCGGCGGCGCGCAGGGCCTCTCCCCCGCCGGACGGTTCGGGCGTGGTGCGGCCGGCGGCGGCCGCGCACACCTCGACCAGCTCCGGCAGCGCGGGCAGTCCCGCCTCGGGAGCGGGCGGGCCGAACCGCACGGGGCCACGTCCCTCGGAGACCGTCCGCCGCATCCCGCCACCTCCCGCCCAGCCGTCCGCCGGGCGCCCGGCCCCTGTGCCCGTTCTACGGGCCTTGACCCCTTTATACGGAGGTTTGGCACTCCCTGCTCCCCGGGCCTCGCTCCACCTGCTACCCCGGGCGGCCCCCTCCGTACCCCCGCGCCGCGCGGCGGCTCCGCCCGCTTTCGCGTGCGCGCACGACCGGCGATGAGACGGATCTGGTCCGGATGCCGTACAGGCTGCTTGGAGCCGCCGCCACCGGGGTACCCGCGTTGCATGTTCGAGACCTTCGCGGGCCAAGGCCAGGTGACTCCGGGGACCCGTGCCCGGGTCGCCGCACTCCTCAAGTCCTGGGACGAGCGCGCCTTCCGCTCCGTCGCCGCCGTGCACTGGCCGGCCGCTGAGCCGGTGCTGCCCCGGCTGAGCCGCAGCGCCAATCACGGCCTTCTCTGGTTCGGAGCCGCCGCGGGGATGGTCGCGCTCGGGCGGAGCGCGCGCACGCGCCGGGCCGCGGTGCGCGGCATGGTGTCGCTGGGGCTCGCCTCGGCCGCCATCAACACCGTCGGGAAGCGCGCGGTACGCCGTCAGCGGCCACTGCTCGACGCGGTGCCGATGATCCGGCAGCTCAAGCGGCAGCCGTTCACGACCTCCTTCCCGTCCGGGCACGCGGCCTCGGCCGCCGCCTTCGCCGCCGGGGTGGCACTGGAGTCCAAGAGCTGGGGCGCGCTGGTGGCGCCCGTGGCCGCCTCCGTGGCCTTCTCCCGTGTCTACACGGGGGTGCACTATCCGAGCGATGTGCTGGTGGGCGCGGCGCTCGGCGTGGGCGCGGCCTACGCGGTGAGGGGGGTGGTGCCGACACGTTCCCAGATGCCCTCGCCGGGCCGCCCGTACGCCGAGGCTCCCGCGCTGCCCGGCGGCCGGGATCTGGTCGTCGTGGTGAACCGGGCCTCCGGTTCTTCGGACACCGCCACGCTGGTGCGTGACGCGCTGCCGTTCGCCGAGGTCGTGGAGTGCGAACCGGAGGACGTGGAGACCGAACTGGAGAAGGCCGCGAAGCGCTGCCGGGCCCTCGGTGTCCTCGGCGGGGACGGGACGGTCAACCGGGCCGCCGGCGCCGCCGTACGGCACGGTCTGCCGCTGGCCGTCTTTCCCGGCGGCACCCTCAACCACTTCGCGTACGACCTCGGGGTCGAGAGCGTCCACGACACCTGCCGGGCGCTGACGGCGGGCGACGCCGTCCGGGTTGACCTGGGGCGCTTCACCCCCGGGCCGGACGGCACGGAGGCCGGCCATTTCCTGAACACCTTCAGCCTGGGCGTCTATCCGGAGCTGGTGCGGGTGCGCGAGCACTGGGCACCGCGGATCGGCGGCTGGCCCGCGGGGGTCCTGGCGGCGCTGAAGGTGCTGCGCGACGGCCACCAGTTGGAGGCCGAGTTCGACGGCAGGCAGCGGTCGTTGTGGCTGCTGTTCGCGGGAAACAACATCTATCAGCGCATGGGGCCGACGCCCGGCCGGCGGCATGATCTCGCCGACGGCCTGCTGGACGTGCGGATCGTGCACGGCGGCCGCGCCCCGGGACTGCGGCTGCTCGCCGCCGCGCTGGCCGGACCGCTCAGCCGCTCACCCGTCCACGCCGCGGAGCGGATGCGGCGGGTACGTATCGCGGGCATCGCGCCCGGCACGCCGCTGGCGTTCGACGGCGAAGTCGAGGAGGCCCCGGCGGAGTTGATACTGGACAAGGCGATCGAGGCACTGACGGTCTACCGGCCCATGGCCCTGCTGTAGGGCGTCGCCGGAGTCCCGAGGGCTTCCGGCGACGACCAGGATGCCCACAGAGCGAGACGCAGGTCTCATCATACGACATGGCGGCGTACGGTGGCGGGGACCGTCCAGCCATGAGAGGGAGCCTGGTCATGCCGAAGGAGACCGCCGTCTACACCCACGGGCACCACGAGTCGGTGCTGCGCTCGCACCGCTGGCGGACCGCCGCCAACTCGGCGGCGTATCTCCTTCCGGAACTGCGGCCGGGGCTGGAGGTGCTGGACGTGGGATGCGGGCCCGGCACCATCACCGCCGACCTGGCCGCGCTGGTCGCCCCGGGCACTGTGACCGCCGTCGACGCCGCGGAGAGCGTCCTCGCCACCGCGCGGGAGACCGCCGCCGCGGCCGGTCTGGACAATGTCCGCTTCGCGGTCGCGGATGTCCACGCGCTGGACTTCCCCGACGACTCCTTCGACATCGTCCACGCCCATCAGGTCCTTCAGCATGTCGGCGATCCGGTGCGGGCCCTGAGCGAGATGCGCCGGGTGTGCAGGCCGGGCGGTGTGGTCGCGGCGCGTGACGCGGACTACGGCGCCTTCACCTGGTTTCCCGCCGTGCCGGGGCTGGACGACTGGCAGGAGCTGTACCGGCGGGTGGCGCGCGCCAACGGCGGTGAGCCGGACGCCGGGCGCAGGCTGCTGTCCTGGGCACGACGGGCCGGGTTCACCGGCCTCACCGCGACGGCCACGAACTGGTGCTTCGCCACCCCCGAGGAGCGCGCCTGGTGGAGCGGCCTGTGGGCGGACCGCACCACCGCGTCCGGCTACGCCGATCAGGCCACCGGCGGCGGCCACACCACAGCCGGGCGGCTGGCGGAGATCGCCGAAGCCTGGCGGGAGTGGGGCCGCGACGAGGACGCGTGGTTCATGGTCCCGCACGGCGAGATCCTCTGCCGGGTGTGATCCCGGCCCGGCCGGCGGAATCGATCTCGCGCACCGCCACCGCCAACTAACCTGACTCCTATGGAAATCCTGGGAACCACGTTGCGCATCTGCGTCGACGACCTGGAGACCTCGGTGACGTTCTACGAACGTCTCACCGGAAGCCGCGCGCTCCGTTTCGAGCGCGGTGGGGTCTCGGTCGCCGCCGTCGGCTGCTTCCTCCTGATGAGCGGCCCCGCCTCGGAGATCGATGTCCTGCGCCGGGTGACGGCGACCATCGCCGTCAAGGACGTCGACGAGGCGCTCACGACCCTCACCGAGGTCGGCGCCCAGGTCCTGGCGGGACCGGTGCCGACCCCGGTGGGCCGCAATCTGATCGCCGTGCACCCCGACGGTTCCGTCTTCGAGTACGTCGACCGCAGAGCCCTCCAGGACGGCTGAGGCCCCCCGGACACGGACACCGAGACGGTCGCGGGGGCCGGGCCACGGCCCGGCCCCGCACCCGCCGCCCTACCGTCCCGCGTCCGGCGTCCCCCCACCGGTGAAGGCGCCCACGATCAGATCCGTGAGCAGCGCGCCCGCGGTCCCCTCCGGGTCGAGGTCCGGATCGTAGATGGTCACATTGAGACCCACGCAGCGCTCGGAGCGCACCAAAATCCGCAGCAGCACGGCGAGTTCGTCCGGCAGCAGTCCGCCCGGGTCGGGGCTGTCGACGGCCGGCATCACCTCCGGATCGAGTACGTCCGCGTCCAGATGGACCCAGAAGCCGTCGGTGGCGGGCGTCTCCAGCGTCCGGAGCACGGCTCCGGCCGACTCGGCCGCCCCCTTCGCGCGGAGTTCACCGACTGTCACGACCGGGATCCCCAGCCGGGCCAGTTCCTCGCGGTCCTCGTCGTAGTCCCTGATCCCGAACAGCCGGATGTCCTCGTCCCGCAGATACGGCCGCAGTCCCTCCAGATCGGTCAGATCCCGCTGGCCGCGCCCGGTGGACAGGGCGAGTTCCTCACCGCCGGCCGCGCCGACCGCCGTGGAGTTGCCGGGATGCCGGAAGTCGGCCGAGCCGTCGAGGGCGGCCATCCCGTACCGGCCGAGGCGGCGCAGCGCGAGCGAGGCACCGAGCTGGATCGAGCAGTCGCCGCCCAGCACCAGGGGGAAGTCCCCGGCCCTCACATGGCGCTCGACGCGGTCGGCGAGGCGCGGGGTGTAGGCGGCGATGGCCGCCGCGTTGAAGACCCCGTCGCCCTCCCGCCAGCCACCGCGGTCGTAGCGCGGTGGGACGACGACCCCGCCCTCGTACGCTCCGAGCCTTGGCACGATGCCCTGTTCACGCAGCGCCCCGGCGAGTTTGTGGCAGCCCGGCACGGTGCCGGGAGCGGGCGGCCGCAGCCCCAGATTGGAGGGCGCGTCGATCACCACGATATTCCGCATGGGGACCATCCTGATCGCCGTACGCTGCGTCCTCCATCGGTTTCACGGACAGGCGGGAAGAGAGCGGGAACGGAATGACGACTCAGCACACATACCGGGTGATCGTGCGCGGGACATGGCACGGGCTGACGGACGAGACCCGGGCCCGGCTGCTCGCGGAGGCGGACCAGCACGGGCTGGCGGGGATGCGGTTCACTCCGGAGGGCTCGCTCACCTACGATCCGGCGCTGCAGCATTTCAGCTACCGCTATGTGGTGGTCACGGACGCCGCGGACGGCGAGGAGATGGCCGCCGCGCTGGCCGAGGACCGGGCGGAGACGGCCCTGAGGGCGCTCGGCTGCGGCCATCGGGAGCTGCGCTCCACCGTGACCGACATGGACACCATGAAGGTCAACCGCAAGGGCCGCTGACGGCCTCTCCGGCGGCGGCCCGGTCGCGCCGCACCATCTCCGTGGTGACCGCCCAGCGTTCGTGGTCCCGCCAGGCGCCGTCGATGAGGAGGAAGTCCGGCGAGAAACCCTCCAGCCGGAAGCCCGCGCGCCGTAGGAGCGCGACCGATCCGGTGTTGGCCGGCTGGACATTGGCCTCCAGCCGGTGCAGGCCGAGCGGTCCGAAGGCATGGTCCAGGACCAGTGCGAGCCCCTCCGTCATCAGGCCGCGCCCCGCGGCGTGCGCGAAGGCGCCGTAACCGATCGCGCCGCTCAGGAAGCCTCCCAGCACGATGTTGTGAAAGTTGAAGAAGCCGGCGATCCGGCCGTCCTCACGCGTGCAGACCAGGAAGCCCGCCTTCGTGGGGTCCGCGATGAGCGCACCCGCGTACGCGGCGTACGCCCGGGCGTCCTGGGGCGGGAAGAGCCAGGGCCGGTGCAGTGTCCTGCTCTCGCGGGCCAGCGCGGTGAACTCGGCCGCGTCCTCGTGGCGGTAGGGACGGATGAGTGTGCGCGAGCCCTCGGCGAGCGGGGTCGGGATGGCGGGCATCGCGTCAGCTTAAGGGGGCCCGGTCAGCTCAGTGCGGGCAGGTCGAGGGTGAGAGTGGCGCTCTCGCCGTCCAGGACCGCCGGCACACCGAGCGGCATGGTGAGTGTTGTCTCGCCGTGTCCGAAGCCGAGTTCCTCGACGACGGGTACGCCCAGTCCGCCGAGCCGGTCGAGCAGCAGCGTCCGTACGTCCTCGTAGGGCCCGCACTCCGCCCAGGAGCCGAGGCCGATCCCGGCGACTCCGTTCAGCCATCCGGAGCGCAGAAGCTGGGTGAGGATGCGGTCGAGACGGTACGGCTCCTCGCCGACGTCCTCGATCAGCAGCAGCCCGCCCTCGGCCGAGGGACGTGCGTACGGTGTGCCGAGGTCGGCGGCGAGCAGGCTGACACAGCCGCCGAGCGTGACGCCCCTGGCGCGCCCCGGCACCAGCGGGCGGGCGGTGTCCAGGCCGAGGACACGTACCGACTCGGGTTCGAACAGCGTGGCGCGCAGCGACTCCTGCGTTCTCGCGTCCTTGAGGAAGGTGACGGCCGCGGTCATCGGACCGTGCAGTGTGGCGAGCCCCATGCGTACGGCGAACGCCTCGTGCAGGGCGGTGATGTCGCTGTAGCCGACAAAGACCTTGGGTCCCGCTGCCCGCATCGCGGTCCAGTCGAGCAGGTCGACCATGCGCTGGACCCCGTAACCGCCCCGAGCGCAGAGAACGGCGGACACGGAGGGATCGCACCACGCCTCCTGGAAGTCGCGGGCGCGGTCCTGGTCGGTGCCGGCGAGATAACGGAACCCGGGGTGGCGGTCGAGGACATGCGGGGCGACGACGGGGTCCAGGTCCCAGCCGCGCAGAATGTCCAGGCCGGTCTCCAGCCGTTCCTCGGGCAGGGGCCCGCTGGGCGCCACGACGGCGACTCTGGCCCCCGGTCGCAGGCGCGCCGGCCGGGTCAGCGGCGTGACGGTCATTTCCTGAGCTCCAGCCGCGGGACATCGGTTCTGTCGATGCCGAAGGTCTGCGCGTAGAGGGAGAGTTCGGCCTCCAGCGCGCGGATCAGGGTGTCCGCCCGGCGGAAGCCGTGGCCCTCGCCCTCGAAGGCGATGTAGGCGTGCGGAATCTCGCGGTCCGCGACCCGCGCCAGGAAGCGCTCGCACTGCGCGGGCGGACAGATCACATCGTCCAGCCCCTGGAGAAGGAGGAACGGGGCGGTGATCCCGTCGACCTGGTTCAGCGGCGAACGGTCGTGGTAGCGGGCCGGGACCTCGGCGAGCGGGCCGATCAGCGATTCCAGGTACTGGGACTCGAAGTCGTGTGTCTCGTCGGTGGCCCAGCCCAGCAGGTCGAGGATCGGATAGCTGATGGTGCCGCAGGCGTAGACGTCGGTGGTGGTGAGGGAGGCCGCGGTGGTCCAGCCGCCGGCGCTGCCACCGCGCACGGCGAGCCGGGAGCCGTCCGCCGTGCCCTCGTCGGCCAGTGCCCGGGCGACGGCCGCGCAGTCCTCGACGTCCACGACACCCCACTGCTCGCGCAGCCGCTCGCGGTAGGCCCTGCCGTAACCGGTGGAGCCGCCGTAGTTGACCTCGGCGACACCGATACCGCGCGAGGTGAAGTAGGCGATCTCCAGATCGAGGACGAACGGCGCGTGCCCGGTGGGCCCGCCATGGGCCCACACCACATAGGGCGGCAGTTCGTCGTCGGGCGCGGCACGGTCGGGGCTGTGCGGCGGATAGAGATGGGCGTGGATCTCACGGCCGCCGGGACCGGTGAAGGTACGCTCCAGCGGCTCGGGGTAGTACGCCGGGTCCACCGGGTCCCGGTGCGCCGCGCCGATCACCCGGGCGCGGCCCGTGACGGTGTCCAGCTCCACGACCTCGTACCCGCTGCGGGGACTGGCCGCGACACCGATCACCCGGGTGCCCTGCACGGCGAGGGTGGCGGCCCAGTCGGTCCAGGGCCCGGCGGCGTCCACCAGATCCCCGGTCTCCGGGTCGAGTATGCCGAGGGCGGTGGTGCCCTTGCCGTGGATGACGGCGATCAGCCCGTTCTCCAGCGGGAGGAACCACTGGACGCCGATCTTCCAGAGCGGCCCGCCGAACTCCTCCCGCCGGCCGGGGCAGAGCGCGGTGCTCACGGCGGCGCCGCCCGCGAGCGCGTCGGGGCGGACGCGCCGCGGCTCCCACCAGCCGCCGGCGTCGGAGACGAAGAGCAGCGAGCCGTCCGGCGCCCACTCGACCTGCGGGACCGATTCGCCGGTGTCTCCGACGAGGGCCCTGATGCCGGTGAAGGGCCCCGTCTCCCCGACCTCGCCGACCATCACCACGGTGCCGTCCCAGGGCATGTGGGGGTGGTCCCAGGCGATCCAGGCGGCATGGCGGCCGTCCGGTGAGAGCCGGGGCCCGGTGACAAAGCGGTGCCGGTCGTCGGTGAGTTCCCGTACGGCCGCGCGGTCCCCGGCGGCCGATCCGTCGAGCGGTACCGCCGCGATCACCCGCCGTACATCGGTGGGGCGCTCGCCGGTGAACTCTTCGAGGACGCACCAGACCTCGCCGCGCTCCAGGTGGATCCGGGGGTCGGCCCAGCGCAGTCCGCCGCCGGTCGCGGAGACCGGTGTGAGCGGGCGGGGCTCGCCGCCGCCGTCCGGTTCGTACGCGTACAGCCGCTGGTCGGGGAAGTGCACGAACACGACGAGCGGGCCGCCCCGGGGGCGCTCGGCGCCGGCCCAGGGCACACCGCCGTACTCGATCACCCGGCTGCGGACGTTCCAGGGCGCCGGCAGCACCGATTCCTCGCTGCCGTCGGCCCTGCGGCGCACCAGGGCGCGCCGCCCGGCCTCGGCGGGACGGGGCTCGGTCCACCACACCTCCTCACCGACCGTCCCGGCGTATTCGGGACGGCCGTCGTGCGAGGCGGCGAGCGTGGCGTCGATCGGCGACGGCCACGTGCCGTAGGGCGCGGTGGGCAGCATGGACGATTCTCCTAAGCCGACTGCAGGTAGTGGTCGAGGACGCGGACCCCGAAGTGCAGTGCCTCGACGGGCACCCGCTCGTCCACGCCGTGGAAGATCGCCTGGTAGTCGAAGCCGGGAGGCAGCTTCAGCGGCGAGAAGCCGTAGCCGGTGATGCCGAGCCGGGAGAACTGTTTGGCGTCCGTACCGCCCGACATGCAGAAGGGCACGGCGTGCGCCCCCGGGTCGAAGCGCTCGACGGCCGCGCGCAGCTTGGCGAAGGTCGGCGAGTCGACCGGCGCCTGGAGGGCGATCTCCCGGTGGTGGAACTCCCACTCCACATCGGCTCCGGTGAGCTGGTCGAGAGTGGTACGGAACTCCTCGTCGCCGCCGGGCACCGTCCGCCCGTCGACATAGGCGGTCGCCTGACCCGGAATCACATTGACCTTGTAACCGGCTTCCAGGACGGTCGGGTTGGCGCTGTTGCGGACCGTCGCCTCGACCAGCGCGGCGGCCGGTCCGAGCTTGCCGAGCAGGCCGTCCACGTCGAAGTCCTCGGCGTCGACGTCCGTCTCGATGCCCTGGAGCGCGGCGAGTTCGGTGAGGGCGGCCCGTACGGTCGGAGTGAGCCGGGCGGGCCAGCGGTGATCGCCGATCCTGGCGATGGCGGCGGCGAGCCTGCTGACCGCGTTGGCGCGGTTGACCTTGGAGCCGTGGCCGGCCCTGCCGTGGGCGGTGAGCTTCAGCCAGTTGGTGCCGCGCTCACCGGCGCCGATCGGGTAGAGCACCATGCCGGGGCCCGCGTGGAAGGAGTACGCCCCGGACTCGCTAATGCCTTCCGTGCACCCCTCGAACAGCTCGGGATGGTGGTCGGTGAGGAAACCGGCACCGTCGGCGGCGCTGGCCTCCTCGTCCGCGGTGTAGGCGATCACGATGTCGCGGCGCGGCCTGATCCCGGCCCTGGCCCAGGCCCGTACGACCGACAGGACCATCGCGTCCATGTTCTTCATGTCGACCGCGCCGCGCCCCCACACCACACCGTCCCTCACCTCGCCGGAGAACGGGTGCAGGGTCCAGTCGGCGGGCTCGGCGGGGACCACGTCGAGATGGCCGTGGACCAGGAGCGCGTCGGCCGACGGGTCGGTGCCCTCGATCCTGGCCACCACATTGGTGCGGCCCTCGGTGCGTTCCAGGAGGGTGGGCTCGATCCCCGCGTCGGCGAGGCGTTCCGCGACGTACTCGGCCGCGGGCCGCTCCCGGCAGTCCCCGCTCCCCCGGTTGGTGGTGTCGATACGGATGAGCTCGGAGGTGAAGGTGACCACCTCGTCCAGCGCCGCCGTATCGAGCGCGTCAGTCGTTTCGCTGGGCGTCATGTCAGCCATACTGCTCCTCCACTGCGGACGAGACGATCGTGGTGACCGCCTTGAAGGTGCGAATGGCCTCATACATCGTCCCGCTGGTGTAAGCGACACGCCGCTCTCCGCTGGGGGCCGTCCCGGGGACGACCGTGGCCGCGGCGGAGAGATGGTCCGCGTCGAATTCCAGCTCGACGGTGAAGGGGCCACCGCTGACCGGTGGGTACCGCCGGGCGAGCGCCGTGGCCTCCTTGGCGGCGGCGCGGATGCCGGCGGCGGTACGGGCCGGGGTGCGGCAGACCGCCGCGTAGCGCGAGACATGGTCCTTGACCGCGAAGGTGCGGGCGTCCGGCGCGTAGCCTTCCGCGTCCAGGCAGGTCAGGTCGTCGCCGGTGACCAGCACCACGGGCACGCCGTACTCCGCGACGACATGGGCGTTCAGCAGTCCCTCGCTCGCCCGCACGCCGTTCAGCCACACTCCGGTGATGGAGTTGGCGAGATAGGTGTGCGCCAGGACGCCCTCCGTGCCGGCGCCGGTGTGATAGCCGACAAAGGCGACGCCGTCGATGTCGCCGTGCTGCACGCCCTCGACCATGGACAGCGACTTGTGGCGGCCCGTGAGCATCTCGGCGCGCTCGTCGAGCCGCTCCAGCAGCAGATTCCGCATGGACCAGTGCGCCTCGTTGATGAGGACCTCGTCGGCTCCGCCGTCGAAGAAACCGAGGACGGCGGCGTTCACGTCGGAGGTGAACAGGGCGCGGCAGCGTTCCCACTGCGGCGTGCCCGGCAGCACGTCGGCCGGCCAGGTCACACCGGTGGCGCCCTCCATGTCGGCGCTGATGAGGATCTTCACGGACATCCCCCTCCTTCCTGGTCGGAGCTCCTCGTCGGGCCGCCGCGGCGGCGCTTCCTGACATCCGTACTCGACATTTGTCACGGCAAACCCCGAGCAGATCCCCCACCTTATCCAGGGCTCCGGAAAGAGATCCATTCCCGTTTCCGGGGCCGCCGGGCGACGCGGAGGAGGGGACTCGGCGGCCGTCCGGTTCGCGACGCCCGCCGGGTCCCCTCCTCCGGGATCCCCACTCCCGCCTCAGAGCGGGCGCAGCACCTCCAGGCGTACGGCCCCGGCGGCCTTCGCCAGGTCGGCCAGACAGGCTTCCCGGGAGTCGGCGACGGTGGTGATCAGGGCGTACCGGCCGGAGACATGGCCCCGGGGCGGCAGCCGCAGTTCCTGACCCGGCAGGGCGAGGGCGAGCGCGGTGTCCACCGAGGCGGGCAGGGCCTTCTCGTCGATCACCACGTCCCTGGCGACGCAGTCCGCCTCCGGATAGAGAAACCGCACCGCGGCGACCCGCCGGTGGGCGGGCCGCAGCTCGGGACTCTCCCCGCAGGCGACCCGCGCGGCGATCAGCGCCGCGTCGACACCGAGCGCGAGACGGCCCACGTCGGGGACGCGGTCGCCGCCGATCCTGGCGTTGATCTCGACGACCTTGGGGCCGCCGGAGGTGAGCCGCAGCTCGGTGTGCGTCCAGCCGGTGGTGAAGCCGACCGCGGCATGGGCCCGGCCGAGCACATCGGCGATCACCGGGTCCCGCAGCAGCGGATCGCCGCCGTCGACGAGATGGCTGATCTCCTCGAAGTACGGCGGGAAGCCGCACTCCTTGCGGGCGACGAAGCCCAGCGACATCCGCCCGTCGTACCAGGCGGCGTCCACACTGATCTCGGGGCCGTCCAGATACTCCTCGACCAGGACATCACCGGGCGCCACCTCCACCGCGCCCGGGGCCGTGGCCCCCCGCGCCACCCGGAACCGGGCGGCGAGCTGGTCCGCCGACTCGACCTTGACCACACCGGCACTGGCGTTGAGCGCGCGGGGCTTGAGGACCAGGGGATAGCCGGTCGCCGCCGCCGCGGCGCGCGCCTGGCGCAGGGAGGTCACCAGGATCGACGTGGCTTGCGGCACCCCGGCCCGGTCCAGCGCCGCCCGGGTGGCCCGCTTGTCGCGGCAGGCCAGCACCGCTTCCGGCGGGCTGCCCGGGAGACCGAGCAGCCGGGCCAGCCGCGCGGTCTGGACGACCCGGGTGTCGTCCCAGGTGAGCACGCCGTCGTAGGGCGCGCCGCCCTTGCCGGGGCCGGCCGCCGCCGCCATGGCCTCGGGATCGGTGGTGTCGAGCACGGTGTGCCCGGTGAGGTACGGGCCCTCCCAGTCGGGCTCCCGGTCGGTGAAGAGCCAGAGGTCGTACGCCTCGGCGACCGGCCTGAGCATGTACTCCCGGTAGGCCCGGGAGCCCGCTCCGACCAGCAGCAGCCGTCTTCGGCCCGTCATGTCCGCTCCTTCGCGCCGTCGAGTGTCGCGGCCAGCGTGCGCACGGTGCGATGGAGGTAGAGCCCGCTCAGCGGGAACGCGGGCAGACCCGCGGCCCGGACCGCCGCCGACAGCCGCACCCCGAGCAGGGAGTTGCCGCCCAGGTCGAAGAAGTCGTCGTCCAGCCCGATACGGAAGCCGAACACCTTCTCCCACACCGACTTCAGCCGGGACTCCACATCGGCGCCCTCCCCCGTGCCGTCACCGGTGTCGTCGCCGGGCGCCGGCAGCAGCGGCTCGGGCAGCCGGGCCGTGTCGACCTTGCCGTTGGGCGTGAGCGGCAGCGCGGGCAGCACGGTGACCGTCGACGGCACCATGTGCTCGGGCAGGAAGCGGGCGGCGTGCTTGCGCACCTCCTCGGCGTCGCCGCTTCCCGGAGTGAGGACGACATAGCCGTCGAGCCGGGCACCGGCGGCGTCGGCCGGGTCCTGGCGCAGCACGACCGCCGCCGAGACCACCGAGGGAGCGTCCAGCAACCGGGCCCGGATCTCGCCCAGTTCGATACGGAAGCCGCGCAGCTTCACCTGGTTGTCCAGCCGGCCCAGGTGTTCCAGCCGCCCGTCGGGCAGCAGCCGGCCCCGGTCGCCGCTGCGGTACATCGGTCCCGGTGCGAACGGATCGGGCAGGAAACGCTCCTCCGTCAGCTCGGGCCGGTTGAGGTACTGGCCGGCCACGCCGACCCCGCCCACATAAATCTCCCCGGCCACACCCGGTGGCAGTGGCCGCCCCGCGCCGTCGAGTACGTACACGTGCCAGCCGGGCAGCGCGGGTCCCACGGAGCGGGAGCCGGACAGCGCCTCGCGCCGGGTGACGGTCTGCGCGGTGACATGCACGGTGGTCTCGGTGATGCCGAACATATTGACCAGCCGGCATTCCCAGTCCGGGTGCCGGTCCTGCCAGAGCCGCAGCGGCCCGGTGTCCAGCGGCTCGCCGCCGAAGACGACCAGCCGCACGGAACCACTCACCCGCTTCTCCTGGTCGACGGCCATGAGCTGGGAGAACGCGCTGGGGGTCTGATTCAGCACGGTCACCTGCTCGGTGTCGAGCAGCGCGGCGAACTGCTCGGGATCGCGGGACGCCCAGTAGGGCACCACGACCAGCCGCCCGCCCGTCATCAGGCAGCCCCAGATCTCCCAGACCGAGAAGTCGAACGCGCTGGAGTGGAAGAGCGTCCACACGTCACGCTCGCCGAGCCCGAAGTCGTCCTTCGTCGCCGCCAGCAGGCCCGCCACATTGCGGTGCGGTACCACCACGCCCTTGGGCCGGCCGGTGGAGCCCGAGGTGTAGATGACATACGCGGCGGAGCCGGAGTCACCGGCCGGCTCCAGCGGCAGGGCGGGCCGCTCCCCCGCCGTCAGCGAGCCGGGCGGGACGGTCAGTACGCCGTCCAGCGCCGGGAAGTCCGCGGAGTCGGTGACGACGACGGACAGTCCGGCGTCCTCGGCCGTGTACGCGAGCCGGTCGGCCGGATAGGCCGGGTCCATCGGCACGTACGCGGCACCGGACATGAGCACCGCGAGCAGGACGACGACCAGGTCGGTCGAGCGGTCGAGGCTCACGCCCACCCGGTCGCCCGCGCCGACACCCAGCGCGCGCAGCGCGTGCGCGGCGTGACCGGCGCGCTCGTTCAGCTCGCGGTAGGTCAGCCGGGTGTCCTCGAAGGAGACCGCCGTGGCGTCCGGGGTGCGCTCGGCCCAGGACCGGACCACCTGGTCGATACGGTCCTCCGGGATGTCCGGGGTGCGTCCGAGACCGCCGATGACGGCGAGCCGGTGGAGCTGGTCCCGGTCGAACAGGTCCAGCGAACCGAGCGGCGCGTCCGGGCCGGCCGCCGTCAGCGCGCCGTGCGCGGTGACGAGCATCCCGGTGAGCCACCGCACCACCTCGTCGTCGAAGACGCTGTGCCGGTACCGGCTCGTGCCGGCGAGCCCGGCTGCGCCGTCGACGGCGACATGGATCGACAGCGGATGGACGGGCGCGAGGAACGGCCTGTGTTCCAGGACCTCCGCCTTCACTCCCGTACCGGTGAGCACCTCGGCCGGCTCGGTGACGACCAGTCCCACGACCGGTTCGAGACCGGACACCGGCTCGGCCGTGGCCCGCCGCACCCCGTCCAGATAGGCGGCCACGGTCAGCCGCTCGTCGGCGCTGAAGGCCAGGCTGTGTTCGGCGTCCACGCCCAGCACCACCTCGGCCGCGCCGGTGCAGCGGGCCAGCACCAGGCCCAGGGCCGCCGCCGAGGTGATCTGCGCGCGGCCCTCGGGCGCGGCCGGGGCGGTGAAGTCGTACCGGCCCTCGGTGGAGCGGCCCGGCTCCCCCAGCCCCCAGTCCGGCGCCGCCGTCCGCTCCAGCCGGTCCAGCCCGGCCCGCAGCCGTTCACCGGTCTCGGCCGGCTCCGTACCGAGCGGCCGGGGTTCGATGAGCAGCGCGCCCAGCAGCGTGTGCGGATCCGGCACCGACGCGCGGTGCACGACCGTGATCAGGTCGGCGGCGCCGTCGCGGTAGCGCAGCAGCACCACCCGCAGTCCCGGTCCGGTCTCCGGGTCGACCGGCCGGGACAGTTCCCGCGCCCGCCGTCGCGCGGCGGTCGCGGAGTCGGGGCCCTCGGCGACGTCCTCGACCCAGAGCCGGGTTCCGGCGTTCGGGCTCCCGGCAGTGGCGCGGTCGAGATGGCGGCGGAGCCGTTCCGGATCGGCGCCGGTGTGCACCCGCACCGCGAGCGCCTGGCACAGCAGGCCGGCCTCATTCATCGGTGTCCCCTCCTCGATGTCCCTCACCGGCTGGTGAACCCTCCGTCGACGGTGACCGTGCTGCCGGTCACCTGGCGGGATCCGTCCGAACCGAGCCAGACCGCCGCCCCCGCGACATCCTCGGGCTCGATCAGCCGGTTCATGGGCTGGGCCGCCACAAAGGTCTCCTCGTGCTCCTCGACGGGGACGGCGAGCGAGCGGGCGATCTCGGTCAGCATCCGTCCCTCGGCGGCCTCGTCGTCCCGTACGGATCCCGGGCACAGCGCGTTGACCCGTACCTGGTACGGCGCGAGGTCCAGCGCCGCCGCCTTGGTCAGCCCCACCAGCGCGTGCTTCGCGGTGACATAGCCCGCGAAGTGCCGGTAACCGACCAGCCCGGCGGTGGACGCCACATTGATGATGCTGCCGGAGCGCTGATGGGTCATCACCCGGCCCACGGCCTTGATCATCCGCCAGGCCCCGGACACGTCGACGTCGAGCATCAGATCCCATTCGCCGGGATCGATGTCGTGCACCGTCTTGCCCGAGGGCGCGGCGATGCCCGCGCTGCTGAGCAGGATGTCGATCCGGCCGAACCGGTCGACGGCGGTCCTGACCACCTGGTGCACGGCCTCCAGGTCCCGTACGTCGGCCTCGGCGGTCACCACCGTGATCCGGTCGTTCTCCTCCCGGCACAGCCGGGCGGTGTGGGCGAGCTGGCCTGGCGTGCCCAGCGGGTACGGCACGCCGTCCAGGTCGTGGCCGATGTCGGTGAGCAGGAGGTCGGCCCCGGCACGGGCGTACGCGAGGGCGCACGCCCGGCCGATGCCCCGCGCGGCGCCCGTGATCAGCGCCGCCTTCCCGGTCAGCCCGGTGGTGTCCGCGGCCCGGTCCGCGGCGATGAGGGGGCTCAACGCCCCGCCCCCTGTGCCGCCAGTTCCTCGTCCATCAGCCGCACCAGTTCGCCGGGCGAGTCGGTGACGTACATGTGCCCTCCCGGCACCTCCACCTGCCGGCAGCCGGCCGAGGTGGCGCCGTCCCACTCGGCCGCCTGGGCCCGGGAGACCAGCTCGTCGTCGGCGCCGCGGATGGAGACGATCGGCACCGGCAGCGGCTTCTCGGACGGCGCCCGGTAGTTCTCGTGCATCTCCACGTCCGCCCGCAGGGTGGGCAGCAGCATCTCCCGCAGCTCCGGGTGTTCCAGCGCCGGGTGGGTGTATCCGGCGAACTCCCTGACCTGCGCCAGGAAGCCGTCGTCGGTCAGGCCGGTGGCGCGGGACTCGCGCTGGGTCCACGGTCCCGGTGAGCCGCTGACGAACAGTCTGACCACCTGCGGCATGCCGAGCCCGTTGACGCGGTGCGCCATCTCGTACGCCATGACGGCGCCGAGGCTGTGTCCGAAGAGGGCCACGACCGGGCTGCCCGCGATCTGGTCGAGCACGGTCGGCAGCAGATCGTCCACGGCGGCGGTCACATCGGTGTACAGCGGCTCGCCGAACCGCTCCTCACGGCCGGGGAGCTGGACGGGGCTGATGAGCACGGTGTCGCTGCCGTACTCCTGGCACCTGCGGAACGCCGAGGCTCCGGCGCCCGCGAACGGGAAGCACAGCACGGGAATCTGTCGCATGTCAGCTCTCCAGCTCGTCCGCGGACGCCCAGGCCCGCTCGATCAGTTCACCGGTGGTGGCGGGGTTGCCCCGCACGAAGTAGTGGCCACCGCTGTCCAGTTGGTGGAAGCGGACGTCCGCGGCGACCATGTCCCAGGCCCGGTACTCGTCGACGGCGTCCGCCAGGCCCTTGTCGTCGGCCGCCACCACGGCCGTGAAGGGCGCCTCGATCTTCCAGTCGGGCCGCTCCTGGGACAGCTCGATGAAGTAGCGGTAGCCGTTGCAGACGTCGTGCCGGAAGATGTCGCCCATGAACGACGTGTGCTGGCTGTCCATCCCCTCCAGCTCCGTGTAGCCGGTCTCCTCGACCATGTAGTCGATGATCTGCTGGTCGTTCCAGCCGTCGATCAGCTCGATACTCTCCCGCATGTCCTCGACGGGCACCAGCAGCTTGGAACCGATGAACACGTGCCGCAGGTCGAAGCCCTGTTTCTCCAGTACACGGGCCAGTTCCACGGTCACCGCGGCTCCGCCGCAGTGGCCCCAGAGGATCAGCGGCAGATCGGCCTTCCGCTCGATCTCCTCGACCACGCGGAGCACCGTCTCGGCGACACCGGCGAACGCGCCGGGCCGGCTGGGGTTGTGCCCCGGCTGCTCGACGCCGTAGACGACGAGGTCGGTGGTGAGCTTCTCCAGCTCGTCGGCGAGCGGCTTGAAGTTGACCGGGTGCCCGCACGGATAGGGCACGCAGATGACGGCGGCGCGGGCGCCGGAGGCACTGCTGGACAGCAACTGCAGCACCTCCTCCCGCTCCTCGGTCCCCCGCTGCTGCTGCTCCACCAGTACGGCGAGTTCGTCCAGGCGGGGCTTGCGGGTCAGATCGCTGAGGGTGACCAGACCGTCGAGCTCCAGGACGACCCGCAGCGCGGAGAGGGAGTTGCCGCCGAGCGCGAAGAAGTCTCCCGTCGCGCCGATCTCCTCGGCCGGCAGCCCCAGCACCCGTGCCCATGCCCCGGTGATCCGGTCGACGGTGGACTGCGAAGCCGTCACCCGCGTACCGGCCGGCGCGGCCGTCGCGGTCTCCGGCAGCGGGCCGGTGGCGGCGGCGCGCAGCAGCGTCAGATCCTCCTCGGCCAGCAGTCCCCGCGCCTCGTGGAGGGCGTTCGTCTCGCTGGTCATGAGTTCCAGCACCTGGACGAAGTAGCCACCGATCCGGTCGATCTGGGCCTCGTCATACAGATGCGTGTGGTAGTGCAGGCAGAGCTGGATCTCGTCGTCGGAGAAGTGCCGGGAGAACTCCGTACGGAACGGGAACTCCGTCTCCGAGTCGACCCGCATGTCCATCATCGAGAACTCGGGGAGCTGCTTGAGGTTCTTCAGCAGGTAGAAGTGCGTGAAGTTGAAGGTGGTCTCGAACAGCGTCCGCTGTGTGCCGAGGTCCTGCTTCATCCGCGCCATCGGATAGCGGCGGTGCGGCAGCAGATCGTGCTCCGCGCCGTACACCCGCTTGATCAGATCGCCCCAGGTGCCGCCCGCCAGGTCCACCTGGAAGGGCACCGAGTTGAGGTGCAGGCCGAGGGTGGTCTCCGCGCCGGGCAGTTCCGGCCGGCCGCTGTGCTCGTAGCCGGTCATCACCGTACGCTGCCCCGACACCAGGCCGAGGACCTTCATATGGGCGGCCAGCAGGACGTCCTTGAAGGGGACGGAGAGCGCGTCCGCGGTCGCCTCGATGCGCTCGGTGAGCCCGGCCGGCAGGGGCACGTCCCGCAGGACGACCGTGAAGTCGCCGGTGGGCCGGGCGCCCGCCTTCGGCGGCACATTGGCCGGCTGGGCGTCCTCCATCACCTTCAGCCAGAAGTCCCTCGACTGCGGTGAGCGCAGGGCCTCGCCCTCCAGGCCGACGAAGTTCCTGAGGTGGTTGTCCACCGGCTCGGCAGTGGTGTCCCGTCCCTCACGGACCTGGTGGTACAGCTCGAAGAGCTGGGTGTGCAGCAGGCTGATGCTCCAGCCGTCCAGCGCGGAGTTGTGCTGGCTGACGGTGTACCGGTACAGGTCGTCGGTCAGCACCTGCACATGCAGGGTGACCAGCTCGCCCCGCTCCCAGACGAACCGCCTGGCCTTCTCCCCGGCCAGCCATTCCTCGTGCCAGAGCCGCTGGTCCCGGTCGTCGAGATGCCGCAGGTCCGCGACTGTCAGCGGAGGCCGCACCTCACGGTGGACGATCTGGAGGAACTCGCTGAATCCGGTGAGGTGATAGGTGGTGCGCAGCATCGGATGCCGCAGGGTCAGCAGCCGTACGGCCTCGGTGAACGCCTCCGTGTCGAAGGTGCCGCTGATCGAGTAGCTGAGCACGTCGTGGTACTGGCCGAGGCCGCCGGTGATCTCCGTCTGGAAGATCAGTCCGGCCTGGAGCATGGACAGCGGATAGGCGTCCTCCGCGTCCTCGGGCAGCAGCGCCCGGTCCTCGGCCGAGATCAGCTCGAACGGCTGGAATCCTCCGCGTGCGGCGACATCGGCCTCCGCCGGAGCGGTCTGCTCGCCGAGGCTCTCGGTGAGCAGCGCGACGGTCTGGTGCTTGAAGAGCTGCTGGAAGGTGAAGTCCAGCCCGGCGGCGCGGGACTTCGCCAGGACGGAGACGAAGTGGATCGAGTTGCCGCCGAGCGCGAAGAAGTTGTCGTGGACGCCGATCCTGTCGCGGCCCAGCACCTCCCGCCAGATCGTCGCCAGCGTCCGCTCCCGCTCGTTGCGCGGCTCGACGTGCGAGGGCGCCTTCTTGCGCAGCGCGTCGGGACCGCGCAGCGCGGCGCGGTCCAGTTTGCCGTTGGGAGTGAGCGGCAGGGCGTCGAGCGGCAGGATCCTGCCGGGCACCATGTACTCGGGCAGGGATTCCCGCAGATGGTTCTTGAGGTCGGCCTCGCGCACGCCGTCGCTCTCCCCGGCGGGCACGACGAATCCGCGCAGCGAGGTCTGCCAGCCGTCGTCCACGGCGACGACCGCGGCGTCCCGCACGCCGGCGTGGGAGCGCAGCCGCTCCTCGATCTCGCCGGGCTCGACACGGAAGCCGCGGACCTTGACCTGGAGGTCGGTCCGGCCGAGGTAGTCCAGCGTCCCGTCGGGCAGCCAGCGGGCGAGGTCGCCGGTCCGGTAGAGCCGCTCCTCGCCGACGGACGCGCCGTCCACGAACTTCTCCGCGGTCAGCTCCGGACGGCCCAGATAGCCGCGGGCCACGCCGACGCCCGCGATCCGGAGCTCTCCGGGGACACCGACCGGGGTCTGGTGTCCCGCGTCGTCCGTCACATACAGCCGGATGTTGTCGATCGGCCGGCCGATCGGCAGCCGGGCCGAGCCGCCGAGGCCCCGCACGGGCTGGTGGGTGACATCGACGGTGCCCTCGGTGGGTCCGTACAGGTTGATCAGCCGGGCGTCCGGGAGGAGTTGCTCGAACTTCGCCGCCTGGCCCGGTGCGAGGGCCTCGCCGCTGGCGAAGACCTGCCGCAGGGTGCCGGTCTCCCCGCCGCTCGCGAACCGGTCGAGGTGGCCCAGGAACATAGTGAGCATGGACGGCACGAAATGCAGTGTGGAGACGCCGTGCCGCCCGACGGCGGCGAGCAGCGCGTGCGGGTCCTTCTCGCCGCCGGGCTCCAGCAGGGCCAGGGCCGCACCGGTGAAGGACCACCAGAACAGCTCCCAGACCGAGACGTCGAAGGAGATGGAGGTCTTCTGGAGGATCACGTCGCCGGGGCCGATCGGATAGCTGTTCTGCATCCAGGCCAGCCGGTTGACCACACTGCGGTGCTCCACCAGAACGCCCTTGGGACGGCCGGTCGAGCCCGAGGTGTAGATGACGTACGCGAGGTCCCCGGCACCGCCGACCGGTTCCAGCGGTCCGCTGTCCTCGGCGTAGGAGGCCGGGTCGTCCAGGTCGAGTCCCGGAGTGTCCCCGAGCAGCGCGCCGAACTTCGCCTGGGTCAGGGCCAGTCGGGCCCCGCTGTCGGCGAGCAGATAGTCCACCCGGGCCTGGGGGTAGGACGGGTCGATGGGCAGATAGGCGCCGCCGGCCTTCAGTACGGCGAAGAGGCCCACCATCATCTCGGGCGACCGCTCGGCCACCAGCGCGACCACCGTGTCCGGCCCGACGCCGCGTCCCCGCAGGACACGGGCGAGCTGGTTGGAGCGCGCGTCGAGCTCGCCATAGCTCATGGTCCGGTCGCCGGCGAGTACGGCCGGCGCGTCCGGCCGCTCGGCGGCTCTGGCGGCGAAGAGGCCATGGAGGGTGGCGTCCCGGTCGAAGTCCCTGGTGGTGGAGTTGGCGGCCGAGATGATCCGCTCGTCCTCGTCGGTACGCAGATCGATGGTGGACACGTCACGGTCCGGCGCGTCCACCGCGCCCGCGAGCAGCAGCGCGTAGTGCGCGCCGATCCGTTCCACGGAAGCCGCCGAGAAACGGGCCGCGTCGTAGGCGAGGGTGACGGTGAGGGCTTCGCCCTCGCGGGAGACGCTGAACCTGGTGCCGGCCGGTGTTGTGTATCCGGGGTCGTGCAGCCCCGGCAGTTCGACGCACACGTCGAAGGCGTCGGTGCGGCCCAGCTCCTCGGCGAGCCGCGCCACCAGGAAGTCCTGGTGCCGCTCGGCCTCCTGGACGGCCCTGGCCACCCG
Source organism: Streptomyces sp. NPDC006923 (assembly GCF_040635655.1). Taxonomy (NCBI): domain Bacteria; kingdom Bacillati; phylum Actinomycetota; class Actinomycetes; order Kitasatosporales; family Streptomycetaceae; genus Streptomyces; species Streptomyces sp. NPDC006923. Next base: position 303,465 of record NZ_JBEYIF010000002.1, read on the forward strand.
GGCGAGCAGTTCCCGCAGTGTGCCCGTGGGCTCCACACGCAGCAGCAGGGGTCCGCCGGCGTGCTCCGCGGACGCGCCCCGGGTCGGCTGGGCGAGTACCACCTCCTCCTGGCGGGTGTAGCGGCCGAGCAGTGCGGCCAGTGCGGCGGTGAGGACCACATGGAGCATCTCGGGCCGGCCGCGGCTGATCTCGTCGAGCCGCTTTGTCAGTGCCGGTGGAAGGGGGACGAGGTGGGTGTCCGTGACCGGCGCGGAACCGGCCGGGGCCCTGAAGTCGGAAAGGAATCCGGATCCCTCCGCGAGCGTGGCCAACTGGGCACGCCAGTGAGCGGCTTGCGGCGATTCTGATGCCGCATGGTCAAGCTGATGCATGGTTCTCTCCTGCATAGCGTTGCATGGCAAAGACAGATCAGAGATCAGTGATGTGAGAGACGAGAGGGTGAATCGGCGGCTGGGGATCAGAGATTGAAGTCGAAGCCGGACGACGCGGTTTCGGGCGCGGCGTCGGGCGCGGGAGCGGGTCCGTGGGCCGCGATCAGGGCACCCACCTGGGCGGACGGGTCCGCAGCCACCGCGTCGAGCAGTGCCACAAAGGCGTCACGCCAGGACTCGGCCGTCGTACGGAGCAGCAGCCCGGCGGCGTACTGCCAGCTCACCCGCAGGGTGCCGGCGACCTCGTAGATCTGCGCGTTCAGGTCGAACACGGCCTGTCCGTTGGGTTCCAGGCGCAGCGGCACCCGGCTGCCGCCGAGGTCCACCGACAGATAGCGTCCGCTGTGCAGCGCGATCAGCGCGTCGAAGAGCGGGGTCCGGCTGTAGTCCCGGTCGGGGGCGGCCAGCGCCACCAGTTCCTCGAACGGGAAGTCCTGGTGGGCGAAGGCGTTCTCGGCGTTCCTGCCCACCTCCCGCAGCAGCTCGCTGAAGGACGCGCGCGGGTCCACGGTGGTGCGCAGACAGACAGTGTTGGCGAACATCCCCAGCGTCCGGTGCACACCGGAGGCGGTCCGCCCGGACACCGGGGTACCGACGGTGACATCGGTGGTGCCCTTCAGGGCGGACAGCAGTACGTGGTACACCGCCGCCAGGACCGCGAAGAGTGTGACGTCCTGGCCGCGGGCGAGCCGCCGCAGCGCCTCGGTACGGGCCGGCCCCAGGTCGAACTCCACGGTGGCGCCGTCCAGTGCGCGCATCGCGGGCCGCTCGGCGTCGGTCGGCAGATCGGCCGGGGCGACCGGCGCCGCGAACGCCTCGCGCCAGTGGGCCGCCTGTCCGTCCCGCAGTGCCTGTCCCGCCGGGCCGGTGAGCCACACCGCGTAGTCGCGGTACTGGACGGGGGGCGGCTCCGGAGAGTGACCCGCGTAGAGTTCCGCGAGATCCTCGAACAGTGTGACGAGCGAGAAGCCGTCGGCGATGATGTGGTGCAGATCCAAGCGGAGCCGCCGGCCGGTCGCGGTGCGGTGCAGTTCCGCGCGCCACAGCGGAGCCCGTGCCAGGTCGAACGGCCTGACGAACTCCTCGACGGGCGGCGGCGGTCCGTCCAGGACACGCAGCGGCAGCGGCACCTCCGGCTCGATGAGCTGCCGGACCTCGGCGCCCTCGATCACAAAGCGGGTGCGCAGCGCGTCATGGCGCGCGGTGAGTTCGCCGAGGGCCTTCGCGAGCCGTCGCGGGTCGGTGTCGGCGGGCAGGTCGAGCGTGACCGGCACGTTGTAGTGCACGGCCTTCTCGTCCTTGAGCTGCTCGAAGTAGACCTGGCGTTGTTGTGGTGTGAGCGGATAGCTGGGCAGTTCGGGAGCGGCATCGATCCCGGGTCCCGTGCCGGGGCCGAGGGTGTCCAGCAGTCGCGCCAGCTCTTCCAGGGTGCCGGCGCGCAGTACGGCGCTGACGGGGCAGCGCCGGCCGAGCCGTGTCTCCACGCCCGCCGCGATCAGGGTCGCGGTGAGCGAGTCGGCCCCCAGGTCGCGCAGGTCGTGCCGGACCCCGATACCGGTCATACCCAGGGCCCGCTCGGTCAGTTCGACCAGGACCCGCTCGGCCTCGCCGGTGGGCGCCCGGAACTCCGCTCCGGCGGCCGGCCGGGCACCGTCGGGGTCGGGCAGCCGGCCGCGGTCGACCTTGCCGTTGTGATTGAGCGGAAGCTCCGGCAGCGCGGTCAGATAGGACGGGATCATATGGCCGGGCAGGGTGAGCGCCAGCCGGGAGCGCAGCTCGTCGGCGGTCACCTCCCGCCTGGACACGTAGTAGCCGCACAGGAATTTGTCGGCGCGGCCGGGCCGGGAGCGCGCCATGACCAGGGCCTCGGTGATGTCCGGGTGGCCGAGCATGGCCTTCTCGATCTCGGCGGGCTCCACCCGGAAGCCGCGCACCTTGACCTGGTGGTCGCGCCGTCCGAGGAATTCGATGACACCGTCCGGCCGCCAGCGCGCGAGGTCGCCGCTGCGGTACATGCGTCCGCCCGGTACGAACGGGTCGGCCGCGAACCGTTCCGCGGTGAGATCGGGCCGGCCCAGATAGCCGCGCGCCACACCGGCGCCGCCCAGGCAGAGTTCGCCGGGCACACCGATCGGGCTCAGCCGGTCGTCCTCGTCGAGGATGTACGCGCGGGAGTTGGAGATGGGTCTGCCGATCGGAATGCGGTCGAGATCGGCGCCGGTGAGGCGGTGGGTGACGGAGAAGGTGGTGTTCTCCGTCGGGCCGTACCCGTTGACCAGTGTCAGTCCGGGGCAGGCGGCCATCACCTTGGCCACGTGCGGGGAGGACAGCGCGTCCCCTCCGACGAGAAGCCGGCGCAGCGGACGGAACGTACCGGCGTCCTGTTCGGCCAGTTGGTTGAAGAGCGCCGAGGTCAGCCACATCGTGGTGACGCGGTGCTCGGTGAGTTCCGCGCCGAGCCCGCGAGCGCTGAGGACGGTGTCGTTGTCCACCAGCCGCAGGCTCCCGCCGTTGAGCAGCGCTCCCCACATCTCGAAGGTGTTGGCGTCGAAGACGATGGAGCCGGTCGGCAGGATCGTGGTGTCGGGACCCAGGTCGGCGTAGTCGGCGCCCTTCACCAGGCGCACCACATTGCGGTGTGTGACCTCGACGCCCTTGGGCTTGCCGGTCGTTCCCGAGGTGTAGCAGACATACGCGAGATCGTCGGCGGAGCCGGCGGACGCGGGCGGCGCTCCGGTGATCCGCGTATCGGGGGCCGGTGTGTCCGTGGCCGGTGTGTCGGTGGGCACGACCGTGCCGTCGAAGGTGAAGTCGGCGGGCAGTCCGGGGGCCGTGACCAGGACCTTGACTCCGGAGTCGGCCAGCAGCAGCTCGGTGCGTTCGCGCGGATAGCCCGGTTCCACCGGCAGATAGCCGCCGCCCGCCGTGAGGACGGCGATCGCTCCGACGACGAAGTCCGGTGTCCGTTCGGTGCGCAGTGCCACCCGGTCGCCGGTCCGCACACCGGCGGCGCACAGCGCCGCCGCCAGCCGGTCGGCCCGCTCGGCGAGCTGACGGTACGTCATAACGGTGTGACGCCAGCTCAGCGCGGTGGCATCGGGCGTACGGCGTACCTGATCGGCGAAGAGCCGATGGATCGGTGTGCTGTCCGGATACGGGCGGGCCGTGTCATTGAACGGGCCCAGGACGAGGGCGCGTTCGTCCTCGCCGAGCAGCTCGACCGCGCGCACCGGCCGGTCCGGACGGCCGGCCAGGAAGCGCAGCGCCCGGAGCAGATGGGCCCCGAACCGCTCGACGGTCTCCCGGTCGAAGAGCGAACTGCGATAGCCCAGGTGAAGCATGCCACCGTCGACCGTGAGAGCGATCTCGGCGGCCGGATCCGGCAGCTCTCCCGGGCCGGTCCTGTGATCGGCGTACCGTACGGCGGTTCCGGCCCCGGGACGGTCGGCGACGGCCCGGTCCGCCCGGTCGAGCAGCGCGGCGATCGGCTCGTCCGGATCGACGGTGAGGGTCAGGGCGCCGTCACCGCTCCCGGCCAGGCGGGCGTCGAGCGGCAGTTCTCGCTGGCCGGTGTACCGGTGCAGCACCACCGCGAAGGCGGCCAGGGCCAGTCGGCCCTCCCGTAACCGCTCCGCGAGGTCCTCGGGCGGGGCGAGGGTGATGCCGGACGCTTCGCCGGTGTTCAGCGAACGGGGCCGGTCGGTGACCAGAAGGAGGGCGTCAGGTTCGGCAGCTCGCACATCAGGACGTGGCAGGGACGGAATCCTGCTGCTCACCGGCTGTCACCCCCAATCTGAACGCGGTGTTGCGGAAGAGCACCACGGTGAGGACACCGGGGGCGGCCGCGAGCGCGGCGACACCGAGCACCAGCCCGGTGTAGTGGCTGCCGCTGAGCAGCACACCGCCGACGGCGGAGCCCGCCGGGAGCGCGCCGGCCATCAGGGTGCGCATGAGTGTCATGGCCCGGCCGCGCATCTGGTTCGGGACGCGGGTCATCCGGACCACACCGCCGAGCACGGTCATCGGCGCGGAGAGGATGCCGTTGAGCGCGAGTCCGAGCAGGATCCAGGGCAGGCTGGTGGGTACGAGCAGGAACAGCACGGCGCCGGACAGGAGTTGCAGCACACCGATGCGGAGCATCTGCTTCTCCGAGGTCTGGACCGCGCCCGAGACCAGCGAGCCGATCAGTTCACCGGCCGCCATGACGGCGAGCATCAGACCCAGCACACCGGGTCCGCTGTCGAATTCGAATTTGGCGAGCCAGGGCAGGGCCACCACCAGGGCGCCGGCCGACACATTGAAGGCCGCGAACGACAGGGTGAGGACCAGCAGGAAGCGGTCCCGCACGATCAGCTTGAACACCGGTGTCCAGCCGGGCTTCCGCCGTGTCCCGGTCTCGCCGGTCGGTTCGGGCCGGCCCATCGGCGCCTTGATCCGGCTGATCAGCAGAGCGAAGATCAGATAGGTGACCGCGTCGAGCACCAGCACACTGGGAGCGTCGAAGGCCGCGATCAGCAGCGCGCCCAGCGCCGGACCAACCACATTGGCCGCGCCCATCGCCGTGGCCTCCAGCCCCGAGGCGGCCTGGAGCTTCTCGCCCGGCACCAGTTCGGGCAGTACCGCCGGGGTGCCCGCCAGCGGGATGATCTTCAGCAGGCCGTAGACCACCGCGACCGAGTACAGGTGCCACTGTTCCAGCGCTCCCAGCCAGGCCAGGAGCGGGATGAGGGCGACCACGGCGCCGCGGAAGACCGAGTCGTAGATGAACAGCTTGCGCCGGGAGAACCGGTCGAGCAGCGGGCCCACCACGGCTCCGCCCAGGATCACCGGAAGAGTGAGACAGACACCGAGGACACCCAGGCCGGCGGCTCCCGCACGTTCCACGGTGATCCAGGCCAGAGCGGCGTAGGTCGCGCCGTCGCCGAGCAGATTGAGTACGAGCGCCGACCAGAGCAGCCGGTAGTCGCCGATACGGAGCAGGTCAAGATATGCTTTCACGTTCACGGACCGTTCGTTAGCAGGCGAAATGGCAGGCGGAGCTAGCGATCCGGGACCGCGTGAGAGCCCGTTTCGCTGCGGCGCGTGAAGTAAGGAATCGGCTGGCCGAAGGGCTCACCGAAGAGGCGGCCCCTGATCGGCGCGACATGTTCCGAGTTGATGAACTCTGTATGTGCAGCCGAGATCTGCGAACATTTTTCCCCCCGTTCGACGTCATTTTCTAACAGTCAAGACAAGCCGCGTCAAGGAATTACCTGACGGTCCGTTTTGGCCATCTGGCACATTCAGCGGAGCGATCCCGTGCCCGTCTTTGGGTAGATTTAGTAACGGCGGAGCGACTCTCCGCATCGGAACAAACACCTCATGGATCACCAATACCGGCCATACCTTCGGCGGCCTGAACGCCTCCTTGACCCAGTTGTCCTTAATTCGCCACTTGGCGCCGGGGGCGCCGACGGGGTGCATGAGTGCATTTACGCACACGAAGGGCGAACGACTGATTCCCGTGGAGTTTTACCCGAGTGATTTTCTAATTCCGGTTGCCGTTAGCAAACCGGAATCACTCTGCCCCGGTACCGCATAGCGGTGCGTGGCCGGATCCCGCCGTCCTACCGGAGCGAAAGAAACGCGCCGCCCGGTCGCGGCGGGGCCTTTCCGCCGGGGGTGACGTGAAACACGCGTGACATGATCGCGTGCCGAACGAGCGGCACAAAGGTCAAGGCAGGGTCAAAAAACCGGGGCCCCGGTCAAACACGGGGCCCCGGTCAGCCGCGGCCCCGCGGCAAGCGGGTGCGCGGCGTCAGCGCCTGTTCGAACCAGACCGTCTTGCCGGATGGCGTCCTGCTGGTGCCCCAGTCCCTGGCCAGGCCGCTCACCACGCGCAGTCCCCGGCCGGACTCGTCGTCCGGGCCGGCGTCCAGCAGCGTGGCGGGGGCGGGTTCGTCGTCGCCGACCTCGCACAGCAGCGTGTCCGTGCGGACCAGGCGCAGCCAGACCCGGCCGGGCCCGGCATGACGGACGGCGTTGGTGACCAGTTCGCTGACCATCAGTTCCGCCGGCTCCACCGCGTCCGGCAGCCCCCAGTCGAGCAGCCGGCCACGGACCAGTCGGCGGGCCCTGGCCACCTCGGCCGGGTCGGGGGCCAGTTGATACCGGGCCACGTCGTCGTCCGGGATGCCATTGAGCCTGGCCATCAGCAGGGCCATGTCGTCCGTGCGGCCGTCACGGGTGTTCAGCGCGCGGACCATGGCATCACAGGCGTCGTCCATCGAAGCGGCCGGGTGCGCGGCGGACGCGCAGAGCGCCGCCAGCCCCTCCGCGATGTCCCCGCGCGCCTCGATCAGCCCGTCGGTGCACAGCACCAGCCGGTCGCCGGGCGCCACCCGTACGGTCACCGTCCCGAATGCCACTCCGCCCACGCCCAGGGGCGCGCCCGTCGGCAGGTCGAGCACCTCGGCGCCACCGTCCTCGGCGCGGACGAGCACCGGCGGTACATGTCCGGCGTTGGCGATCCGGAGTTCGGAACGGATGGGGTCGTACACCACGTACAGACAGGTGGCCAGATAGGTCTCGCCGAGCCGCCGCGCCAGGTCGTCGAGACCGCGGAGCAGTTGGGCGGGGTGCGTCTCCGTGGTCGCCATGGCCTGTACGGCGGTACGGAACTGGCCCATCATCGCGGCCGAGTCGGGCCCGTGGCCCAGCACACCGCCGACGACGAACGCGGTACGTGGTCCGGGCAGCTTGACGGCGTCGAACCAGTCGCCGCCGGCCCGGGCGAGCCGGGTGCCCGGCAGCCGGCGGGTGGCGATGTCACAGCCGGCCATGCGCGGGGCGAGCCTCGGCAGCAGGCTGTCCCGCAGGGTCTCCGCGGCGTTCTCCCGGTAGGTGCGCATACGCGCGTTGTCGAGGACCAGACCGGCCCGCGCGGCGAGTTCGGCGCCGGTCGTGCGGTCCAGGTCGTCGAACGGCTCCCGGTCCTGTCTTCGCATCAGCACCATGAAACCGAGCACGGCATCGCGTGCCTTCAGCGGCACGATCAGCAGAGAGCGGTTGTTGATCAGCGGCCGGGGATCCCACTTCTCGAACTCCCCGGCGATCCGGTCGCAGTCCAGAGCGTCGAGCCGGGGAATGAGTACCGGCTCGCCGGTGACCACGCACTGGAAGAACGACGTGTGCTCGGGGTGGGGCATGGCCTCGCCGACCGGCACCATGTCGTCCCAGCGGCCCCGTTCGTCAGTGTGCTCGACCCGGACGCGGTGCCAGACGGTGGTCGCCTCGGGCGGCCCGTCCGGGAATCCCTCGCCGGCGAGCACCGCGGCCCGCAGATGGACACTGGCGAAGTCGCTGAAGCGGGGCACGGCGGCGCCGGTGACCTCACGGACGGTGCGCGCCAGGTCGAGGGAGGTGCCGATACGGCCGCTGACCTCGGCCAGGAAGTCCAGCCGCTCCCGCGCCGCGGCGTATTCGAGGCCCGGCCCAGGAGGGGCCGCGACGCCCCGTTCGGGCCGCTCGGTCATGGACGGGGGACCGCCGTACCGTCCGGCCACCCGCCCCGGCACGCCCTGGTCCGGAGTGACGGGCACCCGGTCGTAACGGCTGAACTCCAGCACCGGGTAGCCCAGTTCCCGCACCTGCGCGACGATGCGGCCGGTCTCGGCGGGGCTCAGGCCCGGCAGGATCTCCGGCAGCCGCCGGACCAGCGCGTCCGAGTCCGGGAATTCCGTGTGGAGGGCGAAGCCCGGGGCGATCCGGGGCATGTCCGCGCGCTCGCCCCCGCCAGCGGGCCGGAGCCGGGCCGCGTCCACCGCGAGGACGAGATGACGTCCCGGCCCGGGCCCGGCCAGGGGGTAGGCCCACCACAGCACATCGAGCCGGCCGTGTCCCGAGCCGGAGACCTTCGCGCGGCCGGCGGTGGCGTAGGAGCCACGCGCGTGCAGCTCCGGCCCCAGCTCGTCGTACGGATCCTCCATACCGTGGGCCACTCCGCGTTCGCCCCGGGCGAGCGCGCCGGCGACCGGCATCAGATCACTCGCGGGCTGACCGACCGCGTCCCGCCTCGCATGGCCGAACAGCCGGCGCGCGCCGCTCGACCAGTGCGACACAAGACCGTCACCGTCCACGACGACCACGGCGAGCGGAACGCTGCCGGCCGCGGCGAGCCGCGGCAGTCCCGGCGGAATACCACTGTCCATGGGTGGGAGGCTCCTTCCCCGCCGCCAGGATCCGCGGCTCCGCCCACCACGGTACGGCCCCCGCGGTGGATACGGGGGGCAATGAACCAATAGGTAGTGCGCCCGCGCACTACCTATTGACCGGCTGACATTCGGTCAGTCCTCGTGCCCCAGCAGCAGGTCCCGTTCGGTCCGCCCCCCGCCCGCCATCCGGAGCACCGTGGCGACCGGCGGATAGCCCGCGGCGATCACCGTGTACTCGCCGGACGAGAGGTCGACGAACCGGAAGGTGCCGTCGGATCCCGTGGTGAGCGTGTCCACCACATTGCCCGCCGCGTCGAGCAGGGTGACACGCGCGTCCTCGACGGGCCGACCGCCGCCGGCGCGTACGGTGCCGCGCAGCACGGCCCCGCCGGCCAGTTCGATGTCCTGCCGGGTCTCGCGGGACGCCTGCACGCTGACCGGGAGCGCCGCGGGCCGGAAGGCCGGTGCGCTCGCGGCGAGGGTGTACTCCCCCGCCACCAGCTCCGAGATCACATAACTGCCCTCGCGGCCACTGCGGGTGGATGCCACGACCTCCCCCCGTACATCGGTGAGGGTCACGGCGGCGTCGCGCACCGGGGTGCCGTCGGCGGTGAGCACGGACCCGGCGAGGCGTCCGGCGCCGCCGAGGACCACATCGAGTTCGACGGGGCGTTCGCCGACGGTGACGGTGACGGCCTGCGGCTGGTGTCCGCCCGCCGCCGCGATCATCACATACGAACCGGAGCAGGGCACGCTCAGCGCGTACCGTCCGTCGCCGCCGCTCGCGCCTCGCCCGATCTGCTGTCCATGGACGTCGATGAGGGTCAGGGCGGCGTGCGGGACGATGGTGCCGTCGTGGTGCTGCACGGTGCCGCAGACGGCCACGCCGGGAGCGTAAGCCGCGCCAGGAGCGGCGGGCGGAGCGCTGGGAGTCGCGGAGCGCGCGGCGGGGATCGCGGCGGAATCGGCGGCTGAGGTGTTCTGGGACACCAGCGGTTTCTCCTTGAGGAAGAAGGCGATCAACAGGCCGAGCACAAGCACCGGCACGAGATAGAGGAAGATCCGCGGCATCGCGTCCGCGTACGCCTGGATGTAGCTGTCGCGCAGCGCGGGCGGCAGGGCGTGGACCGTCTGCGGGGTGATGGACTCGGCGCTGGGCAGGCCGGCCCCGGCGGGGATGCGGTCGGCGAGCGCGTCGGTCAGCCGGTTGGCGAAGAGGGTGCCGAAGACGGCGGCGCCCACACTGCCGCCGATCTGGCGGAAGTAGTTGTTGGCGCTGGTCGCGGTGCCGAGGTCGGCGGCCGGTACGGCGTTCTGCACGGCGAGGATGAGCACCGGCATCACCAGGCCGATCCCGAGGCCGAGTACCGCCTGCGCGATGCCGCATTCGAGCCGTGAGGTGTCGGTCTCCAGCCGTGACAGCAGCCACATGCCCACCACCGAGATGGCGCTGCCGAGCACCGGGTAGACCCTGTAGTGCCCGGTACGGCTGATGAGGTGGCCGGAGACGACGGAGGCGACGACGATGCCGCCCATCATGGGCAGCATGAGCAGACCGGACTCGGTGGCGCTCGCCCCGTCGACCATCTGGAGAAACGTCGGCAGATAGCTGGCGGCGCCGAACAGCGCCACGCCGATGACGGCGCCGACCAGGCCGGTGATGTTGAAGACCGAGTCGCGGAACAGCCGCAGCGGGATGATCGGTTCCGGTGCGAAACGCTCAACGACCAGGAAGAGGACGGTCGTTCCGGCCGCGCCCGCCGCCAGGCCCAGGATGACGCGCGAGCCCCACGCGTACTCCGTGCCGCCCCAACTGGTCAGCAGGACCAGGCAGGTGGAGGCGGCGGCGAGCATCAGCGCGCCCAGGATGTCCAGCCGGCCCCGGACCGCCGGCGTGGGCAGCTTGAGCACAACGGTGATGACGGCGAGGGTGACCAGGCCGAAGGGCACATTGAAGTAGAAGCACCAGCGCCAGGAGGCGTGGTCGGTGAAGAAGCCGCCGAGCAGCGGGCCCGCCACGGAGGCCAGCCCGAAGGCGGCGCCGATGAGGCCCATGAACCGGCCGCGCTCCCGGGGCGGCACGATGTCCGCGATGATCGCCTGCACGCCGATCATGAGTCCGCCGGCGCCGATGCCCTGGATGGCGCGGAAGGCGATCAACTGGTCCATGGTGCGGGACCAGCCCGCGAGCGCGGACCCGATGACAAAGACGATGATCGCGAACTGGAAGACGCCCTTGCGGCCGAAGAGGTCGCCGAGCTTGCCGTAGATCGGCAGGCCGATCGTCGAGGTGAGCAGATAGGCGGTGATCGCCCAGGACATCCGGTCGAGCCCGTGCAGTTCGCCGACGATCTTCGGCAGGGCGGTGGCCACGATCATCTGTTCCAGCGCGGCCAGCAGCAGGGCGAGCATCAGCCCGACGAAGACCAGCCGCACCCGGCGCGGGCTGAGGGCTTCGGCGGGGTCCGGGCCGCCGGTGAGCGGCGGTGGCGGCGGGCCGGCCGCTGTCGGAGCGGGCGGTACAGCGACCTGCTCGACGTGTTTCACCAGAGTGATCCCGCCCACGTACTGCTCCCCTCGTCACACCTGCGCGGCGTCATTCTTCGCATTACACGCCAAGGGGGAGCAAGCGCAATACGTACCGCCGAACAGCGTTGGGACGGGGGCGGGTTGGGCTTTGGCGCGGGTGTCGAGCCGCTCATCAGGGCCTTTCCCGCGACGCGTCGCGCGGGGAGCACGCGATGACGCCGCGGGGAAAACCACTCGAAACGGTGACGTCGGCGGGGATCCGCCGCGGTTACTTGCCGGGCTCGGTTCCCGCGTCCGACCCGGGCTTGCTCTCGGTCTCCGCCGCCAGCTTCTCGAGCACGGCGTCGTAGATGCGTCCCAGGCCCTTGGGGGCGAAGGTCCGCTCGAAGAAGCCGCCGACACCTCCCGCGCCGTCCCAGACGGTGGTGACGACGGCCTTCGAACGGCCTTCACCGGCCGGGGTGACGGTCCAGGTGGTGACCATCGAGGAATTGCGGTCCTTCTCCACCAGCCGGCCGTCGGTCGGCTCGGTGACCTCCAGCAGACAGTCACGCACGCGCTTGCTGGTGGCCTGGAGCTTCCAGTGGACGAGGGTGCCCTCGCCGTCGCCGCCCTCCCGCACCTCGTACTCGCTGAAGTGCGACGGCAGGAGCTTCGAACGGGTGTGTTCGTAGTCGGCCAGCGCATCGAACACCGTCTCCGCGTCCGCCGCGATGACCCGCTCCGTAGTGGCTTCGACCTGCGCCATGACTCTTCCTCCAGCACTCGTTCATCAGTGGGGTGCGGCCACCCAACCACCCTCCGGCGCGCCCGCCCAAATCCACGCGGAGGCGATCAAGGGAACATGTGTTCTATTATGGCGGGAGCACTACCGAGGAGGTATCCATGCGCTGGGACAATCTGGTCGAAAACCCTCCGACATCGAGGACGACAGGGGACATCGCGCTCTTCGGTACGGACGCGGTGACCACACGCACCTTCGACACCCCCGAATTCCGCGGCATCACCTTCCACGAGATCCGCGCCCGCTCGATCGTGAACCGGGTGCCGGGTGCGTCCCGTATGCCGTTCGAATGGACGGTGAACCCGTACCGGGGTTGCTCACACGCCTGCGTCTACTGTTTCGCCCGCAAGACCCACAGCTATCTGGATCTCGACACCGGTCTCGGATTCGACTCCCAGATCGTCGTCAAGATCAACGCGCCGGAGCTGGTGCGCCGCCATCTCGGCTCCCGGAGCTGGCACGGCGCCCATATCGCGATGGGGACCAATGTCGACTGCTACCAGCGGGCGGAGGGCCGCTACCGGCTGATGCCGGGCATCATCACCGCGCTGCGCGACCGCGCGAACCCCTTCTCCATCCTTACCAAGGGCACGCTGATCCTGCGCGATCTGGAGCTGATCCGGCAGGCGGCCTCCGTCACCGAGGTCGGCGTCTCCGTCTCGGTCGGCTTCACCGACCGGGAGCTGTGGCGCACGGTGGAACCGGGCACCCCCTCGCCCGAGCGCCGTCTCGATGTCGTACGCGCGATGGCCGACAGCGGCATCGGCTGCGGGGTGCTGATGGCGCCCGTCATCCCGTTCCTCGGCGACGATCCCGAGGAGCTGCGCGCGACGGTGCGGGCGATAGCCGCCGCCGGGGCGACGTCCGTGACGCCGCTGGTCCTGCATCTGCGGCCCGGCGCGCGCGAGTGGTTCATGGCCTGGCTGGAGCAGCACCATCCGCGTCTGGTGGCGCGCTACGAGCAGATGTACGCCGGGAGCGCCTACGCGCCGAAGTGGTATCAGCGCCAGGTGACCCGCCAGGTGCACGAGCTGGCCAACGAGTACGGGATCGGCCCCGCGAGCCGGGGAGCGGCCCGGCGGATCGAGGAACCGCGCAAGCCGGAGCCGCGACGGCCGGGAACGCCGGACCCGGGACCGGGCGCCACGCAGCTCACACTGCTCTGACGGCGGCGCGGAAACCCATTGGCCGCGATCACCGGCGGGGAGAAGGATGGAGCCATGACTCGACTCACCCGCCCCCGCCCGCCCGGCGACGGCTACAGCCGGGCCGTCCGGGGCCCCGGCCAATTCGTCGTGGCGATCGAGGCGTTCGCGACGACCGGCGAGACGGACGGGGCCCGATGACCCTCCTGGTCCGCGAGATGACCGCCGACGACTGCGAGGCCGTCGCCAGAGTGCGGGTCCGGAGCTGGCAGCACACATACCCCGGGGCGGTGCCGCAGTCGTATCTGGACGCGATGAGTGTCGAGGAGGACACGGCCCGCCGCCGCGAGCATCTGGTCGAGGGCGGTGGCGGCCGGGTGGTCCATCTCGTGGCGGAGCGCGCCCGCCGGGTGGTCGGGTGGGGCTGTTACGGTCCGGCCCGCGACGAGGACGCCTCCCAGGGGGCCGCGGAGCTGTACGCGCTCTACGCGCTGCCCGAGCAGCTCGCCACCGGGGTCGGACGGGCGCTGATGGACGCGCTGGCAAAGCGCGCCGCGGCGGATTCCTGCCCGCTGCTGCTCCTCTGGGTCCTCACCGCGAACACGCGTGCCCGCCGCTTCTACACGAAGGCGGGCTTCGCGGCGGACGGGGCCGAGCAGTCGTTCACCGTGGACGGGGTGGCCGTGCCCGAGGTGCGTTACGCGAGAGCCCTGAGCGCCTCTCCGGCGGCGGCGCCCAGCCTCGGGTGATCCCGGGCGGCTTCGAGGACGGTCCGCGCCCTGCCGTCCCCCAGCAGCCCCAGGCCCTCGACACAGGCGAGCGCCACCCGCCAGTGCGGCTCGTCCGGTGCCAGCAGCCCGCGCAGCGTGGTGATCAGGGCCGGTACGGACTCGGGGGCGCGCAGCGCCGTGAGCAGGCGCACGGGATGGAGCGCGTAGGCCGTGCGCAGCCCGTTGGTGGCGAGCGCGGCGGCGGCCCTGGGGGTGCGCGGATCCGCGAGCCGGGTCAGCGCGTACGAGGCGGAGACACAGCGCTCCGGATCGCGGTGGTTCAGCAGCAGGACCAGCGCCTCGAAGGACCGCCGGTCACCGGCGCAGCCGAGCCGGAACGCGGCGATCTCCCGCGCCCACAAGGGCCGTTCACGCGCCACGAGGACCTCGGCCAGCTCTTCCGGGTCCTCGGTGGCGATGAGCCGCTCGCAGGCCGCCGAGCCCCCGGACTCGTCCCGCACCCGGTCCGCGAGCGAGCGGAAGTCCTCGTCCATGACGGCCAGGGTATCGGCGGCCGGCGGCCTCCGTACGGCTCTCGGCAGACCGGCGTCCCAGCCGCGCCGTGGCGCACCGGGCACCGGCGGTCCCGCTATGGCGCGCTCGTTACTCGTCGGTTACTCTCAGATGAGCGGGAAACCCCCGCGACTCCGGTGGCCTGGTGACGCAGCCACCGCGAGTGCTGTCGGTTCAGCAGAACCGCGGTCCGGCCGTCCGGACCGCGTGGCGCGACTCCGGAACAGAGTCCGTCCTCCCGCACCGCGACCGCACCGCCGTGCGCCGCGCTCCGTATGCCTGTCGGAGCCGCCCGCGCGCCCCTCTTCAGTCGTCACTCATCCCCCTGGAGTCCCCTGATGGACATCCCCCTCCCGACCATCGCCGTCGTCGGCCTCGGCACGATGGGGACCGGCATCGCCGAGGTCCTCGCCCGCGCCGGCCGTGAGGTCATCGGCATCGACATCAGTGACGCGGCCACCGCCCAGGCCGTCGCCGCGCTCGAAGCGTCCACCGCGCGGGCCGTGGAGCGCGGGCGGCTCACCGGGGAGGAGCGGCGCACGGTCCTCGCGCGCTTCCGCACCTTCCCCGATCTGCGTGCCGCCGCCCAGGCCGGGCTGGTGATCGAGGTGGTGCCGGAGTCGTACGAGACCAAACAGCAGGTCTTCCGGGCCCTGGACGAGATCGTCAGGCCCACGGCGATCCTGGCCACCGGCACCAACGCCCTGTCGGTGACCCGGCTGGCGGCCGACTCGGCGCATCCCGAGCGCGTCCTCGGTCTGCACTTCTTCAACCCGGCTCCGGCGATGAAGCTGGTCGAGGTGGTCTCCTCCGTCCTCACCTCGCCCGCGGCCGTCGCCGCGGTCACCGAGCTCGCCCGGGAGCTGGGCAAGGAGCCGGTGGCGGTGGGAGACCGGCCCGGTTTTGTCGCGGACGGACTGCTCTTCGGCTATCTCAACCAGGCCGCCGCGATGTACGAGGCCAAGTACGCCTCCCGCGAGGACATCGACGCCGCGATGCGGCTGGGCTGCGGTCTGCCGATGGGCCCGCTCGCCCTGCTCGATCTGATCGGTGTCGACACCGCTCGTACCGTGCTGAACGCGATGTACGCGGCGTCGCACGACCGGCTGCACGCTCCCGCGCCGATCCTCAGGCAGCTCAGCGACGCCGGGCTGACCGGCCGGAAGTCCGGGCGGGGCTTCTACACATACGACGCGCCGGGCAGCGGGACCGTGGTGCCTGACGCTCTCGGCCCGTCGGCCGGCGCGGCGAGCGTCCCCGGCAGGCCCGTCCGCTCGGTCGGTGTCGCGGGCTCCGGCACGATGGCGATGGGCATCGCGGAGATCTTCGCCACGGCGGGATTCGACGTGGTGCTCGCGGCCCGGGGCACGGAGAAGGCGGAGAGCGCCAGGGCCCGGGTGGCGAAGTCCCTCGCGCGCTCCGTCGACAAGGGCCGGCTCACCGCGGAGGCCCGGGACGGGGCTCTGGCGAGGATCGTGCCGGCCGGTTCGCCCGACGCGTTCGCCGACGTCGATCTCGTCGTCGAGGCGGTGGCCGAGGACCTGGAGATCAAGCAGCAGCTCTTCGGTGTGCTCGACAAGGTCTGCCGGCCGGGAGCCGTGCTGGCCACCACGACCTCGTCGCTCCCCGTGATCGCGTGCGCCCGGGCGACCTCACGTCCGGCGGACGTCGTCGGTATGCACTTCTTCAACCCGGCACCAGTGATGAAACTGGTCGAGGTGGTCCGTACGGTCCTCACGGCGGACGATGTCCACGCCACCGTCCGCGAGCTGGCCACGGCCGTCCGCAAACACCCGGTGGACTGTGCCGACCGGGCCGGCTTCATCGTCAACGCGCTGCTCTTCCCGTATCTGAACAACGCGATCAAGATGGTCGAGGAGCACTACGCGACCCTCGACGACATAGACGCCGCGATGAGGCTGGGCGGCGGATATCCGATGGGGCCTTTCGAACTGCTCGATGTGGTCGGCCTCGATGTCTCGCTCGCCATCGAGCGGGTCCTGCACCGCGAGTTCCGCGATCCCGGGCTGGCCCCGGCGCCGCTGCTGGAGCATCTTGTGGCGGCGGGCTGCCTCGGCCGCAAGACGGGACGCGGCTTTCGCGAATACGCCAAGCGCTGACACCGGCGCGGATCGCGGCGCCTGTGGGGGGGGAGCCGGACGGCCGGGCCCCGCAGGCGCGCTCTCCTGCGCCGATGCAGTACGTTCACCTCATGTCGCAGTCCCCCAAATCCTCCCGCACGGACACCAGGCCCGGTGTTCCGGAGAGTGCCGCGGGCACCCGCGCGGCCGCCCAGCGCCTGAAGATGCGCCGCGAGCTGGCGGCGGCGGCCATGGAACTCTTCGCGACCAAGGGGTACGAGGCGACAACCGTCGACGAGATCGCCGCCGCGGCCGGGGTCGCGCGCCGCACCTTCTTCCGGCACTTCCGCTCCAAGGAAGAGGCGATCTTCCCGGATCACGACGACACGCTCGTACGGGCGGAGGCGGTGCTCAACGCCGCTCCTGCCCATGAGCACCCGCTGGACACGGTCTGCCGGGGCATCAAGGAAGTCATGCGGATGTACGCGGCCTCGCCCGCCGTCTCCGTGGAGCGCTACCGCCTCACCCGCGAGGTGCCCACGCTCCGCGAGCGCGAGATCGCCTCGGTCGCCCGCTACGAGCGGCTGTTCACCCGCTATCTGCTGGGCCACTTCGACGAGCGCGACCACACCGACGGCAACGACGACCCGCTGCTGGCGGAGGTGGCCGCGTCCGCCGTCGTCACCGCGCACAACCATGTACTGCGCCGCTGGCTGCGGGTGGGCGGCCAGGGCGATGTGGAGGCGCAGCTCGACCGCGCCTTCGCGATCGTCCGTGAGACCTTCGGCTCGGGCATCGGCGCCGGCCGGACCGCAGGTAACCAGCCGCGGCCGGCGGCCACCACCCGTACCAGCGGGGACGTCCTGGTCGCGGTGGCGCGTACGGACGCTCCGCTGGACGAGGTCATGCGGACGATCAAGCAGGCCCTCAAGAACACCTGAGCACCCGGGCCCTCTCCCGGACGGCGGCGACGAGTCTCCGCGTCCGCCCCGCGTTCCCCCGGGCATTCGGGCCGTCCGATCCGGCCCGGCGATACGCCGTGCGCACCCGTCGCGACCTAAAGTGATATTTGCTGCTTTTTGGGCGGTAGATATTGCTCATGCGTGCCGCGCGAGTGACAAGTGAGAAAGATTTCTGGCACCCAGTGCCTTGCGAGGTGTCACGCCGTGCCATACCTTGGCGTTGTCCGGCAGTTCCCGCAAGCCCTCTCGCTTGTGCGTCCGGACGCCTGCGTCACAGGCACCTCCGCGCCCACCCGGCGCCGCCGATCCGCACGATCAGCAGCATCCGCCGAACCGACGGCACACCTCCTCAGCAGCAGCACGCACGCCGACGCACCCCCAGCTTCGCCGGAGGCAACACCGTGAAGGAAATCCTGGACGCGATCCAGTCGCCGGACACCACGGCCGCCGACTTCGCCGCACTGCCCATGCCCGATTCGTACCGCGCGGTGACCGTGCACAAGGACGAGACGGAGATGTTCGCCGGTCTCCCCACCGCGGAGAAGGACCCGCGCAAGTCCCTGCATCTCGACGATGTGCCCGTGCCCGAACTCGGCCCGGGCGAGGCCCTGGTGGCCGTCATGGCCAGCTCGGTGAATTACAACTCCGTCTGGACCTCGATCTTCGAACCCCTGCCGACCTTCGGGTTTCTGGAGCGGTACGGGAAGCTCAGCGAACTCACCAGGCGCCATGACCTGCCGTACCACGTCATCGGCTCGGACCTGTCGGGTGTCGTGCTGCGCACCGGGCCCGGAGTGAATGTCTGGCAGCCGGGCGACGAGGTCGTCGCGCACTGTCTCTCGGTCGAGCTGGAGAGCTCCGACGGCCACAACGACACGATGCTCGACCCGGAGCAGCGCATCTGGGGCTTCGAGACCAACTTCGGCGGGCTGGCGGAGCTCGCCCTGGTGAAGTCCAATCAGCTCATGCCCAAGCCACAGCATCTGAGCTGGGAGGAGGCGGCGGCTCCGGGGCTGGTGAACTCCACCGCCTACCGCCAGCTCGTCTCCCGGAACGGCGCCGGGATGAAGCAGGGCGACAATGTCCTCATCTGGGGCGCCAGCGGCGGACTCGGCTCGTACGCGACTCAGTTGGCGCTCGCCGGCGGGGCCACCCCGGTCTGTGTGGTCTCCAGCGACCAGAAGGCGGACATCTGCCGGCGGATGGGCGCCGAGGCGATCATCGACCGCACCGCCGAGGGCTACGCGTTCTGGCGGGACGAGCACCACCAGGATCCGCGCGAGTGGAAGCGCTTCGGCAAGCGCATCCGCGAGCTGACCGGTGGCGAGGACGTGGACATCGTCTTCGAACACCCGGGGCGCGAGACCTTTGGCGCGAGTGTGTACGTCACACGCAAGGGCGGCACGATCGTCACCTGCGCCTCGACCTCGGGATACACCCATGAGTACGACAACCGCTATCTGTGGATGTCCCTCAAGCGGATCGTCGGCTCGCACTTCGCCAACTACCGCGAGGCGTGGGAGGCCAATCGCCTGGTCGCCAAGGGCCGGATCCATCCGACCCTGTCGAAGGTGTACGCGCTGGAGGACACCGGCCAGGCGGCGTACGACGTCCACCGCAACCGCCACCAGGGCAAGGTCGGCGTGCTGGCACTGGCGCCACGGGAGGGACTGGGCGTGCGCGACCACACGCTGCGGGCCCGCCACCTGGACGCCATTAATCTGTTCCGTGACGCGTCAGCGGAACGGACCGACAAGCACAGCCGTGACGCGTCAGCGGAGCGGACCAACAACCCCGACAGGGGCACGGCAGCGGAACGCACCGACAGCCCCGACAGGGGCACGGCAGCCGAACGCGCCGACGCGCCCAGCGGGAATGTGTGAGGTCCCACATGACCGATCGTCAGAAGGACCGGCCCTGGCTCATGCGGACGTACGCCGGTCACTCGACCGCCGAGGCGTCCAACGAGCTGTACCGGCGCAATCTCGCCAAGGGCCAGACGGGACTCTCGGTCGCGTTCGATCTGCCGACCCAGACCGGCTACGACCCCGATCACGTCCTGGCCCGCGGCGAGGTGGGCCGGGTCGGGGTCCCGGTCTCGCACCTCGGTGACATGCGGCGGCTGTTCCAGGACATCCCGCTGGAACGTACGAACACCTCGATGACCATCAACGCCACCGCGATGTGGCTGCTGGCGCTCTATCAGGTGGTGGCGGAGGAGCAGGGCGCGGACATCGCCGCGCTCCAGGGGACGACGCAGAACGACATCGTCAAGGAGTACCTCTCGCGAGGGACGCATGTCTTCCCGCCGGTGCCGAGCCTGCGGCTGACGACGGACATGATCACCTACACGGTGCACCACATCCCCCGGTGGAATCCCATCAACATCTGCAGCTACCACCTCCAGGAGGCGGGCGCGACGCCGGTGCAGGAGATCGCCTACGCGATGTCCACCGCGATCGCCGTGCTCGACGCGGTGTTCGCGTCCGGTCAGATCGCGGAGGACCGCAGGGGCGAGGTCGTCGCCCGTATCTCCTTCTTCGTCAACGCGGGCGTCCGCTTTGTCGAGGAGATGTGCAAGATGCGGGCGTTCTCGCGGATCTGGGACCAGGTCACCCGGGAGCGGTACGGCATCGAGAACGCCGGGCAGCGCCGGTTCCGCTATGGCGTCCAGGTCAATTCTCTGGGGCTGACCGAGGCGCAGCCGGAGAACAACGTCCAGCGGATCGTCCTCGAAATGCTGGCCGTGACGCTCTCCAGGGACGCCCGCGCCCGTGCCGTGCAGCTTCCGGCGTGGAACGAGGCGCTGGGTCTGCCCCGGCCGTGGGACCAGCAGTGGTCGCTGCGCATCCAGCAGGTCCTGGCCCATGAGAGCGATCTGCTGGAGTATCCGGACATCTTCGAGGGCTCCCATGTCATCGAGGCCAAGGTGGCCTCCCTGGCCGGCGAGTCGCTCGCCGAGATCGACCGGATCCAGGAGATGGGCGGGGTGATGGCGGCCGTGGAGTCGGGCTATCTGAAGTCCCGGCTGGTCTCCTCGCACGCGGAGCGCCGGGCCCGGATCGAGTCGGGCGAGGACAGGGTCGTCGGCGTCAACTGCTACGAGTCCACCGAGCCGAACCCGCTCACCGCCGATCTCGACACCGCGATCATGACGGTCGATCCGGCGAACGAGGCGCGGGTCGTGGCGGCGCTGCACCGCTGGCGGGAGGACCGCGACGAGGCCGGTGCCACGGAGGCGCTGGCCGCCCTGAAGAAGGCCGCCGCGGGCACGGCCAATCTGATGGCCGCCACCGTGGAGTGCGCGCGGGCCGGGGTGACGACCGGCGAATGGGCCTGGGCCCTGCGCGATGTGTTCGGTGAGTACCGTGCGCCGACGGGGGTGAGCGGCGCGCCGGTCGCGGTGGCCGCCGGGGCGGGCACCGCGCTCGCCGCCGTACGGGAGAAGGTCGCACGGACCGCAGAGGAGCTGACGTCGGTGGCCGGCGGCGCGGGACGCCCGGGGCGGCTGCGGCTGCTGGTCGGCAAGCCCGGCCTGGACGGCCACTCCAATGGCGCGGAGCAGATCGCCGTGCGCGCCCGCGACGCCGGCTTCGAGGTGATCTACCAGGGCATCAGGCTGACGCCGGAGCAGATCGTCGGCGCGGCGCTCGCCGAGGACGTGCACTGTGTGGGGCTTTCGATCCTGTCGGGCTCGCACGCCGCGCTGGTGCCGGACGTACTGACAAGGCTGCGCGAGGCGGGCGCCGGGGACATCCCGGTGATCGTCGGCGGGATCATCCCGAACGCGGACGCCGAGGAGCTGCGCGCGGCCGGGGTGGCCGCGATCTTCACACCGAAGGACTTCGGGATCACCGGGATCATCGGCCGTATCGTCGACGAGATCCGGAAAGCGAACAAGCTCGACCCATGGGAGGTCTCCGCATGACCGCTCTCACCGCTGAGAGTCACCTGAACCGGCTGCGTCCGCGCCGCTCCTGTCTGGCCGTGCCGGGCTCGAACCCGCGTTTTCTGGAGAAGGCGCAGGGGCTCCCCGCCGATCAGGTCTTCCTGGATCTGGAGGACGCCTGCGCGCCGCTCGCCAAGGAGGGCGCCCGGCACACCATCGTCGACGCGCTGAACAAGGGCGACTGGACGGGCAAGACACGGGTCGTACGGGTCAACGACTGGACGACGCACTGGACGTACCGCGATGTCATCACGGTCGTGGAGGGCGCGGGCCACAATCTCGACTGCGTCATGCTGCCGAAGGTCCAGGACGCCCAGCAGGTCGTCGCTCTCGATCTGCTGCTGACCCAGATCGAGAAGACGATGGGCTTCGAGGTCGGCAGGATCGGTATCGAGGCGCAGATCGAGAACGCCAAGGGGCTGGTGAACGTCGACGAGATCGCCGCCGCCTCGCCGCGGCTGGAGACCATCGTCTTCGGGCCGGCCGATTTCATGGCCTCCATCAATATGAAGTCCCTGGTCGTCGGTCAGCAGCCGCCCGGCTACGGCGCGGACGCCTATCACTACATCCTGATGCGCATCCTGATGGCGGCCCGTACGCACGATCTCCAGGCGATCGACGGGCCCTATCTCCAGATCCGCGACGTGGCGGGATACCGCGAGGTGGCGGGCCGCGCCGCCGCGCTCGGCTTCGACGGCAAATGGGTGCTGCACCCGGGTCAGATCGAGGCGTCGAACGAGATCTTCTCGCCGTCGCAGGAGGACTACGACCACGCGGAGCTCATCCTCGACGCGTACGCGTACTACACCTCGGAGGCGGGCGGCAAGAAGGGCTCCGCGATGCTCGGTGACGAGATGATCGACGAGGCCAGCCGCAAGATGGCACTGGTCGTCTCGGGCAAGGGCCGGGCCGCCGGAATGCGGCGCACCACCACCTTCGAGGCACCGGAAGGGGCCTGAGCGATGCGGTTCGGACGCACCTTTGAGGAGTTCGAGGTCGGCGCCGTCTACAAGCACTGGCCCGGCAAGACGGTCACGGAGTACGACGACCACCTCTTCTGTCTGCTCACCATGAACCACCACCCGCTGCACCTGGACAGCAACTACGCGGAGCGGACGACGGACTTCGGCAGGAACGTGGTGGTGGGCAATTACGTGTACTCGCTGCTGCTGGGCATGTCGGTGCCGGACGTCTCCGGGAAGGCCATCGCCAATCTGGAGGTGGAGTCGCTGAGGCATGTCGCGCCGACCTTCCACGGCGACACGCTCTACGGCGAGTCGGTCGTGCTGGACAAGACACCGTCGAGGTCCAGGAGCGACCGCGGAGTCGTCCAGGTGGAGACGAAGGGCTACAACCAGGACGGCACGCTGGTCTGCGTGTTCCGCCGCAAGGTGATGGTCCCCACCGCCGCGTACATCAAGGAGCGCGGCGGCGAGCAGCCCGGCCGCCCGGAGTTGTCGGACACACCGAAGAACCAGCGGGAGAAGTGAGATGGGCCGACTCGCCCGGACAGCCGGACTGACCGACATCCAGCAGGAGATCCTGACGACCGTCAGGGACTTCGTCGACAAGGAGATCCTCCCCGTCGCCACCGGGCTGGAGCACCGCGACGAGTATCCGACGCAGATCGTCGAGGGCCTCAAGGAACTCGGTCTGTTCGGGCTGATGATTCCGGAGGAGTACGGCGGCCTGGGCGAGTCGCTGCTCACCTACGCGCTCTGTGTGGAGGAGATCGCCCGGGGCTGGATGTCCGTGTCGGGCATCATCAACACCCACTTCATCGTCGCCTACATGCTCAGACAGCACGGCACCGAGGAGCAGAAGGACACCTTTCTGCCCCGGATGGCCGCCGGTGAGGTGCGCGGCGCGTTCTCGATGTCGGAGCCGGGCCTCGGCTCGGACGTCTCGGCCATCACGTCCAAGGGGACCAGGGACGGCGACTCGTACGTACTGAACGGCCAGAAGATGTGGCTGACCAACGGCGCGACGTCCACCCTGGTGGCGGTGTTGTGCCGCAGCGACGAGGGCCATCCGGAGGGCACGGCCCGGCACAAGTCGATGACCACGTTCCTGGTCGAGAAGGAGCCCGGCTTCGGGGAGGTCCGCCCGGGCCTGACCATCCCCGGAAAGATCGACAAGATGGGCTACAAGGGCGTCGACACCACCGAACTCATCATGGACGGACTACGCATTCCGGCCAATCGGGTCCTGGGTGGCGCCACCGGCCGAGGGTTTTACCAAATGATGGACGGTGTCGAGGTCGGACGGGTGAACGTCGCCGCGCGTGGCTGCGGGGTCGCGCAGCGCGCCTTCGAGTTGGGCGTGGCGTATGCCCAGCAACGTCATACATTCGGCAAGCCGATCGCGGAGCACCAGGCGATCCAGTTCAAGCTGGCCGAAATGGCCACCAAGGTCGAGGCCGCCCATGCAATGATGGTGAACGCGGCACGCAAAAAGGACTCCGGTGAACGAAACGACCTGGAGGCAGGGATGGCGAAGTACCTCGCCTCCGAATACTGCAAGGAAGTCGTCGAGGACGCCTTCCGGATCCACGGTGGGTACGGCTTCTCCAAGGAGTACGAGATCGAGCGTCTCTACCGGGAGGCGCCGATGCTGCTGATCGGCGAAGGCACCGCCGAGATCCAGAAAATGATCATTGGCCGCCGACTGCTGGAGGAGTACCGATTCCAGGGTTGATTATCGCTTTTGGTCCGATTTTGGCGCGAAGAAGATCACACCCTGTCGTCATCTGACGCTTGCTTCCAGCCGGTCGACTCGGCTGCTGGCTTGCTCAGTTGCGGCTCGCAACCGATACCATCGAATGAAAGCCGCCGTCCCCCGTTGCCAGCGCGGCATCACCCGCTACGAAGGTCATCCATGCCCCACAGCCAAACCTCTGCACCACGCGGCCGGGTCCGCCTCGCGCGCGGAGCATCGCCGTGGCTTCTGCCCACCGTCGCCACCGCGGCGATCGGCCTGGCCCGTGCGCGCCGGTCCAAGCGCGCCGCCGTCCTCGCCGTGCCCGCCACCGCGCTCGCGGCGGGCATGCTGTGGTTCTTCCGCGACCCGGAGCGTGAGATCACCCAGGGCCGGGTCATCTCCCCGGCCGACGGTGTGGTGCAGAGCATCATGCCGTGGAAAGACGGGCGCACCCGGGTCGCCATCTTCATGAGCCCGCTGAACGTCCATGTCAACCGCGCCCCGCTCGCGGGAACCGTGACCTCCGTCGAGCACATCCCCGGTGGGTTCGTTCCGGCGTTCAACAAGGAGAGCGAGAACAACGAGCGCGTTGTCTGGCACTTCGAGACCGAGCTCGGCGACATCGAGATGGTGCAGATCGCCGGGGCGGTTGCCCGGCGCATTGTCCCGTACCTGCCTCAAGGGACCAAAGTGGAACAGGGCGAGCGCATCGGCCTGATCCGTTTCGGCTCGCGCGTCGACATCTACCTTCCGGAAGGTGTCGATGTCGCTGTCGAGGTCGGTCAGACCACGACCGCAGGGGTGACTCGAATTGACCGTGATTGATCCTGAGACGCAGGCCGGCTGGGCCGTGGAGGCCGAGGCCGAAGCGGAGGAAGACGCGGAAGACATGCCGCTCTCACTGCGGTTGTCGATAGCGGACACTCTGACGCTCGGTAACGCCACCTGCGGCTTCATGGCGGTGTACTTCACCACCACCGGCATCCTCATTCCCCACCTCACCGGCAGCGACGAGAGCGGCATGGCGCGGCACTCCGCCGCGACGGCCGTGATCCTGATGCTGTGCGCGGCGATCTTCGACCTGTTCGACGGGCTGGTGGCGCGCAAGCTGCGCAGCTCGCCGATGGGCGCGGAGCTGGACAACCTCTCCGACCTGATCAGCTTCGGACTGGCCCCGGCGTACTTCGTGCTCGTCTATGGCATGGTCGCGGACGACGCCCATCAGCGGGTCTCCGCGCTGGCGGCGATCGTGGTACTGCTCGCCGTCGTCCTACGGCTGGCCAGATTCTCCTGTGTGACGATGAAGGACGGCATGTTCCAGGGCATGCCGAGCCCCTTCGGCGCGCTGACGGTCATCTCGATCGTGCTGCTGGAGCTTCCCTTCGTACCGACGCTCCTCGCGATCGTCGGCGTGGCGTGGCTGATGGTGAGCCGGGTCGAATACCCCAAGCCGCGAGGTGTGCTCGCGGTGGCGATGCTGAGCTGGATCGTGGCCGCGATGGGGCTGCTGGCGGCCTGGGCGTTCGACGCGCCCGGCGGTCAGCTTCTGCTGCAGACCGGCTGTGCGCTCCAGGTCGTGACGGGCGCGGTGATTCCGCTCTTCGCCACGGCGCGCCGGGTGAACACGTTCCGCGACAACCGCCGTGAGGCCCGGGCGGCTCAGCTTCCGTAGCGGCGACAGGCATGGCGCGATCATGAAGGGCCCGGGTGCTGACCGCACCCGGGCCCTTCTCGTGATCTTCTTGTCCTGGCTCAGAGCAGGAAGTCCCGCGCGATGTGTGTCGCGAGGCGTTCCAGCAGCGGGCCCGCCTCCGCCATGCAGACGGCCGGGTCCGGTTCCAGCGCGGTCAGCGCGTAGGCGCGGCGGATGCCCGCCTTGTTCAGGGCCTCGGCGGACAGGGCCAGCCGGCCGCAGACGGCGACGACCTCGATCCGCTCGGCGCGGGCCGCCGCCGCGACGCCGGCCGGGGCCTTGCCGTGGAGGGTCTGCTCGTCCAGTGAACCCTCGCCCGTGATGACGAGGGTCGCCCGGGACAGGGCCGGGGCGAAGCCGAGCACATCGAGCATGACCTCGATGCCGGGGCGGAAGACGGCGCCCAGACCGACCAGCGCGCCGTAGCCGATGCCGCCGGCCGCGCCCGCGCCGGGCGAACCGGCCAGGCGGGCGGCCCGGGGACCGATGGCCGTTTCGAGCACCCTGGCGTAATGGGTGAGCGCGGCGTCGAGGACGGCGACGTCCCCGGGGCCCGCGCCCTTCTGCGGTCCGTACACGGCGGCGGCGCCCTGGGGGCCGCTCAGCGGGTTGTCGACATCGCTGGCGAGGACGATGTCCGTCTTGGCGAGCCGGGCGTCCAGGCCGGAGAGATCGGCGGTGGCCAGCTCCCGCAGTCCGCCGCCGCCGGGGCCGACCGGCCGACCGTCCGCGTCCAGGAAGCGTGCGCCGAGGGCGGCGAGCATCCCCGCGCCACCGTCGGTCGTGGCACTTCCGCCGACGCCGAAGACGATGTGCCGCGCGCCCGCGTCGAGTGCGGCGCGCAGCAGCTCTCCGGAGCCGAAGGTCGTCGCGGTCAGCGGTGCGAAGACCCCGGGAGGCAGGTGCTGAAGGCCCGATGCCTCCGCCATCTCCACGACGGCGGTGGCGCCCCGCAGGGCGTAGGCGGCGCGCAGCTCTTCACCGCGCGGCCCGGTGACCGGTACCTCGCGCCGCTCGAAACCGGCCGCCACGGCGGCCGCCACGGTGCCGTCGCCGCCGTCCGCGACCGGGACCGCCTCGACCGGCACGCCGGGAGCGGCCTCGCGCAGCCCGGCCGTCACCCGCTCCGCGACCTGCGCCGCTGTGAGTGACCCCTTGAACTTGTCCGCCGCGACAAGCACACGTGCGGCTTCGGTTGCTGCTCCGTTCGGCATCTGAATCCTTCGCTTTCGAACAGGCAGTCGCGCCGAACCGACCCTATCCGCACCGTGGCCCTGTGCCCATGGCCACGGTGCGGTGGGCTCGCGGCGGAACGCGTGTCCTCCCGCGTCAGTTGCCGGCCACAGCCTCCAGTTCTCTGAGCCGCTGCACGACCCGGTCACTCTCGTCGAGCGGCTGCGTGATCTCCTCCAGGGCGTCCTCCACCACGTCGAGATCGTCGGCCCGCACCAGCGAACCGGCGGCCGGCGCGACGTCCACCGCTCCCGCGACCGGTGCGCCCACCGTCATGACCGCACCCACCAGCAGTGCCGTCGTCCACGCACGCGTACAGCGCTTCATCCGTACTCAGCCTCCTTGGCAAGATCCGACAAACGATATGAATGTCGCACAATCACAGAATGAAATCGGGCAGCGCCAGGCCCCGTTAGGCTTCCCGTGTGACGGATACCGACTACGCCGCGTACATCGCCGGCCTCCCCCGTGTCCTGGCCGGTGCGGCCATGCTCTTCCGCGACAGCGAGGGGCGCGTCCTGATTGTCGAGCCCAACTACCGGTCCGGCTGGGCGCTGCCGGGCGGGACCATCGAGTCCGACCACGGCGAGACCCCGCGCCAGGGCGCCCGGCGGGAGACGCTGGAGGAGATCGGCCTGGACATCGAACCGGGACGGCTGCTCGCCATCGACTGGGTGCCGGGCGCCGGACGGCCGCCCATCGCCGCGTATCTGTACGACGGCGGGGTGCTGAGCGAGGAGGAGCTCGCGGCGATCCGCCTCCAGGAGGAGGAACTGCTGTCCTGGCGGCTGCTGGACCGTGCCGACATCGGCTCGTATCTGCTGGGCTCGCTCGGATCGCGGGTACTGGCGGCACTCGAAGCGCTGGACTCCGGCGCGGGCACGGTGGAACTGGAGAACGGCCGGCGGCCCCGGTAGGACGTCCGCCCCGCCGCGCCCGGGGGTCCTGACCCCTGCCCCGC
Source organism: Streptomyces sp. NPDC006923 (assembly GCF_040635655.1). NCBI lineage: Bacteria > Bacillati > Actinomycetota > Actinomycetes > Kitasatosporales > Streptomycetaceae > Streptomyces > Streptomyces sp. NPDC006923. Next base: position 331,409 of record NZ_JBEYIF010000002.1, read on the forward strand.
AGCGTCCCCGGCCGGTCGTGTGCGCTCCGCCGACCAGGGCGGATTCACCACCCTGGTCATGCCGATCAGCCTCGTGTCCGCCGGCCGAGCGGGCGCCCGCACGACACGCACAACGCGTGTCGGCGGAGGTTAACAACTTACAGTCATATAAGCCGAGTTAACGGTCGATACGGTCTGTTCAACGTATTCATTCCGTATTGGTTCCGCCACGGACCGTTGCCTGACATCATCCAAAGGTCCCAGACTTTGGAGGAAATATGCGAAATCGGACTCGCGTACGACTGGCGTCCCTGATCACATCGTTAGCCGTCGTGGCCGGCGGTGGTGCCGCTCACGCCGAGGGCGCCGCCGGCCGGTCGCTGCCGACGGCGCCGACGACTGTCGACGGCGGCGCCTGGCGGTCCGGACATCTCCAGGGCATGGCTGTCGACCGCCGCAAGGGCCATATGTACTTCTCCTTCACGGACCTGCTCGTGAAGACGGATCTGCGCGGCAAACCCATCGGCTCCGTCACCGGTGTCCCCGGCCACCTCGGTGACCTGGACTTCAACGAACAGGACGGCAGGGTCTACGGCTCCCTCGAACACAAGGCGGCCAAGGCGTTCTACGTCGCGATCTTCAACGGGGCCCGCATCACCCGGATGAATATGCCCGCCGAGTCGGCGGGGGTGGTCTCGGCCGTTCATCTCAAGGAGGTCGGCAAGGACTACTCCGCCGACGTGAACCGCGACGGCGTCTTCGACGGCGACACCGCGAACACCCCCGACCACCGCTACGGATGCAGCGGCATCGACGGCGTCGCGTTCGGCCCCTCGTTCGACCGGAAGGGCGGCCAGAAACTCACCGTCGCCTACGGGACCTACGCCAACGCCACCCGCCGCGACAACGACCACCAGGTCCTGCTCCAGTACGACGTGCGGCAGTGGAAGAAGTACGAACGGCCGCTGTCCCGGAACACCGCGCACCGGAGCGGCCCCGCCTCCCCCGACGGCAAATACTTCGCGTACACCGGCAACACCACCTACGGCGTGCAGAACCTGGAATACGACGCGCACAGCCGCAACTGGCTGCTGGCCGTGTACCGGGGCACCAAGACGCAGTTCCCCAACTACTCCCTCTTCGTCCTCGACGGCTCGAAGCGCCCCGTCCGGGGCGTCATCCGCGGCCAGGGGCGTTCGGAGCGCGGCTCGCTGCTGCCGCTCCTCCCCCGCGGGCTGAACGACAAGGCGACGGGCCTGTACGGCTGGCAGTCGGGCGGGCAGTACGGGCTGATCTCGCTCGACGACGGCCGCTTCTACGTCGCCAGGACCGGCACCGCCCAGCAGGGCGGGACCACCCGGCAGAGCGGGCGCGCGGTCCTGCACCGCTGGACGGGTCTCACGCCGAACCCCTTCGCCCAGGTCTCCGCCGCTTCCGCGGGCCGTAAGCCGTAATCCGTTCGCCGCTCCCGGCGCCGCTGCGTACGCTCGCGGCATGACTCTCGTCGCGATCCTGAGCGGCGCCGGGATATCCACGGACTCCGGCATCCCCGACTACCGCGGGCCGAACGGTCTCTGGCGGCGCGACCCGGGGGCCGAGAAGCTCGTCACCTACGACTCGTACATGACGGACGCGGACATCCGCCGCCGCTCGTGGCGCATGCGCGGCGAGAGCCGGACCCTGCGCGCCCGGCCCAACGCCGCGCACGAGGCGGTGACGGAGCTGGAGCGGTCCGGGACGGCGGTCCGGGTGATCACCCAGAATGTCGACGGACTTCATCAGCTCGCCGGGATGCCGGCCCGTAAGGTTCTCGAACTGCACGGCACGGCGCGGGCGATCGCGTGCACCCGGTGCCGTGCGCGGTCCTCCATGAAAGAGGCGCTGGACCGGGTCGCGGCGGGCGAGGACGACCCGCGATGCCGAGTGTGCGGCGGGATCCTCAAGTCGGCGACGGTGATGTTCGGCGAGCGGCTCGACCCCGAGGTGCTGGCCGCCGCGCTGGCGATCACCAAGGCGTGCGAGGTGTTCATCGCGGTCGGCACGACCCTCCAGGTGCAGCCGGCCGCCGCGCTGGCGGGCCTCGCCGCCGATCACGGGGCGCGGCTCATCGTGGTCAACGCCGAGCCGACGCCCTACGACGACCGGGCCGACGAGATCGTCCGCGAACCCATCGGCACGGCGCTCCCGGCGCTGCTGAAGCGGTACCACCGGAACTGACCCCGCGCGGCCGGGGCCGTCGCGGCGGCCGCGGCCCGCACGGTCAGAAAAGCGTGGCGACGGGCGGCGCCTCGGCCGCCGCGCCCTCGAAGACCAGCAGCCGCTGCTTGCGGTCGAGCCCGCCGCCATAACCGGTGAGGCCGCCGGTCGAGCCGATGACCCGGTGGCAGGGCACGATGATGCCGATCGGGTTCTTGCCGTTGGCCAGCCCGACCGCCCGCGAGGCACCGGGCTTCCCGAGGGCCAGGGCGAGTTCGCCGTACGAACGCGTCTCGCCGTACGGGATCTCCCGGAGCTGCTCCCAGACGGCCCGCTGGAACGGAGTACCGTCCAGCCGCAGCGGCAGATCGAACTCCGACAGCTCGCCTTCGAAGTACGCGCCGAGCTGCCCGCGGACCTCACCGAACGGCCGGCTGTCCGGGTCTCCGAAGGTCTCCTGCCCCGGGCGGTGGCGCTGGTCGACCATGTAGAGGCCGCTCAGTACCCCGTCCGTGGCCACCAGGGTCAGCGGCCCATAGGGGCTGTCGATCACGGTGTGCTGTCTGAACACTGCGGATTTCCTTACTCGGGAAGGCTGTTGATGGCGTGGTCGTCGGTGGCCCACAGATACTGCACGGCGTACGCGCGCCAGGGCCGCCAGGCGGAGGCGCGCGCGGTGAGCGCGGCCGGAGTGGACGGCAGACCGAGCGACCGCGCCGCGCGGCGCACACCGAGATCGGTGGGCAGGAACGCGTCCGGATCGCCGAGCGCGCGCATCGCGATCACCTCGACCGTCCACGGCCCGAACCCGGGCAGCGCGCCGAGCTGGGCCCGCGCCCGGTCCCAGTCGCTGTCGGCCCCGAGCCGGAGGGAGCCGTCGGCGAGTGCCGCGACAAGCGTGGTGAGGGTGGTACGGCGGCTGCGCGGCAGCGCCAGGGCCTCCGGGTCGAGCCCGGCGAGTGCCTCCGGGCGCGGGAAGAGATGAGTGAGTCCGCCCTCGGGATCGTCGACCGGTTCCCCGTGCGCGACGACCAGCCGGCCCGCGTGCGTCCGGGCCGCCGCCGTGGAGACCTGCTGGCCGAGGACGGCCCGTACGGCGAACTCCGCGGCGTCGGCGGTACGGGGCACACGCCGGCCCGGTGCCTTGTCGACGAGCGGCGCCAGCGACGGGTCCGCGCGGAGCTGCTCGTCCACGGCGACCGGATCGGCGTCCAGATCGAGCATGCGGCGGCAGCTACTGATGGCGAGGGTGAGATCGCGGGGGTCGGTGAGGGAGAGCCGGCAGGCGATGTGGTCGGGGCGCGGACCGAGGGCGACGATGCCGTGCCCGTACGGCAGAGTGAGCGTGCGCCGGTACGCGCCGTCCCGCCACTCCTCGACGCCGGGGACCGCGGTCGCGGCGAGATGGCCGAAGAGATTGTCCGGGTTGAGGGGCGCGCGGAACGGCAGCCGCAGCGAGATCACCCCCGGGGCGCCGGACCGCTCCGCCCCGCGTCCGCCGCGCGCGCTCCGGGAGCGCAGCTCGCTCGGTGAGAGCGCGAAGACCTCACGGACGGTGTTGTTGAACGACCGGATCGAGGAGAAGCCCGCCGCGAAGGCGACCTCGGCCATCGGCAGCGCGGTGGTCTCGATGAGTACGCGTGCTGTCTGCGCCCGCTGGGCGCGGGCCAGGGCGAGCGGGCCCGCGCCCAGCTCGGCCAGGAGCTGGCGCTCGATCTGCCGGTCCGAGTAGCCGAGGCGCCGGGCGAGGCCGGGAACGCCCTCGCGGTCGACGACCCCGTCCTGGATGAGCCGCATGGCCCGGGCGACGGTGTCGGCGCGGGCGTTCCACTCCGGTGAGCCGGGGCTGGTGTCGGGACGGCACCGCTTGCAGGCGCGGAACCCGGCCTGCTGGCAGGCGGCCGCGCTCGGATAGAACGTCATGTTCTCGGCCTTGGGCGGCACGACCGGACAGCTCGGGCGGCAGTAGATGCGCGTGGTCAGCACGGCCGTGAAGAACCAGCCGTCGAACCGTGCGTCCTTGGACCTGACGGCCCGTACGCAGCGCTCGGTGTCGGTGTGCATGGGGGCGTGCATGGGTCAAGCATCGGCCACCGGAAGCACCGGAGCTGGCAGGAAAACGACATGGCGTTCCGGCCCGCGCGCTCTCCCGCCGGCCCGCTTCCGCCGGGCCCGCTCACGCCGGGCCCCGCGGTGCCGGCTCAGACCCCGCGCAGCCTTCGCCACACGGCCTTCGCCGCGTTGTGCCCCGACATCCCGTGCACCCCCGGTCCCGGCGGGGTCGCGGAGGAGCAGAGGAAGACGGCCGGATGGGCAGTGGTGTAGGGGAAGAGCGAGGTCTTGGGACGCAGCAGGAGCTGAAGCCCCGAGGCGGCGCCACAGGCGATGTCTCCGCCCACGTAGTTGGCGTTCCGGGTCGCCAGCTCGGGCGGTCCCGCCGTGGCCCGGGCCAGCACCCGGTCGCGGAAGCCGGGCGCGAAGCGCTCGATCTGCCGCTCGATCGCCTCCGTGAGGTCGCCGTCCCAGCCGTTCGGGACATGGCCGTAGGCCCAGAAGACGTGTTTGCCCTCGGGGGCGCGCGACGGGTCCACCAGGCTGGGCTGGGCGGTGATCAGGAACGGTGTCTCGGGCGGCTGCCCGGCGGCGACCCGGCGCAGCGCGGTACCGATGTCCCCGCTGGTGGGGCCGATCTGGACGGTGCCGGCCCGCCGTGGTTCCCCGGCCGTCCAGGGCACCGGGCCGTCCAGCGCGTAGTCGATCTTGAAGACGCTCGCCCCGTAGCGGTAGCCGTCGTACGCCCGGCCCAGGCCCGCGATGCGGGCGAGCGCGGTCGGTGAGGTGTCGAAGACATAGGCGCGCGCGGGAGGCAGGTCGTCCAGGCGCTTGACCTCGAATCCGGTGTGGACCGTGCCCCCGAGGTCCTGGAGATACGCGGTCAGGGCGTCGGAGAGCGACTGGGAGCCGCCGCGCGGCAGCGGCCAGCCGCCCTCGTGCGCGGCGAGCGCGAAGAGCAGGCCCACGGCGCCGGTGGCGAGACCGCTGAGCGGAGCGATGACATGGGCGACAAGACCCGCGAACACGGCCCGCGCCCGCTCGTCGCGGAAGCGGCGCGTCAGCCAGGTCGAGGGGGGCAGCCCGACGAGTCCGAAGCGGGCGAGGGTGACGGGGTCCCGTGGCAGCGCGGTGAGCGGCAGGGACATGAAGTCCCGCGCGAGGGTGTCCCACTTGCCCAGGAACGGGGCGACCAGCCGGCGGTACGCCCCGGCGTCGCGCGCGCCGAACGACGCGGCCGTCTCGGCGACCGAGCGGGACAGCACGGCGGCCGTGCCGTCGTCGAAGGGGTGTGCCATCGGCAGTTCGGGATGGAGCCAGTCCAGGCCGTACCGGTCGAGGGGCATCGTCTTGAAGACGGGCGAGCCGACGCCCAGCGGGTGCACCGCGGAGCAGGGGTCGTGCCGGAATCCGGGGAGCGTCAGCTCTTCCGTCCTGGCGCCTCCGCCCACGGTGTCCCGGGCCTCGAACACGGCCACGGAGAAGCCGCGCCGGGCGAGCTCGACCGCGGCGGTCAGCCCGTTGGGTCCCGCCCCCACGACGACGGCATCGAGCAACGACGTCACCTTCGGACTCCTTTGTCAGCCGATGGCCAGAGGGCTCAGGATATTCCTGGGCACGGACAGCCCGAGCGCCGGTACGGTCCGCGACGGCGGGCAGCCGGCCCCGGGCGCCGCCGCGGACGCGCCCGCTCAGGCCCCGGCCAGCAGTCGCTCCCGCACCCGCCGGGCCGTCGCCTCGTCCCTGGCGGCGGTGAACGGAAGGGCGTTGTCCCCCGTGATGCGGTACGGCTCGCCCGTGAGTGTCGTCTGGGCGCCGCCCGCCTCCGTCACCAGCAGCAGACCCGCCGCGTGGTCCCAGGCCAGCTCCCAGTTGAAGGCCACCGCGTCGAGCGCGCCGCGCGCGACATCCAGATATTCGAGTCCCGCCGCTCCGCAGGCGCGGGCTTCCACGCCCTCGGCTCGCAGGCCGAGCAGCGCTCGCTTCTGCTCGTCCGTGGTGTAGTCCGGGTGCGACATGGCGACCGCCAGCGCCGCTCCGGGCGCGGGCGCGCCGGAGCGCAGCCGGACGCCGTTGAGCCAGGCCCCGCCGCCCCGTACCGCGATGGCCATCTCGTCCAGGGCCGGCGCATAGGTCCAGGACGCCAGCACCTCGCCGCCCTGGGCGAGGGCGACGAGCGTACAGAAGCCCGCCTCGCCGCGGACGAACTGCCGGGTGCCGTCGACCGGGTCGACGATCCACACCGGCGCGTCGCCGCGCAGCGCGCCGTACACCGCGGGGTCCGCGTGCACCGCCTCCTCGCCGACCACCACGGAACCGGGCAGCAGCGCGGTGAGGGCGGCGGTCAGATGCTCCTCGGCGCGCCGGTCCGCGGTGGTCACCAGATCGTGCGGACCGCTCTTCTCGACGATCTCGTGCGCGGCGAGCTGCCGGTGGCGCGGCATGATCTCGGCGGCGGCTGCGGCGCGGACCGCCGCCTCGACGGCGGCCACGCTCGGTCCATGGGCCGTCCCCGGCAGGGGAACCGTTTCGTACAGGGCGTCATCGATCATGCGTCCAGCCAACCACGCCGCGGTGACGGGCCGGAGGACAGGTGGGGACACGTCGGCCGACGGTCAGCGGCCGACGGCGTAACCCTGCATGCCCCTCGGGTTGGCCGCGGCCGACAGGACGCCGGTCTCCGGATCCCTGGCGACCGCGCACAGCCGCCCCTCCGACCAGGCGTCACCGACGGTCACGTCATGGCCCCGGCGGCGCAGTTCCTCGATGACGTCCGGGGCGACACGCGCCTCCACGGTCACGCTGCCCGGCCGCATCCCGCGCGGGAAGAAGGAGCCGGGGAAGCTGTCGTTGTGCCAGTTGGGCGCGTCGATGGCGCCCTGGAGGTCGAGGCCGCCACGGACCGGGGCCCGCAGGGCGAGCGCCAGGAAGAAGTGGAGCTGCCACTGGTCCTGCTGGTCGCCGCCGGGCGTACCGAACGCGAGGACCGGCACTCCGTCGCGCAGGGCCAGGGACGGGGTGAGAGTCGTCCGGGGCCGACGGCCGGGGGTGAGGGAGTTCGGCAGGCCGTCGTCGAGCCAGGCCATCTGCAGCCGGGTGCCCAGCGGAAAGCCCAGCTCGGGCACGACCGGATTGGACTGGAGCCAGCCGCCGCTCGGGGTGGCGGCGATCATGTTGCCCCAGCGGTCGACTATGTCGAGGTGGCAGGTGTCGCCGCGGGTGGCGCCGTCCCTGGCCACGGTCGGCTCGCCCGCGCCGGGCACGCCCAGCACGTCGAAGCCGGGGTCGCCCGCGGCGACGGCGCCGGCGTGGCCGCTGAGGACGGGCTCGCGTCCCTCGGGGCTGCCGGGGCGCAGTTCGTACGACGCCTTGTCACCGATGAGCGCGCGGCGCGCGGTGTTGTAGGGCTCCGAGAGCAGCGCGGCGAGGGGGACGTCGGCGGCGTCGCCGTACCAGGCTTCCCGGTCGGCCATGGCCAGCTTGGAGCCCTCGACCAGCAGATGGACGTACTCCGCGGAGCCGTACTCGGGCAGCTCGGCCGGGTCGCGCGGCAGCAGGGCGAGCTGCTGGAGGAAGGCGGGGCCCTGGCTCCAGGGGCCCGCCTTGCAGAGGGTCCAGCCGTCCCAGTCGTAGGTGGCGGGCGCCTCGTACGTCGCGGACCAGCCGGCGAGGTCGGCGGCGGTCAGCGTGCCGGTGTGGTGGGAGCCGCTGGTGTCCATGGTGGGTCGCGCCGACTGCCGGAGGACGGCCTCGGCGATAAAGCCCTCGCGCCACACGGCGCGGGCGGCCTCGATCTGGGTCACCCGGTCCTCGCCCGCCGCCTCGGCCTCGGTGATCAGACGGCGCCAGGTCGCGGCGAGCGCCGGGTTGCGGAACAGCTCTCCGGGCACCGGTGCCTTGCCGTCGCGGAGATAGACGTCGGCGGACGAGGTCCACTCCGTCTCGAAGAGTTCGCGGACGGTCTCCACGGTCTGCCCGATCCGCTCGACGGGCGCGTGGCCGTCCTCGGCGTAGCCGATGGCATAGCGCAGGACCTCGGCCAGAGTCTTGGTGCCGTGATCGCGCAGCAGCACCATCCAGGCGTCGAACGCGCCGGGTACGGCGGCGGCCAGCGGGCCGGTGCCGGGGACCAGTTCGAGGCCCAGCGAGCGGTAGTGGGCTATGGTCGCGCCCTCGGGCGCCGGGCCCTGCCCGCAGAGCACGGTGACGTCGCCTCCGGCGGGCGCGAGGATGATCGGCACCTCGCCGCCGGGGCCGTTGAGGTGCGGTTCGACGACATGCAGCACAAAACCGGCGGCGACCGCGGCGTCATAGGCGTTGCCGTTGTCCTCCAGGACGGCCATCGCGGACTGCGAGGCCAGCCAGTGGGTGGAGGACACCATGCCGAACGTGCCCTGGAGCGTGGGGCGGGTAGTGAACACAGGGCCTCTCACTTCGCTGTTGACGGGCACCGGCCCGGATGACGGGCGCTCGGGACGGTTCCCGGGGAGAATCCGGGGAGTCGCGCCAGGGGCAACCCCCTCCTGCTCGCCCAGAAGACTATCGACCGCCCCGCGCCCCCTCCTCCCCGCCTCCGGCATGAAGGGGGCGCCTTGTCCAGGTGATGGTCGGCGACGAGTGCCCCGGCCATGCGGCGAGGGTGGCAACCGGCTCTCCCGCCGGGACGCGTGGAACCCGTCCTTCGGCGCGGGTTGCCCCTGCCACGGCTTCGCGCCCCTGGCCTGCGGCAGGACATTGCCACCCTCCGGCCACAGCGGGCATACGAAGAGTTTCAGCGAGTGGAACACCCAGAGGTGGGTGATACCCGGCCGGATCGGTCAGGTGTTTCGCGAGCGATTCAGGACAAGGCTGGCCAATTCGAGCGCGTGGTCGATATCCTGGGCGACTTCCATGAGGTCGACAAACGCGTGCTCCACGGGGGTGTGCCGCTCCGCGCCGGTGAGGGCATCGACGATCTGGTCCACGGTGGCTTCCTCGGTCGGGTAGACGCGAAGGACGAGGTCGAGTTGGGAGGGGTCCCGGCCGTGTTCCACCGCCCTGCTCCTGAGCTGGTCGACCGGGCCGTTGATCTGGGCGGCGTTGAACTCCCAGGGTGTGCCGTACCCCGGCCTCACCACCGGCAGCCAGCCGTCCGCGCGCCGGGCCGCCCGGCCCATCGCCGCCGGGGAGTATCCGCCCAGATAGATCGGCGGCCGGGGACGCTGTACGGGCTTGAGGTCCGCGTACGTCGCCGGAACGGTCCAGTGCCTGCCCCGGTATTCGACCGGATTCTGAGACCAGTAGGCGTCCAGGGCGTCCAGGCACTCGTCCAGACGTGCGCCGCGCTCCGCCATGGGAACGCCGGCGGCGACGTATTCCTCCGGCGACCAGCCCACCCCGAACCCCAGGACCAGTCTGCCGCCGCTGACCAGGTCGATACTGGTCAGGGAGCGGGCCAGCAGAGCCGGCGGATACCAGGGGGCGTTGAGGACGTTCGTACCGATCTGGACACGCTCGGTGGAGACCGCCGCGATCGACAGGAGGACGAACGGGTCCAGGACCGCGTGGAAGGCGGCAGGGATGGTGTCACCGCCGCCGTATCCCACGGTCGGGTTGACCGGGGCCAGCAGTCGGTCGCCCACCCACAGGCTGTCCGCGCCCAGTTGCTCGGCCTGTTGAGCGAATCGCGCGACCTCGCGCGGGTAATGAGCCAGATCTCCGATCTGCGGGAGCGTGAATCCGATGCGCACCGTGTTCTCCGTTTCGTGCAAGGTTGATCAGTTCGCGAACGGCGCCCCTGCGCCGCACGGTCCGGGCGGGTAATGGTCCGGGCGGGAAATAGTCCGGACGCGTCTGTCAGTCCCAGGGTCCCAGCGGGGCGCTGCGGCGGGGAGCGGAAGTCCCGTGAACACGTTCGGAATACATCGCGAAATCATGGGCCCCCTGCTCCTGCAACAGGGTGCGTACCTCCGACGGCAGCGACGAGAGGGTGTTCTCGATCACCTCGGGGTCAGCTTCGTACAAGGTCATGCCGAAGACCAGTGGCTTTTTGTCCGGTGGCAGGCCCGCGCCGCTGGTGCCTGCCATGGCACGCCATTCCGCAGCCGTTACATATTTCTCCGCCAGCGGCAGGATGCTCTGCTCCTCCAGGGCCATGTGCTCGTAGAGCACTTCGGCCAGGCGTCGCAGAACACGCGCCAGCGCTTCAGCCTGCTCCGTCGTCGCACGCTCACGCCACCCGGCCAGCGCCGCGGCCACCTGGGTCACGAGATCTTCGATCCGTTCGTGGTGCCCCTCCATCACCTGGACGAGGGGAGCGATCTCCTCGGTCCCGCGGTTCAGGAGTTTGGGCCACAAGTGAATGTCTTCAGCGCGGTGATGAGCCTCCAGCACACCGGACAGGAAGCTGATGTGATCAGCCACCACAGCCCGGCGTTCCGCGTCTTCGGCCGCTACACCGCGCACCAGCGCCGGCAATGCCGCGAACTCGCGCCGGAACATGGTGTGCACCATATACATGTCGCGGGTGTCGGCCGGCGCCTCCCGCGCCCCGGAGCCCGTTGCCGCGGATATCGGGACCGCCTGCTCGGCTTCCCCGCTCTTGCCTACAACTTCATTGTCCATGGTTTTATTACTTTCTTGAATGCAGAGCAGCACAATAAGGGCTTGTTTTGTTTTCAGTATGGAACACCTGCCGGTGTCCACCGGCCGCGCCTCAGGAGCGCGGCCCTTCACCCGGGCTGTCGCGCGCCCACCGTCTGCTGGAAGAGGCGGTGATGTCGTCGGCCAGCAGTTCGGGTTCTTCGTGCGCCGGGAAGTGTCCGCCGCGCGGCAGGTGCGTGTACCGGGTGAGGTGGTATTTGCGTTCCACGAAGCTGCGGGGGGCGACGACGCCGAGGTTGGCGGGGAACAGGGCGAGCGCGGTCGGCACTTCGACACGTTCGAGCCTGGGCACGAGCCCCTGGCCGCGTTCGTAGTAGGGCACGAATGATGTCGAGATCGTGTTGGTGAACCAGTACAGCGAGGCCTGGGTGAGCAGGAAGTCGTCGCTGAACCGGGTGGCGAGGTCTCCGTCGCAGTCGCTCCAGGCCCGGTATTTCTCCAGTATCCAGGCGAGCAGGCCCGAGGGGGAGTCGCTCAGCCCGTGGGCCAGGGTGAGCGGGCGGGTGCGCTGCTGGTGGGCGAACGCGCCTTCCTCCTGCGCCCAGGCGCCGAAGGCGTTCAGGTAGGCGCGTTCCTCGTCGGTCAGTTCGGCGCCGGCGTCGGGCGGTGTGCTCACGACGTCCAACAGGTGGATGCCGACGACGGACTCGGGATGGGCCTGGGCCAGCAGGGCGGTGATTCCCGCACCGAGATCGCCGCCGTGGGCGCCGTAACGGGCGAAGCCGAGTTCGTCTCGCATGAGCCGGTGCCAGAGTTCGTGTGTGGGAAGCGTCTGGTCCAGGGTCGGGAGCTGGGGGGAGAAGGTGAATCCGGGGAGGGACGGCACGATGACCGTGAAGGCGTCCCCCGGGTCACCGCCGTACCGCGAGGGCGTCGAGAGCCTTCGTGCCAGCTCGACCAGCTCGTAGAACGTGCTCGGCCAGCCATTGGTCAGGACGATGGGCAGGGCTCCCTCGCACTCGGCGTCGAAGCGCAGGTAGTGCAGGAGTGTGCCGTCGATGTCGGCGAACCGGGACGGCAGCGCGTTGATGGCGGCCTCGTGCCTGCGCCAGTCGTAGCCGGAGGCCCAGTAGTCGACCAGGCGCCTCAACTCCTCGCCGTCGGTGCCCGCCTCCCATCCGGCGACCGGCCACGGCTTCGCCCACCTCGTCCCGCGCAGTCGGGTTCGTAGCTCGTCGAGGTCCGCGTCGGGCACCGCCAACAGGGGGCCGGGACTTGTCTGTGGGGTCTTCTGTGAGATCGACACCACTGAAAGCTATAGCCGGTGTCGGAAGTCGTCAACACCAGCTTTTCGTTACAGTGGTGTCATGACTGGGGCTGTCGTGGATCTGGATGTGGTCGAGCGGTTCCTCAACACGCTCGACGAGAGGACCTTCAGCTGGCACGGGGAGAAGTTCGTCCCCGGCGACCGGCTCACCTCGGTCGAGGCCCTGTCCGCCTGGCTCGTGGAGCACGACCTGGCCACCGAGGGGCAGGAACTGCGCCCGTCCGACCTGGCCTCCGCCGTTGCCCTGCGCGACAGCCTGCGAGAAGCGCTCACCGATGGCACCGACAGCGCGAAAGCCGCGCAGGCACTCGCCGCGTTTCCGCTGTGCCTGGCACCGGACCCGTCCGGGCGGCTACGCATCGCCGCCGCCAGTGGCGTGGCCGGCCTCGACGCCATCATCGAGACGGTGGCGACGAGCGTGGCCGGCGGTGGCTGGAAGCGGATGAAGCTGTGCTCCTCGGCCGACTGCCGCCGGGCCTTCTACGACACCTCACGCAACGGCGGCGGCCGCTGGTGCCGGATGGAGGTGTGCGGCAACCGGCACAAGACCCGCGCCTACCGTCGCCGTCAGCAGTAGGGGTCGGTCCCGGTATCGCGTGACGCGACAGACCCATCCCCGGGGCCTTCGTGCCGAGCTTGTGTGTTGTACGAGAAGCCGCGCCGGTCAGGGCCCGGCAGTCCCCCGGCCCTGCGCACCGGCGGCCGGGCGCAGGCCGCTTTGAGCAGCAGGCATCCGATCTCACACGTTCCCACGGAAACACAAGACAGGATTCAGGCCGCATAAAAGCCTGAAAGGACGCAAACACGGCGCACACCCGAAAGGGAGAGCGTGAGAGATCGGATGACTGTGTGCGCCGACCGTTGACGCGGTCGAAAAATTAGTAATAGTTGAGGACGACATCCTGCGCGCTCCCCCTGGAAGGGATCCCTCGTCGTGCCCGCTTCCTCGCGTCGCGATTTTCTCCGCCTCACCGGTGCCGCCGGCGGCGGTCTCGCGCTGACCGGCGGACTCCCCCCGTTCGCCGCACACGCAGCGCCGGTCCGCCCGCCCGGCGTGGACATCGTCCCCCAGGACGAGGCCACCACAATCTGGTACCGCACGCCCGCCGTTGAGGCGCGCATCATTCAAGAGGCCCTGCCCGTGGGCAACGGCCGTCTGGGCGCACTCGTCGGATGCGACCCGGAGGACGACTTCCTCTATCTCACCGACGGCGCGTTCTGGACCGGTGGCACCAACGACACCGTGACCGAGGACGGGCAATTGCCCTACGGCAAGGACGACTTCGGAAGCTTCGGACTGCTGGCCAAGCTCCGTGTCGCGCTGCCCGGCCACTCGGGCGACCGGTTGACCGACTACCGCCGCCAGCTCGACCTGAGCAACGGCGTGGTGTCCGCCACCTACCGGCTCCGTGGCGTCCGCCACCGTCGCGAGATCTATGCCAGCCACCCGGACGACGTGGTCGTGATCCGGCTCAGCGGCGACGGCCCGCACACGGGCAGCATCACGCTCGCCGGTACACACGGCGAGACCACGTCCGGCGACCGGGCACAGCTCTCGTTCACCGGGACGCTGGGCAACGGCCTGGACTACGCCGCCGCGGTGACCGCCGTCGGCACCGGTGGCCGGGTCAGGGTGGACAGCGGCAAGATAACCTTCGACGGCTGCCGCGAGGTACTGATCACGGTGTGCGGTGGCACCAACTACAGCCCCGACGCCGCCCAGCACTACCGGGATCCGGACACGGTCCCCCTCGCTGTGGCGCGCGCCAAGGTGACCACCGCCGCGAAGGTGCCGGCCGACACGTTGCTGCGCACTCATGTGGCCGACTACCAGCGGCTCTACAACCGGTTTTCGATCGACCTGGGCACGTCGTCGCAGGTGCAGCGGTCGCTGGACTCGTGGTCACGCATCGCGGTCCGGCACACCGACAGCTCCACGCCGGACCCGGAGCTGGAGGCCGTCTACGTCCAGTACGGCCGGTACCTGACCATCACCGGCTCGCGCGACTGGCTCCCCATGAACCTCCAGGGGATCTGGGTGCACAACAACGAACCGGACTGGTACGCGGATTACCACACCGACATCAACATCCAGATGAACTACTGGCTGGCCGACCCGGCGGGCCTGGGCGCCAACTCCCTGGCCCTGGCCACGTACTGCGTGTCGCAGCTCCCTGTCTGGACCGATGTCACCAAGAGACTGTTCAACAACGAGCACAACCGCTTCCGCAACAGTTCGGGGAAGATCGCCGGCTGGGCGATCGCGTTCTCCACCAACATCCACGGCGGCAGCGGCTGGGTGTGGCACCCGTCCGGCAACGCCTGGCTCTGCAACTCGCTCTGGCGCCACTACGAGTACAGCCAGGACCGCTCGTACCTGGAGCTCATCTACCCCGTCCTCAAGGGCGCGGCCGAATTCTGGCAGGCGCGCCTGATCCCCACGACGGTCACCGACCCGGACGGGACGACCCGCGAGGTGCTCATCGACGACACCGCCTGGTCACCGGAGCACGGAGGAGACAGCAAGGGCATCACCTACGCGCAGGAACTGGCGTGGGAACTCTTCGAAGAATTCACGACCGCCTCCCGCGTGCTCGGCCGGGACGCGGAGCTGGCCTCCGCGCTCGCCGCGACACAGGCCAAGCTCTACCTGCCCCGGGTCAGCCCCAAGACCGGGTGGCTCGAAGAGTGGATGAGCCCGGACAACCTCGGCGAGACCACGCACCGGCACCTGTCTCCGCTGATCGGCTTCTATCCCGGCGACAGGATCGCCGCCGACACCAGTCCGGCCGCGCTGCTCGAAGGCGTCCGCGCGCTGCTCACCGCACGGGGCATGGACAGTTACGGCTGGGCGTGCGCGTGGCGGTCCCTGTGCTGGTCCCGTCTGAAGGAGGCCGAGAAGGCGTACCAGCTCTATCTGACCATCCTGCGGCCGTCGATGAACAACGGGAACGGCACCTCAGCCAACTGGTTCGACATGTACAGCCAGGGCAGTTACACGATCTTCCAGATCGACGCGAACCTGGGTGGCGCCACCGCCGCTCTGGAGATGATCCTCTACTCCCGGCCGGGAGTGATCGAACTCCTGCCCGCTCTCCCCGCCGCCTGGGCCGACAAGGGATCGGTGACCGGAGTCGGTGCCCGCGGCGGCTTCGAGGTGGACCTGTCCTGGCGCGACGGAAAGGCCAAGCTGGCGACCATTCGCAGCGTGGGCGGGACGACGACGGAGCTGCACGCCGGTGACTTCCGCAAGAAGATCTCCCTGAAGCCCCATGAGTCCGTGACCGTGCGCATTCCCTGAGCCTGTCGGGCCTTGTGAGCCGGCCGCGGCACCGGCACCGGCGGCCGACTCCGACCGGAGCGGCCCGCCCGGTGTCTGTGTCGTCCGCTCCGGCGCCCGGTGTCTGTGTCGTCCGCTCCGGGTCCTGAACATCTCAGCGGGTCGAGTGACCACCGAGGCTGACCAGCGAGCCGGCCCACCCGGTCGTGGCGGACGCGGGTGGGCCGGCCTCATGGATCAGCGCGGTCAGGATCCCCGGCCGGTCGCCGGAATCGGATGTCGCGCCCCAGCGATGACGTGCCGATCTCCGGGTATTGACCGCCCGATGCCACCGGTGGACCCCGCGACCGGCGCCGTCCTTCCCCAAAAGCCCCGGCAGCATCTCGCAGGCGCCGATGTCCGCGTATACGCCCGCCTCCCGCGAAGCACCGGAAACGTCATGCCCGACGCCGGGCGGGAGAAATTCGATCCCCACGCATTCCACCGGCACCCGGATTCAGCGAAAGAAATGAATACCTCTCGCAAAAAAGACCGACGGTTCGGGGCGCCGGGGCACGAGCAGCACATCACGATCCACCCAGAAGCGCAGCTTGCAGAGGGTATAAGGAATCGGACGTCCCGTGGAGAGGTTCAGGGGCTTCCGCCGTGTTCCAATGGAACTACGGGCGTCGGGCGCCCGGCTCCCCCACGCCCGTCAGGGATTATGGGGCAGCCCTTATGGAAGCACACATGATGAAACGCGACCACGCGGCCACCTTTTCTGTGTCTCGACGGTGGACCGGCACTTCCGACCGCTCCAGTGATGCCCGCCCACAAAGCGAGCGGTACGCGGCATATCGAAATCCCACCGACTTCCCACCAATATCCCACCGATCGAGCACTCTGAAAAATATGTGCGGCCTCGGCCACGCTACTGAAGGAACACATCATGGAACTCAAGGATCAGGTCGCACTCATCACCGGTGGCACCGCCGGTATTGGTCTGGAGACCGCCAGGCTGTTCGTCCGTGAGGGCGCGTCTGTCGTCATCGCGGGCCGGAACCCCGAGCGCGGCGCGAAGGCTGTCGCCGAACTCGCGGACGGTCCTGGCTCGGCGCGGTTCGCCGCGGCGGACCTGGGTGACCTCGAAGATGTCAGAAGGCTCGCCGAGGACGCCGGGCCCGTCGACATCCTGGTCAACAACGCCTCGCTGTTCCCCGTCGCGACCACCGTCGACCAGGATGTCGAGACCTTCCAGAGGCTGTTCGACACGAATGTCCGCGGCACGTTCTTCCTCACCGCGGCGCTCGCCCCGGCGATGCTCGCCAAGGGCGCGGGAAGCATTGTCAATGTCTCCACCATGGCCGCCGTGATGGGTGTCCCGGGGGCTTCCGTCTACAGCGCGACCAAGGCGGCCCTGGCCTCGTTCACCCGCACCTGGGCGGCCGAATTCAGCCCCAGCGGCGTCCGTGTCAACTCGGTGGCTCCCGGTCCGACCCTCACCGACGGCGTTGTTGTCGAATGGGGCGACGGTGTCGCCGAACTCGGCAAAAGCATCCCGCTGCGCCGCACCGCCGGACCGGCCGAGATCGCCGAGTCCATTCTCTTCCTCGCCTCGGCCCGCTCCAGTTTCGTCACCGGCGCCAACCTCGCGGCCGACGGCGGTGCCACCGCCATCTGACCCGGCCCCGGCAGGATGTGGCGGCGCGGATCGACCGCCCCCCTCACCGTGCCGTGCCCCGTACCCCTGGACAGGTACGAGGCACGAGGACCAGTCAGCCAGTGCGGCGGGCCGCGACGAGCACGGGGCCACCGGGGACGGTCGGGAAGCGCCGCACGTCCTCCATGCCCGCGTCCGTCAGCGTCGCCGCCATATGGTCCGTGTCGAAGGAATTGCCTCCGCTCCGGACGGCGTTCCACCGCCCGACGGCCTGCCGCAACGGCTGGGCGGGGGCCGGGTTGGTCCCCGCCACAAGCCACCCGCCCGGTCGCAGGGCATCGATCAGCCGGGGAAGAGCCACCGTCAGCGTCGATTCCGCGACGAACGGCGCCGGCAGCCAGATCAGGTCGTAGCGGGACCGGTCGGAGACCTCGGCGACATCCAGTCGGCGCAGGGACACCCGGTCGGCGCCGGCGGGCGCCGACGCCAGCTCTTTCCGGGCCAGGTCCAGTGCCCGATCCAGGATGTCGATGCCCACGATCTCGGCATGGGGGAACTCTCCCGCCAGGGCGAGGGCCAGGGCCGCCACACCGGTCCCGACATCGAGGACGCGACCGCCGTCGCGGCCCAGCCGTTCGGCGAGACCGGACAGCCGCGGGACGACCTTGGTGGCGAGCGCCCGGCCGGTCGCGGCCGAGGCGCGCCCCTGGCTGAGCAGGACCTCGTCGGACTGGCCCGCCCAGCCGCCTTCGGCGCTGGTCTCGTCGTGCGTCGCGGCCGACAGAGCCTGCCGCAGCGAGCTCAGCCGGGCCTCCACCGCACTGCGCGCCGTCGGCTCGTCGGCAGGGACCAGCGCCGGGTGGGGAACAAGGTCGTCCCCGTCCCTGCGTACCAGTCCGGCGGCCTCCAGGACGGCGGTGCGCTGCGGGTCTGCGGCCAGCACCTGGGCAAGGGGTGAGGTCAACGCGTCGCGCATGGTGCCGATCATGGCGGCCAGCGCCCACGAAGCGGCTTCCAGGGTGGCCGCCGGGTCGTCGTGGAGGCGGAGAACGGGGCCGTCCGAGGGGCCGGTGGGCATCGCTTGAGTGGACATGGAGCTCTTCCGATGGAGAAGAATGGAGAAGATTCGACGTGCGTGGCAAGCGACTCCACCCGAAGCGGAGAGCGATGGGTGCCGGAGGAACCCGCCGCACCACCGTGGCTCCGCCGCGGAGGACGAGCGCGGGCCGCCGAAAAGGCCGGGACGCGTCGGGTGTTTTTCACCGCACACCAACCGCTCGCGCGCTGGGGTGCGCGGCAACTGTACAGCGTACGAAGCGGGTGAACCACGCGCCGTCTTCCGCCGGCCCTCACAACGGCGTGCAGGACAGGGGCAGGCGGGCCCGGACCGTACCGCGAGCACGGGCTCCTGGCCCGTTACGCTCGGCACCGTCTCCGCCAGGAAAGGGGCGTCCACGCGATGGAGATCCGCGAGATGCGCGCCTTCGTGACGGTCGTCGACGAAGGCGGACTGTCGGCGGCGGCGCGCGCCATGCACATCAGCCAGTCGGCCCTCTCGCAGACGGTCCGCTCACTCGAACGCCAGGTCGGCGGACAGCTCCTCGTCCGCGACCACAACGGAGCCCGCCCGACCGAGCTGGGCGCGACCCTCCTCGACCGGGCCCGGGCCCTCCTCGAACAGCACGACGACCTCATGGCCACGCTCACCCGCCCGGCCGCCCCCGTGGGACGGCTGCGCGTGGGGGTTCCGCTGGAACTCCCCACAGACCTCCTGCCCATGGCGATCGCGGAGGTCAGTGCCGCACACCCCGACACGTCCGTGGAGCTCCGGCACGCGCGGAGCACCGCGCAACTCGCGGCCCTGCGGGCCGGGGAGATCGAACTCGCCCTGGTGCGCGACCGTCCGACGGACCCGCGCCTCGACAGCGTTCTGGCGGTGGAGGAGGCCATGGGCGTCGTTCTCACCGCCTCGCGCGCGGACGAGCTGGCCGGCCCGGGTGGCGTACGGCTGCATCGTGTGAGCGGCATGTCCTGGGTCGGTTTCGCCCGCTCCGACGCTCCGGTGTGGCACGACCAGGTCGTCGCCATTCTGCGCAGCCACGGTGTCACGGACATCGACAGCGCGGGGGCCGACGACCGGCCGGTCCCACGGGAGGTGAAGTTCGCGGCCGTCGGCACCGGACGCTCCTTCGCCCTCGCCTCCGCGGGCTGGGTACACCCCCTGCCCGAAGGGCTGGTGTGGCATCCCCTGATCAGCGATCCCGTGGTCCGGCTCACCTGGGCCGTCTGGCGGTCCGATTCCCGGCAACGGGAACTCGCCACCCTCGTCGCGGCGCTGAGTGTGTCCGGGTACTGAGCTTCGCGCCGCTCCCCCGTACTCGCCGAGCCGGTGCCGCGGTGGCCCGCCGACCCTACGCAAGGCAGGGCAGGACACCACGCGTGGGTCCCGGTCAGCCGGGAGCGGGCCACTACCCGTGGCTCGACGACCCCGACCGCATCGGAGCACTGGGTATCTGCGCCTCTGGCGGATATGTGCTCCCCGCCGCCGCGGGCGACCATCGCATCAAGGCCGTCGGCACCGTCAGCGCCGCCGACATCTCCCGGCAGTTCCGGCTGGGCGCCGACGGCGCCCAGGACCCCGCCGTCATCCAGGGCATGCTCGACACGGCCGCCGAGGCGCGTACCGCCGAGGCCCGCGGTGACGGCGTTCAGCGCGTCCAGCTCTTCCCCGACACCGCCGAACAGGCGCGGGCCCTGGGCGGCCGGCATGGCTTCGAGGGCTTCGAGTACTACTGCACCGACCGCGCTCAGCACCCGCGCTCGGCGAAGTTCCTGACCTGGTCCAGCATCGACCGCATGGTCTCCTTCGACGCCTTCCGCTTCGCCGGTCTGATCGCGCCACGCCCGCTGCTGATGGTCGTCGGACGCGAAGCGGTGACCTCCTGGATGAGCGTCGAGGCGTACCAGAACGCTCGCGGACCGAAGGAACTGCACTGGATCGACGGCGCCGGCCATGTCGACCTCTACGACAAGCCGCAGTACGTCGGCCCCGCGACCACGAAGCTGACCGACTTCTTCCGTACCCACCTGGCCGAGCGCCCGGCCTCGGGTCCCGTGCGCTCAGCCAGTGGCCACGGGTGAGGGGCGCGGCCTCGGTGATCGCACGCCCCCGAGATCCAGCGTGATCCGGGGGACGCCCGGGCCGTCGGAGCCGAACCGGACGCTGCCCCCGGCCGGGTCGGTCAGCACGATGATCAGGCCCAGCCGCCGGGCCGCGACCTCGGCCAGGGTCCGTATGTAGGCCTCACCGTCCGCGTCCGGACGGGTCAGCAGGAGCAGCCGGAACGCGTTGTGTCCGCTCAGTGCGAGATCACGGGCCGCGAGACGGCCCGACTGGAGCACGGCCTGGGTCTGCTGATCCACCGTCAGCGGGATCCCGGCCCGCCGGAGTTCCTCCTCGCTGAAGACGGCATCGGGCGCGATCATGGGCCCGTGGGAGAGGTCGGGCGGCTGCCCGGCGGGGGTGTCGGCCAGCAGATCTCGTACGGCCTCGGGGTTCGGCGCGGCGGAGGGCCCCCCGGGGCCCAACAGGGCGAGTGTGTCGCTCAGTTGCTGGAGGAAGTCCTCACCACTCGTCTCCTCCAGAACCAGGGGGTCGATGGGCGCGCCGCCGTCGAGTGAGGTGTCGGTCGCGGGGTCCGGGGCGGGGACGGTCGCCATCCAGTGGTCGGACCTGCTGATGTACCGGTCCTGCCGCACCAGCGGGACCTGCGGGCCGACGCCCTGCCCCACCGGATAGACCCCGGTGTGGTTGATCACCAGCGCCGAGAAGCCGTAGACGAGGGTGGCCAGGGGCAGTGTGATGTCGCCTCCGGCGTTGTCATAGTTGCCGGGCGTGGCGATGTTGTCCGCGATCCGTGCGAGTTCCCGGTCGTCCAGACCGTGGACCAGCATCGTCGCCAGCTCCGTGTCGATCCTGCTCCGCCGTTCCGCCGCCAGGTCCGCGGCGTCCTCCGGCTGCCCGGGCCAGTCCCCCATCGCCGCGCGCACACGGTCCTCCGCCGCCCCGGCCAGCAACTGGTACCCGAGGGTGGTGATCAGCGGCTGGAGGTGCGGGGGACGCCCGATCTCGGCGCGGAAGGCGGTGGCGAGACGGCGCCGGACGGCCGCCGGGCCGGGCACCTGCCCGTCGGCACCGCGGAAGACATCCGGCGCGGTCGCCAGCAGGGAGTGCAGCAGACAGTCGCCGTCCAGCGGCACCTCAAGGACATGCCGGTCCTCGTCGCGCAGCGCCGTCCGCTGCCTCTCGCTCAACACGCCCACCACAGCAGGGTCGTCGGGGCCCAGAATCCGGCCCGAGCCCCGGGGCGGCGGCGCCTTGTGCTTGCCCTTGTCCCGGCCGCCCGTCGTGTCCTTGCTCTTGCTGTCTCTGCTCTTGCTGTCCTTCTTCTGGCTGTCTCTGCTCTTGCTGTCCTTGGCGCTGGTCTTCGCCCCGGTGGGCCGCAGCGCGCTGCCGGTCCCGTCCTTCGTCCGCCGCCTGCGCACCCCGCTCTCCGGGCCGCCCATGCCGAGCCCGGCCCGAGCGGTCAGGGAGCTGACCGGTACTTCCACATCGTGGCCGGCGGCCCCCCGGCCCCGGTCGTAGAGCTGGGTGCCGGCCCGGCCGAAGCTCACAGCGGCCAGCCGCTGTATGTCGGCGTGCTCCCTCTGCTGGGCCCGGACGCCGTCCAGGGCGTCCTGTGCCTCTCCGAGGGCGGTACGGGCGTTGTCGAGACGGGTGCGGGTGGTTTCCAGGCTGTCGCGCGCGTCCTTCCACTCGGCCGTGGCCCTGTCGAGCAGCCTGCTCGCCCGCTCCGGACCGGCCGCGGCGGCACGCGCCCGTTCGTCGGCGTCCGGCACGAGCGGTGCCAGCGCCCGGTCCGCCGCCGCCCTGGCGGCCTCGGCCTCCGTCAGGGCGATGTCCGCGCCGTCCCGCTTCCGCCGGGCGGCTTCGAGTTCGCGGTCCGCCTCCTCAAGCGTCTCGTTGGCCTTCGTCAACGGCTCCAGGGCCTTCCGCATGGCCGTGTCCGCCCGCAGTTCGGCGGTGCGCCCGATCCGTTCCGCGTTCTGCGCGTCGGTCACCGCCGCGGCGTCGGCCGCCGCGGCCAGACGTGTTCTGGCCGCGCGCACCTCGGCCCGGGCCTCGTCCCGCAGCCGCTCGGCCTCGTTGTAGCGCTCTTGGGCCGTCCGCTGAGTGTCGGCGGCCTTCCGCTGCGCCTTCTGCCACTGGTCGAAGCGGAGGTGCGCGGTGTCCCGCCGCTGCTCGGCCCCGGCCCGGTCCGACTCGGCGACGGCCAGTGTCTCCTCCGCCGTGCGCCGGACCACAAGCTGTTCCGCCGTCGTCAGCGCGGCGGTGTCCTTTTTCAGCGCTTCGGTCAGACCGTCGTGGTGGGCGGCGGCCTCCTCGTAGCGGACGGTCAGCCTGCCGTCCTCGTCCTGCTTGAGCGAGGACTGCAGCAGCGCCGCCACCGAATGCCGGTTGAGCGCGCCGGCGAACACCGTCCACACCCGCCGGGTGCCGGGATCCGCGCCGCTCAGCTCGCCGTCCGCGTCGAACAGCCAGCGCTGGTGCCCCTGTTCGGTACGGAGCATCAGCTCCACCGGCCGCTGGGAGAGCTGCGCGGTCCTGGCCGCCGTGTAGAGCGCGCGGGCGACCTCCGGCAGGCCGTCCGGGTCGGTGCGGTTGCCGGGACCGACCGCCAGCCAGAGCTGCACGCGGGTGTCGTCGGGATGCAGTCCCGCGGCGATGACACCGGGCAGGTCCGCGAGGGGGTGGGTGGTCCAGTCCCGGTCGGCGGGATCGGCCTGGTCACGAAGGATCGAGCGGAGGTCGTAGATCCCCGGGTCGGTACGGGGCGGGGTCACACCGTGGCCCAGCAGGTCCCGCTCCGTGAGCCGCGCCGTCGTACGGCCCGCCACATACCGGCGCTTCGTACCCCGGCCCAGCTCGATCACGACGTCGACCTCGGCGACATAGCTCCGCACCCCGCGTTCACCGGCGGACACACTGGTGATGCCGACCTTCAGCCATTCGCGGACGGTGCTGCTGATCGCGGCGGACTGGGCGGAGCCGACGGGGCGGGCCGCGCTCAGCGGGATACCGAGGCCCAGCCGCTGTCCGGTGCCACCGGGGGCGGGCAGACCCACGGTGACGGAGACCGTGGGCAGTTGGGCGGTGGAGGTCGAGGAGGAAACACTGACGCCGCCGTGCCTGACCCGGTCCATGGTGACGTCGCCACTGCTGTTGACCGGGCGCGGGTTGTACAGGCGGGTGATCCTGACCGCCTCGCGGTCCGTACGGGAGCCCGGGTAGGCGGAAGCGGTGCTCCTGCCGTAGTGGATGTACTCGCCGAGCTGGACCGCCGCGTTCTCCTCGGTGGTGACGCCGGATTGTTCCGACGCCAGGCCCAGCTCCCTGATGGCCCGGTGCAGCGACTCGTGGCCGGGGAACTCGTGGGCCACCAGCGCCTCGGTGAGGACGAGCTGCGGACCGCCGTACGGAGTGGAGGCGTCGGCGGTGCGGGCCGGGTCGGTGGTGTGCAGGGTGAACTCGATGGGCCCGGTCAGCGCGGCCGGATCGGTGACCGGGTCGTCGTCCGTCCCCGGCAGCGCGTCGGGGGCCGCCGGGGACTCGCCCGCGACAAAGCGCAGCGTGGCCCGGTACGGCGTGTCCACCGGCACCGGCGCCCGGCCGTAGAAGGTCTTCGCCAGCCAGGACGGCCAGTCGGAGCCGGCCCACCAGGTGGCGAGGTCCGCGCTGTCCCGCCAGGAGGCGAGGCCGCTCGCGATCACACCGCCGGGGAGGTTGAGCGGCCACTCGGCGAGCGGCGCCGAACGCAGCGCGCTGGTGACGACGTAGTCGACGTCGAAGTCCGCCACATGGTCGTTGCGCAGCCAGAAGCGGTCGTCCCAGGCGCTTGTCCTGGTGATGCCCCGGCTCTGCTTGCGGCCCGCCCCCATGGCGGGGCCGGTGCGGTCACCGGTCATCGCGTCGGCGGCGTCCGGCTTGCGGGTGAGCAGTGTCAGGGTGGTGGACTGGGCACGCGAGGTGGTGTCGTTGTGTGTGATGCCCTTCGGGGCGTGCACAGTGGCGTTCTCCAGCCCGGTCCCCGCCGTGGTCTTGCGTCCGCGCAGGGTGCGCAGGTCCTGGGCGGCGTCCCTGGGGCGGGCGGACAGGGCGATCTCCACCAACCGGGCACCACCGTCCGCGACATGGACGAAATGGAGTGTTCTCGGGTTGTTGGGGCCCCGGGCGGGCAGCGACCGCAGTGCGCCGACGGAGGTGAGGTAGGCGATACGGGAGTGCAGGCCCGGCAGATAGGAGGCGTTGCCGGGGGTGAGCACCCCGGGGGCCTCCCGCTCCACCTGGCGGACCAGGCTCTCGTAGAGCGGGTTGCGGGTGCCGACGGCAGTGTTTTCGGCGCCGGTGGTGGTGTCGGCCGGGGCGGTGGTTTTGGCGACGGTGGTGGTGTCGGCGGGAGCAGTGGTGTTGGCGACGGCCGTGGAGCCGGCGGGGGCGGTGGTGGGCGTGGCCGCCGGGGCGGTGGGGATGAGGTCGAGCACCGTGCCCACGCCGATCCGCTTGCTGCGCACGAACCGTTCGGGAAGCCCGGGGCGCGGGCCTTCGAGCGCCGGGTCGGATTCCCCGAGAATCGCCTCCAGGCCGTCCATGCCCTCGAACCAGGGCGCGTTGGCGCGGATCTGGCGTGCGGTGGCCAGCATCTGCAGGGCCTGTGGGAGGTCGACGGCGAGCACCACGGTCTCCCCGGGGCCGAGGCCGACAAGGTTCACCAGCACATTGCGCCGCCCGTGCCGGATCGTCATAAGGACGGTGACATCGGCGATCAGCCGGTACTGGCGGTTGCTCTCGGTGGCGACACGGCTCTGGTTGGTGCTGGAGCGGATTGCGTCGGCCTCCTCGGTGTGCCCCTGGAAGCTCTGCGCGAGATTGGGCGCGACGGTGAAGGAGTCCGGGTGGGAGCCGGGGTCGTTGGCGCGTCCGCTGAAGGCGCCCACGACCCGGTGGCCGGAGACGGTCCGTGTCTCACTCGCGTTCGCGGTGAGCGAGGTGGTCGCGGACTCCTGGTACTGGTTGAGTGCGACGGGCCCGGCGGTGGGCACGTCCGTGCCGGACGAGGGGCCGGCCTGGGACTCCTGGTGCTGGTTCAGGTCGACCGCCAGGGCGGGGCGGCGCGCGTACGCCGTCAGCTCCACCGAGAAGTCGTGGTCGAGGCCCATGCCGGGCAGCGTCATGCCTTCCAGCACATAGCTGCCGCCGAGGATCTGGTGCCCGTGCGCGAGCAACTGCCCCGGCGAGTGGCCCACCCGCAGCGTCTCGGAGGCCAGCGATCCCTGGTCCCCCGGGGCCGGGCCGATCACCAGCGTGGTGGTGCCGCGCAGGACGGCCGCCGCCAGGCCGATGACCCCGCCCTCCGTCCTGCCGAAGCCGGTGTTCCTCGGGTCGGGTATCCGGTTGGGCAGGCCGGCGATGATCCGGTCCCACACACCGATCAGCGCGCCGGACCCGGCGAAGAGGTCGATCACGGCATCGCCCGGGACACGGAAGACGTCCGGGCGGGGTACGCCGGCCGCCGTGAGCCGCATCCTGAGATGGTCCTCGGCGGTCGCCCTGCGTACGACGGGGGCCGGTACGGGCTTCACGTTCATCCGGGCGTGCAGTGTGCGGTGTTCGGGCACGGCGATCCGCAGTACTCCCGGCACACCCGGGCTGTCGGTGGGCGCGGCCACGGGAGCGGGCGCCGGGTTCTCCTCGTCGGAGGCGGGCCCGCCCGGATGCGGCCGTTCGCGGGCGAACCGGTCCAGGGGGACCAGGGGGTCGCTGCCGTACACGTCCAGGTCGAGGAGCAGCGGCACCTCGAAGACCTCGGCGGCCTGTCCGCCGCTGCTCAGGGTCAACTGGTCGTGGCTGATGCCGTCCTCGGTCGTGCTGGTCCGGGTCCGGTTCCAGTCGAACAGCCAGTCGGCGCCGCCACCGAGCCAGCCCCTGGCCTTGTCGATGAGCCCACTGCCGGAACCACCGAACCCCAGGGACCAGCCCCAGGTGTGCGACTGCTGTTCGGCTCCCGGCACGGCCAGGCCGACCGAGTTGATGAGCTGGACCGCCGGGAGGCTTCTGGTGTGCCGGGGCTCGCGCGCGGGGTCCCGGCGGCCGGAGAGCCGCAACTGGATCCGCTGGCCACCGATCATGGACGGGTCGTCGAGCCAGAGGGCGTAGCCGCCGTCGATGATCGAGTCGGCCGCGGCCCGGCGGCCGATGGAGGACCTGGCCTGCTGGACACGGCGCAGGTTCACCAACTGGGCATGGGCACGGGGCTCGTTGATCCCCGGTATCCAGTCGTTGGTCCGCCGTGGCGGCGGCAGGAAACCGTGCTCGCGCAGCCAGTCCTCCGCGCGGTCGAACATCACGTCCGTACCGGTGACGGCCAGGGGGCTGGCCGACACTCCGATGCTGCGCGCGTCGGCCAGTTCGGCCGGCAGCCGGCGCACCTTGGCACCGGTGGGCTTCGTGCCGCGCGCGTCGGCGGCGCGCAGAATCCGCATCCGGCCCAGGTGGGGCCTTCCGCCGCCGCCGAAGACCCGCGGGCCGCTGGTGCCGCCCCGGGCCGCCACGAACTCGACGGTGTAGGTGAGCCGCGCGTCCGTGAGCAGGTGCGAGGCGTTGCTCCGTACGGAGTGCTGGAGCACGGAACCGGCTCCCGACCCCAGACTCCGGGCGCCTCGGTACACCAGACCACCGCGGCCGGTGGGACCGCCGCTGGCGGTCGCCGACTTGCCGGGCTCCGGCTTCTGGCCGGTCATCGGGAAGGTGACGGAGCCGTCCAGGGCCACGCCGCTGGTCACCTTCGACGAGATGTTCACCTTCTGGGAGTGCGCGAGATGGCTCTCCATGTTGATCTTGCCCTTGACACTGCTGCGCAGAGGTCTGCCGGTCTCGACGGCCACGGTCACCTTGAGCATGCCGAGGGCGTTGCCGTCCTTGTCCAGCAGCACCGGGGAGTACATGCCGTCGCGCATCAACGGCGCGTTGCCCCGCTGGCTGGCCTCCGCCAGCATGGTGTCGACCTCGCCCAGCGAGTCCTTGCCGATGTTGCGCAGTTCCCGCTCGAAGTCGCGCTTGACCTCGCGGGCCAGCCGCCCCGGGTCGGCCAGCGAGTCGATGGTCCACAGCGGCAGGTCGTCAGGATCCGCCGGTGTGTTCGCCTCGTCCCGCGGGTCCGGCACATTGCCCTCGTCCACCACCATGTGCTGGGGGAACCACACGGCGACCGTGCCCTGTGCGGGCGCGTCCGGACCGGGTTCCTGCCAGTCGCCGAAGCCCTCCCCGCCGTCCGTGCGCCGGAGTTCGATGTCCTGGCCCTGCTGCCCCGGTTCGGCTTGGAGCACCGGAGAGGTGTTCGGCACCTGGAAGCGGAGGCTCCAGGAGGTGTCGTACTCGAAGGCTTCCGACTGCTCGTTGCTCCGCTGCGAAGAAACGACCTGGACGCTGTCGGTGATCGTCGTCGAGTTCGAGAGCTGATTGTGGGTGAGTGCGAGCTGCACGGAGGCCCGGACGGCGGTCAGCGGCAGGAGGGAGGCGGTGGGAAAGGCGCCGCTCCACCCGATCGGGATGGTGCGTGTGGTGTTGGAGCCCGAGGTGTCCGCGGTGCTCTGGGCGCCCATCGCCCGCCGCTCCACCCGGCGTTCGGGGTCCTTCTGGGTGTTCACTCCGAAGCGCTTGGACCGTCCGGCGTAGTTCAGCGCGAGCCGTACGTCGACGGTGTGCTCGGTGCCGTTCACGCCGAACGTCATCCGGTGGCCGTTCTCACTGAGCAGCGCCGCGGTGTGTTCGGCCAGCGACTCCGCGTTGACCTGATCGTCCAGGGCCGCGAGGTCGGCGGGGCGCGTGATCCGCAGGGCGGTCACCAGCCGGCTCCGCAGTGCGGCGATCGACCGCTTGGACAGTGGCCCGATGGAGACGAGTCCGGGGGCACCGTCGCGGGCGGATCCGAAACTGGTGACGAACACCGAGGGTTCCGGGTCCACGACGACGGTGCCTTCGGGGCTGGTGACGGTCACCGTCGCGGGCGGGTCGTACGGGGCGGTGCCCGGCACGGAGCGCGTCCGTGACCCTTCGGGGGGCGTGCTGGAGCGGCCCTCCCCTTCGGGTGCCTCGATCGCCCGGCCGACGTCCTTGCGAGGAAGGCCCGGCTCCGGGGAAGTCGTCGACGACGTCTTCGGCCGCCTGCCGGAGGTGGACGACGAGGTGCCGGAACTCTTCGAGCTCTTCCCGTGTTTGCCGTCCTTGCTGTCCTTGCCGTTTTTCTTGGGCGCGTGCGAGGGCTGATGACGGGGCGGCGCGTCGGCGGGCGCGAGCCAGTCCCGCGGGTTCACGGGGTTGCCGGAGACGGTGACGACGCGAGGCGTGGGCGCGGTGCCGTTGGCCGCCGGGGCGGAGGAGGTCGTGGCGGTGGACGCGGGAACGGTGGGCGTCGGCGCGGAGGACGTTGTCGCCGTGGGAGTCGGCGCGGCGGGACCGGGGGCGGTGGGGCCGGTGGATGTGGTGGCGGTGGGGCCGGTCGTGGTCCGGGTGGCGGCGGCCGGAACAGAGGTGTCGGAGGGGACGACACCGGGGACGGCGGCGGTGGGTGCGGGCGCCTGGTCCGGCCGCGGGTCCACAGTGTCGGTATCGGTGTCGGTGTCGGTGTCGGTGTCGGTGTCAGCCCTGTCGGTCCCGGAGGTCGCGGGCGTGGTGTCCGGACGGGTGCGGGAGTGCGGCGCGGTGGGCTCGGTCGGCCGGTCCTGACCGGTGTCCGGTGCCCGACCGGCGTCGGGAAGACGCTCCGTATCGGTCGTCAGCTCCGAATCGGCGGTCCGCACCGGGTGGGCCGTCGGGTCCGGCGCCGGGCGCACCGGAGCGGCCTGCGGCGTCCGCCCCGGCTCATTGCGCTGCTCGGTCCCGCCGGGTGCGCGGGTGTCCCCGGCGGTGGCCGGGAGCGCGGGGCGTTCGCCGGTCGCGGTCCCCGCCGGAGGCGCGGTGAGTGCCGTGTCCGTGGCCCCGTCGAGCACGCGCGCGCTCAGTGGGAAGTCCCGGACCACGGGGCCCGAGTCCGTGACGTTCTCGATGGTCCGCAGATAGTCGAGCGGCACACCGGCGGCGGGCAGGTGCGAGGCGTCCGCCATCAGTCCGTACGCGTCCGCCTGGGAGGCCAGCCGCCGGAACAGCGTCTCGGCGTCGTGCCCCCGGTCCCCGAGCCCGGCGTAGTGCAGCACCTCGTGCAGCGCGGTCGCGTCGTCCTCCTCGCGCGTCTGGTCCGTGACGCCGTCGCCGTCCTGCGGGTGGAGGCGGAAGTGGGTCTGGTCCGAGCGGCCCGGGTCCGCGGTCCGGGTGAGGTGGACGGCCTCGGGATGGTCGGCGGCCGGAGTGAGGGTGAGGTCGATGTTCAGTTGGTCGCCGGACCCGGGCAGCAGCAGGCCGTTGTTGAAGTGGGTGTCCAGCAGACCCTGGATACGGCTCTGGAACGCGGGCAGCTCCGCCGGGTCGAAGCCGGTGCCGAAACTGACCGGCAGATGGATGGAGAGGTTGCGCACCCACTGGCCCGGGGTGACCTCGATCCGCTGGATCCAGGTGCGGATCAGGGTGGATTCACCGCTCAGTGTGCTGGAGTCGCCGGGGAGCGGGCCGGGATCGCGGGCGGGGTCGAAGCGTTCGGTCCACAGCGCGGAGGCCGGCGCGTACGTCAGCCAGTCCTGCCACTGCGCGCGTGTCACGGGCCCTGGCGAGGGCGTGGCCAGGAGCGGGGCGGGCGGGGTGGCCACCGGCGGCGGCGTGAAGGCGGGGGCGGGTGTGACCGTGGGGACGGGGGCGCCGGAACGGTCGCCGCCGCCGGACTTCTCCGTACCGTCGAACGGCGATGACTGGTTGATCCCGCCGCCGCCCCCGGTCAGGTCGGAGTCGAAGGTGAGACGGAGGGCCTGGCCGCCGGCGGTCAGGCCGGAACTCGCACCGTGGTCGAAGATGCCACTGGTGCCGCTGCCGACCAGGGTCTCCCATTTGAAGGCCCAGTTGTTGTCGAACGCACCGTTGATGACGACTTCGGCCGCCGCCTCGCTGACACCCGTGACGACAAAGGACGACGGAACGTCGAACACGTGGTTGGTGAACTTCTGGAAGTTGCCCCCGAAGGGCAGGCCGCTCTTGAACGGGTTGTCGTTGAACAGCTTGATGTTGAGCAGCTTCTTGAGGTAATCACCCGCGCCGCCGAGCCACTGGGTGAAGAGCCCGGTGAGACCGCCGAAGGCCGCCGCCTTCAACACCGCCGCGCCGTCGATCCCGCCCGGTTTGCGCCGCCCCGTGTTGAGGCCGATCTGGGCGAGCCGGACGGCGAGGGTCTGGAACGCCTCCTCCAGCGCGCCGGACAGGGTCGGCGCGAGATGGCTCATGCGGAGCAGCCGCTGGAGGATCAGCAGCACCGCCAGCCTGCTGCGCGCCCTGGCCAGGAACATGCTGGTCAGCGAGGTGCCGCCGGTGAAGAAGGCGAGAGCGGCCAGCATCGCCAGCTCCGCGAGGAGCATGATGATTTCGGAGATGATCTCCCATTTGGCGGCCTGGATGTTGATCGAGTGGTCGATCTGTCCCGAGGCGATGCTCTCCAGTTGATCGACCATCTGCTGGAGATGGTCCACACCGCCGTCGTCCGTGAGCAGCGAAAGGCCCTGGATATAGGACTCGGAGACCCGCGAGGGCAGTCCGGCACCGGCATCGGTGACGGACTGCTCGACGGCGGCCCGCAGTTCGAGGAGATCCGCGCCGAATTCCGTGTACAGCTTCTGGCTTTCGTAGGCCAGATTCTCCCTGGCCTGCAACGGCATTTCGCCGATGAGGATCCAGAGCATGGTGCGGACTTCCGGAGGGAAGTTGATTTCCTCCACTCAGTGCTTCCCGGTGTTGCCCGGTCCGGGGCCGCCGCCGAATCCGGTGTCCGACGTGCGGCGGAAGCTTTCGATCTTGTCCGTGGAGTCCTGCTGGGTGTCCTCGATCTCCTTGAGGTTGGCCTGGGTGGCGACGACAAGCCCGTTCAGGGCCTGCTCCAGGCCGTCCGCGACCTCCAGGCAGTACCGGTTGTTCTCCTCGTAGCCGGGCCGGGCCTGGTGAGCGAAGTCGTCGGTCCAGCCGGGCCATTCGGTGAAGTCGCGTTCCCGCGCGAGAAAGCGCTGACGCATGCGCTCGGCGATCTCGGGGAGCGCCTCCATGCTCGCGATGGCCCGCCGGAGCGCGGCGGGACTGGCCTCGTACGTACCGTCCGTACCGGAACTCATGCCCCTCGCCCTCTCTGCGGGACAGTGGCCCTCACCGTGCTGCCCCCGGCCGCCACACACTGACGCGTCCGCGCAACGCCCGTTGCCGGAGGGGCTGTTGATGCTACCAGCAGGTGTATGTCATGCGTCTATCAGATGTATGTCATCTGAATTCCGATCACATGTCACGAGCGGTGCCGGCCGGGGACGGGACGTCCTCCTGCCCCGCGCCGTCGCCGGGGCCGGTGGCCCCGGCGACGGCGTCTCCTGAGGAGCGGTCAGACCACGGTCACCGGGTGCCGTACCACCGCGTCGAAGAGATACCCCTGTGTGTTGGGTACGGCCACCTCCGGCTGCCTCCGCCCCGAGCTGTCCGTCGCGCGTGCCAGCAGTACGGCAGGGCCGCGATCGCGCGGCACCCACTCCGCCGACCAGCGGACCCAGCTCCCGCGCAGCGGCGCGTCGCGCAGTCGCGCCCGCCGCCAGTGGACGCCGCCGTCGGTGCTGATGTCGACGGACGTCACCGGCGCACCGCCCGACCACGACCGGCCCGTCAGCACCTCGCGCCGGTGCGCGGTGAGGGTCGCGCCGGGCTCCAGCTCGAAGGCGCTCTTGAGGCTCTGCCGGGTGAGCGGCGCGCTGCCCCCGGCCGGATAGTCCGTACCGAACAGCCGGTAGAGGTCGGTGTTCCACGCGCTGTACAGCGGTACGTCGCTGACCTCGATGTCCCCCAGCCACTTGATGTTCGACACGCCCACCCAGGACGGCACGATCAGCCGGACCGGGAAGCCGTGGTCGGGCGGCAGCGGCTCACCGTTCATCTCGTAGGCGAGCAGCACGTCGTCCAGCGCCTTGGCCACGGGCAGCGGCCTGCGGACGCGGCCCAGGTTCACTCCTTCGCTGATGACCTCGTCGTCGAGACCGCGCGGCATCACGTCGACGGCGTGGCGGGAGATGCCCGCGCGGCGCAGTACGTCGGCGAGGCGTACCCCGCGCCAGCGCCCGACACCGATGGCGCCCAGTGTCCACGCGGTGCCGGTCACCTGCTGGTTCTGCTGGGTGGTGTAGAAGCTGCGCCCGTTGCCCGCGCACTCGACGAAGGCGGTGCGGGTGACGGACGGCAGTGCGCGCAGTTCGTCGTAGCCGAGGCTCAGTGGCTCGCCCGTCAGTCCGCTCCCCCAGACGGTCAGTCGCCACTCGTCCGCGTCGATGCGCGGTGTCGTCGTGTGGTTGCGGACGAAGAAGTGGTCGGCGGGGGTGTGCAGTCCGGTCGAGCGCAGGGAGGCGAAGGTGGTTTCGGCGTTGGTGCCGCGCACGGTGAAGACGTCGGACGGCAGCGGCTTCACAATGCCGGGGGCGGGCGCGGCGCCCGGCGCGCCGGTCCTCGCGGTGGGTTCCGCCGCCCCGGCGGTGGGTGTGTGAGCCGCGACGGGCAGCGTGACCGACGCCGAGGCGAGCAGCCGCAGCAGGGCCCGGCGCTCGATTCCCGCGGACCGGGCGCGGCCGCGATACCACTGCGTCAGGCGGGTCCTGTCGTACCGGGACTCGTCTGATGGATGAGAGGACATCAGTGCTCCGAGAGTGAGAATACGGGGGTTACCGGTGGGTCGGGTGAGCGTGGCAACGGTGCCCGACCCCGTCAACTCCCCCTCCCAGCCGCCGCATCGCGCGCGTACCGGGCGCGCTTCGCGAGCCGCGCTCCGTGCGCCGCGCGCCGCGAGGTCCGGCACACCGCCTCCCACCTGTGCCGTCGTGGCGAAGGCGGGGCCGGAGGGGCGAAGGAACCGGTCCCGCGCCCACTCCGGCCCCACCCTTCGGACGGGTGGCCGATTTCATCCGGCCGTAATGATCGGACAGGCCGGTGACGGCCGGCCGCCCGCCGCCGCCCGGCCGCCCGCCGACCCGGGTGACCGCCCGCTCCGGGCGCGAATCAGGCGGCCGCGTCCGGTGCCGTGCCGTCCTCGGTGACGAGATGGCAGGAGACCTGGCGGTCGTCGCCCGCCGCCGGAATCGACCGCAGCGCGGGGATCTCGCCCCGGCAGCGGTCGACGGCGACGGGACAGCGGGTGTGGAAGCGGCAGCCCGGCGGCGGGGCGAGCGGGCTGGGCAGCTCTCCGCTGAGCACGATGCGCCGCCGGGAACGCTGCTCGACCGGGTCGGGCACGGGCGCCGCCGAGAGCAGCGCCTGGGTGTAGGGATGCTTGGGGTCGGCGAACAGCTCGGCGGTCGGGGCCTGCTCGACGATCTGCCCCAGGTACATCACCGCGATCCGGTCCGCGAGGAATTCCACCGCCGCCAGGTCGTGGGTGATGAAGAGACAGCCGAAGCCCCGGTCGCGCTGCAGATCGGCGAGGAGATTGAGGACGGACGCCTGCACGGAGACATCGAGCGCCGAGGTCGGCTCGTCCGCGATCAGCAGACCGGGGTCGACGGACAGCGCCCGCGCGAGGGAGATGCGCTGACGCTGGCCGCCGGACAGCTCGTGCGGATGCCGGTCGATGTGTTCGGGCCGCAGGCCCACCTGACGCAGCAGTTCCGCCACGCGTTGCCGGGCGGCCGCACCGCGTGCGATGCCGTGGAGCCGCAGCGGTTCCGCGATGATCCGGCCGACGGTCATCCGGGGGTCGAGCGAGGACGACGGGTCCTGGAAGACCAGGTGGAAGTCCTTGCGCAGCGGCCGGAGTGCCCGGGGCGTCAGGCGTGTGATGTCGGTGCCGTTGATCCGTACGGTCCCGGAGGTCGGCTCGTCGAGCCGTACAGCACATCGTCCGACGGTCGACTTCCCGCTCCCCGACTCGCCGACGAGACCGAGCACCTCGCCGCGCGCGACGGTGAGGCTTACGCCGTCGACAGCGCGGACGGTTCCCTTGGACGCGGCGAAGTGCCTGGTGAGGGAGGTGATTTCCAGGACCGGCGGGATGTCCGCGCGGGGCGTGCCGGCCGCGTCGGAGCGCACGGGGGCGGTGGTCACTGTCCGTCCTCCTTGGTGGTGTCGCCAGGCAGGTCCGGACCGGCGGTGGCCGGCGCGGCCGGGACCGGTACCGGATGCCAGCAGGCGGCGAGATGGGCGGTGTCGCCGTCCGGGGTCCCGGTCGGCGCTTCCAAGGGCGGCCCGGCCGCCAGGCACCGCTCGTCCGCGTTGGCACAGCGCGGTGCGAAGGTGCAGGCGTCGGGCTGTTCGTCGAGGCTGGGCACCAGGCCGGGGATCTCCGGCAGCCGTCGTTTCCCCTCGGCGCCGGGGCGGAGGACCGCGCCCAGCAGGCCCGCGGTGTACGGATGACGGGGCGCCGCGAACAGTTCGTGGACCGGGGCCTGTTCGACCGCCCGGCCCGCGTACATCACCAGGACCCGGTCGGCGGTGTCGGCGACGACGCCGAGGTCATGGGTGATCAGCACGATGCCTGTGCCGAGGCGCTCCCGCAGGGACTGGAGGACCTCCAGAATGCCCGCCTGGACCGTGACATCGAGCGCCGTGGTGGGCTCGTCGGCGATCAGTACGGCGGGGTCGCACGCGACCGCGATCGCGATCATCACGCGCTGCCGCATTCCGCCACTGAGCTGGTGCGGGTATTCGTCGACGCGCTGACGCGGCGCCGGGATGCCGACCAGTCCGAGCAGTTCGACCGCGCGCTCCCTGGCCTCGCGGCGCCCCAGTCCGCGGTGCCCGCGCAGCACCTCAGCGATCTGCCGGCCGATCGTCAGGACCGGGTTCAGCGAGGTCATCGGCTCCTGGAAGATCATCGCGATGTCTTTGCCACGGACCTTCCCGAGTTCCTTGTCCGTCGCTCCGGCGAGCTCGCGGCCGTTCAGTCTGATCGACCCCGTGACGGTCGCGCTGGGCGGCAGCAGTCCCATCGCCGCCATCGAGGTGACGGACTTGCCGCACCCCGACTCCCCCACCACGGCGAGGACTTCACCCGGTGCGAGGTCGAAGGAGACGGCGTCGACGGCGTGTACGGTCCGGGTGTCCGAGCGGAACGAGACGGACAGATCGCGGACGCTCAGCACGGCCCGGGGGCCGTCCGGTTCACCCACCGCGAGTCCGGTGGCCACGGATGCCGCGCTCATCGGGTGCCTCCACGGGGGTCGAGGACATCACGCAGTCCGTCGCCGAGCAGATTGAAGGCCAGCGTCGCGGCGACGATCGCCAGGCCGGGGAAGACCGCCATCCAGGGCGCGGGGGCGAGGAACGACTGCGCGCCGGAGAGCATCACGCCGAGCGACGGATCCGGTGGCTGCACGCCCAGACCCAGAAAGCTCAGCAGCGCCTCGCCGATGATCGCGGTGGGGATGCCGACCGTGGCTTGGACGATCAGCGCCGAGGCCGCGTTGGGCAGGATGTGCCGTCCGAGTACGGTTCCGTCGCCGCCGCCGTTGGCGATCGCAGCCGCCACATAGTCGGCGTGCTTGAGCCGCAGTGTCTCGGCCCGGGCGATCCTGATGACGGCGGGGATCTGGGAGATCCCGATGGCGATCGTGGCGTTGGTCAGTGAGGGTCCGAGGACCGCCGCCAGGCCGACCGCCAGTACCAGGAACGGGAAGGCCAGCATCGTGTCGGTCAGCCGGGACACGGCGCTGTCGGCGAACTTCCCGTAGTACCCGGCCAGCAGTCCGAGCGGTACGCCGACCACAAAGGCCAGCGCCACCGCGACCACGCCGACCTGCAGGGACGCCCGGGCGCCGTACACGATGCGGGAGAGCTGGTCGCGCCCCAGATCGTCGGTGCCCAGCCAGTGGGCCGCGCCGGGCGGCGCGAGCGCGTCGGAGAAGTCCGGCCGCGCCGGGTCGTACGGTGTGAGCAGGGGCGCGAACAGCGCGGCCAGGACAAA
Source organism: Streptomyces sp. NPDC006923 (assembly GCF_040635655.1). NCBI lineage: Bacteria > Bacillati > Actinomycetota > Actinomycetes > Kitasatosporales > Streptomycetaceae > Streptomyces > Streptomyces sp. NPDC006923. Next base: position 367,627 of record NZ_JBEYIF010000002.1, read on the forward strand.
CACCGCCGCGATGACGGCCCCGGTGAGGGCGAGCCGGTTCTTGCGCAGTGCGCGGAGTCCGGGGCTGCCCGCCGTCCGTGTCCCGGCCGCCCGGATCGCTGTGAGTACGGCTGTGGTCACCGGGCACCTCCGAGCCGGATGCGCGGGTCGATCACCGAATACACCACGTCGACCAGCAGATTGATGAGGATGTACGCGGCTGAGGTGCACAACACCACGGCCTGCAGCATCGCGTAGTCACGGGTGAAGACGGCGTCGATGGTGAGCTTGCCGAAGCCGGGCAGCACAAAGATCTGCTCGGTGACGACCGCACCGGAGATCAGATGGCCGAGTTGCAGGCCCAGGACGGTCACCACCGTCACCAGGGAGTTGCGCAGCGCGTGGCCACCGATGACCTGACGCCGGGTCAGGCCCTTGGCGCGGGCCGTGCGGACATAGTCGGCGGAGAGTGAGTCGAGCATCGCGGCTCTGGTCTGGCGCATCACGACCGCCGCGAGCCCGGAGCCCAGGACGATCGAAGGCAGCACCATACGGCGCAGATTGTCGAGCGGATCGGTGCCGAAGGGCACATATCCGGAGGCCGCGAAGACCGGTACGGCGATGGCGAAGGCCAGGACCAGCACGATACCGAGCCAGAAGGTCGGCACCGAGAGGCCCACCAGGGCGACGGCATTGGCCAGCCACTCCTCGGGCTTCCCGCGGCGGACGGCGGCGACCACACCGGCTCCGATACCGAGGACGACCGCCAGGAGCATGGACAGCGCCGCCAGTTCGAGGGTGACGGGCAGCGCCGCCGCGATGGCGTCGGCGACGGGCAGGCCAGTGCGGGAGGAGGTGCCGAGGTCGCCCGTGACGGCGTGCCCCAGGTAACGCCCGTACTGGACCACGAGGTTGTCGTTCAGCCCGTAGCTCTCCCGGACGGCGGCGAGCGCCTCGGGGCTGCGTTCCTCACCGGCCAGGGCGAGTGCCGGGTCGCCCGGCAGGGCCCTGATGCCGGCGAAGACCACGACACTGACCAGAAGGAGGGTGATCAGGGACTGCCGCAACCGCTTCAGCAGGTATGTCGTCATCGGGTGTACCCCGCAGTCGTGACCCGGACCAGTCCGTCGCCGTAGATACGGACACCGGCGACCGAGGTCGTGGCGACGGCGTAGTTCTTCTGCCGGTAGACATAGATCAGTGCGTGTTCGGCGCTGACGCGCCGCGTGAGTTCGCCGTAGATCCGGGCGCGCCGCTCCGGGTCGGCCTCGGTGCGGCCGTCGGCGACGAGCCGGTCGATCGCCGGGTCGGAGAGCCCGTACGCGTTCATCGCCCCTCGCGTCTGGAGGAAGCTCGCGATATTGCCGTCCGGGTCGAGCCGTCCGGACCAGCCGCTGGCGAACGCGTCGTACTTCCCGGCGTCGGTCTCCTCCAGCAGCGTGGCGTATTCGGTGGGCCGCAGTGTGATCGCGAAGCCCGCCTCCTTGGCCATGGCCTGGACGACCTGGCCGAACCGGCTCGACTCGGGGGTGGTGGAGACCTTCAGCTCCATTCGTACCGGGGTCTTCACTCCGGCGTCCCCGAGCAGCTTTTTCGCCCGCGCCACATCGCGCTTGGGGCACCGCGCGGCCCGCACGCCAGGCGCGATGGCCGATCCGGGGGAAATGGGCCCGCAGGCCGGCTCGTACATGTCCTGGAAGACGACCTTGTTGATCAGTTCCCGGTCGATGGAGAGTTCGAACGCCTCGCGGACCCGGACGTCCCGCGCGAGGGGAGTGTCGATCTTCCCGGGCTTCGCGCCGAGCCCTTTCACATTGCCGACGTTGAGGCCGATGCTCTGGTAGCCGAGGGACGGCGAGTTGAAGACCTGGAGCCTGGGCTCGGTGAGGGCGCTGCGCACGTCGACGGGGGCCATCTGGTCGCCGACCTGGATGTCGCCGGAGCGCAGATTGGCGAGGCGGACATTGCCGTCCGGGATGGGCTTGTAGATCACGCCGTCGAGATGGACCCTCCCGGCGTCGTAGTAGTCCGGGTCCTTCTCCAGCACGATCCGGTCACCGCCGACCCGCTCGGCGAAGCGGAAGGGACCGACGCAGGAGGGATGGTTGGTGAAGTCCTTGCCGTACTTCTTCAGCGCGGCCGGTGACATCACCATCCCGGAGCGGTCGGCGAGCACTCCGACGAGCGGGACGTACGGCTGTTTGAGGGTGAGTCTGACGGTGTACGGGCCGGTGGCCTCGACGGTGCGCAGCGGGGCGAGTTCGGTGGCGCGCGCCGAGGCCGGCAGATCACGGTGGCGCAGCAGCGAGGTGACGACGGCCTCGGCGTCAAGACGGGTGCCGTCGCTGAACTTCGCGTCGCGGCGGACCGGGAAGGTGACGGTGCGGCCGTCGGCCGAGACGGTGGGAAGCGCGGTGGCGAGCTGCGGAACGATCGTCCCGTGCTGGTCGATGTCGTACAGCTTCTCGCACATCCCGGCGAAGACCGTCCGGCCGACAAGGGTCTGGGCAAGGCTCGGATCGAGTTTGTCGGGGTCCGCGTTGAGCGCGACGGTGAGCGTACCGCCGTCACGTACGGGGCGTTCGTCGGTCATCCGCACTCCGCCGACTTCGGTGGCGGAGGACTGGAGCGACACACAGCCCGAGATGAGGAATGTCAACGCGGCGGCGACGGGGCCGATGGTTGTCCGGCGCACGGGGTACTGCCTCCCGCCATGAGCTGATCAAGGAATACCGCCGACCGTATTTCGCATACAGAGCCTCCGACAAGGGTCTTTTCATGACGCTGGACGGTTTTCGATGAAGATCGGGTAACCCGGCGCGGCAAATCGGTCGTGAACAGCTCAAGTACGGAGGTCGCACCCGAGCCCGGCGATACCTCCGCTCGCGCGGCCGGCCCGGCCGCCGCTGGTACGGACCCGCGCGTGGCGGTCGTGACCAGGGTGGACCGGGCCGGGGAACGTGAAGCCGCCGGGATCAGCTCTCGGTGAGCATGCCCGTACGGAGCTTGGCGAGAGTGCGGGAGAGCAGACGCGAGACATGCATCTGGGAGATGCCGAGCCGCTCGCCGATCTGGGCCTGCGTCAGTTCCTGGCCGAAGCGGAGTTCCAGGATCTGCCGTTCGCGGTCGTCCAGGGTGCTGAGGAGCGGCGCGAGCGCGTGCAGGTCCTCGACCAGCTCCATCGCGGGATCGCAGGACCCGATGAAGTCGGCGACGGACGCCGCGCCCTTGCCCGGCCCCTGCGCGTCGGCACCGTCGGTGGGCAGGTCGAGCGAGTCGCTGTTGTAGCCGTTGGCCGCGATCAGCCCTTCCACCACCTCTTCCTCGCTCAGCTTGAGATGCTCGGCGAGTTCCCTGACGGTCGGGTCCCGGTCGAGGGCCGCGGCAAGCTGGTCCTTGGCCTGGGCGAGTTCGATACGCAGTTCCTGGAGCCGTCGGGGCACATGCACGGCCCAACTGGTGTCCCGGAAGAAGCGCTTGATCTCGCCCACGATGTACGGGACGGCGAAGGAGGTGAACTCGACTTCGCGCGAGAGGTCGAAGCGGTCGATGGCCTTGATCAGGCCGATGGTGCCGACCTGGATGATGTCTTCGAGCTGGTCACTGCGGTTGCGGAAGCGGTGCGCCGCGAACTTGACCAGGGACAGGTTCATCTCGATCAGCGTGTTGCGGGCGTACTGGTACTCGGTGGTGCCCTCTTCGAGGACCTGGAGCCGGTCGAAGAACAGCTTCGACAGGTCCCGGGCGTCCTTCGGCGCGATCTTCCCGGCGTCCTCGATCCTGGGCAGGTCACCGGTCCGGGCGGGAGCACCGCCTTGGACCACCGGTTCCGTCTCCAGCACTGCGAGGTGCCTCGTGGACGGTGCGGATATCGACATGGCGTTCATCCCCTCCCGGAGTAGCGGTTCGGCGACCCGCCGTCTTCCCCCTCAGCCCGCGCTCACACCCGTGACGGAAAGAAATTTTCCCCTTCTTGCGAACGGTGCCCGGCTCGGTGAGGGGCCGCCGGTGGAGCGGGCCGCCGGCCGGGAGATCGGCCCGCCCGCACACCGAACCGGCCGTCCGGCGCCTCCTCCACGGGTGGCGCCGAACGGCCGGCGGACCAGCGGGCCCGGTCGGCCGGGCCCGCTGTTTCACCTCGACCGGCTCACTGCTTCGCGTACAGCGCGTCACGGAGGGCCTTGTTGGTCTCCGCCACGGCTTCCTTGTCGGACTTGGTGCCCGACAGGGCGTTGAGCATCATGAAGTCGTGGGTGATGTTCGGGTAGTGGGTGTAGGTGACCGGGACCCCGGCGCTGCGCAGCTTGTCCGCGTAGGCCTTGGCGGCGTCGAGCAGGACGTCGGAGTCGGTGATCACCAACGCCTTGGGCAGGCCCCGGAGTTGGTCGACGGTGGCCAGCAGGGGCGAGGCGAGGATCTTCTGGCGGTCGGCGCGGTTGGGGGCGTAGGCGTCCCAGAACCACTCCATCGCCGGGCGGGTGAGCCAGCAGCCCTCGGCGAACCGCTTGTACGAGGGGGTGTCGAAGCGGGCGTCGGTGACCGGGTAGAGCAGGACCTGCTGACGGAAGCGCGGCCCGCCGCGTTCCTTGGCCATCAGGGTCACCGCCGTGGCCATGTTGCCGCCGACCGAGTCCCCGGCGATGGCGAGCCGGGAGGTGTCGACGTTGATGTCGCTGCCGTGATCGGCGACCCACTTCGCCACGGTGTACGCCTGCTCCAGCGGCACCGGGAACTGTGCCTCGGGGGACGGCGTGTAGTTGACGAAGATCACCGTGGCGCGGGCGCCGTTGGCGATCTGGCGCACGAGCCGGTCATGGGTCTGCGCGTTGCCCAGGATCCAGCCACCGCCGTGGATGTAGACGATGCCGGGCAGGGGACCCTTCACCCCGGGAGGGCGGACGACCCGGATGGACACCGGACCGGTCGGACCACCGGGCACGGTCCGCTCGCTGATGTCCGCGGGCAGTTTGGCCACCGGGCCCGACTGGAGTTTGTTGAGGACCTCACGAGCCGCCGCGTACGACATCTCGTACAGCGGGGGCCCGCCCTCGGCGGCGAGCTGGTTCAGGAACGCCTGGTTCTGCGGTTCCAGCTTCACCGGCGGATTGCCGCACGGAGCGTACTTCGGCGTGGCCGAGGCCACGGCGAGACCGGGCTGTCCGGCGCCTGACGACGCCGACTGGGGGTCCTGCGGACCAGCACAGCCGCCGATCGCGGCCGCAGCGGCGGTGATCGTCGCCACCAGGCCGTACCGCACCCGGCGCCGCGAACCCGCGGGTATGAATGAAGCCATGGCACTTCCCTTCGGAAAGCAATGGGGCCTCGTTCATCAGCATGCGGTGAGGGCGTCGCGCCGGGCTCGCCGGACTAGCCCGGAAGTGTCGGACCGCGCCCGGGACAAGGGCTGCCGGGGCCTGCCCGGGACCTCCGGCCGGGTCGCCGTCAGCGCCGCACCGGCAGACCGGGGTAGAGCTGACCGGGATCGTCGGCGAGCGCCGCCTTGGTACGCAGGCTCTTGTCGTCGGCGATCACTTCGAGGGCGCGCGCCTGAACGCCGTCCAGTGCCGCGACGGCCACCTTGGCGGGGTCCACCTTGTCCGAACTCTCGACGTAGTCGGCCATGTCGGTGTCCATGTAGCCGACGTGAAGGGCCGTCACATCGATGCCGGTCGGTGCGAGTTCCTGCCGGATCACATCGGTCATCGCCCATTCGGCGGCCTTGGCGGAGCTGTAGCCGCCGTACGCCGGATAGTGCGCCCAGGACAGGACGGACAGCACATTGAGGACGGCCGCGCCGCCGTTGGCCGTCAGTACCGGCGCGAAGGCTCTGGTGACATTCAGGGAGCCGAAGAAGTGTGTCTCCATCTCCAGCCTGATGTCCGCCATGTCCCCGCTGACCAGCCCGGCGTGGGTGCTGATCCCGGCGTTGTTGATCAACAGCGTCACATCCGGCGCCGCCTGCGCGGCGCTCGCGACGGAATCGGAATCCGTGATGTCGAGCCGCAGCGGTACGACGCCGGGGAGGTCGACCGCCGCGGGGTTCCGCGCGGCGGCGTAGACCTTGGCGGCCCCTCGGCTGAGCAGCTCGGCGGCGAGATGCCGGCCGAAACCGCGATTGGCGCCGGTCACCAGCGCGACCGCGTTCTGGATGTCCATGAGTGCTCCCCTGGCTGAGTAGGTTTTTACAACTTAGAACACCTGGGTAGGTGGGTGCAACTCAGGGGTAGACTGGGTGCATGAAGAGGGCACACGACGACGACAGGACGGAAACGCCCTGCTCGATCGCGAGGACACTGGAAGTCGTCGGAGACAAGTGGACTCTGCTGATCCTGCGGGAGGCCGCTGTTGAGGGCATGACGCGATTCGCCGAGTTCAAGGAGCGGCTCGGCATCGCGCCGGACCTCCTCAGTACGCGCCTGGGCGCGCTGGTGGACTCGGGCGTCATGGTGAAGCAGCCGTACCGCGAGCCCGGCTCGCGCACCCGGTTCAGCTATCACCTCACCCCGGCCGGGGAGGAACTGCGTCTGATCCTCGCCGCGCTCCAGCAGTGGGGTGACGAGAACCGTCCCCGCGCGGTGGGCCCCAGCATGGTGCGGCGTTCGGTGGACCAGGGCCGTCCGATCCGGGTCGCGTTTGTCGACGACACCGGCACCGCCGTCCCGATGGACTCCGTGAAATTCCTCAGGACAGCCTCGTACCCCTCCTGACCACAGCCTCCTGACCACCGCCTTTTGGCCACCGCCTCCTGGCCACCGCGGACCGACGGCGGCAAGGCCGCCCGGACCTCCCGGACGGCCGTACCCGCTCACGCCCCGCGCCGTCCCGCACCGCGACGGCCGGACGAGCGCTCGGTCATACCGTCCTGACGCGCCCGCCCGGCAATGTCAGCACCACATACAGCAGCAGCGAGGCGGCGAGACCGACCGCCCAGCCGTAGTCCGCGAGCGGCCGCAGGAACGGAATCAGACCGTCCTGGGGAAACGGCCCGGCGCCCGGCGCCGAGTGGGAGCCCCCCACGGCCAGCACACCGCCGACGGCGAAGGCGAGCACCGCCCGGGGATTCCACCCGTTCGTGTACCAGTAGCGGCCGCCGGGACGGTACAGGTCGCCGAGGTCGAGGACCGTCCGGCGGACGATCCAGTAGTCCGCGATCAGGATGCCCGCGACCGTGCCCAGCAGACCGCCCACCAGCCCGAGCCAGGTGAAGATGTACAGCTCGGGCGTGGCCGTGAGCTTCCACGGCATGATCACGACACCGACGACCCCGGTGATCAGCGCGCCGGTCCGGAAGTTGATCAGCTTCGGCGCCAGATTGGCGAGGTCGTACGCGGGCGAGACGACATTGGCGGCGATGTTCACCGAGATCGTCGCGACCAGCACGGTCACCAGCGCGAAGAGCAGTCCGAAGACATTGTCGGTCTTGGCCGCGAGGGCGACCGGGTCCCAGACGGGGGCGCCGTACACCGCCTGCGAGCCGGACGTGACGAACACCGACAGCAGCGCGAAGAGCGTCATGGTCGTGGGCAGCCCCAGCGACTGTCCCCAGATCTGGGCCCGCTGTCCCGCGCCGAATCGGGTGAAGTCAGGGATGTTCAGGGACAGGGTGGACCAGAAGGCGATCATCCCCATGAGGGACGGGAAGAAGACCGGCCAGAAGTCCGCGCCCCAGCCGAGCCTGGACGGCTGGTCGAGCAGCGGCCCGAGACCGCCCGCCTTGACGGAGATCCAGACGAGCAGGACCAGCGCGCCGACGATCACAAAGGGCGCGGCCCAGCTCTCGAAACGCCGCAGTGTGTCCATGCCCCGGTAGATGATGGCGAGTTCGAGCGCCCAGAAGAGGACGAAGCAGAGCCAGAGCGTCCAGGGCTGCCCGCCGATCCTCGATGCCTCCGTCCAGCCGCCGAAGATCTTTCCGAGCAGGACGAAGATGCCCTGGCCGCCGATCCAGGTCTGGATCCCGAACCACGCACAGGCGACGGCCGCCCTGATCAGCGCCGGCAGATTGGCGCCGCGCAGCCCGAAGGACGCACGGGCGAGGACGGGGAACGGTATGCCGTACTTCGGTCCCGCGTGCCCGGTCAGCAGCATCGGGAAGAGCACGATCAGATTGGCCAGCGCGATGGTGAGGACGGCCTGCTTCCAGTCCATGCCCAGGGTGACCAGCCCCGAGGCGAGCAGCCAGGAGGGGATGTTGTGCGCCATGCCGATCCAGAGCGCGGCGAAGTTGTAGGTCGTCCAGCGGCGCCGGGCGACGGGCACGGGCAGCAGGTCGTCATTGACGAAACGGCTGTCGTCGGGGGCGGCGCCGGGCGCGAGCTCCACCCGTCCCCGGGAGTCGGTCCTGGCCGGTGGACCGGGTATCGGTCCTTCGGAAGGAGCTGGCGGTACGGTCGCGGTCATGGCGGCGGGACCCTTCGTTCGAGAGCGGTGGTCAGGGACGTCGAACGAGGCCGTGCGGGGCGGGTGCGGTGGCGGGTGATCCGGCGCGGGCAGGGCGAGCACCCGGGCCGCGCGTCGTGTCGCTCCCGCTCAGTCCTGGAGCGCGGGGATGATCTGTTCGCCGTACGCGTCGATGGTCGCTTCCTTCGCGTCGTGCATGTTGTAGACGGCGAACTGGTCGACGCCCAGCGCGCGCAGCGCCGTCAGCTTCTCGATGTGCGCCTCGGCCGGCCCCAGCAGGCAGAACCGGTCCACGATCTCGTCCGGCACGAAGTCCGCCGAGGGATTCCCGGCCCGGCCGTGGTGGCTGTAGTCGTATCCCTCGCGCCGCTTGATGTAGTCGGTCAGGGCCTCGGGCACCAGCCCGGAGCGCTCGCCGTACCGGGAGACCAGATCGGCGACGTGATTGCCGACCATCCCGCCGAACCACCGGCACTGCTCGCGGGCGTGCGCGAGGTCGTCACCCACATAGGCGGGCGCCGCGACACAGATCGTGACGGAGTCCGGATCGCGCCCGGCGTCCGACGCGGCCGTGCGGACGGCCTTGACCATCCACTCGGTGAGAAACGGGTCCGCGAGCTGGAGGATGAAGCCGTCGGCCTTCTGTCCCGCCATGGCCAGGGCCTTGGGCCCGTACGCCGCCATCCACACCGGCAGTCTGCCGTCCCGCACCCACGGCAGCCGCAGCGGCTGTCCGTCGATCACCGCCTCCCGGCCCTCCGCCAGATCACGGATGACACCGATCGACTCACCCAGCCGGGCCAGTGTGTTCGGTTTCCGGCCGGCCACCCGCATCGCCGAGTCGCCGCGCCCGATGCCGCACACCGTGCGGTTGCCGTACATCTCGTTCAGGGTGGCGAAGGTGGAGGCGGTCACCTCCCAGGTCCTGGTGGACGGGTTGGTGACCATGGGTCCCACGGTCAGTGTGGTGGTGTGCTCCAGGATGCGGCTGTGGATGACGAAGGGCTCCTGCCAGAGCACGGCCGAGTCGAAGGTCCAGCCGTACCGGAAGCCGTTGCGCTCCGCGCGCCGCATGAGTCCGACGACCGCCGAGGCCGGCGGGTCGGTCTGGAGGACGAGTCCGAAGTCCATGGCCTTGTCCGCTCCTGTGTCCTAGGTGAGGTACTGACAGGTCGAGCGAGGGGTGTACTGCCCGTGCCCCGCCCGGCCGGTGTACGTCCGGCGGTCGATGACGAGCTCGCCGCGGGACAGGACCGTCTCCACCTGGCCGGTGATCCGCTTGCCCTCGTACGCGGAGTAGTCGACATCCATGTGGTGCGTCCGCGCGGAGACGGTCTGCTCGGCGCGCGGGTCGTAGATCACGACATCGGCGTCGGCGCCGGGCGCGATGGTGCCCTTGCGCGGATAGAGGCCGAACATCCTGGCCGGTGCGGCGCAGGCGATGTCGATCCAGCGGCGCCGGGTGATGTGCCCCTCGACCACGGCCTGATGGAGCAGGTCCATCCGGTTCTCCACCCCGGGCAGGCCGTTGGGGATCTTGGAGAAGTCACCCCGGCCCATTTCCTTCTGTCCCGTGAAGCAGAACGGACAGTGGTCCGTGGACACCACCTGGAGGTCGTCGGTGCGCAGTCCGCGCCAGAGCGCGGCCTGGTGCTCCTTGGGCCGCAGCGGGGTGGAGCAGACGTACTTGGCGCCCTCGAAGTCCGGCTCGGCCAGATTGTCGGTGGAGAGGAAGAGATACTGCGGGCAGGTCTCGCCGAAGACCGGCAGGCCCTTGTCCCGGGCGGCGGCCAGCTCGGCGACGGCCTCCTCCGCCGATACGTGCACGACATACAGCGGCGCGTCCGCGACCCGCGCGAGCTGGATCGCCCGGTGGGTGGCCTCCGCCTCCAGCAGGACCTTGCGCACCTCACCGTGGTGGCGCGGGTCGGTACGGCCCTCGGCCAGCGCCTGCTCGACCAGGACGTCGATGGCGATGCCGTTCTCGGCGTGCATCATGATCAGCCCGCCGTTGCCCGACGCCCGCTGCATGGCCCGCAGGATCCGGCCGTCGTCGCTGTAGAAGACGCCGGGATAGGCCATGAAGAGCTTGAAGGAGGTGACGCCCTCCTGGACGAGCAGGTCCATCTCCTTCAGGGAGCTCTCATTGACATCGGCCATGATCATGTGGAAGCCGTAGTCGATGGCGCACACGCCGTCGGCCTTGGCGAACCACGCGTCCAGCCCTTCGCGCAGGCTCTGGCCCGGGGCCTGGATGGCGAAGTCCACCACCGTGGTCGTGCCGCCCCAGGCGGCGGCCCTGGTGCCGCTCTCGAAGGTGTCGGCGGCGAAGGTGCCGCCGAAGGGCATCTCCATATGGGTGTGGGCGTCCACACCGCCCGGGATGACGTACTTGCCGGTGGCGTCGATCGTACGGCCGGCGGTCCAGCCCTCGGCCGCGCCGGAGCCGTGCGCCGCGAGGGCCACGATCCGGCTGTCCTCGATCAGTACGTCGGCATGGGTCTCGTCGGCGGCGGTGACGACGAGTCCGCCGCGGATCAGGGTGCGGGTACTCATGGTGGTGGCGCTCCCTTTCATACGGTCGGACGAGCCGTGGGCCGGCCGCTTCGGCGGGACAGCCGGCCCCACGGTCCGGCCGGCTAGAGGCTCTGCAGGGCCCGTTCGAGGATCGCCGCGCCCTCTTCGGCCTCGGCCACGGTCAGCGAGAGGGGCGGCGCGATCCGCAGCACACTGGTGTGGTGACCGCCGCCCTTGCCGATCAGCAGCCCGCCCTCGCGCGCCGCTTCCAGCACGGCCGCCGCCGCCTCCGGTGACGCCTCGTCGGTGCCGGGCCTGACCAGTTCGACGCCGATCATCAGCCCCCGGCCGCGTACCTCCCGTACGAAGTCCGAGCCGGCGGCGACGGCGCGCAGTCTCTCGGTCAGGAGACCGCCGACGCGACGGGCATTGCCCTGAAGGTCATGCTCCAGCAGATACGAGAGATTGGCGAGTCCGGCGGCCATCGTGACCGGGCTGCCGCCGAAGGTGGAAATGGAATGGGCGTCAAGGCAGTTCATGATCTCGGCGCGGGCGACGACACCGCCGATGGACATGCCGTTCCCGATGCCCTTGGCGAAGGTGAGGATGTCCGGCGGACCGTTCTCCGCGTGTGCCTGCCAGCCCCAGAAGTGGTCGCCGGTGCGGCCCCAGCCCGTCTGCACCTCGTCGCTGATCCACAGGATGCCGTGCCGGTCGAGGACTTCGCGGAACGCGGCGTACAGCCCGTCCGGCGGGATGGTGAAGCCGCCGACACCCTGCACCGGCTCGGCGATCAGCGCGGCGGGCGACCTGGTGTGCCCGAGCAGATCCTCCAGATCGGCGACACACGCCTCGATGAACCGCGCGTCGGTCAGACCGGCGTACGGCCCCCGGGTCCGGACACCGCCGTGCACGTACAGCGTCTGGAGCGGAGAGAGACCGGTCGGCGACCAGCTTCGGTTGCCGGTGACGGAGACGGTGGAGAAGGACCGGCCGTGATAGCTGTTGCGCATCGCCAGGATCTGGTTCGACCCGCGGTACGCGGTCGCCAGCAGCAGTGCCGTGTCATTGGCCTCGGTGCCCGAGGTGGTGAAGAAGACCCGGGCGTCCGGGATGCCGGACAGGGTGGCGACCCGCTCGGCCAGGTCGACCATCGGGCGGTTGAGATAGAGCGTGGACGAGTGGATGATCCGCCCGGCCTGTTCGCTCACCGCCTTGGTGACCTCGGGCAGGGCATGGGCGGTCATCGTGGTGAGGATGCCGCCGAAAAAGTCGAGGTAGCGGTTGCCGTCGGCGTCCCACACATGGCGGCCCTCGCCATGGGTGATCTCGATCGGCTGCGCGTAGTACAGCGCCAGCCAGTCGGGCAGCACGGCGCGATGACGGTCGTGGAGATGTTTGGCGCCCTGGTGGGTCACGGCTGCACCAGTCCTTCGTACGCGTCGGGGCGGCGGTCCCGGTAGAACGCCCACTGCTGCCTGACCTCGTCGATCAAGCCGAAGTCCAGGTCGCGCACGAGGAGTTCCTCCGCCTTGTCACTGGCGGTCTCGCCGACGAACTGGCCGCGCGGGTCGACGAAGTAGCTCGTCCCGTAGAAGTCGTTGTCGCCGTACTCCTCCTGGCCGACCCGGTTGATCGCCGCGATGAAGTACTCGTTGGCCACGGCCGCGGCCGGCTGTTCGAGCTGCCAGAGATGGCTGGACAGACCGCGCGAGGTGGCGGAGGGGTTGTAGACCAGTTCGGCGCCGCCCAGCCCGAGCTGGCGCCAGCCCTCCGGGAAGTGGCGGTCGTAGCAGATGTAGACGCCGACCCGGCCCACCGCGGTGTCGAAGACGGGCCAGCCCGCGTTGCCCGGCTTGAAGTAGTACTTCTCCCAGAAGCCGTTGATCTGCGGGATGTGGTGCTTGCGGTACTTGCCGAGATACGAGCCGTCGGCGTCGATCACCGCGGCGGTGTTGTAGTAGAAGCCGGACTGCTCGATCTCGAAGACGGGGACGACGATCACCATCCCGGTCTCCCTGGCCAGTTCCCGCATCCTGGTGACCGTCGGCCCGTCCGGGACGGGCTCGGCCCATCGGTAGTGCTCCGGCTCCTGCACCTGGCAGAAGTACGGCGCGTTGAACACTTCCTGGAACCCGATGACTCGCGCGCCCTGCCGGGCCGCCTCGCGGGCGTGTTCCTCATGCTTGGCGATCATGGACTCGGTGTCGCCGGTCCAGGTCGCCTGGACGAGTGCGGCGCGTACGACTCTGGCCACGAGCTGCTCCTTCGGCCGGGGGCGTCGATGAGCTTCTACGCACGTAGATAATTCGCGTAGGAAGAGAAGGTAAGCCCCGTCACACACAGGGGCAAGACCATCGTCGTTAACCCGCAGAGTCGATCAAGTTTCACACCCGAGCGGTCGACTCCAGGCTGTTCGAGTCAACGGCACGTCCGAACCGGGCAGGGTCAGGCGCCCGCGATTCCGGCCATCCGGAGGGCGTGGACAAGGTCGCGCTCGCGGGACGCCGAGACGGCGCGGGCCGCGTCCAGAAGCTGCGGGACAAGACGGCGCGGGTCGGGCGCGGCGACAAGCGCCGCGTCCTCGGGCGCCCGGGCCTGTACGAAGGCGCTGAGTAGCGCCCGCGCCTCGGGCGCCCGGCCCGCCTCTCCGAGGGCGACAACGGCGTCGGCGATCTCCCCGGCGGGACGCGACACCCCCTGGCGCAGCAGTTGTCCGCAGTCGTCGTCGCGGCCCGCCGCGGCGAGCGCGCCGGCGGCAGCGGCGAGCTGTACGGGCGGCAGAAAGGCCGCCTCCCACAGCAGCTCGGCCCAGTCGGCGCCGAGGCCGGCGCGGTGCAGCTCGGCGGCGAGCAGCGGAAGCTGCCCGGGAGGCCGGCCCGCCGCCTCGCAGAGCACGACATGCGCCTCTCCGCTGCGCCCGTCCGCGCGCAGTCTGATGAGGGACTCGACGATCTCCACGGCGGCCCGCCGGTCCTCGGGCGAGTGCGCGGGCGCCGCTTCCCTGGCGGGAGCGGCGGGCGCGCCACCGAACCGTGCGCCACGGGGCGTGGCGGGTGCGGCGGGAGGCGGTGCGGGCACCACGGGCGTCGGCGCCGCCTCTTCGGCCTCGTCCATCTCCAGCCCGGCGAAGCGTGCGCCGCGCGGCTTGCGCCGAGGCGCGGACGCGCGCTTCTTCTCCCGTGACCGGCCGGCCGGAGCGGGCCCGGCGGCCGGACCGCCGTCCTGGCCCGCCCACTGAGGAACGTCCGTCCCGTCGAGGTCATATGACGGTGCGTCAGACAACCGCCGGTCCCCGAGCGCGCCGGGACCCTCGTCACGTCCGCCGCCTCCGGACCGTCCCGAGAGCCCGCGCGCGCCCGGCCCGCCGGCCCGGCCCGTCGCGGGCGCCGAGAAGACCGACCGGTCCTCCGGCTGCGGGGCCTCGGCACGGAACCAGCCCTCCGGCGCCACCGGCCGTGCGACCGTGGTGACGCGGCCCGGTGTGGTCAGCGACGTCAGCCTGGCGCGGAGTTCGGCGCAGCGCGCGGAGGCGCGGGCATGGTCGTCACGGACCCAGGCGAGCTCATGGCCGAGCTGTTCCGCGTCGGGTGTGCCCGCCGGGATCGTACGGAGGAGGCGGACCAGTTCCTCGGCCCGGTCCGCCGCGTACGCCTGCTCGCGGAGCATCAGCCGCAGCCGCTCGGAAAGGGCCTCGGTCCCCCCGGGGAGCCGGTCGTACGCGGCGGCGGCCGCCGCGTGAAGCCGGCGCGCCCGTACGCTCTCGCCCGCCGCCGCGTGCTCGTCGTGTCCGGCCGCGAAGTCCTGGAGCAGCGACTCCACCACGTCCCAGGGCGGGATCTCGACGCCGTCGCAGCAGGCGCGCAGACCGTCGGGGTCGCGATGGGTGAAGACCCCGTACCAGCCGTCCCCCGGATCGAGGAGTGACGTCAGATCCCGTAAGTAACGGGCGAACGCCCCTATCTCCTCCGGGAGTTGATGCACCGCCATCGCTGCCCCGTCCCCTGCCCCGCCGCGCCGGAGAGAGCCCTCCGGTCCGCAGGCATTCGACCTCAGTCGGGTTACGGGGCGGCTACGTACAGTTTTCCGCGGCGGTGCGGTGCTCTTGGCCGACGGGTTCAGAAGGTGATGGCGATGCCGATCTGCGGGCGTGCGCCACGCCGTACGATCCTGGCCGGCCAGTCGATGGCCCAGAACTGCCAGGTGTACTTGCGGGAGAGCAGCTTGCGGACGGCGTCCGTCGCCGCCGGGTCGAGCAGCCGCGCCGTACCCTCGGCACGCGGCGCTCCTTCCGCGATCCGTCCGCGCACGTCGCACCTTGTCACGACGACGCGGTTATTGTGGCGGATCCGTTTGACCTTCCAGGCGTCCGCCCTGGTCCAGATGAATAACTCGCCTCCGTCGACCGCGTGCCAGACGGGGGTGTCGACACCCGTACCGTCCTTGCGATACGTGGTGAGGCTGACATAACGGCTGCGTCCGAGCTCGTCCAGGGTCGTCACGGACGGGAGACTACGCCGTCCCCGGGCTCCTGACAGGAGTTCGATCGCAAGGAGACGGAAGAGCCGTCAGACGGGCACCGGCACGCAGTTCGCCACGATCTCGTCCATCGACAGGCCGAGCGCTCCGGCCAGCGCCGCCACGGTGAAGAAGGCGGGCGTCGGAGCGCGGCCGGTCTCGATCTTGCGCAGGGTCTCGGCCGACAGCCCTGCCACGGCGGCGATCTCCACCATGCTGCGCGCACCGCGCGCCTCACGGAGCAGCCGGCCCAGCCGCTCGCCTCGCTCGTGCTCTTCCGGGGTGAGGGGGCTCCGTACCATGCCGTCATTCTAGGGCGTGGTGTGCGAGTGGCGTCGTCCGTAGCCGTACACGGGGCGGGGCTCTCGGCACACCGGACCCGGTAGGCCCTCACCGGCCTCCGGAGCCTCGGGCGCCGGAGGCACGCGAGAGCGGCAGCACGTCCCGGGCCCGGGACGAAGACCGAGGGCACCGGCCCGTCGCGGACACGGCGCCCCCATGATTCCTCCCCCACCCCTCGACCGGTATAGTTATTGGAATGGTGGAGATCAAAACCGATGCGTCCCTGGATTCCATGCGCGCCGCCGGACGGGTTGTCGCACAGGCACTGGCGGCGGTGCGTGAAGCGGCGGCCGTGGGAGTCACCCTGCGCGCTCTCGACGACGTCGCCCGCGCCGTCCTGCGTGACGCCGGGGCCGGCTCACCCTTCCTCGACTATCACCCCGACTGGGCTCCGACGCCCTTCCCGGCGGTGATCTGCGCCTCCGTCAACGACGCGATCGTGCACGGCATCCCGGACTCGTACCGCCTGCACGACGGGGATCTGGTGAGCATCGACTGCGGCGCGGTGCTCGACGGCTGGGTCGGCGACTCGGCGGTCAGCTTCACCGTCGGCCGCGCCCGCCGTGACGACCTCCGGCTCATCGACACGGCCAACGAGGCGCTGGAAGCGGGCATCGCGGCGGCCGTCGTCGGCAATCGGATCGGCGACATCGCCCATGCCGTCGGCCGGGTCTGCCGCGCGGCGGGCTACGGCATCCCGGACGGCTTCGGCGGACACGGGGTGGGCCGGAGCATGCACGAGGACCCGGGCGTGCCCAACGAGGGCCGCCCCGGCCGCGGTCTGCCACTGCGCCACGGCATGGTCCTGGCGATTGAGCCAATGCTGATCAGCAGTGGTACGGACCGGCACTACACGGCCCGCGACGGCTGGACGGTCCGCACACTGGACACCAGCCGCGCGTCCCACGCGGAACACACTGTCGCGATCACCGACGAGGGACCGCGCGTCCTGACACTGCTCTGACCCGGCTCCGGGTCCTGTCCAACCGGAGAACCGGCCGGACAGGACCCGGAAGACCGCGCCGCTATCGCCGGCCGGCCGGATGGACCACCATCGCCGAGCCGCCGCCCCTGCGGACCTTCTCCGCCGCCGCGACCCACCGGCCGTCCGGCAGGCGCTGTACGCCGGTCGCCGCGCCGATCTCCGGGTTCTGCGTGAACACATGCCCCAGTGACTCCAGTTGCTGGCGTACCGGGCTGTTCCACAGCGCCGGTTCCAGCTCTGTCGTCGGCGAGTTGCGCTGGCTCGCGCGCGGCGCGGCGATCGCCTCGACCAGCGGCAGCCCCCGGTCGAGCCGGCCGGTCAGCGTCTGGAGCACCGTCGTGATGATGGTCGCGCCGCCCGGCGAGCCCACCGCCAGGACCGGCCGGCTGTGCGAGTCGAGGACGATCGTCGGCGAGATGGACGACCTCGGCCGCTTGCCGGGACCGGGCAGATTGGGGTCATGGACCGCCGGGTTGGCCGGTGCGAAGGAGAAGTCCGTCAGCTCGTTGTTGAGCAGGAAGCCGCGGCGCGGAACGGTGATGGCGCTGCCGCCCGTCGACTCGATGGTCAGTGTGTAGGCGACGACATTGCCCCACTTGTCGGCCGCCGTGAGATGTGTGGTGTTCTCGCCCTCGAAGGTGGTCGGCGCGGCGGTCCCGCCGGTCGCGCACGGGGTGGGATCGCTCGGGTCGCCGGGCGCCAGCGGGCTCTTCAGCACCGCGTCGTCCTTGATCAGACAGGCGCGTGCATCCGCGAAGCGCTGCGACAGCAGCCCCTTCGTCGGTACGTCCTCGAAGGCGGGATCGCCCACCCAGCGGCCCCGGTCCGCGAAGGCTATCCGGCTGGCCTCGATGAAGTGGTGCAGATACTGCGTCTGGGAGGCCCGCGACAGATTCGTGCGCTCAAGGATGTTGAGCGCCTCGCCGACGCTCGTACCGCCCGACGAGGACGGCGCGATGCTGTACACGTCGAGGCCGCGGTAGGAGACCTTCGTCGGCGCCTGACGCTTCGTCCGGTAGGCGGAGAGGTCCTGGGTGGTGAGATCGCCGGACCGTACCGTACGGTCGGCGTCCGGGCCGACGGGCGGTGTGCGCACTGTACGGACGATGTCGCGGGCCAGCTCGCCCCGGTACAGGGCGTCGACGCCCTTGCGTCCCAACTCCTCGTACGTACGCGCCAGATCGGCGTTCTTGAAGACCGATCCGACCACCGGCAGCTTCCCGCCGGGCAGGAAGAGCTTCGCGCTGTCCGGGAAGTCCGCGAACCGCTCCTGGTTGGACTGGGTCTGGGAACGGAATGTGTCGTCGACGGTGAAGCCGTCCTTCGCCAGCCGCTCCGCGGGCTTCAGCAACTGTCCCAGGGACCGGCTGCCCCAGGCGTCGAGCGCCGTGTCCCAGGTGGCCGCGGTACCGGGCGTACCGACGCTGAGGCCGCTGGTCACCGCGTCCGCGAACGGCAGCGGCTTGCCGTCCTCCAGGAAGAGCGAGCTGTCCGCGGACTTCGGCGCGGTCTCGCGGCCGTCGATGGTGTGGACCTTACGGGAGGCGGCGTCGTAGTAGACGAAGTAACCGCCACCGCCGATCCCGGCGGAGTACGGCTCGGTGACGCCGAGCGCGGCTGCGGTGGCGACGGCCGCGTCCACGGCGTTGCCGCCGTGCTTGAGCACCTCGATCCCGGCGGCCGTCGCGTCCGCGTCGACGCTCGCGACCGCTCCCCCGTACCCCGCCGCCTCGGGCGTCTTCACCGGCGTCTTGGCCCGGGGCGCCGAGTGCGGCGCCAGGGGCGGGGCGGCGGCACCGACCGAGAACATGGCCGCGGCAACGACCACGGCCGACACATTGCGTGCAGCGGAGCGACGCATCCGTACCTCCAGTCAAGAGCAGTCCGCGCAGCGTAACTTCACCGCACCTGCCCCGCCAGGACCCGTCCCGAACCATGCTGCGGCATCCCGTCGGCGCCCACCAGTCCAGCAGGGCCACTCGCGCTCACGGTCCGGGCCGCCGACGTCTCCGCTCTGCCGGCGCCGGTCGCCATGATCAAGGACCGCGGCGCGCACGTCCGGACACTCCAGCACGACACGGCGCGGCGGGGTTGTGGCGAACGTACGGAGAACCGAGCGGGAACGGATGGAAAACGGTGGTCAACCACGTCGCCGGCCGTACCCGTACAGGCTGGCGCACCGTCGGCCGAAGGGCTCCTTCATACTTACCCCAGCCGCCCACGTGCTGGAGCACGACGTCCTTGTGACGTTGGTGCCTCGGCCCAGCCCGCCGTTCAAGCCCGCGTGTTGCCGGCAAGCGGCCGTACACAGTGACTGCGGGCAGCCGTCGACCAACGGCTTCCCCAGCCCTCACCTCGTATCGGAAAGATGTCAATGGCCAACCCCGAACCCGAGAGCGCAGAGAACAAGCCGAACCCCCCAACGGCACACACCGAGACCGACGTCGCGCCTCCCGAGGCACCGTCCGAGAACAAGGAAGCGGACGAGAACGAGGACGGCACCGCGCCGCTGCCTCGCTGGGAGACGCTGACGGCCGCCACTCCGGGCCCCGGAGGTGAGACGCCTTCCAGTCCCTCACAGGTGATCGAGCCGTCGTCAGCGCGGCCGGCCATCGAAGCGACCCCCGGCAGGGAACCGTCTCCGGAGGCGTCGAAAGACGCCGGCGGCGGACCCGATGCCAAAAAGCAGTCTCGCCCGCCCAAGGACGTGCCCACCGAGGTCGCCCCAGCGTCCGTACCTTCCGTGGACATATCGGTCTCCGGTGACCCGGCCGCCTCGCAGCCACACGCCCTGACAGCTCCGGCCGGGAAGCCCACCCGCGCTTCTCACAAAAAGTTTCTGGCGGCAGCCGCTCTCACCGCGGCCGTGGCAAGTGCGATCGCGTTGATGACCGGCGGCGGTGACGGCGACCGCACAACGGACGCCAAGCCCGCTTCAGACGCCTCGCTCCCGGACGCTTCGACAGGGTTGGTCGTTCCCGGCGCTCTCGACAAGGCGTCCTCCGCCACCCAGCCGACGTCAGGCAAGGCGAAAGAGCCGCACCTGTCTGCCGGCCAGCCCAGCACGTCCTCAAAACCGCCGTCGAAAAGCAAGTCTTCCGCCGACACGAGTGGCGCCGGACCGGAGCACGTAACCGCTGACGGCACCAAGACGCCGCCCAAGTCCGCTACCGGCCAGGGATCCGGCTCGGGTGCGGGCAGTCACCACAACGTGAAGCCCCCGCCTCCCGTGGACAGCGGCGTGGCCATCTGGAGCCACGCCTCCGGCCGCTGCATCGATGTCGCGGGCGGCAGTGGCGCCCCCAGCGGTTCGCCACTCCAGATCCGCGACTGCGACGGCTCCGCCAGTCAGAAATGGAAGACCATGCCGGACGGCACCGTACGTTCACAGGGCATGTGCATGAACGTCGGCGGCGGATCCACTGAAAATGGCGCCGGAATCAGTCGAACCACCTGCAACGGCACCCCAGCCCAGCAATTCGTCCTCAACAGCGCCCACGACCTGGTAAACACCCACGCCGACAAATGCGCGGACGTCAAGGACGAGCAGACCTCAAACGGCACATCCCTCCAGATCTGGGCATGCGGGGGCACGGACAATCAGAAATGGAGCACCCGTTGACGCTCCCTCAGAAGCGATCGGCTGATCCCGCAGCACTGGAATAACGGGGACAGGCGTGTTGGAACGCTCGGGGCGTTGGCCGTTCCGGGCGCTCCTGCCGCGCCCGTGCGTCGTCGGCCTGTCATCCGGTCCTGGCAGGCTCTGAGGCATCCGCACCTCTCCCCGGGGCTGCGATCTCCCGAAAAGAAAGGTGGGTAC
This sequence comes from Streptomyces sp. NPDC006923, assembly GCF_040635655.1. Classification (NCBI taxonomy): domain Bacteria; kingdom Bacillati; phylum Actinomycetota; class Actinomycetes; order Kitasatosporales; family Streptomycetaceae; genus Streptomyces; species Streptomyces sp. NPDC006923. Next base: position 388,188 of record NZ_JBEYIF010000002.1, read on the forward strand.
GGGGTTCGAAGCCCAAAGACGGGCCGAGAGCCTCCGCACCGGCCGTCGGGGCCCGCCCTGCCGCCAAGCGGTGCCGGCAGGGGCACAGGGCGAGAGCAGCCCGACCGGCGCACAGCTGACCTTCTCCCCGTCCGAGGCCGGACCGCCGTATCCGCCGGTACCGCCGAACGAGAACTGATCACCGGCTGCTGCCGGGCGGGCCATCGCCCCTGACCCACTGCACGCTCGGCAGTGGTCTCCCTGGGCGGGCCGGGGCCGAAGCGCCCGGCCTCTGCCCAAGTCACGCCGCTGACGCCGGGCCTTCCGGTTGGTGGACCAGAGGTGCAGCATGCGCGTACCGAGGCAGATCGGTGAGATCACCATCACCACAGGGATGAACGGCAAAGCCTAGTCGAGATCCGCGCGGGCGTGACAGCCGCCCGCCGATGAGAAGTGTTCACCTCCGGCGCCGGACCGGAGACGTCAGGCCTCGGCCGCCTCCGCGTACACCTGGGACAGCTCGGGCGCGCCGGTCACCGCCCAGTCCAGGCCCGCCTCGACCACCCGGATCTCCCGTCCCGAGACCAGGCGCACCACGGGATGCCCGCCCGGCCAGATGTGCCAGGCCGCACCCGGGACCGTACGGACGATCACCGTGCCCAGATAGAGTCCGGCGTCATTGCCCAGCCAGGGCAGCTCCTCCGGGTCGTCGCGCCAGCGCGGCGGGAGCTGGTCGAGTGCCTCCAAGGAGGCCGGTGAGTCGTCGAGTTGGAGACCGCCCTGCCCCGCCCGGACACGCAGCAGCGCGCATTCGGAGAGCAGTTCGGCCACACCCTCCGGGTCGCTGCCGGCGGCGGAGGCGAGCGGCGCGCTCTGTCCGCCGCCGTGCCGCTTGCGCCAGTTGTCCAAGATGTTCATACCACTCAGCGTGCCACTCACCCGGCCGGGGCACCATAGGGCGCGCGGGCGGCCCGGCGCGGGCCGGTTTGGGTGGCGCGGCCTCAGACGTCGAGATCGACCACGACAGGCGCGTGGTCCGAGGCGCCCTTGCCCTTGCGCTGCTCGCGGTCGACATAGCTGTCCGTGACGGCCCCGGCGAACGGGCCGTTGCCGTAGACCAGGTCGATGCGCATGCCCCTGTTCTTGGGGAAGCCCAGCTCGCGGTAGTCCCAATAGGTGTACGGGCGGTCGTACTTGAGCGGGCGGGGCAGCACGTCGGAGAGGCCCTCCTGGCGCAGCGCGGCGAGCGCGGCGCGCTCCGCCGGGGTGACATGGGTGGCGCCCTCGAAGAGCGACAGGTCCCAGACGTCCTCGTCCGTCGGAGCGACATTGAAGTCGCCGAGGACGGCGAACGGACGGGAGCCCGCCGCGTCCTCGGCCACGGCCTTCCGCAGCGCCTCCAGCCAGCGCAGCTTGTAGGCGTAGTGGTCGTGGGCGACCTCGCGGCCGTTGGGTACGTAGACCGACCACAGCCGGACCGGACCGCAGGTCGCGGAGACCGCCCGCGGCTCGGTGACGCCCTCGTACTCCGGGCCGCCCGGGAGGCCCCTGACGACGTCCTCCAGGCCGACCCGGGAGATCAGCGCCACGCCGTTCCACCTGCCGGTCGCGTTGACCGCGGACTCATAGCCCAGCTCACGCAACTGCTCCGCCGGGAACTGCTCCTCGGTGCACTTGGTCTCCTGGACGCACAGCACGTCCGTACCACTGCTCTCCAGCCAGGCCAGCAGCCGGGGAAGCCGAGCGGTGATCGAATTGACGTTCCAGGTGGCGATACGCATACAGGACAGCCTATCGGCGGGGTCCGACAGTCAGGGACCGACGGTGTCCGGACCGCACGGCCGGTCCGGACGGCCCCGCGTCACACGTCGATGGATTCCCCGGAGGCGAGCCTGCCGTGGTCCGCTCCGCCCAGGGAGCCGATCTGGGTGTCGTAGACCGGCCGGGCCAGCTCGGTGAGCATCGCGTCATGGATGTCGTAGGCGCGACGCGGCTTGACCTCGCGCACGTAGTCGATCACCTCGGAGATCTTGTTCCAGGGCGCGTGCACCGGCAGCATCAGCGTGTCGACCGGCTCGCCCGGCAGGGTCAGCGCGTCGCCCGGGTGGAAGACCGAGCCGTCCACGAGATAGCCGACGTTGGTGAGCCGGGGGATGTCCGGGTGGATCACGGCATGCAGTTCCCCGTGTACCTGGACATCGAATCCGGCCGCGCTGAAGGTGTCACCGTGCCCCACCGTGTGGACGCGGCCGGGAAAGGCGGCGGAGACCTGCTCGGCCACGCTGCGCAGCGTCCACAGCTCGGCGCCCGGATTGCCCTCCAGACCGGCCCGCAGCCGGCCCTCGTCGAAATGGTCGGCGTGCTCGTGGGTCACAAGGATGGCGTCCGCGCCCACCGCGGCGTCCTCCTCGCTGTAGGCGCCGGGATCGATGACGAGGGTCCGCCCGTCCTTCTCCAGCCGGATACAGGCATGGGTCTTCTTGGTCAGCTTCACCATGAACCGCCCTTCTCGTGCCGTCACACGCGCTTCCGGTCCGCGCACTGCCCACCCGCGCTCGCCGGGCCCCTCTCTCCATCATCACTCGCTACGCCTCGGGTGTCGTCTCCTCCTGGATCACCGCCCCGGCCACCCGGAACGCCGTGTTCGCCGCCGGGACACCGCAGTAGACGGCCGTCTGGATCAGCACTTCCTTGATCTCGTCCGGTGTGAGGCCGTTGCGCAGCGCGGCCCGGGTGTGGAAGGCCAGCTCCTCCAGATGCCCGCCCGCGACCAGCGCGGTCAGCGTCACGGCGCTGCGGGTGCGGCGGTCCAGTCCCGGCCTGGTCCACACCTCGCCCCAGGCGTAGCGGGTGATCAGATCCTGGAAGTCGCCGGTGAAGTCGTCAGCGGCGGCCATGGCGCGGTCGACATGGGCGTCCCCGAGGACCTGTCGGCGGACCCGCATCCCGGCCTCGTACGGGTCGGGACGTCCGGCGGTCACGGCCTCCGGCTGCTCGGCGGGCGCGATCTCGGCGACGGGACCGACCGTCGCGGACAGCGCGGGTGCCGTCGCCCGGTCGGGCAGGACGGTCAGGCCGGTCGAGGTGTCGGACGGGTTGTACCAGGCGGTGGAGAAATGGTGGACGAGCAGGTCCGTGACGGCGCCGGGCTGTTCGACGGGCGCCAGATGCGAGGCGCCCGGGACCAGCGCGAGCCGCGCGTCCGGTATCCCCGCCACCAGGGTGCGCGCCTCCGCCGGTCCGGTGACCTGGTCCTCGGCGCCGACCAGGACAAGCGTCGGCACCGCGATACGGCCCAGCTCCGCCCGGATGTCGAAGGCGGCGAGCGCCTCGCAGCCGGCGATGTAACAGCCGGGATCCGTTGTACGGACCATCTGTACGGCCCATTCGACGATGGCGGGCTGAGCGGCCGCGAAGGCCGGCGTGAACCAGCGCTCGGGCGCGGTGCGCGCCACCGGATCCAGCCCGTTGGCCCGGACGATCACGCCGCGCTGACGGAATTCGTCGGCCGAGCCGAACCGGGGCGACGCGGCGACCACCGCGAGCGAGGCGATCCGGTCCGGGCGGCGCAGCGCCAGCTCGCAGCCGATGGCGCCGCCGATGGAGCAGCCCACGTAACCGAAGCGCTGGACCCCGAGCCCGTCGAGTGTGGCCAACAGCCGTTCGGCCAGTTCGGGAACGCTGGTGGCGGGGTGCGCGGGCGCACCGCCGTGGCCGGGCAGATCGAAGCGGAACACCCGCCACTGGCGGGCCAGTTCCGGTACCTGCCGGTCCCACATGTGCCATGTGGTACCCAGGGAGGGACCCAGGATCAGGGCCGGGGCGTCTTCTCGCCCGTCAATGCGGTACTGCAGGGCCTTCGGTGGTGTCTCAATCACCCGCTCACGCTCCCACATCTCACCTTCGCCTCGTGAGCTGGGGCCGGGGCGCTCGCCAGTTCTCCCCGCGTATCCGCGGCCGGCCGCAGATCCTCCACATCCGGCTTCACGTACCAGCGCTTGGTCGTGCGGACGTCGGTGTGCCAGGCCCGCTGCCCGCCCCGGTCCTCGCCCGAACTCTCGGCATCGACATCACCGTCGCCGTCAAGTGGCAGCGAGCCACAGCCGGCGACTGGGTAACCTACGCGGCCGACGTCAGCCAACGGCTCTCACCGCAGAACTGACCACGACAGAAAGGACTTACAAGATGGGCGTTTACGTGTCGGTCAGAGGATGGCTGGAGTGCGATAACACGCAACTCGCCACCGTCCAGAAGATCATCTCGTCCCACGCGGACGACCATTACTCCGGCGGATGGAGCGCACCGCGACCCGGCGCCGCACCGGCAAGGCCGACCGGCGGAACTGCTCCGGCAAGCACCGCAGCCATGGCCTGCACTTCCTCGCCCTGACCGATGAGAACGGGCGCGTGATCTGGATATCCGCCGCCCGGCCCGGCCGTACCCACGACAACACCGCCGCCCGCCACGACCACATCCTGGCCCACCTGCGCGCCGCCGGCCTTGGGGCACTGGCCGACCTCGGCTTCCGTGGCCTGGACAACGACATCCACGACCCGGTGATCGTCACCGGCTACGCCGCCACCCGCACCCACAAGCTCACCCCAGGCCAGAAGGAAGCCAACCGAGTCCCCGCCGTCGGACGCGCACCGGTCGAGCACGGCTTCGCTCACCTTTTAGTCGGCGTGCCCCGATGACCACTCCGGGGCCGCGCTACCGCCGCGCCATGCGGCGCAGCCGCTCGTTGCGGGCGTCAAGATCGTGCTGAGTGGCGGGGACGACGAGGTCGCCGCCGGGTCCGGCGCTGTCCTGGGCGCGGGTGGCGTAGGGGCGCTGCGCCGTCTCGTACTCCTGACAGGCGGCCTCCAGGTCGCCGGGGTGGTTGTGCAGTGCCTGGGCGAGGAACCAGGTGCCGGTGATCGCGAGGGAGGTGCCGCGGCCAGAGAGGCCGGAGGCACAGTGGGCGGCGTCTCCGACCAGGACGACGCGGCCCTTGGACCAGGTGGGCATGTGGATCTGACTGACCGAGTCGAAGTAGAGCTCGGGATCGTCACGGACGGCCTCAAGGATCTCGGGGACGCGCCATTCCTCATGGGAGCCGAAGGCGTCGATGAGTATCTGCTTCTGTTCGTCGAGGTCGTGGTAGTCGTAGTCGATCCATTCGGAGCGGAAGTTCATCACGCCCAGGACGGTGTCGTTGTAGCGGGTGATGCCGATCATGTGCCCGGGCCAGTTGAGGAAAGAGTTGGCGCGGTCGGTGCTGCGCTCCGTGGGCAGCTCGGTCAGGGCTACATAGAAGCCGAGGTGCTTGAGGTAGTCCTTTTCGGGGCCGAAGGTGAGCCGACGGGTCAGGGAGTGCATGCCGTCGGCGCCGACGACGATGTCGAAGCGGTCCTGCTTGCCGGAGATGAAGCGAACGTCGACGCCGTCCCCATCGTCGTGGAGTTCGTTGATCGACTCTCCGAAGACGAGCGAGGCAGAAGGGGGCAGAGCGTCGTGGAGGATGCGGGCGAGGTCCTCGCGGGGAATTTCGATGTCGTCCGCGGAGTCGCTGACCTCGTCACCGGGAAGCTCCGCGACAACGTTGCCGTCGGCGTCGACGAACTGCGCCCTGTCGGTCATGGTGACCTGGCGTGCCTTGATCGCGTCGAGGATGCCCATCTGCTGTGCGATGTCGAGGGCGTCGCCGCGGATATCAATCGGGGACCCGTTGGTACGCAGATGGTGAGCGCGCTCCACCAGTGTCACCTCGTGGCCACTGGCGCCGAGGGTGATACCTGCGCTGAGGCCGGCCATGCCGGCTCCGGAGATGAGAATACGCATGGGGTTCTCCCTTGTCCGCGCCGACGATCGTGGGGTCGAAGACCACCGCCGGCGCTCCTACGACGACCGCGATGGCCGTACACGTCGGTACAGGGTCGGCCTTGTCTTCCCCAGCCGTCCGACCCCAGTAAGAAACTACGAGTATCCTAAGCGGAGTGGGGGCGGAGCGCAAAATTTAAGAAACTCGGAGGTTCTTATGGAGGAGGCGTTGGTGAAGCACCGTCGACGCGGAGCAGCCCTCGAAGCCGCCGTCCTGGATGCGGCCTGGGCGGAGATAAGGGAGCACGGATACGCGGCCTTGACGGTCGACGCCGTCGCACAGCGGGCCGGGACCAGTAAGCCCGTGCTGTACCGGCGATGGCCCGGGAAGGCGGAGCTGGCCCGGGCAGCGGTCGAGCACGCACTGCGCCAGGACCCGATCCCGACGCCGGACACGGGATCCCTCCGCGGTGATGTGATCGAGCTTCTCCATCTGGCCAATCAGCGCCGAGTGGGTCTCGCCGCACACCTGATGGCTCACCTCGGCGACTTCTTTCGCGAGACCGGGACCAGCATCGCCAGCCTTCGTGAAACTGCCGCGGCGGGCCAGGAGGACATCATGGGCAAGATCGTCGAGCGTGCCGTGGAACGCGGTGAGATCAACCCCGACAAGCTTTCCGACCGCATCGCCCGTCTGCCGGTCGACCTGTTTCGCCTCGAACTGCTCATGACGTCACATCCGGTCGCCGAAGAGACCATCATCGAGATCGTCGACACGATCTACCTGCCGCTCATCACGCGGTGACCCGGCCCGCGGCCGGTTCGCCAGATCCGCCTGGCCGGCGTCAGTGAGGCCATCGGACGCGACCTTGTATGTGCCGGTGGCGTACGCCGTGGAGTCGTCCTCGCACACGGGCGTCGCGGTACTGGAGGGTCACGACCATCCGGTACGCCGGTCCGAAGGGACCCCTCAGACCTCGGGAAGGGAAAGATCGGGCGTCCAGGGAGATGGTGCGTTGATGGACCACCGTTCGTGGTCGCGCCAGGCCCCGTCGATATAGAGATAGGCGGCCGACAGACCTTCGTAACGAAAGCCCAGGCGCTGGACCAGGGCCAGAGACGGCTTGTTTGCCGGCTGAATATTCGCCTCCAGCCGGTGGAGCCGCAAGTCGTTGAAGGCGTGCCGCAGGGCGACGGTGAGTCCTTCGGTCATGTAACCCCGCCCCGCAGACGGGGCGAAAGCCGCATAGCCGAGGGATGCGCCCTGGTAACGGCCCCGGATGATCGAGTTGATGTTGACCATTCCGGCGGCCGCACCGGTCTCCCGCACACGGATCACATAGCCCCGGTTGGCACCGTCGCCAAAGCGGCGCATCCAGTCCTGGAACCCCTCCGCGGTCGCGGGTAGCTGCATCCACGGCGCATGGAGCTCGGTGCTGGCTCTCACGAGCGAGCAGAACTCATCCTGGTCGGCGAGGGTGAGCGGGCACAGTTCGACCCGTGACGGCATAGGGGACATGAAGCAATGTTAGGGCGTGCGCCAAAAGCCCCGTCTGGCGCACGGCGTCCGGCACGCACACGCGCGGCATTGCCGGATTCGTTCCGGTACTCGTCGTCAGTGTGTTCGATGCTATGGGCAGTGACCTCCCGTCTCCCGAGTCCATCGCGAGCGGCGGGCGACGCGCCCGAATTGCTGACCGCGCAACCGTAGGTATGCGCGCACAGTCCTGTGGTGTGTGACCCCCAACTCCCGCCCGCGCGGCGGCTTACGTCTCTGGCCGGTCGGCACGGTTCTGGTTCTCACCTTCATCACAGCGACAGCCGTGGCCGGCATGGTGTTCTTCGCCGGGTGGGATCTGCTGGGTGCCCGGTCCCTCAGGCCCGAGCGGCAGCTCACATCATCGACACTGTTCGACCTGGTGAAACTGGCCTTCGGCGTTGTCGCCGGAGCCGGGGCACTGGTCGCCCTGGTCGTGGCCTACCGGCGTCAGCGAGTCGACGAGGACGGCGCGCTGCGTGAGGCGACTCGCCTGCACACCGAACGCTTCACCACCGCTGTCTCCCAGCTCGGAGAGGAATCGGCCGCCATACGCTTGGGCGGAGTGCACGCCCTGGCCGGCCTCGCCGATGACGCGCCCACGCGCGCGCTCCGCCAGACCTGTATCGACGTGCTCTGCGCCTACCTCCGCCTCCCGTACACCGCCGAGACCGACCTTCCTCAGAACGACTCCGCGGCCCATCACGCGTACCTGTCTGCCCGGGAGGTGCGCCACACCGTCATCCGCCTCATCCGCGACCACCTCCGCCCGGGCATCGGCCACCCGGACTCCTGGCACGGCCATGACTTCGACTTCACCAACGCGGTCTTCGACGGTGGCGACTTCACTCACGCGGCGTTCAGCGGCGGCACCTTCAACTTCGCGGGTGCGAGGTTCAGCGGGGGCGTCTTCTTCACCCACGCGAAATTCAATGGCGGCAACCTGTTTTTTACCGGCGCAGAATTCACCAACAGCTCACCCCTCTTCGTGGAGGCGGACTTCAGCGGAGGAGAAGTCGACTTCAGCGGTGCGAAGTTCACCCATTGTCCACTGTTCTTCGTCAACGCCAATTTCAGAGGCGGCTCGGTCGATTTCACCGAGGCGAAGCTCTCCGAATGCCAACTCCACTTCAACGCAGCGACATTCACCGACGGTCTGATCAACTTCGCCGGGGCACAGTTCGATCGCGTCACGATCAACGTCGACGGTGCACGGTTCGAAGAAGGAACGATCGACTTCAGGACCACGCGGGGAGCGCCGCCGGCCGGCCTCCGGCTCCCCCCACCGACCGGGCTCCTCCTGCCTGCTGAATGGACCTGATGCCGTTGATCCCGGAGGCGCAGCCCAGGCCCCACTGGGACGCTCTCCTCCCGACCCGGCTCGGGGAGGACAGTTCAAAGGTCGCTGACCAGAAGATGTACTTCACCATCTTCATCCGGTCATGGATCACGTCGGTCTCCCTACGTGGTTCTCGTACTGTGAACTGTTGTTCTCGTGCTGTGAACTGAGGATGAGCGGGCGATAAACCGGCCGGCTTCACCGTGGCCACCCGTCTTCAGCGACCCCGAGCGAGTGCATTCAGCCAATGACATTCAGCGCTTTTGACGTCGGAATTGTTTCGCGGTCGCTGCTCTCGCTTGCCACTGGGTCCGGACATCGGGAGTTCGGGGAACGCTGATTCCGCCGTCAGGCGTGCGGCCGCGGCAGGGCTGTCTGCCCCCAGACCTCGGCGGCCGGCCGGACCGCGCATTCCCTGAGTCGTGAACCACCGTTCGACAACGGGCCGCCGTCAGACGGTGCCGTCCGCCGTCGCGCCCATCGGCGGGGTACGGGAGGTCTCCACCTGCGCGTCCTGTGGTGGGGCGAACACGCGCAGGAATGTGTCGAGGAGGGTGCGCCGCCCCTCGACCTTCACCAGCCCGCACTTGATGGCCCGGATGAGCGACCGATAGGAGGGCAGGTCGTCCGGCTCCGGCTCGAAGGTGATGACGAGATCGGGGTCGACCGGCGCCGGGCCGACGCCGGCTTCGAGCCTCCCGTCGGTGACGGCGGCGTACAGCACCATGTCGGCGGCGTGGATCTCCCACGTCGCGGTCAGCCCTGCCGCGGCCTCGGCGTCGAACACGGCGCGCAGCGTCATCGTCACCGACGCCGGTGGGAGGACGTCCCCGGGCCGGGGCTTCGCGTCGAGCAGCCCGGCCCCCCAGCGTCCGAGGGCGATGATGGCCGGTTCGAGGCTGTGCCCTGCCGGTGTCAGGTCGTACAGGACACCGCGTTGCGGCGCCGGCGCGATGCGGCGCTCCACGAGGCCCGCCTGCTCCAACTCCTTGAGCCGGGTGGAGAGCATGTTCGTGGGTATGCCCGGCAATCCCTCGAACAGGTCGGTGTACCGCTGCGGCCGTCCCGCGAGATCGCGAATGATCAGCAGGGCCCACCGCTCACCCACCAGCTCCAGAGCACGGGCGAGGCCGCAGTACTGGCCAAAGTCGCGACGCTTCATGCCCTGATTCTAGCAAGCTCCCAAAATTGCCGTACAGGCCCTACTGACAACCGAGCTTGTAAAAATGAAGTAGTTCATTTACGGTCGCTGTCATGACCCCACAGAGCCAGATGACTGCCCCGGCTCATGCAGCCGGGCCGGTGAACGCGCGCAGTTCTCGTGCGATCACGGCATCTGGTCCGCTGTCGCCGGTTTCGTCGCGGCGGCCGGCCTGACCGCGACCGACGGCTACAGGACCCGGGCCGTCGTCACGCTCACCGCCGCCGGGACTGCCGGGGTCACCCGTCCGGCGCCGCCCTCCCGGGGGCCGCTGCCGGGGCCCGTCACCGGGACGTACACGTCGCTCTCCGATCGAGAAAGCAGAACACCATGTCCAACGCCCTGTTCGCCATCACTTTCGACGCCCGTGACGCCAAAGCGGTCGCGACCTTCTGGGCCGAGACCCTCGGCCGCACAGTCGCCGACGGCGCCACGGAGGCTGCCGCCACCGTCGTGCCCGACCCGGCCGTTCCGAGCCTGCCCATCGGCTTCCGCCAGGTCCCCGAGGACAAGACGGTCAAGAACCGCATGCACTTCGATCTCGTCACCGGTGACTTCGACGCCGAGGTGGCCCGGCTGACCCGCCTGGGCGCCAAGAAGGTCAACGAAGTCACCGACCCGTTCCACTACGCCACGCTCGCCGACCCCGAGGGCAACGAGTTTGACCTGATCGCCCGCTGACCCCCGCCCCGCTGCCGGCCGTCCCGCCCCACGCGGCCGGCTGCGGCCCGGGCCCCACCGGGCGGGACTGCCGGGCGGGAAAAAGGACCGATGCCGGAGCTGCTCGCCCTGGCCCCGCACCGGCGGACCGCTCCTCGGTTCGCTCGACTTGCGCGGTCTCTCGGGCTGACCCGGGCCGTACGCCGAGACCCGCACCCCTCACAGTGGAGAAAGAAACCCATGTCCTCTTTGGCCGGCACCAAGACCGTTCTCGTCACGGGCGCGACCGGTGACACCGGGCGCGCCGCGGTCCGGGAGTCCCTCGCGCTGGGCCTCAACGTAAGAGCCTTCGTGCGTACCGTCGACGAACGTTCCCAGGCCCTCGCCGACCAGGGAGCCGAGGTCGTCGTCGGGGACTTCCTCGACATCAACACCGTCCGCCCCGCTGTGGAGGGCGTGGAAGCGGCCTACCTCTGCTATCCGATCCGGCCCGGACTCGTCGAGGCGGCCGTGAACTTCGCCCAGGCCGCGAAGGAGGCCGGCGTCAAGGCCGTTCTCCACCTCTCCCAGAGGTCCGCGAACCGCGAGTCCACGAGCAACTCGTGCCGCGACACCTTCCTCGCCGAGCAGGTTCTCAACTGGTCCGGCGTGCACGTCATCCACCTGCGTCCGACCATGTTCCTGGAGTGGTTCACATACCCGTGGATGCTGCCCTACCTGCAGAAGGGCTTTCTGCGCATGCCCGTCGGCAAGGGCACCAGTTCTCCCGTCGCCGCGGCCGACCAGGGGCGCGCCGTCGCCGCGCTGCTCCTGAAGCCCGAGGAACACATCGGCACGACCATCAACCTCTCCGGCCCCGTCGAGATGGACCACGAACAGATGGCGGCGGAACTCTCCGAGGCCCTGGGCAGGGAGATCGTCTACCAGAACCCGCCCGTGGCGGAGTACGTCGCGTCTCTTGAGGAGATGGGCGTTTACCCGTATGGCCTCAACCACATCGGCGGCGCCATGATCGACTTCCAGAACGGTCGTATGTCGGGCGCAGACGACAACATCGAGAGGCTCACCGGCCGGCGCTCGATGACCGTCGGCGAGTACGCCCGCGCGCACGCCGACCTGCTCAACGGCACCGGCAACTGAGCCGGCACACCGCCTGCCGCTCCGGCTGATCGTGGGAGCGGCGGCCTCGTCCGACGACGGGTTCCGGGGGCAGCCGGATGCCGGGCCGCCGTGACGGAAACCGCCCCCTCGACCCCGGCAGCACGACCGGCCCCGGCCGGCCACCACCGAAAGGCGCAAGGCAATGCCCGATCTCCTCGGCCTCGTCCAGCAGGCCCACGGCGGACTCGACCGCTGGCAACGACTCACGCGGCTCCGCTTCACGGGCTCGGCCGGCGGGACGCTCCCGTGGCCCCGTCCTGACTTCCTTGCCAACACGACCGCCACGCTCCTCACGCGGTCCCAGCACACTGTCATCGAGCCCTTCGGCGCGCCGGGACACCGCGGTGTGTTCACGCCGGAGCGCGTCGAGATCCTCGACGCCGACGGCACCGTGCTCGCCGAACGGGACGAGCCCAGGCGCGCGTTCGAGGGTCATCCGCAGGACCGGCTCTGGGACGGGCTCCAGACGGCGTATTTCGCCGGCTACGCCTTCTGGACCTATCTGACCGTCCCGTTCCTTCTCTCCTGGGACGGTGTCCGGGCCACCGAGCTCGAACCATGGCAGGAGAACGGCGAGACCTGGCTCCGGCTTCAGGTCGAGTTCCCCGACCACATCGCCACGCACAACTCCGTGCAGACCCTTTACTTCGGCGCCGACGACCACCTGCTGCGTCGGCACGACTACAGCGCCGACGTCGTCGCCGGCACCCCGCTGACAGCTCACTACACCGCGGGCTACAAGACGTTCGACGGGTTCGGCTTCCCCACCCGGCGGTGGGTCGTGCGGCGCAAGCCCGACGGCACAACGCTCGCGGCCCCGGTCATCGTCTCGCTCGACATCCACTCCGTGTCCGTGTCCTGAACCGATGGTCTGCGCACACACGGCACCCACCCGTGTCTCCGGCGTCAGGCCGGACCCCCAGCGAAGGATTGGCACCACATCATGGGAACCGTTGAGAAACTCGTCGACCGCAACAGGACGTTCGCCGCGACGCGGTTCAACGACCGGCTGCGCATGAGGCCGGACCTCGCGACCATCGTCATCGGCTGCCTGGACTCACGAGTCGACCCGGCCGTCGTCCTCGGCGCGGAGCACGGCGAGATCCAAGTGATCCGCAACGTCGGCGGCCGGGTCACCCCGCACATCCTGGAGGAGCTCGTCACGCTCCGCGAGGTGGCCCGGGCCGCCACTTCCGACATCGGAGCCGGGTGGGAGGTCATCGTGCTGCATCACACGCAGTGCGGCATCACACTGATCAAGGACCGGCCGGACCTGCTGGGCCCGTACTTCCAGCTCGACGGGAAGGACCTCCCCGGCCTGTCCGTGGGCGACCCGTGGGCCGCAGTCGCCCACGACGTCGGCGCCCTTCGCTCCGAGACCCGCCTCCCCGGCATCCGCGTCTCGGGTCTTGTCTACGACGTGACGACCGGGCTCGTGGAGACCGTCGTGCAGCCCTGATCACCACGCCGCCGACCGCCTCAGAACCCGTTCAACGCGGCAGCGAACGGGGCGGCGAGGGTGAACCACGCCCGCCTGGTGCTCGTGTGCTCTTCCAGGAGCCATTGCGTACACACACACCGAAACGGAGGTTATCGTGACAACCGAGACTCGGGATCACATCGACGTGGTGAACGTGGTCCACCAGCACTTCCGGCGCTGTGACGACAAGGACTTCGCCGGAGCCCGGTCGCTGTGGGCCGACGAAGTGACGATCGACTTCGGCGGTGTGAATCCGGACGCCGAAGGAGTGACCAGCGCCGAGACAGTACTGCGCTCGCTGGAGGGTCTGCTCGGCCCGATGGAGTTCGTGCAGCACATGCTCACCACCCAGGTGGTCACCGTCGACGGCGACGAGGCCACGGTGGAATACCACCTTGAGGCGCTGCATCACCACTCGGCTCTCGGCGAGAGCCAGGATGTGAACACCTGGACGCACTACGGGCGAGGGTCGCACGGCCTGCGCCGCGTCGACGGAGGCTGGAAGATCGTCTCCGTGCGACTCATCGTCCTGCACCACACCGGAAACGCGAACATGCCCGCCGACATCAAGGCGGCCAAGGCGTCAGCGGGCGAGTGAGTGTCGCGGCGGGCGCCCGTGCCGGACCGGCCCGGCGCCTCCCCCGAGGGCGATGCGTGTGGGTGAGCGCCGGTGCGGTGGGCGCCGGGCAGCGGGTCAGCCGAGCTTGAGCAGGAGGTCGGCGAGCTCGACCGGCATGGTGATCATGCAGTCGTGGCCGGTCGCCAATTCCCACACGCGCGCCGGGGCACCGTTGGGCTGTACCGCGGGGACGGGGCGCCGGGCAAAGCCTTCCGGCACGCCGACAACGCAGTGGATATGGGTTCGCGGGATCGTGTTCACGGCGGGGTTGTCCAGCCGTACGGGTTGCTGGAGGCACCGCACCGACTGGTCCGACAGCAACGTGCGCAGCCAAGCGGTGTCCGCCGGGTCGGTGACGCCGAACAGACCTGACGGCGGCGGCATCTCGGGCGGCGGCGGAACCCGCCAGCCAGGGTCGGACTTCGCGGCGAGGTCGATCAGGGCCTGCGTTACGGGCATGACATCGGCCGCGCTCTCGCCGTCCTCCGGGACCATCGCGTCGAGGTAGACCAAATCCGCGATCCGGTCCGGGACTTGGTTGGCCGCGGCGGAGATGACCAGCCCGGCGTAGCTGTGTCCCACGAGTACCACCTCCGTGAGGTCTTCCTCGATGATCAGCCCGACGATGTCGTCGACGTGTGTGTCAAGTCCCACCTCTCGGGTGAGCAGATGCGCCTTGTCGCCGTGGCCCGTCAGCGACGGCGCGACCACTCGATGTCCGGCTGACGCCAGCAACGGCGCCACCCGTTCCCAGCACTGTCCGTTGTGCCAGGCACCGTGCACCAGCAGATAGGTCGTCATGCGTTCGCTCCTTGATGTGCTTGGGCGGGTGGGGACGCGAAGGACGAGCCACCGGCCGGGTTCGCCGGTCTCCGGCCGGCCGGTGCCGGCGGGGCCGTCCGTGCCGATGACGGCCGTGGGGACGACGACCTGTGCGCGGCCGGGGATTACGGGAGGGCCCGGAGAACGAGCCGTGACCACCGCACAGCTCTCCGGACCTGCGCGGCCGAAGCCACTCTTCGTCTCGGTGACGGATGTGCCGGCCATGCGCGTTCCCTTCGCGGACATGCCCGCTCGGCGGGCCACCGACCACGCTGCCGCCGCGGGCTCCGGCGCAGCCAGGGCCCCCGCGATCCTGGGGGTGACAGGGACAGGCACGTGCGCCTTCGGAAAATTAGAGTAGAAAAATGACCGACGAACCCAATCTGCTGGGCGATTACGTGCGCGCCCGGCGTAATCTCGTCACCCCTGAGCAGGTCGGTATCCCGGTTGTGGGGATACGGCGCGTGCCGGGCCTGCGCCGGGAAGAAATCGCGATGCTCGCCGGCATCAGCGCCGATTACTACTTGCGCCTGGAACAAGGCCGCGACCGCAACCCCTCCGTGCAAGTCCTTGAGTCCCTCGCCCGCGCGCTGCGACTCGACGACGACGCAACGGCGCACCTGCTGCGCCTGGGCGCCGACAAACCCCGGCGGCGCCGGCGGCGGTCCCGCGAAGAGACCATCCCTCCGGGCATCGCGAAGCTCGTCGCCACGCTCCCGCTACCCGCCTACGTCGAGGGCCGCTACTTCGACGTCCTCGCCGCCAACGCCTTGGCAACGACTCTGTCACCGCGCCTGGCGGCGGGAGCCAACCGCCTGCGCGACCTGTTCCTCGACCCCGCCGAGCAGGCCCTCTACCCGGACTGGGAGAACGCCGGGGCGGGTCTGGTCGCCGGCTTCCGCGAGTCGGTCGGCACCGACACCGACGATCCCCGGGTCATCGAACTCGTTGGTGAGCTGTCCCTGGCCAGCCCTCGCTTCAGACAGCTCTGGGCCCGCCACGACGTAGACGCGTGCGAAGGCGCGGCCAAGCGCATCGAGCACCCTCAGGTCGGCGGCCTGCAGCTGAACCGGGAGAGGCTGGGCATCGGTGGCACGGCAGGCCAGATGCTCGTCGTCTACCACCCGGACCCCGGCACTGACAGCGCCGACAAGCTGGCACTCCTCGCCTTCGCCATGCGCACACCGGCTGCGCCGCACAGCGCAACCACCGATGCGCGGACAGCGGATGCCGACCGCGGTGAGTCCGGTCGGCGGCCGGCGGCCGATGCCCGGTAGGAGCACCCTCCACGGTTGTCGCCCTGTGGACGACACTTCACTTGTCATCGTTCGGATGACATGTTACAACGGTGTCAGACCGAACGCATTGGCAGTTCCTGCCAGACCTGTGGAGGTGTATCGCGATGTTGATGCGCACTGACCCGTTCCGTGAACTCGACCGGCTCGCCCAGCAGCTCACAGGAGTCAGCGGCACCTGGTCCAGGCCCTCGGCCATGCCGATGGACGCCTACCGCGAAGGCGAGCACTACGTCATCGCCCTCGACCTGCCCGGCGTCACCAAGGACGCGATCGACATCGACGTCGAGCGGAACATGCTCACCGTCAAGGCCGAACGCCGCCCCACCGCCAAGGCCGACGACGTACAGATCGAACTCACCGAACGACCCCTGGGCGTCTTCTCCCGCCAGCTCGTCCTGGCCGACACCCTCGACACCGAACGCATCACCGCCGACTACGACGCGGGAGTACTCACCCTGCGCATCCCCATCGCCGAACGCGCCAAGCCCCGCAAGATCACCATCGGCGGACAGACCGAACACAAGCAGCTCAACCGCTGACACACCCGCACCCCGCACCACACCCACCGCGGAGGACGGGACACCCCCTCACACCCCGTCCTCCGCACCACCCCCCGACACACCGAACACCCACCGACCGCCTGGGGGGGCACCGTCGGAACGTTTCCCCCCGGCGAACGCGGGCAGAGGCTGATCAGCCACCGACCACACACCGTGCCCCGGGACCTCAGCACCGCACCGAGCGAAACCGCCAGCACGGCGGACCACACCCGCCCGGCCCGAACCACCCCCGGCGCCACCCCGACGAGAAAGGCAACGACACTCCCATGCTTCCACGGCGTGAACCGGCCTCCACCCGACCGGGCATGACGTACCACCACATGCTGGAAAAGATCCGGTACGAAGGCGCCTACCCCACCCGGGAACGCGCCGAGGAAGTCACCCAAGCCGTCCTCGGAGCCCTCGGCCGACAACTCACCCCCGAGGACCGCACCGCCCTCGCCACCCGCCTCCCCGCACAAGCCGCCCTCCTCCTCACCCACCAGACCCCCGACCAACACCCCCTCACCGGCTGGGCCTTCGTCAAAGACCTCGCCGCCCGCACCGGCGGGACCCCCGCCACCACCCGCTGGGACACCGGAGCCGTCCTCACCACCATCGCCCACCTCGCCGGCCCCGACCTCCTCGACCGCATCCTCACCCACCTCCCCACCGGCTACGCCCTCCTCTTCGGCCGCGCCGAACTCACCCAAGCCGCCTGACCACCCCGGACAACGCCCGGCAGTGACAGCGGGATACAGCCGGAGACAGACAGGGTGGACTCGCAGTCCAACAGCAGGCGGCCCACACGTGGGGGCAGCAGGGTCTTGCGGTCGGCGCGCCGGACCGCCACCTCATGTGCGACCAGAGTCGGCGGACGTCGCGCTCGCGGCCAGCAGCCGGTCGACGAGTCCGGCGACGGCACGGGCAGCCGGGCCGGTGAACCAGCGGTGCCCGCACTCGCGAGCGGCTGGCCGAGGCGCTGCCCGCGATGGGGCTGAACCTCTCCCCGGAGGACCTCGCCGCATCGAGAAGGCGGTGCCGCCGGGCGCGGCGACCGGCACCGGTCGGCGTTTATGCCGGGACTCGGCGCGGTGAACTGAGCCGCACTCTCCGGTTGTCGGTGTGCCCCCGGCTCCGGAGCCGTTGGAAGTGGCTTCGGAGCCGGGGTCGGTGAACACTGCGCGTGAGGGCACCGCCCTCCGTCCGACCAGCAAGGAGCACCGCGCCGTGAACGTCGAAATCCCCCCACGCATACGCGACACCGCCAGCCGGCTCGGGACCGGTGTCCCCTACGCCCTGAAGGTCTTGGTCGGCCGGCTGGCCGACAGCCCGGACATGGGCCGGCCCTCAGGTCTGTCCGGCATCCTCACCGTGACGGTCGACGGTGACCTCTTCGAGGACTGCCCCACGCTGACCATCGGTTACATTCGCGAGCCGAACCGGATCGAGGTCCGGTATGTGAACCCAACACCCTCCGACAAGCCCGCCGCGAACGCCCAGGACCAGGAAGACCAGGACCAGTCCCCCGACTCTGCTGCCGACGCGGTCACCGAACGAGAGATCGCCGACGCCTGGCAACGCATCATCCGTTGGCTTGAACAGCACGCCCCCGAGTCCCACGCCGCGGTCCGCGTCGGCGTGAGTTCCGACGCCATCACCGCCCTGGAACACGGCCTCGGCACCCGGATACCCGTCGCCCTGCGCGCCCTGTGGTTACTGACCGCAGGCGACGACGGGGTCCATGGCCAGGGATGGCTGCCCGGCAATGAGGCCCTGATGCCCCTCGACGCCGTAGCCGACTTCTACCGGGAGCGGATGGCCGCCCAGGCTTATGAGGACACTGTCCACGCCCGCCACCCCGAGCGCGACCGATTCACGGTGTGGAAGGAAGCCTGGATTCCGGTTGCATCCTTCGGCGTGGCCGATCGCACCTCGGGGCTGTACCTGGACGCCGCGACCGGATACCTGGGCCGATGGTCCCGCTACAACGAAGAGCCCGGCGAAGAACTCGACACCCTGGTCACCTACCTGGAAGAGGCCGCCGACATGCTCGAAGCCCCGGCCCTGGCCACGCGGGACAGGCCCGGTCTGATCGGCGGGACGCTGGTGTGGGGCAGCATGCTCCACCCCGCGCAGGCGGACCACTGGCAGCCCCTGACGATGTCCAGCAGGCTGAGTCCGCGCGGGGTGAGCACGTAGTCGACGCGCGGAGGCCCGGTGTGGTGGGAAGCGGTATGTGCGAGGCCCGGCCGGGCCGGGATCATTCGTGCGGCGGCGGTCCGGAACGCAGCCTGGTCCCGGCCGCCTCCTCCAGCAGCGCGACGACCAGGAGTTCGCCGTCCACGGCGCCGAAGCGGTCCAGGGCCCGCCGGTGGAGGCGCTCGACGGTGTCCGCCATCTCGTGGGGCGTGCCAAGGTGGCGAGCGGCGGCGGTGATCGCCGTCAACTGTTCGTGGATGCGGTCGAGGCCGTAGGAGGCGAGGTAGTCGCCGGTGAACACCGACGGCAGGTCCCGCCGTATGAGGTCGCTGCCGATCGCGCTGTCCGCCAGGGCGTCGCACAGAACACGGAGGTCAATGCCCGCTCGGGATCCGAGCAGCAGGGCCTCGGCGGTCGCCGCCGCCTGGCCGAACCAGAGCAGATTGACCAGCAGTTTGGCCGTGTAGCCGGTGCCGGGGCCGCCCATGTGGGCGATCCGGTCGGGGGCCGCCACGGACTCCAGCAGCGGCCTGCACCGGTCAAGGGTGTCGGCGACGCCGCCCACGAAAAGACGGAGCCGCCCCTGTGCGGCGTCGCCGGGGCTGCCTCCGATAGGTGCTTCGAGAACAGCGACGCCGTGCGCCCGGGCCCGCTCCCGCAGTGGCGCGGCGGCCGCGGGGGCATTGCTCGTCATGTCGATCCACACCGCACCGGGGGCCAGGGCGGCGAACACGGCGTCACCCAGGGCCGCTTCGGCCTCGGCGGGGCCGGGGAGCACCGTGATCAGAACGTCCGCCGTCGTGGCGACCGCGACGGCGGAGCGTCCCCACTCCGCACCCACCGAGCGCACGGCGTGTTCACGCTCGGGCCGCGGGTCGAAAGCGGCCACGCGGTGGCCGGCCCGGACGAGGCGCCCGCACACCGGAGTCCCCATGCGTCCGGCGCCGAGGAGCGCGACACGTGACAGCGCCGGGGCCTGCCGTACGGCATCCGCGGCGCCCACTGCCCCGGCGTTCCCCGGCACCGCGGCCTCCGGGGCCCCCGTGTCCCCTGGGCACGACGGGTCGACATCCATGGCTTTCTCCCGGGTCCGAACGATGACGCGCGGCGTCTCACTGCTGTGACGGAACGAGTAAAAACGAGTAAAACGAGTAACCAACGAGCCGGTCGCCGCGTCAGCAAAGCTCCGACCCGCAGAGATCGCGCGATCCTCGGGGTGCCCCATGTCATAACAGTGGTGCCCCAGGGTCGTCAGCCTGGCGGGCGTAGGACGCGAGGCGATCGGCGAGCGCGACGACGAGGTCGCGCAGTTCATCGGGGCGCTCGATGACAAACGGCCGGTCGAGTGAGGCGAGTACCGGAGGCAGCCAGTCGAGCCGCTCCGCCCGTAGTTCGACGCGCCGCCAGCGCTCGGTCGCCGGGTCCTCGCCCGCCGTGGGCGCCGGCTCCTCCAGGCTCGCGACGCCGGCGGGAAGGTGGGCGCGGATCTGCTCAACGGTCCCGTGGATCCGCAAGGTCACCTCATGCCGGTACGCAGCCGTGGCGAACCCTGACAGCACGCGCTGCGCCGGATCGGGACTCACGGGCGCCTCGAATGAGCCGGGCAGGGTCCTCGCGTCTGCGATGCGATCGAGCCGGAAGGTTCGGGCCTCGCCGACCCCGGGGTCCGTGCCCGTGACGTACCACCGGCCCGAATGGGCGACGATCCCGTACGCGTGCAGTGTGCGTTCGCTGCGCCGGCCGTCGCGGTCGGTGTATCTGATCGAGACCGGCCGGCGGTGGCGTACCGCATCGGCGACGGTGAGCAGGACCCCGGCGTCCGGGGTGGCGAACTCACCGGGCTGATCCGTGAAGGCGAGAGATTCCAGGAGCGTGTCGAGCCGGCGGGCGACGTGCTTGGGCAGCACCCGCCGGATCTTGGCCGACACCGTCTCGCTCGCCGTGCGCTCCGCCGTCATCAACCCTGTCCGGCGGCCGGCGATCAAGCCGAGCAGCACGGCCAGCGCCTCGTCGTCGCTGAGCATGAGCGGGGGCAAACGGTACCCGGGGGCGAGCCGGTAGCCGCCGTAACGGCCGCGCACCGACTCCACGGGCACGTCGAGGTCGATCAGATGACCCACATACCGCCGCACGGTGCGCCCGTCGACGCCGAGCCGGTCGGCGAGTTCGGCCACCGTCCGGGTGCCGCCCGACTGCAGCAGTTCCAGGAGTGTCAGCACGCGGCCAGTGGGGCGAGGCATGTGTACAGCCTAATGCAAATACAGGGCCGATTCTGTCCGCTATTTCTCCTAGCCTGCGAGGTGCGGCGACCCCATCAGCCGCACCTCACCAGCCAAGGAGATCACCATGGACTTTGTCTCGATCCGCATCATCACCGGTGACGTCGCGCGCCTCGTCGAGTTCTACGAGCGGGCCACGGGGGTGCGAGCGACGTGGGCCACTGAGGACTTCGCCGAGCTCAAGACCCCCCACGCCACCCTCGCGATCGCCGGTACCCGCACCGTCGCGCTGTTCGCCCCGGGCTCTGCCCGCCCGGCGGACAACCACAGTGTGATCACCGAGTTCCGCGTCGACGACGTGGACCGCGTTCACCAGAGCCTGACCGGTTTCGTCACCGACTTTGTCAACGAGCCCACCACGATGCCCTGGGGCAACCGGTCGCTGCTGTTCCGCGACCCTGACGGCAACCTCGTCAACTTCTTCACCCCCGTCACCCCGGCGGCCATCGAGAAATTCGCACGTTGACGCCAGACACCGTCGCTCACGCGGGAGCCCGGAATCGCAAGGGCTCCCAGGCAATCGAAAAGCTCGGGGAACCAACCTCATGCGCCATCACATTCAGCCCTGGCCGCTGTTCGCGATGGCCGGGACAAAAATACCTCCCTGAGGGAGGCGATTTCTTTTCCTTGTCCGCGACCGGTGTCCCCGGGACGCTTCCGTCACATGTCCTGCACGGTCGGGCGCACGACGATCTCGTTTACCGCGACGTCAGCGGGCTGTTCCACCGCAAAGACGATACCGCCCGCGCCGCCCAGGACCAGAACCACTTTGCCCGCGATTTCACTATTCACCATTCGCTCCTCCTCTCCCCCGTCAGTGACGGTCAGCGAGGCCCCCCGCGAACCGACAGAACGGGTAGGCGTCGGCCCGCGTTGCCGGAACACCCCCATACGCCCGGCATGAGGACGCCCCTCCGCCTTGCGGCGCACCGCAACCGGCGCCGCTCGCCGATCCACCACGGATGACGGGACAGCCTTTGGGCCGCCGCGCACGACGGGTGGTGTCACAAGAACGATGGCCTCCCGGTCTACGTTGTCGAGCCGACCGGAGGGAGAGGACGTTGTGGCATCACATGGGAACGGCCGAGGCCCTCACCCTTCTTCACCATGTGCCCGAAGACGACAGAGCAAGGTACTGATGTCAATTCAGGACGCCTATGAAAGCGGAATACCCTGCCGGGGGCCGAGGGCGGCCGGTCCCGGAACACCCACCCCGTCCGCGAGACACACGGCCGTACCGATCAGCGTCGCCGTGTACGCGGAGGATGTGATCCTGCGCGCCGGGACGGTTCACCTGCTGCGGCAGCGACCGGAGGTGAAGCTGGTGCCTGACGAGGAGGCGGCCAACGCCCGGATTTCGCTCGTCGTGACGGACTGTGTGAACGAGTCCACCATGCGGCGGCTGCAGCGGCTCCAGCGCAACCCCGCCACCCGCACTGGCCTGGTGGTGGGGTTCTTCGAGGTCGGCGCCATACGGACGATGCTTGAGTGCGGCGTGGCCGCCGTGCTGCGCCGGGCCGACGCCGACCAGGACGAGCTGATGCATCTGATAACCGAGCTGGCCCGGGGAGAAGGCGCCCTGTCGGGCGAACTGCTCGGCAAACTCATTTACCACGTCGGCCGCTCCCACCGCGCCTCCCCCGATCCCAGGAGCCTGACACTGTCCGTACGCGAAGCCGACATGCTCAGCCTGGTGGCGGAGGGTTTCAAAACAGCCGAGATCGCAGAGAAGACCTCCTATTCGGAACGCACCGTCAAAAACGTGCTGCACGGGCTCATCACCCGGCTCGACGTGCGTAATCGGACACAGGCGGTCGCCTTCGCCACCCGGCACGGATTGATCTGAACGGCCCCCAACGGTGTCGGTACAGAACGTAGACCCCGCGGCTCCGTTCTCGGATCACACCAGTGTCCGGCCGAGAAACCCATGCATATAGCCGCTGATGGTGTCCAGTTGGCTCTCCAGGGCGAAGTGTCCGGCCGGCAGGAGGTGAATCTCCGCCTCGGGAAGGTCGCGGGCGAAAGACCGCGCGCCGTCGGGACCGAAGATCTCGTCTCCCTCGCCCCACACTGCCAGCAGTGGCACCTGGCTGGTGCGGAAGTACTCCTGAAGCTCCGGGTAGCCCTCGACATTGGTCGGATAGTCGCGGAACAGCGCGAGTTGAACCTGGTCGTTGCCGGGCCGCTCAAGCAGGACCTGGTCGTGCTCCCAGGCTTCCGGGTCAACGAGAGTGCGGTCCGGGACGCCGTTCTCGTACTGCCAGCGCGTGGTCTCCGGTTTGAATTTCTCCCGCGCGCCCGGCTCCGTATCGGGCCCGGGTGCCGACGCGTAGGCGAACAGCGAGTCCCAGAACGGCTGGGCGAAGCCCTCCATATACGCGTTGCCGCTCTGTGACGTGATCGTGGTGACGTCATAGGACGGGTTGAGAGCCAGCCGCCAGCCGATGGGCGCGCCGTAGTCGTGCACGTAAAGGGAGAAACGACTGATGTCGAGGTGGTCCAACAGCCCCGCGGTTACCGCGGCGAGATTGTCGAAGGTGTAGTCGAACTCGTCCACCGAGGGCATCGCGGACTTTCCGTAACCGATGTGGTCCGGGGCTATGACGCGGTACCGGTCCGCCAGTGCGGGAATCAGGGTGCGGAACATGCGCGAGCTGCTGGGAAACCCGTGCAGCAGCAGCACGACCGGAGCGTCGCTGGGGCCCGCCTCGCGGTAGAAGACCTTCTGGCCATGGATCGTCGCCGTCTTGTGATGGGTGGGGAGCACATCAACCTCCACGGGCTACGCCCTGGGGCGGGTCTGCTCGGACCCGCCCCAGGAGACATGGTCGGGCGCCTCCCAGGGCATCACGGACGACGCACGTCATTCGCTCTCAACCAGAAATGTAATCCTGGCGGCAAATGCGGGCAACATGTGTGATGCGGGCCGTGCTGTGAAATTGGATTAATTGTACGACGCATTCTCGCTTTCCGCCGCAGCACGCTTGACGCCTTCCCTCGCGCCACATTCAACGACCCATCGACTTTGTCATATCGCAAGCTTTGATCCGCGTCGCATCACATTCGATACGGCCCGGAAAAGCTGGCGTGCCCGCCTCGGCGGACCGCACGGGACGAGGTGCCCGGAGGCGGCTCAGCTGAAGTCGCCGGCCCCCACAGTGTCGGGGTCGGGACCGCCGCGCACACCGGTGTCGATCGCGTCGATCGCCGCGACCTCGTCGGCCGTGAGGGCGAAGTCGAAGACATCGAAGTTCTCCGCGATGCGGTGCGGGCGCACGGACTTCGGGATCGCGGACAGACCGTTCTCCAGGTGCCAGCGCAGGACGACCTGAGCCGGCGTCTTGCCGTACCGGGCGGCGATCCCGGTGACGGTGGGGTGAGCGAGCGGGTTCTTGGCCGCGTTGCGCCCGTCCTCCCAGTACTGGTTCACCCCGCCCAGCGGGGACCACGCCTGGGTGACGACGCCCAGTCCGGCGGCGGCCCCGCGCAGCGCGCGCTGCGCGAAGTACGGGTGGAGTTCGACCTGGTTGACCGCGGGCACCACACCGGTGCGGTCGATGAGGCGGTGCAGATGGTCGGCGTTGTGGTTACTGACGCCGATGGCGCGCACCCGGCCGTCGGCGAGCAGCTTCTCCGCCGCCCGATAGGAGGCCACCGTCTTGTCGAACGAGGCGGGAACCGGCCAGTGAAGCAGGTAGAGGTCCAGGTATTCCACACCGAGGTTGGCCAGGCTGGTGTCGAAGGCGCGCAGGGTGGTGTCGTAGCCGTAGTCGGTCAGCCACAGCTTGGTGGTGACGAAGACGTCCTCGCGGTCGATGCCCGAGCGGATGATGCCCTCGCCGACCTCCTTCTCGTTGAAGTACGCGGCGGCGGTGTCGATCAGGCGGTAGCCCTCCCGCAACGCGGTCGCGACCGCCTCGGCGGTTTCCTGAGGGGTGCTCTGGTAGACGCCGAGGCCCAGGGCGGGCATCTGGACGCCGTTGTTCAGCGTGATCGTCGGGCTCTTGCCGGTCATGGTGGTCCTCGCTCGGGTGAGAGTCGGCCGACCGGGGCGCGTACGTCTCCGCACCGGTCGTGCCCCGGTGTTTCGGGACAGGCACCATGCAAGGGGAGACGGCCGTGACGGGGGAGCCTCTGCTGTGCGGGGTACTGGCAGGGACCCCCTCCTCGCGCGCGGCCCGCCTACTCTTTCCCCATGGACAACCGGGACGCAGTCAGCGCATTCCTCCGCTCCCGCCGCGACAAGATCACACCCGAGCAGGCGGGTCTGCCGGTGTACGGCCAGCGGCGGGTATCCGGGCTGCGCCGGGGTGAGGTCGCGTCGCTCGCCGGGGTGAGCGTCGAGTACTACACGCGCCTGGAGCGCGGCAATCTCAGAGGTGTCTCCGACAGCGTGCTGGACGCCCTCGCCCACGCCCTGCGGCTCGACGACACCGAGCGCGTGTACCTGTACGACCTGGCCCGCGCGGCGGGGCAGACGCCTGCGGCGCGGACCCGGCGGACGGTTCGTCCGACGGTGCGGCCGAGTGTGACGCGGATCGTCGAGGGGATGCCGGGGCTTCCGGCGTATGTGATGAACAACCGCCTCGACACACTGGCCGCCAACCCGCTGGGCCGGGCCCTGTACTCGGAGATGTATGCCGACCCGACCTGCGGTGGGAACGTCGCCAGGTTCGCGTTCTTCAACCCGGCGGCCAGGCGGTTCTACGCCGACTGGGAACGGATGGCCCGCTTCGCCGTGGGCGCGCTGCGCGGCGAGGCGGGGAAGAGCCCGTACGACCGCGAACTGTCGAACCTGATAGGTGAACTGTCCACCCGCAGCGATGCCTTCCGCGTGATGTGGGGATCCCACGACGTGTATGCCTTCCGCGACACCACGAAGCGCCTCAATCATCCGCTGGTCGGCGACTTGGTACTCGATCAGGAGACCATGAGTCTGCCGGACGAGAGCGGCCTGAGCGTGGTCGTCTACAGCGCGCCTCCTGGAACCGCCGCCGAGGACGGCCTGACGCTGCTGGCGAGCTGGTCCGCCACACCCGCGCGGGAGCAGGACGCGGAATCCGCGGGCGAAACCCCGCCCCGGAGGCCCTGACGGACAACGCGGTGGCAGGACCGGACTAGCCAGGGGCGCGGGCGCTGCGGACTTCCGTCGCCATGGCCCGGTACACCGACCGTTTTACTTTCGCGTTCCCAGAGGAAGCACTTCATGCAGTACACGACCTTCGGCCGCACCACCGGACTCCGCGTGTCCGAGGTGGCACTCGGTACGGGCACCTTCGGTACCCGCGCCGCCGCCGGTACCTTGGACGCCGGACAGTACCGGCGCCTCGACGAGGTCAGCCGCGTTCCCCTGGGCCGGCCCCACGAGGTGATCGCCTCCGAGCGCTCCGGGCTTCTGGGCGGCGACGCCGCGCGCTTCCACACTCCGGCCCCGCCCGTCGCCTGATCGCCCCGCCGACGGCGCCCCGGACGACATGGACGCGTTCGCCGTGGCGGCGGCAACGGCCCGTGGGCGCTCGGGAGCGGGCCCCTTCGAACGGCCGCCGTCAGGAGGAGGGCCAGCCGAGGGCGTCGAGAGCGGTCTCGGCGACCGCCATGAGTGATGCGCGATCGGGGCTGATGGCGCCCATGACCCGCAGGCCGTGCATCGTCACCACGAGATACCGGGCCAGGTCCCGCGCGTCTCGCTTGCCGGACAGTTGGCCGTCCGCCTGCGCCTCCGCGATGACCTGGTGCAGCGCGTCCTCCAGCAGGTCCGTCGTGGACTGCACATGGGCGGCGACCTGCGGGTCGTGCGCGATCCGGCCCACGGCGGCGCCGACTATCAGGCATGCCCGGCGGCTGCCGTCGCGCACGACCTCGTCCACCACCGCGACCAGGACGTAACGCAGCAGTTCCTGGCCCGGGGCCCCCTGGCGAAGCATGTCGACCAGCGGCAGGGCGTAGTACTCCCGATAGCGGTCCATGGCCGCCAGGTAGAGACCTTCCTTGTTGCCGAAGGCCGCGTACAGCGAGCCACGGCCCACGCCAGTGACGTCGACCAGATCCTGGATCGATGTGCCGTCATAGCCGTTGAGGCGGAAGGCGTTCATCGCCGCCTCCACGGCTTTTTCCGTGTCGAACTCCCGGGCACGTGCCATAGCCCGCGAGTATACGCACGTCAGAACGAACGGTACAGATTCCCCCAGCCCGGCAGAAGACACCCGCCGCCGACCGCTCCGGGGTTCTCACACGGGCCCGCACGTGTGGTCACCGCGACACCATAACTTTACTGACCGATCGTTCCTGATTGTGTTAGCGTCCCGGAGAGCGGGGCGCCGGACAGACGGCGCCCGGCGGATCGGCGCCCCGCGCTCCGATCCGCCCGACCGCGATCACACACCCCCGGCATGTCGTGGCGCTGACCGTGCCGGGCAATGAACGGAGCAGTCATGTCCAACCGTCTGGATTCCAAGGTCATCATCGTCACCGGAGGCACCTCCGGCATGGGCTCGGCCCTCGCGAAGCGTGCCGCCTCCGAGGGCGCGACCGTGCTCATCGGGGCACGGGACAAGGAGCGCGGCGAGGCGACCGCGGCGGAGATCGCCCGGGACGGCGGGACGGCACTCTTCGTCCCGACGGATGTCACCGCCGAGGAGGACATCGCCCGCCTGGTCGAGGTCGCGGTCAGCGAGTTCGGCGGTCTGCACGGCGCCTTCAACAACGCGGGCGGCGGAAACAGCCAGGGAGCGCTCCGGAACATGGAAGCGTCCTTCTGGGACAGCGTCATCGCCCTCAACCTGACCAGTGTCTTCTACAGCCTCAAGTACGAGATTCCGGCGATCGCGGCCAGTGGCGGCGGCTCCGTCGTCAACAACGCCTCCGTGGTCGGGGTGGTGGGCGACCCGGCGGCCGTCGCCTACTCGGCCGCCAAGCACGGTGTCCTGGGCCTCACCCGCTCCACGGCGCTGGACACGGCCAAGGAGGGCGTACGGGTCAACGCCCTGGTGACGGGCCTGGTCGACACCCCGCTGTGGCGCGGCGTCGTCGAGAACCACCCGGAGGTCGCGAACGGCCACCTCGGCAAGCAGCCGACCGGCCGGGCCGCCGACGAGGCGGAGATCGCCGCGTTCGCCACCTTCCTGCTCAGCGACGAGAGCCCGTTCATCACCGGCGCGGCCCTCGCGATCGACGGCGCGCTGACCGCCGGCTACTGAGCCTCCCCGAACGCACGGCCCCCGGAAAGAGAGAAGAAGCGAGATGAAGGCTGTAGAAGTGTTCCGCTACGGCGAGCCCGACGCACTTGAGGTCGTCGAGATCCCCGTCCCTGTGGCCGGCCCCGGGCAGATCCGGGTGCGGGTGCACGCGGCGGCGGTGAACCCCTCGGACGTCCTGCTGCGCAGGGGGCACATCGACCAGAAGCTCGCGGGCCGCCTGACCCCGCCGTACCGGCCCGGCATGGACGCGGCGGGTGTGGTGGACGACATCGGGCCGGACACCGTGACCGGCCTGCGGGCCGGCGACCGTGTGATGGCGATGGTCATCCCCATCGATGACTCCGGCGGCGCCTACGCGGAGTACATCGTGCTCGACGCCCGGCAGGTCGTCAGGGCCCCGGCCGGGACCACACACGCCGAGGCGGCCACTCTTCCGATGAACGGGCTGACCGCACGCCGCGCCCTCGACGTGCTCGGCCTGTCCCCCGGCGACTGGATCGCCGTGACCGGCGCCGCCGGCGCCGTGGGCGGATACACCGTGCAACTGGCCAAGGCGGACGGGCTGCGCGTCGTGGCGGACGCGGTTCCGGCCGACGAGGCACTGGTGCGCTCGCTGGGCGCCGACCGGATCGTCGGCCGGGGTCCGGGCGTCGGGGACCGCGTCCGCGAGGTCGTTCCCGGCGGTGTGAAGGCCCTCGTGGACGCCGCGCTCATGGGCCCCGAGGCGCTCCCCGCCGTCCGGCCCGGCGGTCAGATCGCCCTGGTACGCGGCGAAGGGGAACCGGGCACCTCTCCGCTGGGCGCGCACCAGGACGTGACGGTCAGGAGCGTGTTCGTGCCCGAGTACCGCTATGCCGACGACAAGCTGGACGCGCTGCGTGTGCTCGCGGAGGAGGGCCGGATCTCGCTGCGGGTCGCGGACGAGTTCCCCGCCGACCGGGCAGCCGAGGCACATCGCCGTTTCGAGGCAGGCGGTGTGCGCGGCAGGCTCGTCCTCACCTTCTGAGCGCCGCGCCCACTCTCGTGGGACCGTCCGTCACGGCGTCGTGGTGGAGACGACGTACACCCGTGGAAAACCGGGCTCGGTCAGGTCCACGACGATGTCCTGACTGGGCCGCGGGTCCTGTTGCCGGTGGCTGGTGCCCACCCAGTCGTGGCCCGGGATGTCGAAGTTCCAGCCGACGGTGCGCCGGTCGCGGGGCGTGATGGTGATGGCACCGTCCTTGAGCGCGGAACGGGTGGTCCCCAGCTCGGTCAGGAAGGTGTCGAGCCGCCCCGAGGTGACGTCGAACTGGACGTACAGCCGGCTGGACTTCCAGTTGCTCGTCTCGTAGTAGCGCACCCGGGTGGCTCCGACCGGGACCGGCACCTCGAAGATACGGAGCTTCATCTTGGAGGGCCGCAGCCGCTGGAGATGGGTGGCCGATGCCTCGGCCTCCTTGTTCCGGCCGCTGTCCCTGCTCTGTTCGGCCGAGATCACCAGATAGCCGGCCGGGATGCCGATGAGCAGCACGATGACAATGGCGGTCAGCCAGCGGCGGCGGATGCGGTGGCCGCGGTCCTCGGGCGGCTTGACGCCCTCTTCCGTGGCCGGCGGCATGGGGTGCAGGCTCATGAGGGCGGTTCCTGGGTCGTCCGGGCGGTACGGATGGCCTGGGCGTAGCGTTCGTACCGCTCATGGCGTTCGACGCGGCGGCGGTTGGCCCGGCGGAAGCGGCGGGCCACCAGTCTGGCGAGATCGGCCGCGCCGACCATGCCCGCCTCGGGGCCGAGCTGCGCCTTGACGATCCGGGCCTCGGGCCGGTAGCCCCGGCCGGTGAGATGGCGGCGGAAGGCGTCCCTGGCCGGGCCGATCAGCAGATCGTCGGCGGCGCTGACTCCGCCGCCGATGACAAAGCAGGACGGGTCGAGGGCCGCGGCCAGATTCGCGATGCCGACGCCGAGCCACTGTCCGATGTCCTGGAACAGCTCGACACACATGGCGTCGCCCTCCCGGGCGAGCTCGGTGATCAGCGGTCCGGTGATCTCGTGGACGTTGCCCTTGACGCGGTCGATGATGTTGTACGCGACCGGGGAGTCGGCCACGGCCAGCTCACGCGCCTCCCGGACCAGCGCGTTGCCGGAGCTGTACTGCTCCCAGCAGCCGCGGTTGCCGCACGGGCAGCGATGACCGCCGGGCACGACCTGCATATGGCCGAATTCGCCCGCCACCCCGAACTTGCCGCGCTTGACGAGGCCGTCCTCCAGGATGGCGCCGCCGATGCCGGTGCCGAGGGTGATCATCACCAGATGGTCCTCGCCGCGGCCGGCCCCGAAGCGCCACTCCGCCCAGGCGGCGGTGTTGGCGTCGTTGTCGACCATCACCGGCACCGCGAGCCGGGCGGAGATCGCGTCCCTGAGGGGCTCGTCACGCCAGGCGAGATGCGGGGCGAACAGCACCTTGGAGCGGTCGGCGTCCACCCAGCCGGCCGCGCCGATGCCGACGGCGTGCACATCGTGGCGGTCGGAGAGGTCGAGCACCAGCTCGACGATGGTGTCCTCGACGACCCGGGGGCTCTTGGACTTGTCGGGGGTCTCGGTGCGCAGCTTCTCCAGGATGTTGCCGTCCGGGTCGACGACCCCGGCCATCACCTTCGTGCCGCCGATGTCGATGCCGACGGTCGGTACCCGGGGTGCGGTGAGCAGGGAGCGGCGCTCACGGGTGCCGACGGTCCGCAGGACGGTGGCACGGGCGGAGCCTCGGTGCGCGAAGTCGCGGTAGGTGCTCATCGGCCCGGCCCCCTGGTGTCCGTCGGCTCAGGCTTGCCGTGCCGGGTGGGCCGGCGGCTGGGTGCTCGCACGAGTCGTGTCGTCCCTGCGGGGTCGGGGGCCGGCCGGCCCGGGGGCCGGCGGCGGCGGACGGCGTCCGCCATGGCCGATTCTGCCATCCGGCACGGACCGCTTCGCCGTGCGGCCCGGCGGGGGACGCCCGGGGCCGCGGCTTCGCCGGGACCGGCGGGCGTCCGCCGGGATCAGATCGCTTCTGCCGGAGGGCCGCCGAGGCGGCCGGGAGCGGGGGCGCGCTCCAGTTCGTGGCTGAGTTCGTCCAGTTCGGATCCGCCCGCCATCTGCCGGGTCAGCTCGTCCAGAGTGATCGAGTCCCTGGTGTGGCTGCCCGCCATGACTCCACGCTTCAGCAGCACGAACCGGTCGCCGACCAGGAAGGCGTGGTGCGGGTTGTGGGTGATGAGCACAACGCCGAGCCCCGCGTCACGTGCGGCGGCAACGTATTTGAGGACCACACCGGACTGCTTGACGCCGAGCGCCGCCGTCGGCTCGTCGAGGACGAGGACCTTCGCGCCGAAGTGGACGGCGCGCGCGATGGCCACACACTGGCGTTCGCCGCCGGAGAGCGTGCCGATGGGCTGGTCGACATCGCGCAGGTCGATGCCCATCCGCAGCAGTTCACTGCGGGTGGTCTCGCGCATCAGCTCGACGTCGAGCCGTTTGAAGGGGCCGCTGCCCCGCGTCGGCTCCGAACCGAGGAAGAAATTCCGCCAGACCGGCATCAGCGGTACGACGGCCAGGTCCTGGTAGACCGTGGCGATGCCCAGGTCCAGGGCCTCGCGCGGTGAGCCGAGGCTGGTCTGCTCGCCCTCGATCAGGAAGTCGCCCGCGTCGTGCCGGTGCAGCCCCGCGATGATCTTGATCAAGGTGGACTTGCCGGCGCCGTTGTCGCCGAGCACACAGCTGATCTCGCCGGGATGGACCTCCAGCGAGACCCCTTCCAGCGCCCGGACATTGCCGTAGTACTTGCTGACGTTGTCGAGTTGGACCAGTGCCGTCATCGGGAAGCCTCCGCGCGCTTGCGCACCCACGCGTTGAGCAGGGTGGCCAGAAGGAGCATCGCTCCGAGAAAGAACTTGAACCAGTCCGGGTTCCACTCCGCGTAGACGATGCCCTTGCTGGTCATGCCGAAGATGAACGCGCCGACGGCGGAGCCGATCGCGGAGCCGTAGCCACCGGTGATCAGACAGCCGCCGATGACGGCCGCGATGATGTAGATCAGCTCATTGCCCACGCCCTCGCCGGACTGGACGACATCGAACGAGAAGAGCAGATGCTGTCCCGAGACCCAGGCGCAGAAGGCCACCCCCATATACAGCGCGATCTTGGTCTTCCGCACCGGGACGCCGACCGCGCGGGCGGCGTCGGCGTTGCCGCCTGCCGCGAAGATCCAGTTGCCGAAGCGGGTACGCAGCAGGATCCAGGTGGCCAGCGCGACCAGCGCGGCCCACCACAGGATGGTGACCTTCAGATCGACGTCACCGATGGTGAGCTGCGACGCGAAGAGCTTTCTGGCGGAGGAGAAGCCCTCCATGTCACCGATGGTCTTGGTCGACACCGTGCCGCTGATCAGCTTGGTCAGGCCGAGATTGAGTCCGGTGAGCATCAGGAACGTGCCCAGCGTGATGATGAAGCTCGGCAGTTTCGTACGGGTCAGCATCACGCCGTTGAAGGCGCCGAGAGCGAGTGTGACCAGCAGGGACACCAGGACGCCGACCCAGACGTTCGCCGTCATCTGGTAGCTGAACATCGAGGAGATCAGCGCGGAGCTGGTCACCATCACACCGGCGGAGAGATCGAACTCGCCGCCGATCATCAGCAGCGCCACCGGGACCGCCATGATCCCGATCGTCGAGGCGGCGTACAGGACGGTGCCGAAGCTGGACGCCCGCAGGAAGGAGTCCGCCACGACGGCGAAGAAGAGGAACACGGCGAGGGCGCCGACGACCGCTCCCAGCTCGGGCCTGCCGAGCAGCTTGCGCAGCGGCGAGCTGCCGAGCAGGCGCTCGTCGCCCGCCGGGGCCCGGTCGGGCCGGTCGTTCACCGGTGGCGCGGTGGCGGTCATCGGGTCCCCCGCTCCGTGTAGCCCTCCAGCGCCCCGGCGTCCTTCGCCGTGATGATCTGCGGGCCGGTGAGCACCGGGCGTCCACCGCCGAGCACATCGGCGTTGTACCGGTAGAGCCAGAGCAGGTCCACGGCCTCATAGCCCTGGAGGTAGGGCTGCTGGTCGACGGCGAAGCCGAGTGTGCCGCCCTTGAGCAGGGAGGCCACCTTGGCGTTCAGGTCGAAGGTGTCGATCTCCGCCTTGCTGTCGGCGGACCGCTTCGCCTGGACCGCGGCGTCCGCGAAGGGCGCGCCCAGGGTGACGACGGCGTCGATGCTCCGGTCGGTCTGCAGCTTCGCCTCGATGGACGCCTGCACGTCGGGCATGTTCGTACCGTCGACATAGAGGTTTTCGAGCCGGCCGCCGAAGGTCTTCTTCGCTCCGGCGCAGCGCTGTTCATGGCCGACGTTGCCCTGCTCGTGGATGACACAGAGGGCCTTCTTCTTGCCGCGCTTGTCCAGTTCCTCGCCGACGGCCTCGCCGGCTATGGACTCGTCCTGGCCGATATGGCTGAGCGCGCCGAACGCCTTGGACTGCTCGGTGCCGGAGTTCACGGTGATCACCGGGATACCGGCCCTGACCGCCTTGGCGACGACGTCCTTCATCGCGTCGGGCTTGGCGAGCGTGACGATCAGCCCGTCGACCTTCTTGTCGATGTAGGACTGGACGAGCTGCGCCTGCTGCTGGCCCTCGTCGCTGTTCGCGTAGAGGAATTTGATGTTGTCCTTGACGGCCGCCTGCTTGGCGCCCTTCTGGACGATGTCCCAGAAGGTGTCACCGTCGCCGGAATGCGTGACCATGGCCACGGTCCACTCGGGTGTGTTCACCGCGGCCCGTCCCTGGGCGGCGGCCCGCTGGGCCCGTTCCTCGGCGCGTTTGCCGCCCGTGCTGCTGCACCCGGCGAGGGCCGACGCCCCGAGCGCCACCGCCAGCACCGCGCCGATCGCGCGTACCCCTGTCCGAACCGTTGCCACGACGCCGTGCCCTTCCTGCAGTGCTTCTCGGTGCGGCCGGCGCCACCTCGAAGCCGGGCCCGGCCGCCCAAGTATCGGTCATGCCGGCACGACGGGTACCCATCGGGTACGTGTTCTCTCGCTACCTTCTCGTGGGGAAGGGCGGGAGAACGGCGGGCCACCGGAGGATGACGGGGCGAACTACGGGCGCGCTACGGGCGGACGAGAAGCTGGAACTCGAAGGAGTACCGCGACGCGCGGTAGACGTGCGAACCGAACTCGACGGCCCGTCCGGTGTCGTCGAAGGTGGTCCGCTCCATCGTGAGCAGCGGGGCGCCGGGCTGCTCGGCCAGCCACCCGGCCTCCTCGGCCGTGGCCGCCCGCGCCCCCACCGTCTGGCGGGCGCTGTGCAGGGTGATTCCGGCGGACCGCATCATCCGGTAGAGGCCGGTGGCCCCGAGGCGTTCGGTGTCGCAGTCGAACAGCCCGAGGGGCAGATGGTTGCGCAGATACGCCATGGGCTCGTCGTGCGCGTACCGCAGCCGCTCGACGAGCAGCACCTCCGTGCCCTCCGGCACTCCGAGCGCGGCGGCGGCCACCGCGGTGGCCGGCTCGACGGTGTTGCGCAGCACACGGGTGGCCGGGCGCTGGCCGGCCGCCTCCAGATCGTCGTAGAGACTGCTCAGCTCCAGCGGGCGCTTGACCTGGCTGTGCACGACCTGGGTGCCGACGCCCCGGCGGCGCACCAGCAGACCCTTGTCGACGAGGGTCTGGATGGCCTGCCGGACGGTGGGCCGGGAGAGGCCGAGCCGGCCGGCCAGCTCGATCTCATTGCCGAGCAGGCTGCCCGGTGCGAGCCGGCCCCTTTCGATCGCCGCTTCGAGCTGCTGGGAGAGCTGGAAGTAGAGCGGGACCGGGCTGGTGCGGTCCACGCCGAGCTGAAGCGGCAGAGCGTGATCCGGCTCCTGTCCGGGCTGCGCTGATCTCGGCTGATTGGGCACGGGTCGAGGGTAGTCGCATGGAATGTTGACGGGAAGTCGTGAAGTTCGATTGTCAGGACAAATGCTTGACATGGTGAGGGCGTGCGGCCACCTTGGGGCCATGCGCATCGGACTCATCGGCACGGGCCGCATCGGCACCTTCCACGCGGACGTGCTCAGCCGCCATCGCGATGTCGGCTCCCTGGTCGTCGCGGACACCGACTCGGCGCGGGCTGCCTGGGTCGCCGACCGTACGGGATCGACCGCCGCTCCCTCCGTCGACGAGGTCTTCGCCTGGGGCGTGGACGCCGTGGTGATCGCGTCGGCCACCTCGGCCCACGCCGAATTGATCAGCCGCACCGCGCGGGCCGGTCTGCCCGCCTTCTGCGAGAAGCCGATCGCGCTGGATCTGCCGGGCACGCTGAGTGCGCTGCGCGAGGTCGAGGCCGCGGGAACGGTCCTCCAGCTCGGGTTTATGCGCCGTTTCGACGCGGGATACGGCGCGGCGCGCGAACTCGTCCAGTCGGGCCGGCTCGGCCGGCTGCACACCGTACGGGCGATCACTTCGGACCCGGCGCCGCCGCCCGCCGCCTATCTGCCGCTGTCCGGCGGGCTGTACCGGGACTGCCTGGTCCATGACTTCGACATCATGCGGTGGGTCACCGGGCGCGAGGTGGTGGAGGTGTACGCGACGGGCTCGGACGCCGGGCCCGCGATGTTCCGCGAGGCGGGGGACATCGACACCGCCGCCGCGGTGCTCACTCTGGACGACGGGACGCTGGCGACCGCGACGGCGACCCGCTGCAACGGGGCGGGCTACGACGTACGGATGGAACTGGCCGGTGAGCTGGACCAGTTCGCGGTCGGCCTCGACGACCGTACGCCGATCACCTCGACCGAGCCCAAGGGTCCGCCGCCCTGCGACAATCCGTGGCCCGGCTTTCTGGAGCGGTTCGCGCCGGCGTACGAGGCCGAACTGGACGCGTTCGTCGGGGTCGTGAGCGGCGAGCTGGACAATCCGTGCGACGGGTGGGAGGCGCTGCACGCGCTGCGGATCGCGGAGGCGTGCGAGCGGTCCCGGCGCGAGCGGCGCCCGGTGGCCCTGGCCGAGATCCCCGGCCGCCACGACGGCTTGTAGGCCCGGTCCCGTTCCGCCCTCGCCACGGGCGCGTGCGCTTCGGCCCGAGGGGCTCCCCGGACCGGGATACGCTGGAGTCAGGTGCCGATGAGCCGGGCACGCTCCCCCGTGACCGGCCGAGGGCGCCTTGGGCCGAGGGAAGAAGCAATGTGATCACGCAGCCGCCCGAGGACGATCCCTTCGATGTGGACCGGGCCGTGCAGGACGCCCTGGACCGGCTGACCCTGATGGCCAATGCCTCGGAGGCGCTGTCCAGCACTCTGGAGCTGGAAACGGGGCTGCGCCGGCTGTGCCGGGTGCTCGTTCCCGCGCTGGCGGACTGGTGCGCGATCGACCTGGTCGAGCAGGAGGCCGGGGGACGGCTGCGCCGGGTCGTGGTGGAGCACCGGGAAGCCGACGCGTTCCCCTCCCGTTTCCTGGAGGCGCTGCTGCCCCCGGCGGACGACGACTCGCAGGCCCCGCTGGCCCGGGCCCTGCGCGGCGCCGGGCCCCTGCTGCTGTCGGACTTCTCCGCGCCCGAGGAGGAGGCGGGCGCCGACGCCCTGCACCTCCTTGAACTCCAGACCTTCCGACAGCTCGGCGCGAACCACGCGGTGCTCGTTCCGCTGCGTGCGCGTCGCCAGGTGCTGGGTGTGCTGACCCTGGTGCGCAACGGCCCCGACTGCCCCGACACCATGGACAGCCAGGAACAGCCGGCGCTGGTCGAGGAACTGGCCCATCGCGTCGCCATGGCCGTGGACAACGCCCATCTGCACGCGCAGATCGCGCACACCGCCGAACGTCTTCAGCGTTCCCTGCTGCCCGACCTGCCCCGGGACGGGCCCCTGGACATCGCGGCGCGGTACGACCCGGCGCGGGCGAGCGCCGAGATCGGCGGCGACTGGTACGACGCGTTTCTGCTGCCGGACGGCGCGCTCGCCCTGATCATCGGCGATGTCACCGGCCATGACCTCAAGGCCGCGGTGTCCATGAGCCAGATGCGCAATATGCTGCGCGGCATCGCGTGCGACCGCAAGGAGCCCCCCGGCAAGATCCTCGCCCGGCTGGACGCGGCCAACGAGATCCTCTATCCCGCGCAGACTCTGACCTGCCTCTATGCCCTGGTCACCAAGCCCGAGGCCGAGGGAGAGTGGCTTCTGCACTATGCCGCGGCCGGCCATCCCGCCCCACTGCTGGTCACCCGGACGGGCGACACCCGCTTTCTGACCGCCGGCCGGAGTCTCCTCCTCGGCGCCGCACCCGACACGATCCGCCCCGACGGCGTGGAGTCCCTGCCGCCCGGCTCCACCGTGCTGCTCTACACCGACGGGCTCATCGAGCGCCGCAGCGAAACCCTCGACGACGGCATGACGCGGCTGCGCCAGCACGCCGCCGCGCTGGCCCGCGCGCCGCTGGAGACATTCTGCGACGAGCTGATGACCGGCCTCGGCGAGACGAGTACGGACGACATCGCGCTGATCGCCGTACGTATCCCGCCGGCCGGCTCCGCCCCGTACACGGCGACCGCCGAATAGGGCCCGGCTCGCCTCGTCGTACAGACGCGGCCGGGCGGCCGGATCCGTCCTACCAGCGCACCGGCAGCCGCCGCACGCCGCGGATCAGCAGGCCGGGCAGCCACTCGAAGGAGCCCGCGGCCGGGTCGAGCGCCAGCTCCGGGCAGCGTTCCAGCAGCGTACGAATGACGACCCGGGCCTCCAGCCGCGCGAGCGGGGCGCCCAGACAGAAGTGGATGCCATGGCCGAAGGCCAGATGGCCGTGGCCCCTGCCCTCCGTCGTGGACCGCCGGATGTCGAAGGTGTCGGGGTCGGGGAAGCGGGCCGGGTCGCGGTCCGCCGAGGCCAGCCCGACAAGGACCATCTCCCGTGCGGGAACCACCGTGTCGCCGTACGCCACCGGCTCCCGGGTGAACCGCAGGGTGCTGGTCTCCACCGGGCCCTCGTATCGCAGCGTCTCCTCGATCGCGCCGTCGAGAAGCGTGAAGTCGGCGCGCAGCGCCGCGAGTTGGCCCGGGTGCGCGAGCAGTGTCCGTACCGCGTTGGAGATCAGGTTGACGGTCGTCTCATGACCGGCGATCAGCAGCACATAGGCCCAGGCGCGCAGCTCGGCGGCGGACAGCCGGTCGCCGTCCTCCGCCCTGGTGCGCAGCAGCGTGGAGAGCAGGTCGTCGGCGGGCGGGGAGACGCGTTTGTCCTCGATGAGCGCGTCGAGATAGGCGCACAGCTCGATGGTGCAGTCGCGGGCACCGGTCGGCCGGGTGGGTGCGACGATCTCATTGGTCCAGGCCCGGAAGGTGTCACGGTCCTGGTGCGGGACTCCGAGCAGTTCGCTGATAACGATGATGGGCAGCGGAAAGGCCAGCTCGTCGACCAGATCGCCGCGGCCGGCCGGGAGCATGGCGTCAAGCAGTCCGTCGGTGATCCGCTGGATGCGCGAGCGGAGCTGCTCCACCCGGCGCACGGTGAACTCCGGCGCGACGAGCTTGCGCAGCCTGGTGTGGTCGGGTGGGTCGAGGGTCAGCACATGCGGGCCCATGATCGCCTCGTCGCCCGCCGGATGGCCGACGACGGAGGGGGACTTGGAGAGGCGCGGATCGGCCAGCGTGGCGCGTCCCTCCTCGTATCCGACGACCAGCCAGAAGCGTTCGCCCTGCGTGCCCCGCACCTCGTGGACGGGTCCCGCCTCGCGCAGCTTGGCGTAGTACGGATAGGGGTCGACGTTGAAGTCCGGACCGTATTCTTTCAAATCGATGACCGCCATCGGCTCAGCGTACGTCTCCGCTCTGTCCGTCGCCGTCTCCGATGACCGGATTCGCGCCATGGACAAGCGGGGTGATCCGGACATGAACGCCGAGCCTTCGGGGCGGTGGACAGGGGCGTGTTCGCCCCCGCTCGCGCGGACCTCGCCGGTCAGGGAAGGAGTTCCTGGTGGCGGGCGGCCAGCCGGGC
The DNA here is from genome assembly GCF_040635655.1 of Streptomyces sp. NPDC006923. NCBI lineage: Bacteria > Bacillati > Actinomycetota > Actinomycetes > Kitasatosporales > Streptomycetaceae > Streptomyces > Streptomyces sp. NPDC006923. The sequence goes on from NZ_JBEYIF010000002.1 coordinate 427,245, forward strand.
GGCGCCGCGCTCCGTGAGGGAGCCGAAGAGGCGGAGCCGGGAGATTCCGCCGTCCGGGTAGATGTCGATCCGCGCGTCCGTCGCCACCGTGACCGCCGGCAGCACAAAGCGGTGGTTGGTGTCGGGCTGGAGCCGGGTCCTGGGCAGGATCTCGGTCCACTCGCCGGTCGCGCCGTCACGGGCGGACAGCGTGGCCCAGCCGGCCGAATTGCCCAGCAGACACGCCGTGTCGATCTCGGCCGCGCGGATCTCGGCCTGCTCCACCAGCCGGTAACTGATCCAGTCATTGCCCTGGTCGCGCCGCCGCCGGGTCTCCCAGCCCTCGTCCATCGTCCGGGAGCGGCCCGGCTGGATCGTGTGGGTGGCGGGAGAGTAGAAGAGGTCGGACGCGTCCTCGACCCGGCCGCCGTTCTCCAGCGCGACCAGGTCGAACGTACCCAGGACGCCGAGCCACGCCGGGTCGGGTGCGACCTCGCCGTAGACCCGCAGCCGGGCGATCCCGCCGTCGGGATGCTGATTGACCCGAAGATGCGTGAAGCGCTGCTCAGCGTGGATCCGGAAGCCGTTGGCCGCGTGGCCGCCGATCGCCGTACGCGCCACCAGCGTCGTCCACTTCACCTCGTCGGCGAGGAGCTGCGACTGGGAGGGCGCACCCGGCAGCGAGGTGGCCTCGACCGAGACCGCCGCCGGGTGGTTGCCGCGGAAATGGGCGGTGTCGACGACGATCCCGCGGATCACACCGGGGACGCCGAGCCGCACCAGCGCCCAGTCGTGGTCGTCCTCCGCGGGATGCGGCCGTTCGGCGCCGGTGCCGCGCCTGCGCCGGGTCTCCCAGCCGTCCATGATCTTGCCTTTGTGTCCGAAGCGCCCGGGCTCGAACTCGGCGGCACCGGGATTCAGCAGGTTCTCCCGGTCCGCGAAAAACTCGTCGTTGGCGGCGATGACACCGGCGCCGAGCCGCCGGTCGGCGAGGTCGGTGAGGTGGCCGAAGGGAAACTCGGCGGTGCGGTAGTCGGCGTACGGATCGCCGCCCCGGTACGGACCGGCGTCGCCGGTGAACGACGGCACGGACGGCACGGGCGGCACGGACGCTGGCGACGGGGCTCGGGACACGGTCAGTTGTTCCTTTCGAGCAGACGGCCGGTGGGCTCGGTGAGGGCGCCGTCCCGTGCGATCCGGGTGCCACGCAGCCAGGTCGACCTCACCACGCCGTACAGCGTCCTGCCCGCGTAGGCCGTCACCTGATTGCGGTGGTGCAGCCCGGCCGGGTCCACGGTGAAGGTCTCGTCGGGCGCGAGGACCGCGAAGTCGGCGTCGCGGCCGGCCTCGACGGCGCCCTTGTGGGCCAGTCCGGCGAGCGCGGCCGGGGCCGTCGACATCCAGCGGGCGACGTCCTCCAGCGAGCGGCCGCGCCGGCGCGCCTCCGTCCAGATCACGGGCAGACCGAGCTGGAGGGAGGAGATACCACCCCAGGCCGAGGCGAAGTCCGGTGTCTTGAGATCGGCGGTGCACGGCGAGTGGTCGGAGACCACACAGTCGATGGTGCCGTCGATCAGTCCCTGCCAGAGCGCGTCCTGGTTCGCGGCCTCGCGGATGGGCGGGCAGCACTTGAACTCCGTTGCCCCGTTGGGGACTTCCTCGGCCGTGAGGGTGAGGAAGTGCGGACAGGACTCGACGGTGATCCGGACGCCCTCTCGCCTGGCCGCGGCGATCAGCGGCAGCGCGTCCGACGACGACAGATGCAGCACATGCACCCGGGCGTCGAGCCGCTTCGCCTGGGCGATCAGGCTCCGGACCGCCGCGTTCTCGGCGTCCCGGGGCCGGGACGCCAGAAAGTCGGCGTAGGCGGCGCCACCCCGCCGGGGAGCCGAGGCGAGCTCGTGCGGGTCCTCGGCGTGCACGATCAGCAGCCCGCCGAAGCCCGTGATCTCGGCCAGCGAGAGGCCGAGCCGCTCCTGGTCGAGCTCCGGGAATTCGTCCACCCCGGAAGGCGACAGGAAGCATTTGAAGCCGAACACCCCGGCGTCATGGAGCGGCCGGAGGTCCTTGATGTTGTCCGGGACCGCGCCGCCCCAGAAGCCGACATCGACATGGGCCCTGGTACGGGCCACCTCCCGCTTGGTACGGAGATGAGCGACCGTCGTGGTGGGCGGCAGGGAGTTGAGCGGCATGTCGAGCAGGGTGGTGACGCCGCCGGCCGCGGCGGCGCGGGTGGCGGTCCAGAAGCCCTCCCACTCGGTGCGGCCGGGGTCGTTCACATGGACGTGGGTGTCGACGAGCCCGGGGAGGACGGCATCGTCCCCGACGTCCTCCAGGCGGGCGCCGGGCGGCACCCGCGCGTCATACGGCAGGACGGCCGCGATCCTTCCGCCGGCGACGGCGATCGAGGCGGCCCGTGTGCCTTCGGGGGTGATGACACGCGTCGAACGCAGCACCAGAGTCACATCGGACACCCGCGCTCCTCACTTCACAGAGCTGACAGAACGCTGACAGGGAGCTGACGGCGAGCTTCGCGAGGCTGCCGGGCGGGCCGCCACCGAGCGTGCGCCGGGCGCGCGCCAAGAGTTCAACGAACTGTTGACGGAGTCTTCACTCCGGCTTCCGGCCCGTCAAGACCACCCTGGGAGGGGGCCGGCCACCATCGGCGCCGCCGCCGTACACTGAATCCCTTCCGTAAAGCGGAATCGCTATTCCACCAAGCAGAACATATTGTTCCCCATAGACAGCGTAAATAGATCACCAGTGTCGCCTCCGGACACGGACAAACACACCCTGACCGGCTCGGACGCCCCAGCGCCCGGCCATGCCCACGGCAGCCCGGCCGGTAGGCTGCGTGCCTGCCCGCCCGCCTCGAAAGGACCGTGACGTGCCGTCGTCCAGCACCAGCGCCACCGACGCCACCAGATCCGCCTCCGCCAGCGGCGGGGTCCAGTCCCTTGAGCGCGCTTTCGACCTGCTCGAACGCATGGCGGACGCGGGTGGCGAGGTCGGGCTGAGCGAGCTGTCCGCCAGCAGCGGCCTGCCGCTGCCGACCATCCACCGGCTGATGCGCACGCTGGTCGTCTGCGGCTATGTGCGCCAGCAGTCCAATCGGCGGTACGCGCTCGGTCCGCGCCTGATCCGCCTGGGCGAATCGGCGTCCCGGCTGCTCGGTACCTGGGCGCGGCCGTATCTCGCCCGCCTGGTCGAGGAGACCGGCGAGACCGCGAACATGGCGCTGCTCGACGGCGACGAGGTCGTGTACGTCGCGCAGGTGCCCTCCAAACACTCGATGCGGATGTTCACCGAGGTGGGCCGACGCGTGCTGCCCCATTCCACGGGCGTGGGCAAGGCACTGCTCGCGGGCGCCCCACCGGAGGACGTCCGCGCGCTGCTCGCCCGTACCGGTATGCCCGCCGCCACCGAAAAGACGATCACCACACCCGAGGGCTTTCTGGAGGCCCTGGAGGTGGTGCGCCGGTCGGGGTACGCGGTCGACGACAACGAGCAGGAGATCGGAGTCCGCTGCCTGGCGGTGCCGGTGCCCAACTCCCCCACGGCCGCGGCCATTTCCATCTCGGGCCCGGCGGGCCGGGTGACGGAGGAGGCCACGGAGCGGATCGTCCCGGTGCTCCAGGAGGTCGCGCGCGATCTCTCCGAGGCGCTGGCGAATACGGCGGCACAGGGCTGACGGCCCGCGCCGGACACGCGCGAGGGGCGCGGCCCCGAAGAGCCGCGCCCCGGCGGTCCGGCCGGACCGGAGGTTCTCAACTGTGCCGGCGGGGCACGTCTCCGAAGAGGTCGACCGCGTTCCGTACGGCCATCAGGGCCGCCGCGAGCGCGCTCACCGAGCCGATCGAACCCACGATCAGCAGCAGCGAACGGCGCATACGGGGGATCTCGGGATCGCCGCCCGCCACCATCGAGGCGAGCGCGGCCAGTTCGTCCTCGGCGATGGCCCGGTCCCTGAACTCGGCCGGATGCGCGGCCAGTTCGCGCCGGAGCCGGGAGACGGCGGCTTGCAGCCCCGCCACCCTCGGGTCCTCGTTCTTCTCTGTCACCGGCGTCTGCCGCACGCTCCGCAACAAAGCTCTCCCCCTTGCCCTCGCCCAGGCACGTCCTTGTGCCGGGCATGCCTCAGTGCTGGTCTGTGTTCCTGAACGGTGGTCAAGCGTCAGGTTCGCGGGCAAGTTAACGCCATTACGAGCGGTTCGCGCCACTCGGTCGGCCGAATAGGGCGGGAATGGGGACGGAATACCCGGTGACCACGCTCCCGCCGCAGCGCCCGTGGATGAGGTATGCAGGGCCCATGGCAGGAACACGCAACGACACACATCCACCGCCCGTCGCCGGGCTGCTGCTCGCGGCGGGTGGCGGACGCAGACTCGGCGGACGCCCGAAGGCACTGCTGGAACACCGGGGACGCCCGTTGGTCGAGAGCGCGGCACGGGCGCTGCGCGAGGGCGGCTGCGGGCCGGTGCACGTGGTGCTGGGGGCGGCCTCGAAAGAGGTACGGGACCGGGCCGAGCTGCCGGACTGCGTCCTGGTCGACAACCCCTCGTGGAAGGAGGGGATGGGGTCCTCCCTCCGCGCGGGCCTCGCCTCGCTCGCCGGCACCGACGCGCGCGCGGCACTGGTGCTGCTGGTGGACCAGCCGGGGATCGGCGCGCCGGCGGTGGCCCGGGTCGTGGCCGCGTACCGCTCCCCCGGCTCCCTCGCCGCGGCCTCCTACGACGGCAGGCGCGGGCATCCCGTGCTGTTCGGCGCCTGCCGCTGGGTGGAGATCGCCGCTGACGCGGAGGGCGACCGCGGCGCACGCGACTATCTGAAAACCCATGAGAGCGACATCGTCCTCGTCGAATGCGGGGATGTCGCGCGGGCATACGACATCGACACGGAGGAGGATCTGTCGCATCTGGAGGAGGGGCCGCGTTCCGGATAGGGCGCGTCCGGCCGGTCTTCGCGGATCAGCCCGGGGAAAGCGGCGTCGTCCGTCCGGCCGAGGCGGCGGCACTCGGCGCCACGGCCTCCGGCCCGGGGAGCCCCGACATCGTCACACCATTGAACTTCCACCATGAGAAAACTAGTATCCACAGGTCAGAAGCACCCGACCCCCGGCGCGGAGCCCGCGGCTGTATCCCGACGCCCTGGCACCGCGTGCCGTCCGGCGCCGCGCGAGTGTGTACCGGCCGCCGCCGCGGACCGGGCGGGGCTTCCGCGACCCGCCCCAGGGACCCCGGCGGCCGCCGGGTACCGCCCGCGAAGGAGTGACAGCTCATGTCCGCACCAGCGCCCTCCCCGCTGGCCATCGTCGAAGCCGACCCCCTGCCACGGCAGGAGGAGGTTCTCACCGAGGCAGCCCTCACGTTCGTGGCCGAGCTGCACCGGCGCTTCACACCCCGCCGTGACGAACTGCTCGCCCGCCGCGCCGAACGCCGTGCCGAGATCGCCCGCACGTCCAGCCTGGACTTCCTGCCGGAGACGGCGTCCATCCGCGAGGACGAGAGCTGGCGGGTCGCGCCGTCACCGGCCGCGCTGAACGACCGCCGGGTGGAGATCACCGGGCCGACCGACCGCAAGATGACCATCAACGCGCTCAACTCGGGCGCGCGGATCTGGCTCGCGGACTTCGAGGACGCCTCGGCCCCCACCTGGGAGAACGTAATCCTCGGACAGCTCAATCTGATCGACGCCTATGAACGCCGCATCGACTTCACCGACCCGGCCTCCGGCAAGTCGTACGCGCTGAAGGACGAGGACCAGCTCGCGACCGTCGTGACGCGGCCACGCGGCTGGCACCTGACGGAGCGTCACCTCCAATTGAACGGCGATCCCGTGCCCGGTGCGCTGGTCGACTTCGGGCTGTACTTCTTCCACAATGCCAAGCGGCTGATCGAACGGGGCAAGGGGCCGTACTTCTACCTTCCGAAGACGGAGTCGCACCTGGAGGCACGCCTCTGGAACGACATCTTCGTCTTCGCCCAGGAGTATCTGGGCGTGGCGCAGGGGACCGTCCGGGCGACCGTGCTGATCGAGACGATCACGGCGGCGTACGAGATGGAGGAGATCCTCTACGAGCTGCGCGACCATGCCTCCGGACTGAACGCGGGCCGCTGGGACTATCTTTTCTCGATCGTCAAGAACTTCCGGGACGGCGGCGCCAAGTTCGTCCTGCCTGACCGCAACGCCGTCACAATGACCGCGCCCTTCATGCGTGCCTACACCGAACTGCTCGTCCACACCTGCCACAAGCGCGGCGCACACGCCATCGGCGGCATGGCGGCCTTCATCCCCTCACGGCGCGACGCCGAGGTCAACAAGGTCGCCTTCGAGAAGGTCAAGGCCGACAAGGACCGCGAGGCGGCCGACGGCTTCGACGGCTCCTGGGTCGCCCATCCGGACCTGGTGCCGATCGCCATGGCGTCCTTCGACGCGGTCCTCGGAGACAAGCCCAACCAGAAGGACCGCCTGCGCGAGGACGTCTCCGTCGCCGCGGGTGATCTGATCGCCGTCGACTCCCTTGACGCCAGGCCCACTTACGAGGGGCTGCGCAACGCCGTCCAGGTCGGCATCCGCTACATCGAGGCGTGGCTGCGCGGCCACGGCGCCGTCGCCATCTTCAACCTCATGGAGGACGCCGCGACCGCGGAGATCTCCCGCTCGCAGATCTGGCAGTGGATCAACGCGGGCGTCGAATTCGAGCACGACGGCCGGACCGTACGGGCCACACCGGAACTGGCCCGCCGACTCGCCGCGGACGAACTCGCCGCCGTCCGGCAGGAGATCGGCGAGGAAGCCTTCGCGTCCGGCGCCTGGCAGCAGGCCCATGACCTGCTCCTGAAGGTCGCGCTGGACGAGACGTACGCGGACTTCCTCACCCTGCCGGCCTACGAGCAGCTCCGCGACTGACCCGTCCAGGCGCTCCCGCCCCCTCCGGGGGGACAGCACAACCGCCCCCGGCCGCCCACGGCGCCGGGGGCGGCGCGCTCCCTGCGGTAGCGACCGACACACCGGCGGCCCGCGCGACGCCCCTCCCGGGCGTGTCCGGAAACAGCCCCTGAGCCCCGCGTGTCCCAACTGCCCCTGCGGGCCCCGCTTACGGCGGCGAAGGGGGATCGGCTAGGGTCTCTCGTTTGGATCTGGCTGGGTCGGGGAGCGGGCTCTGGTGCCGTGGATCGCAAGGCGGAGGAGGGAGCCGACGCGGAGCGTCGGAGACCGACAACAACACGGCGAGACACGGTGCCGGGGCACGCGAGCCCAGCAAGATCCAAACGAGAGACCCCAAGGTCTCTCGTTTGGATCTGGCTGGGTCGGGGAGCGGGGGACGTGAGCCCAGCGAGATTCGAACGAAAGGCCCTTTTGGATCCGGCTGGACTCCTGGGGTCACTGAAGCACGGCATCCAATCACGCGGGTAACGCACACGGACGGAAGTCACGGGGGAACAAACATGGCGCTCAATGGGAAATGGGCAGATCTGCTCGGTGACGAGAGCTCCGGGGCGAGGACCGTCCTGGCCTCGGCCGGGACGCGGGGCGGCGGCGCAGACGACGGCGGTGGCCCGGACCTCAAGGCCGGCCAGGGCCCCTGGACCGCAGCCTCCGCCGTCGCCGGCGAACTGGGCACCTCGTCCGCCGCCTGCCTGACCGAACTTGGCACCGCGTCGGAGGGCGTCAGCAGCGGGGCACGCGGTTTCGCGGGCACGGCCGCGCTGGAGGAAGTACGTACGTCGTGGGCGGAGCGCCTCACCTCCGTACGCGACGAATGCTCACGCCTCGAAGGGGCGCTCAGAAGCGCCGGGAAGGAATTCGGCGAGCAGGAGGCACAGACCAAGCAGCGGTTCACGGGCGGGGGTCCGCGGTGACCACCTGGCAGCAGTTACGTGATGTGCGGCTCTCCGAGTACGAGGACGCGGCGGACGGCTGGGGCAAGATCTCGGGGCGCGCCAACGCCGCCAAGGACCGGGTCGACAACGAGATGCTCGGCACCCTCCGCGAGACCCAGGTCGGCGAGACCGCCACCAGGGCCACCGGCGACCTGTCCCGGCTCAGCCGCAACTACCAGTACATCCACACCGAGTGCGGACTGATCCGTACCGCCCTGAACGGGCTGGCCGCCGAACTCGCCGCGCCGCAGAAAAAGCTCAAGCAGGCACTGGAGGACGCCGAGAGCCGCAAGTTCACGGTGCGTCCGGACGGCTCCGTCGAGTATCCCGTCTCCGTCGTCGTCCCGCTCGCGCCCGGCAACGGCACCGCCACACCCGGAGCGCCCGTCCCGCTGCTGCCCGGCAGGGCTGAAGGCGGAGGCGACCCCAGCAGGGCCGACGCCGAGGACATCGCGGAACGCATCGCAGGCGCGGTCAGTGAGGCCGCCGAGATCGACGGCCGGTACGCGGGCGTCCTGCGCGCGCTGAAGACCACCGGTGGCCTGGATGTCACGGACGCCATGCTCGCGGACGCGGCCCAGGACACCAGGGCGCTGCGGGAGGCGGCCGGGAAGTACGCGGCGGAATCGGCCATCCCCAAGGGAAAGTCCGCCGCTGAGAATGCCAGTTGGTGGAACGGGCTCACCCAGGAGCAGCGCGACGAGTACGCGACTCTCTACCCGGCCGAAGTGGGCGCCCTCGACGGCGTTCCCAGCGCTGTCCGGGACGACGCCAACCGTATGGTGCTGGCCGAAACGCGCGCCCAGGCCCGGCTGAGCCTGGACGGACTGGGGCCGGAGCCGCCCAAGATGCTCAAGGACCCGAACGGTGGCCCGTACGGGATCTCCATGGTCAACCCGGCGTGGAGCACCTGGGACAAAACCCGCTCGCGGCTCCAGGCCCAGATCAAAGGGATGGACGCGATCCAGAAGCGATTCGACGCGCCGCCTTCGTCCGGTCTCCCGCCGGCGTTCCTGCTGGGCTTCGACACCAGGGGCAATGGCCATGCGATCGTCGCCAACGGCAACCCGGACACGTCGGATCACACGGCAGTGTACGTACCGGGCACGACATCGAAGCTCGGAGGCATCGGTGGTGACATCGACCGGATGACCGAGTTGTGGAAAGAGGCCCATTCCCAAGCCCCCGATAAGTCACTCTCGACCATCACCTGGCTGGGTTACGACGCGCCGCAGTCCATTGTTCCCGAGGCCATGCAGAAACAGTGGGCGTACGACGGATCGCCGAAGCTGAACTCCTTCATGGACGGACTGGAGACCACGCAAGGCGGCCCCGACGGCAGCCACACCACCGTCATCGGCCACAGCTACGGTTCCACCGTCGTCGGCGACGCCTCCAACAGGGGTGATCTCTCCGCCGACGACATCGTGGTCGCGGGGAGTCCCGGCATGATGACCGCCGAGGCCGGCGACCTCGACGCCGGCAAGAATCATGTCTGGTCCGAGGCCGCCGGCGACGACCTGGTCCCCCTCGGCGGAAAGGCCGCCGGGCTGGGCGGCCTCAAGTGGGGCGTACAGACCTGGAACGGCATCCCGTACGCCGCCGGCCCGATCCAGACCGTGCCCTCCGACGAGGCATTCGGCGCCCACCGGATGGACGTCGACACCAGCGGCCACAGCGACTACTGGAAGCGGGACTCCTTGAGTCTGAAGAACCAGGCTGCTGTCGTCGTGGGTCACTACGCAGACGTGAAAGAGGACGATTGATGCCGCCCCTTGGTACTGGCAAATTGCGACGGCCCTCACTCGGTGTGCTCACCTCCGCCCTTGCCCTGGCAACCCTCACGACAGGATGCTCGAAGAACGTGGACGACCTCGGCTATACCCCCGTCACACTCGGTGTCGAAGAGGCCCGGGCCAGGACGAAGAACATCTCCAGCCAGATCTTCGACATGATCGGCATCAAGCAGGGCAAGACGACCGAGCCCGGCCCCGGCGTCTCCACCTGCGATGAGGACTCCGAGCATCTCTTCATGTCACGTCACCCGTGGTCGCTCTACGGCGTTTCTCCCGACGAACTGACACAAGGTTTCCAGCGACTCAAGGAGGCCCTGCCCAAACGCGGCTGGAAGATCGTCGAATACGGACCCAATTCAAGCGCCAACAAGAACCTCGAACTCACGGCGGACTCCGAGACAGACCACTACGCGGTCAACGCCGAACTGCGCGTCACAGGAGAATCCGGCAAGGAGCAGCCCCTAATCCTGGTCAACGTCGTCTCCGGGTGCTTCCGCGCCCCCGAGGGCACCGACCTCAACGGCATCTACTGAGACGGCGACAGCCTACGGACCGCCGGTCGTGACGCGGGACAGACGCCAGGCTGTTCACCTACGAGTGCCGAGTGCCCCCGTGGCTGTTGCAGACGAAGGCGTACACACGGGCGGTGTGCCGCTGTCTCCTGTGACGAGGCATTCGGCGCCCACCGGATGGATGTCGACACCAGCGGCCACAGCGACTTCTGAAAATCGGGACTCCTTGAGTCTGAAGAACCAGGCCTACGTTGTCACCGGCACGTACTCCCGCGTGGAAGAGGACCGGGGCCTCTCGTTTGGTTCTCGCTGGGCTCGCGTGCCCCGGCACCGCGCCTCGCAGCGTTGTTGTCGGTCTCCGACGCTCTGCGTCGGCTCCCTCCTCCGCCTTGCGATCCACAGCACCGGACCTCGCTCCCTGACCCAGCCAGACCCAAACGAAAGACCCTAGTGGCGCCCAACACCAAGAGGAGCCAGAGTCGCCCGCTCGGCGTACTTCTCTCCGCTCTCGCTCTCGCCACCATCACGATGGGATGCTCCAAGAACATGGACGATCTCGGATACACGCCCACCACGCTCGGCGTCGAGGAGGCCCGGTCCAAAACGAAGGACGTCTCCAGCCAGATTTTCGACATGATCGGCATCAAGCAGGGCAAGACCACCGAGCCCGGTCCAAGTATCTCCCCCTGTGAACAGGACCCCGAGCGGCTCTTCCTCTCCCGCCACCCGTGGTCGCTCTATGGCGTGTCCGAAGAGGAATTGAAGCAGGGCTTCGCCCGCCTCAGGGAAAACCTTCCCAAGCGCGGCTGGAAGATCGTCGAGTACGGCCCGAACAAGAGCGCCGCTAGAACCCTCGAACTCACCGCAGACTTCGAGAAGGAGCGCTTCTCCGTCAACGCTGAGCTCAATATCGGTGGTGAGCCGGAGAAGGACCACGTGTCCGCGGACGATGAACCCCTGATCCTGGTCAACGTCGTCTCCGGGTGCTTCCGCGCCCCCGAGGGCACCGACCTCAACGGCATCTACTGAGACGGCGACAGCCTACGGCCCGCCGGTCGCGATGCTCGGCAGACGTCCGCGCGGGCACCACAGGAGGGCAGCCCAGTGAACAGGCCACGCCGCAGCGATGAGTTTTGACGGCGGTCCCGGTCTGCCCTGTATGGAAACGAAACCGGAGACGAACGACACGACCGACGCGGGCACCGGCCTGCCCGATCTCGCGCCCGTGTGCCGCGGGGTGGCCGGGCTGCTCCACGCGATCACCGACGACCAGCTCGGCGGGCCGACGCCCTGTCCCGAATACACGGTGGGAGACATCCTCGCGCATCTGATCGGACTGACGGTCGGCTTCCGGGACGCCGCCCACAAGAAGCTGGGCCCGACGACCGATACGCCTCCCGGCTCGGGGCCGGCGCCCGCGCTGGCGGACGACTGGCGTGACATCCTGCCCAGGCAGCTCGACGAGTTCGCGACCGCCTGGCGCTCCCCCGCGGCGTGGCGGGGGGACACCCGGATCGGCGGTGTCGATCTGCCGGGTGCGGTGACGGGGCTCGTGGGGCTGAACGAGGTGCTCGTCCACGGCTGGGACCTGGCGCGGAGTACCGGCCAGCCCTACGCCCCCGACGAGGCGAGCCTCCAAGCGCTGTACACGATGCCGGCCCTCGGGTCGGGGCCGGAACAGGACCGCCCCGCCGACGGTCCCTTCGGGCCCCCGGTCGAGGTCCCCGAGGACGCCCCGCTGCTGGACCGGGTGGTGGGTCTGACCGGCCGACGCCCGGACTGGAAGCCGGGGGCATAAGGGGGAAGGCAGCGCAACGGGGCCCGCCCGGCTCACCACCACCCGTTGCCTCGCCTCCGCCAAGCCGGACTGACCGTCCAAGGGCCGGGGGGCCCTGTGGCCGGTCGGTCCGGGCCTGACGCCTCGGTCAGGAACCGGCCGGGCGGCCGGTCTCCGGGGCGTCAGGTCGCCATGGGCGAGGCATGGACGATGCGATGCGCCGGCCGGCACTGCGCGCAGGAGGGCTCTGGCCGCCCCTGAGGCCGGGAGTCCGCAGGAACGATCTCTCCTTCCGTGCCCGGGTCGATGTCCTGTCCCAGACAGGTGAGAAGCAGGTCGGCTCCGGACGGGTGAGAAGCAGGTCGGGTCCGGACAGGTGAGGAGCAGGCCGGCCAGATCGGTGCCCGACCGGCCCGCTTCAGCGGCCCGTGCGGGTCCGTGCCCTTCGCACCCCGGACGCGCACCGGCGGTTTCCTCCCGTAGCGGCGATTCCTGGCTCCCCATCAGGCCCCACGGCGCGCCGGCGAGCCGCCCACTCGACAGCCGAATGTCGTATTCCGGAAACCCTTGACACTTCCTGATCGCTCGGAGGAGCATCCTGTCCGTTCACTGACAACGTTGTCGGCAGGCCACTTCCGGGTGGAGAACGGCGCGCCCGCTTCCGGCGCGCCCACCTTCCGTCACACATGAAGGGCAGGAACGGTGTCAGACTCACTCGGTCGGCGTGTGCGCCGGACCCATCCGAACGGCCGGGCTCTCCCGAGACCCCGGCTTCTCGGCTCCGTCGCGGCGGTCGCCGTGGCGGCCCTGGCGATGGCCACGGCCGTCGCACCCGCCTCGGCCGCGTCCGGACGCGGCGAAGTCAAGAACCCGGTCTCGTACGTCGATCCGCTGATCGGCTCGTCGAACGCGGGCAACACCTATCCGGGCGCGGTGACGCCGTTCGGCATGCTGGCATGGAGTCCGCAGAACTCCCGCGGCAACCAGGTCTCGACACCCGCTCCGGGCGGCTACCAGTACGACGCGACAAAGATCCGGGGCTTCAGCCTCACGCATCTCAACGGTGTCGGCTGCTCCGGGGCCAACGGTGACATCCCGGTCATGCCGTACGTGGGGGAAGTCGACTCCTCGCCCACGGCCGACACCACCGACGCCACGTACGCGAGCACCTTCTCCCACAGCAACGAGACGGCGCGGCCCGGCTACTACAAGGTCGGCCTGGACAGCGGCGCGTCCGCGGAGCTGACCGCGACCTCCCGGACCGGTTCAGGACGGTTCGGTTTCCCGGCCGACAAGCCGGCCAGCATGCTGTTCCGCACATCCAACTCCGAGAGCGGCAGCACCGACGCCACCGTACGGGTGGACGCCGCCGCCAGGACCGTGACCGGTTCGGTGAGCGCGGGCAACTTCTGCGGCCCGCAGAGCGCGAACAACCGCAAGGACCTGTACACGCTGTACTTCACCGCCCACTTCGACCGGCCGTTCGCCAAGGTCGGCACCTGGACGGACGGGACGGTGCGGCCCGGCTCCACCTCGGCCACCGGGGGTACGGGCTTCAGCTCGTCCGGCAACCCGGTGGCGGGCAAGGGCTCGGGCGCGTACGTCACCTTCGGCAAGGGGACGCGCGAGGTCGGCGCGAAGGTGGCGATCTCCTATGTGAGCCCGGAGAACGCCGAGGCCAACCTCCGCGCCGAGAACCCGCCGCACAAGAGCTTCGACGGTGTCGCCTCGGCGGCGGCCGGAGCGTGGCAGGACGAGCTGAACAAGATCAAGGTGAGCGGCGGCACCGACGCACAGCGCACCACGTTCTACACGGCGCTCTACCACTCGATGCTCGAACCCACCCTGACCAGCGATGTCGACGGCCGGTATCTCGGCGCCGACCGCAAGCCGCACAAGCTGGCCAAGGGGCAGAAGGCGCAGTACGGCACGTTCTCCGGCTGGGACCAGTACCGCGCGCAGGTGCAGTTGATGACCCTGCTCAACCCGAAGGCCGGCAGCGACTACGCGCAGTCCCTGTTCAACTATGCCGGGCAGCGCGACGGCGAATGGGACCGCTGGCTGCTGCAGAACGGCAAGACAAGCGTGATGTCCGGCGACCCGTCGGACGCGGCGCTGGCCGGCATCTATGCCTTCGGCGGCCATGACTTCGACGTCAAGGGCGCCCTGCGGTCGCTGATCAAGGCCGCGACCGTGCCGACGGCGAACGACTCCGACAGCGCGGGCTGCAATGTGGAGTGTGTGGGCCAGCGCCCGGCGCTCGACAAGTACCTGGCCCTCGGGTACGTACCGGCCGACGGCTGCCACTGCTGGGGCGGAGCGGCGGAGACCCTGGAGGACGCGGCGGCCGACTACGGCCTGTCCGAACTCGCCCGTCACACCGGCGACCGGGCAAACCAGAAGAAGTTCCTGGAGCGCTCCGGGAACTGGATGAACGTCTTCGACCCGAACGCCACCCCCGGCGCCGGCTACATGCGTGACCGCAAGTCCGACGGGACATGGGCCGGCGGATCGTTCAGCCCCGGCACCGAGAGCGGATTCGTCGAAGGCAGCAGCGCCCGCTACACCTGGATGGTCTACTCCGACGTGGCCGGCCTCGCCCGCGCCATGGGTGGTCCCGAGGCGGCGGAGGCGCGGCTCGACGCGTTCTTCCGTACCCCGGACGGCGCCTTCGACTTCTCGGCCAAGGACCCCACCCGGTACGACCCGACCAATGAGCCCGACATCAACACGCCGTATCTCTACAACTACCTGGGCTCGCCCTGGAAGACACAGGAGACGGTCCGCGCGGAGATGGACACGCTGTGGACCGACGCGCCGGGCGGCATCCCGGGCAATGACGACGCGGGGACGATGTCGTCCTGGTACGTCTTCTCCGCACTGGGCATGTATCCGCAGGTCCCCAGCCGCGCCGACCTGGTGCTGTCCGCGCCGCTCTTCCCGCACGCCGTGATCCGTACCGGCCACGGCAAGACGATCACGGTCAACGCCCCCCAGGCCTCCGCGGACAACAAGTACATCCAGTCGCTGCGGACCAACGGCAAGAAGTCCGGCAAGCCGTGGGTCCCGGCGTCCTTCGTCACTCGCGGCGGCACCCTGGACTACACCCTGGGGAGCAAGCCGAACACCTCCTGGGGCAGCGCGCCCGCCGATGTCCCGCCGTCCTTCCGCGAGGGCGGAGTGCCGTTCTTCACGGGGACCAGCCCGGGACTGGTGAAGGCCGAGCCCGGCGGCGCGGCGGCGGACTCGACCGTCAAGGTGCAGTCGTTGCAGGACGCGGCCACCACGGTGCACTGGGAGGCCACCGCGCCTGCCGGTGTCACGGTGACCCCGTCCGAAGGTGACTTCGCGGTACCGGGCGGCGGTCTGGGCAGCGCCAAGATCTCCGTCACGGCCTCGGCCGGCACCCGGCCGGGCTTCTACTCCGTCCCGGTGACCTTCACCTCCTCCTCCGGCGCCGCGCTGCCGAAGGGATCGCTGGCGGTGACGGTCGCCGCACGGAACAGCGTGCTGTGGAATCTCAACAACAACGGCATCTCCGCCGACGACACGAACCCCGGGGCCAACTTCGACGGTGGCGGCTGGAGTTACTCGGCCGCGTCGCTCGCCGCCGCGGGAGCCAAGCCCGGTGGCACCGTCTCCGCCGCCGGGTTCGACTTCCTCTGGCCGGAGGTCAACGCCGGTGAGCCGGACAACATCGAGGTCGTCGGGGGAGGCCAGGTGCTGGATGTCCCGGCGTCCGCCGACGCCACGAAGCTGAGTCTGCTGGGCAGCGCCGCCAATGGCGCCACCACCGGGACCGTGACGCTGACGTACACCGACGGTACGACCCAGCGGGCGGAGATCGGTTTCAGCGACTGGACGCTGAACGGCGGTTCCGGACAGCCTCAGTTCGGCAACACGGTGGCCGTGCACACCACGTACCGCGATGTCTCGGGCGGCGGTACGGACCCGGTGGGCACGGATGTCTTCGCCACGGCGCCGATCGAACTGGCCGCCGGTAAGACGCTGGCGAGCGTGACCCTGCCGGACACGACCTCCGGTGGCACGATCCACGTGTTCGCGGTGGCGACCGCCTGACCGGACCCGTTGAACGCCGACGGCCCGCACCGCCACAAGCGGTGCGGGCCGTCGGCGTTCACGCTCCGGGCGCTCTCGGCGCGGTGTCAGGGCGCGGTGACGGACGGCGCCGGAGCGGGCTCGGCGGGTTCCGTCTCCGGGCGGCGCTTCCGGCCGAGGTGGTTGAAGACCAGGTTGAGGACGACGGCCACCACGCATCCGGTGCTGATGCCCGAGTCGAGCACCACCATCAGGTCCTCAGGAAAGGCGCGGTAGAAGTCAGGTGCGGCGATCGGGATCAGCCCGATACCGACGGCCGCCGCGACGATCAGCGCGTTCTCGCCCTTCTCCAGCGCGGCGGTGGCCAGGGTCTGGATGCCGCTCGCGGCGACGGAGCCGAAGAGGACGATGCCGGCGCCGCCGAGGACCGGCAGCGGGACGAGTGCGATCACGGAGGCCAGGACCGGGCAGAGGCCCAGCAGGACCAGGATGCCGCCGCCGGCCGCGACAACGAAGCGGCTGCGGACCCCGGTCATGGCGACCAGACCGATGTTCTGTGCGAAGGCGCTGCACATGAAGCCGTTGAACAGCGGGCTGACGGCGCTGCCGAGGGTGTCGGCGCGCAGTCCGGCCCTGATGGTCCGCTCGTCCGCCGGCCGCTCCACGATCCTGCCGAGGGCGAGCATGTCGGCGGTGGACTCGGTCATACAGACGAGCATCACGACGCACATGGAGATGACGGCCGCGACCTCGAACTGCGGAGCACCGAAGTGGAACGGCGCCGGGAAGCCGATCAGGGCGGCGTCCTCGATGGCGTCGGTGCTGGTCATCCCGAGCGGGATCGCGACGACCGTGCCCGCGACAAGGCCGAGCAGGATGGCGATCTGCTGGAGGAAGCCGCGCAGCAGTTTACGCAGTGCCAGCACCACGACCAGGGTGAGTGCGGCCATCGCGATGTTCCGGATCGAGCCGTGGTCCGCGGCGGAGGTATCGCCACCGCCCGCCCAGGTGAAGGCCACGGGAAGCAGCGAGACACCTATCAGGGTGATGACGGTGCCGGTGACCACGGGCGGGAAGAAGCGGACGAGCTTCGAGAAGTACGGAGTAAGGACAAAGCCCAGCAGACCGGCGACGATGATCGCGCCGAAGATAACGGGGAGTCCGTCGGCGCCGCGCTCCTTGCCGATGGCGATCATCGGGGTC
This sequence comes from Streptomyces sp. NPDC006923, assembly GCF_040635655.1. Classification (NCBI taxonomy): domain Bacteria; kingdom Bacillati; phylum Actinomycetota; class Actinomycetes; order Kitasatosporales; family Streptomycetaceae; genus Streptomyces; species Streptomyces sp. NPDC006923. Next base: position 444,454 of record NZ_JBEYIF010000002.1, read on the forward strand.
ACACCGGCGAAGGAGACCCCGTTCACAAACGGCAGCCGCGCGCCAACCTTCCAGAGGCCGAGGGTCTGGAGGAGGGTGGCCATTCCCGCGGTGAAGAGGCTCGCGCCCATCAGGAACGCGGTGTCCCGGGCGTCGAGGCCCACGGCAGGGCCCACGATCATGGGTGGCGCCACCACACCGGCGTACATGGCGGCCACATGCTGGAGGCCGCCGGTGAATGTTTTACCGGCCGGGAGCCTCTCGTCGACCGGATGCCTCCGGCCGGCGGCGGTGCCGGTTTCCCCGCCCGTTTCGCTGCCGGCGGCTATGCAGGGGTCGGTATCGGCGGCGCGCGTGTCCTCCTCACCGCGTCCCGTTCGAAGCTTGCCGGTCCTGGGCCGACTGGCCACGGCTGTTCCTCCGGTCGGTTGCGCGTCGTGGCGACGCGGTTGTCAGGGAGGTGGTCCCGGTGCTGGGGCGGCGCCGCGTCAGTCCCCCGCGGCGATCCGCGCGAGGCGTCGGGCCTCGCTCCGTGTGGCGCGGGCGATCTCGTCCTCGTCCACCGTGGTCAGGCGGTTGTCCTCGACGACGGTCCGTCCGCCGACGAGGGAGAGCGTCACCGGGGCCGCCGCTCCGAAGACCAGTGCGACGACCGGGTCCGCGATGGAGGCATGGGCCAGCGTGTCCAGTTTCCACAGCACGAGGTCGGCGAGCTTGCCTGGCTCGATCGATCCTGTCTGGTGCGCGCGGCCGAGCACCCGCGCGCCACCGTGGGTACCGAGACGCAGCGCCTGACGGGCGGTCAGCGCGGCCTCGCGATGGGCGCCGAGCCGGTTGATCAGAAGCGCGTTGCGCAGCTCGGTGTGGAGTTCGCCCGACTCGTTGGAGGCGGTGCCGTCAACGCCGAGGCCGACCGGCACACCGGCCTTGAGCATGTCGGGGACCCGGGCGATACCGGCGCCCAGCCGGGCGTTCGAGGACGGGCAGTGCGCGACGCCGGTGCCGGTGCGGGCGAAGGCCGCGATGTCGGAATCGTTCATATGGACGCAGTGGGCCATCCACACATCGGGGCCGAGCCAGCCGGCCGACTCGAAGTAGTCGGTCGGTCCCATGCCGAACCGCTCCTTGCAGAACTGCTCCTCCTCCACGGTCTCGCTGCCATGGGTGTGCAGCCGCACGCTCTTGCCGCGAGCCAGCTCCGCCCCCTGCTTGAGGAGTTCGGTGGAGACGGAGAACGGCGAGCACGGCGCGACCGCGATCTGGGTCATCGCGTCGAAGGAGGTGTCGTGGTACGTGTCGATGGTCTCCTCGGTCGCGGCGAGCGCGTCTTCGAGGGACTCCACCGCGAAGTCCGGCGGCAGACCGCCGTCCGACGTCCCCCGGTCCATGGAGCCGCGGGCGAGGGTGAAGCGTACGCCCGTCTCGGCGGCGGCCCCGATGATCGCCCCGGACAGATCGCCCGAGCCACGCGGATAGACGTAGTGGTGGTCCATCGCGGTGGTGACTCCGCCGCGCGCCATCATCGCGAGAGAGCCCCGCGCGGCCGCGCGGACCATCGGCTCGTCGATACGCGCCCAGACCGGATACAGCGCGACCAGCCAGTCGAACAGATTCTGGTCGGTGGCGAGTCCACGGGTGATCCACTGGTAGAAGTGGTGGTGCGTATTGATCAGGCCCGGTGTGACGAGGTGGCCGGTGCCGTCGATACGGCGGACCACATTCTCCAGACCGGCCGGGGCCCGGCCCGCGCCGACCGACTCGATCCGGCTGTCCGCGACGACGACATGACCCGAGGCGTACTCGGTGTCCCGTGCGTCCACGGTCGCGATGGCGCAGTTCTCGATGACGATGCGCGAGGCCGCCATGGTGATCCCTCTTCCTGACGTCGGGCTTCCGGTGACTTCCGGGTGACCGCGGGCTGCCGGTGACTTCCGGTGAGGCGGAGCTCAGAGATTGGTCATGTCGTGCGGGATCCGCGGCTCGGTCCCGTCGCGCAGGACCGTGGCCTCGATCAGCCCGTACGGACGGTCGGCCGCGAAGTAGACAGCGCCGTCGGCGGTCTCGTTCGTGAGCCCGAACGGCTCAAGATCAACAAGGAAGTGATGTTTGTTCGGCAGCGAGAACCGGATCTCGTCGATCTCGTCGCGGCTTTCGATGATCCCCGAGCCCATCTGGTAGAGGGTCTGCTGGAGCGAGAGGGAGTACGTCCGCGCGAAGGCCCCGAGCAGTTGCCTCCTGGCCTGCTCGTAGGAGTCGTCCCAGTCCGGCATCGTCTCGTCCCCGCCCGACCAGCCGTAACGCCATCTGGCGGACACCTCGGTCGCGAGGACGCGGTCATGCGTCTCCTGGAGCGTTGTGTACGTGTCCCTGACGAAGCCCCAGAACTCCGAATCCGTCGTATTCATCACGGTCAGATCCTTCAGACCGGAGATGACCTCCCATTTCTCCCCGTCGAAGGTGATCTGGGCGACCCGGGTCTCCTGGCCCTTGCGGACGAAGGAGTGCCCGGTCTCGTCCGCGCCGGTCCCGGAGTCGCCGCCGGAGGTGCCGATGCGCTCCCAGGCGTACTCCTCGATCCGTATGCGCGCCCGGTGTATCGGCTCCTGGCTGGTCACGAAGTGCCGGGCCAGCCGTATGCCGAACTGCTCCGCCGACTCGATGCCGTGCTCCTTGGCGAACGCGTACACCGTGTTCTTGGTGGTGTCGGTCGGCAGGACATGGGCGTTCGAGCCGGAGTAGTGCACCTCGTCGAGATCGCCGGAGAGCGCGACCGAGACATTCAGGTCCTTGATGTGATGCGTCCGGCCGTGCCGCGTGATCCTGACGACGCGGGTCTCCGCCTTGCCGTACTGGTTCTGACCGAGAATCGTGGGCATGTCTGGTGGAACCTCCCTTACGGATCCTGCCGGGCGCCGCACCTCACGGCGTCGTCCCGCCCCGTCTGCCGGGACAGCGCTCAGCTCCCCCGGTAGACGGAATAGCCGAACGGACTGAGCAGCAGCGGTACGTGGTAGTGCTCGCCGGGGCTGACGGTGAAGGTGACCGTGACCTCGGGGAAGAACGGCGATTCGCCGTCCCCCGGCCGAGGAGCCGCCTGGCCCGCCCCGGCTCTTTCCGAGGCTTCGGATGCTTCGGATGCTTCGGAGGCGAGGTACCCCTCCGTCTCGAACGCGAGACGCACCTGCGTGGTGCCCTCCGGCAGCGTCGGCAGGTCCTTGCAGCGCCCGTCCGCTCCGGTCCGCGAACCCCCGAGCGCTGACCAGTCCTCGTACGGGCCGCCCCGGGCGGCGAGGGTGACGGCGACGCCCACGGCGGGGCGCCCGGCGCTGGTGTCCAGGATGTGCGTGGACACCGAGGTGGTGGTGTCGGTGTTCATGACCGCCGGTCTCCCTCCTCGTGTGCCTCCGGCTCTCCCCCGGATCCTTCCCGCGATTCCGCCGCGAGCCCTTCGGCCAGACGGGTCAGCCGGATCCGGTTGATCTTGCCCAGTTCGGTGCGTACGTTCGCGCGCTCCCGCTCGGGTGTGTTGCCGATCCGGGCCTTCAGCGCGTCACGCATCTCCTCCGCCGTCGCGCCGGTCGCGCAGATCAGAAAGACATGGCCGAACCTGTCCTGGTAGGCGAGGTTCAGTTCGAGCATCTCAGCCCTGAGCTCCGCCGGGGCCCCGGACATCCCGCGCTGCTCGCGGGAGGAGACCGGGTCTCCGGGGGCGGGCCGGCCGATCGGCGGATGGCCGGCCATCGCCTCGGTCAGATCGTCCGTCCCCAGCGCGCCCGTCGCCGCGTCACTCGCGGCCAGAAGGGCGTCCAGGGTGGCGTACGGGCGCCGGCTGAGCAGCTTGCCGCTCCACGCCGGACTGGCGCACACCTCGTGCAGTGCGGCCAGGGCCGCGCTGTCCGTAAGGGCGTTGAACCGGGCCAGTCCCGGTGTCGGTGTCGACGTCACGACAGCCTCCGTGGCTCTGCTGGGCGGGCTTCGCACAGCTAGGGCCTCTCGTTTGGGTCTTGCTGGGCCGGCGTGCCCCGGCACCGCGACCCCGCTCCCTGAACCAGCCAGATCCAAACGAAAGACGCTAACGCCCTCGGCCACATCACGTCAACAATTTGTTGAAATCCTGTATACGGCAGCCGCCGCCGGGGCGCGGCTACTCACTCTGGGCGGCGCTCTCGCGGTTGAGGTAGTTGTAGACGGTGAAGCGACTGACGCCGAGCGCGCTCGCCACCGTCTCCACGCCATGGCGTACCGCGAAGGCACCCCTGGCCTCCAGCACCCGGACGACCGACTGCTTGGACTTGCGGTCCAGTTGGGCCAGCGGCACACCGTGCCCGCGCTCCAGGGCCGCCAAGATGCGGTCGAGGGACTCCGAAAGCTGGGGCAGCCGCACGGCCAGCAGGTCCTCGCCCTCCCAGGCGAGGACGACATCGTCCGGCCGGGCCTCCTGGGGTGCCATCAGTTCGCCGCCCATGGCATCGACCAGCGGCCTGACCGCCTCGACGAACGGATGGTCCCGGGGTCCTGTCACCGCCCGCCCTCCCCGGCACCGATCACATTGACCTGGAGCGAGATCCGCGTCGCACCGGCGGCCAGCGACCGGCGCAGCAGGGTGTCCACCGTGCCCAGCACCGCTTCCGCGCCGCCTTCCGCCGTATTGCCGAACGGGCCGACGTCGACGGAGTCCAGCTCGGCGTCCTGGACGACCTCGCGGGCCACCACCGCGTGGGCGGGCACCTCGTCGAGGTCGAAGGGTTCGGTCGTGAACTCCACTCGCAATCGCACCGAACCTCCACTGAAACACTGGGACATTCAGGGTCGTCGCGGCGTCCGTGTGCCCCAGGAACCCGCACCCGACCCTAACGGACACCCCGGCCGCGCCGGGAGGCACCGCACAATCGGCCGCTCCATCGCCCGCGCCTCTCCCCGCGCAAGGCGTCGGCAAAATGGCCGGTCCCACTTGACAGTCATGAACCACACAGGCAGGCTTTCCATCAAGCAGAATAATACTTCCGCCATACGGAAGGAGCGCCTGACCTCTCATGGCCCCTCACCCCACGGACAGGCGCGGCGCCGACCAGCGCTTCGATGTGAACCTGTCCATCCTCTTCACCGAGCTCCCGCTTCTGGAACGCCCCGCGGCGGCGGCCGCCGCGGGCTTCACCGCGGTGGAGCTGTGGTGGCCCTGGACCGACACGCCCACCCCGCCCCGGGCCGAGCTCGACGCGCTGAAGAAGGCGCTCGACGACGCCGGCACCAGGCTGGTGGGGCTGAATCTCTACGCCGGGCGGTTGCCGGGGCCCGACCGCGGCGCGCTCTCCGTGCCCGGTGAGGAGTCCGACCGCTTCCGCGCCAATATCGAGGTCGCGGCCGAATTCGCCGCCTCCGTGGGCTGCACGGCGCTCAACGCGCTGTACGGCAACCGCGTCGAGGGGGTCGACCCGGCGGCCCAGGACGCACTCGCCCTGGAGAATCTCGTACTCGCGGCGCGCGCGGCCGGCCGGATCGGCGCGACCCTGCTGATCGAGGCGCTCAACAAGCCGGAATCGCCGCGCTATCCGCTGGTGAGCGCGGAGTCCGCGATCGCGGTGGTGGACCGGGTCAACGCGGCGACGGGGCTGGGCAACGCCGCGTTCCTGCTCGACCTCTACCACCTGTCGATGAACGGCGAGGACCTCAACGAGGTCATCGACCGGTACACCGCCAGGACCGGCCACGTACAGATCGCGGACAACCCCGGCCGGGGCGCACCGGGCACCGGATCGCTGCCGCTCCAGGAGTTGCTGGACCGCCTGGACAAGGCCGGTTACGAGGGCTGGGTGGGCCTGGAGTACAAGCCGGGCTCCCGCCCGAGCGCCGAGGCATTCGGCTGGATCGCCAACTGACCGTTCCGACGCGTGCGTTGAGAGAGGGACCTCGATGAGCAATCTCCCCAAGGTCGCATGGATAGGTCTCGGGATCATGGGGTCGCCCATGTCCGAGAACCTCATCAAGGCCGGTTACCCGGTGACCGGCTTCACCCTGGAGCAGGACAAGCTGGAGCGGCTGGCGGCGGCCGGCGGGACGGTCGCGGGCTCGGTCGCGGACGCCGTGCGCGACGCCGATGTGATCGTGACGATGGTCCCGGCCTCCCCCCAGGTCGAGGCGGTCGCGTACGGCGAGGGCGGCATCCTGGCGAACGCCCGGCGCGGAGCGCTGCTGATCGACATGTCCTCGATCACCCCGGTGACATCCGTGGACCTCGCGAAGAACGCGGCGGAACGGGGCATCCGGGTCCTGGACGCGCCGGTCTCCGGCGGCGAGGCCGGGGCGGTCGAGGCGGTCCTCTCCATCATGGTCGGCGGTGAGGAGGCCGACTTCGAGGAGGCCCGGCCACTGCTGGACGCCCTCGGCAAGACCATCGTGCGGTGCGGCCCGCACGGAGCGGGACAGACGGTGAAGGCCGCCAACCAGCTCATCGTGGCGGTCAATATCCAGGCGTGCGCGGAGGCGGTGGTCTTCCTGGAGAAGTCGGGCGTGGATCTGACCGCCGCGCTGGACGTCCTCAACGGCGGCCTGGCCGGCTCGACCGTGCTCACCCGTAAGAGGGACAACTTCCTGAACCGGGACTTCAAGCCCGGCTTCCGGATCGATCTGCACCACAAGGACCTGGGCATCGTCACCGACGCCGCCCGCGAGGTCGGTGCCGCGCTCCCGGTCGGTGCCGTGGTCGCCCAACTGGTCGCCTCCCTGCGCGCCCAGGGCGACGGCGGTCTGGACCACTCGGCGCTGCTGCGCTCCGTCGAGCGCCTCTCCGGCGGGCAGGTCTGACCCGACCACCCTGACGGTCGGTCCGCCCGGAACCGCGTACCGGCCCCCAGAACCCGGGCAGCGGCAGCGCTGACACCTGTCCTTGTCGCGCCCAGGCGCTGCCGCCGCCCGGACCCACTGCTCCGCCTGAGCACCGCCGGACCCGCCCGGACACCGCCGGAACGCCGGCGCTTCGCCCGGTACCGCCTCCGTCCCGCCGGCGCGTCTCCGGCGGCTGAACACAACGGCCGGCCCCGCACCCGATCTCCCGGTGCGGGGCCGGCCTTCCCCCCTCAGTGGACCTGCCTCCGCGGCGGACCCGGTCGCCGGTCAGGCCAGCGGCAGAATCTCCGTGGGCGCGTGCCACGGCTCCGTGGCGAGATCCTCGAACTCGTTCACGCTCGCGATGTCGCTGCCGCTCATCGAGATATTGGTGACGCGCTCCAGGATCGCCTCGACGACCACCGGTACGCGGTACTCGGCGGCCAGCTTCTTGGCCTCCTCGAACGCGGGCAGCAGCCGGTCCGGCTCGGTGACCCGGATCGCCTTGCAGCCCAGGCCCTCGGCGACCTTCACATGGTCGACGCCGTAGACGCCCAGTTCCGGCGAGTTGAGGTTCTCGAACTCCAGATTGACCTCGAAGTCGATGTCGAAGGCGCGCTGCGCCTGGCGGATCAGTCCCAGATACGAGTTGTTCACCAGCACATGGACATAGGGGATGCGGTGCTGGGCGCCGACGGCCAGTTCTTCGAGCATGAACTGGAAGTCGTAGTCGCCGGAGAGCGCCACCACCGTCGCCCCGGGATCGGCGGTGGCGACTCCCAGCGCGGCCGGAATGGTCCAGCCGAGCGGACCCGCCTGGCCGCAGTTGATCCAGTGGCGCGGCCGGTAGACGTGCAGCATCTGCGCGCCCGCGATCTGGGAGAGGCCGATGGTGGTGACATAGCGGGTCTCGGGGCCGAAGGCGCGGTTCATCTCCTCGTACACACGCTGCGGTTTGAGCGGCACGTCGTCGAAGTGCGTACGGCGGTGCAGGGTGGCCTTGCGCTCGCGCGCGGAGGCGGCCCACGCGCCGCGGTCGCGCAGTTCGCCGGCCGCCTTCAGCTCCCTGGCCACCTCGATGAAGAGCTCCAGCGCCACCCCGGCGTCGGAGGCGATGCCGTAGTCCGGCGCGAAGATCTTGCCGAGCTGGGTGGGCTCGATGTCGACATGGACGAACTTCCGGCCCCGCGTGTACACATCGAGCTTGCCGGTGTGGCGGTTGGCCCAGCGGTTGCCGATGCCGAGGACGAAGTCCGACTCCAGGAAGGTCGCGTTGCCGTAGCGGTGCGAGGTCTGCAGGCCCACCATGCCGGCGTTCAGCTCGTGGTCGTCCGCGATGGCCCCCCAGCCCATCAGGGTGGGAACGACCGGGACACCGGTCAGTTCGGCGAACTCGACCAGCGCGCCGGCCGCGTCGGCGTTGATGACGCCGCCGCCGGCGACGATCAGCGGACGCTCGGACTCGTTCAGCAGCCTGACGGCCTTCTCGGCCTGCGCGCGGCTGGCGACGGGCCGGTAGACCGGCAGCGGCTCGTATGTCTCCGGGTCGAACTCGATCTCGGTGAGCTGTACGTCGACCGGCAGATCGATGAGAACCGGACCAGGACGGCCCGAGCGCATCAGATGGAACGCCTGCTGGAAGACGCCGGGGACCTGGGCGGCCTCCAGGACGGTCGTCGCGGCCTTGGTGACGGGCCTGGCGATTGAGGCGATGTCGACGGCCTGGAAGTCCTCCTTGTGGATCACCGCTGTCGGCGCCTGACCGGTGATGCAGAGGATCGGGATCGAGTCGCCGAGCGCCGAGTACAGGCCGGTGATCATGTCGGTCCCGGCGGGCCCTGACGTACCGACACAGACGCCGATGTTGCCCGGATGCGTACGGGTGTAGCCCTCGGCCATGTGCGAAGCGCCCTCGACATGGCGGGCGAGCGTGTGATGGACACCTCCGGACGCCTTCAGGGCCGCGTAGAAGGGGTTGATCGCGGCGCCCGGCACACCGAACGCGTGTGACACACCTTCGCGCTTGAGGATCTCAACTGCCGCTCGGGCAGCGGTCATTCGAGGCATGGAGTGCTCCTGCTCCGGTCGGGATTCGGGCTCTGTCGCGCCACCTGAGAGTCGATTCCGTATTGCGGAAGTTTAGTTCTGCTATATGGAATTAATCTAGGACGCCGGTGATGCGGCGTCAAGGGATGGCCGAAGACGCCCCTGGGGCCTCGCCGTTGCCGGACGATAGGGACCACGGAGCACGGCCTGAGGAGGTCCTCGTGGGAGAGCTCGTCCCGGTGCACTGCCCGTCGTGCGGGCGCCGCCACGCCTTCACGGCGTCGGCCTACCCGTGCGCCTGCGGCGCTCCGGTCGCACCGCCGCTGGTCACGGGCGCGGCCGTGAAGCCGATCACGCACCGCACCTGGGCGGAGGAGTGGGTGCCGGTCCGCTGCGGGGCATGCGGGCGGGAGGACCACTGGCCACAGCCGGAGCTGGGCTGTCCGTGCGGCTCCGTGCTGCGGATTCCGGTGCGTCCTTCGCGGGCGGGCGCGGCGCCGCCGCTCGTGCCGGGCGCCGCGGCGCCGGACTCCGCCGGACGGCCGCCGCAGGAGCCGCCGGAACGCCCGCCGTTCAGCCCGCTCACCATCCGTACGGCCCACGACGCCGTCACCGCCGCGGCGCTCTACCTCCGCTGGCTGGGCTTTACGAGCGTCGTCCAGGCCGAGGAGCCGTCGCCCTCCGGCATCGACCTGCGCGGCCCCGACCTGGTCGCCCAGGTCGACCCGACCACCAGCGCGACCTCACCGCGCTCGGTCGAGTGCCTCTGGCTCAACGGCCTGACCGCCTCCGCCACGAGTGTCTTCTTCTCGCTGGCCGGTTACACGGACGACGCCCTCGCCCGCGCGGACGACGTCGGCCTGCCGCTCTTCACCCTGGACCTCACCGGCACGCCGCAGCCGGTCAACGGACCGGCGGAGGAACTGGTCGCCTCCGGCGCCGGGCGCTGACCGCCGGAGAGGCCCCACCGGCCAAGGGCCGTCCCGGCGCCCTACGCCGCGAACCGTTCCCGCAGCTCGATCTTCCTGACCTTCCCGCTGACCGTCATCGGAAAGGCTTCCACGATCTCCAACCGGCGCGGGATCACACAGGCCAGGATCTCCTCGCCGTACTTCGCGTCCGGCACCCCCACCACCGAGAGGGTTTCTCCCTTCACGAACCCGCCGCCGGCTTCGCCGTCACCGCAGATCCCCCTCGTCGTACTCGGCCTCCGAACCGGCGGCCGTCCGCTCGCGCAGCTCGATCCGGCGGATCTTCCCGGACACGGTCTTGGGCAGCTCGGCGAATTCGAGGCGGCGCACGCGTTTGTACGGAGCGAGGACCGCGCGCGAGTGGGCGAAGATCACCTTCGCGGTGTCGGGCCCCGGCTCCCAGCCCTCGGCGAGCACGACATACGCCTTGGGCACCGCCAGCCTCAGCGGATCGGGCGCGGGCACGACTGCGGCCTCCGCGACCGCCTCGTGCTCCAGCAGCGCGCTCTCCAGCTCGAAGGGCGAGATCTTGTAGTCCGATGCCTTGAAGACGTCGTCGGAACGGCCGATGTAGGTGATGTAGCCGTCGGCGTCGCGCGAGCCGATGTCCCCGGTGCGGTAGTACCCGCCGGCCATCGCCTCCGCGGACCGGTCGGGCTCTCCGTGGTAACCGGTCATCAGGCCGACAGGACATGCGGAGAGATCGAGGCAGATCTCGCCCTCCTCCGCGCCGGGCGCTCCCGTCACCGGGTCGAGCAGCTCGACCTTGTAGCCGGGTGTGGGACGGCCCATGGAACCGGCCTTGAGGAGCTGACCGGGCGAGTTGGCGACCTGGACGGCGGTCTCGGTCTGCCCGAAGCCGTCCCGGATCGTGACGCCCCACTCGCGGCGGACCGTCTCGATCACCTCCGGGTTCAGCGGTTCACCGGCCGCGACGGCCTCGCGCGGAGGTGTGCGCAGTTGTGACAGGTCGGCCTGGATCAGCATCCGCCACACCGTGGGCGGTGCGCAGAAGCTGGTGACCCCGGCCCGGTCCATCTCCTCCATCAGCCGGGCCGCGTCAAAACGCGTGTAGTTGTGGATGAAGACGGTGGCCTCTGCGTTCCAGGGGGCGAAGAGGTTCGACCAGGCGTGCTTGGCCCAGCCGGGCGAGGCGATGTTCATATGGACATCGCCGGGCCTGAGCCCGATCCAGTACATCGTGGCCAGATGGCCGACCGGATACGACACATGGGTGTGCTCGACGAGCTTGGGACGGTCGGTCGTGCCGGAGGTGAAGTACAGCATCAGCGGATCATCCGCACGAGTGACGCCGTCGGGCTCGAAGGTCGCCGGCCGCCCGTACGCCTCCCGGTACGAAAGCCAGCCGGCGCCGCCTCGGGACGCGTCCCCGGATCCGTCTCCGCCCACCACGATCCGGGTGAAGTCACCCGGCACGTCGGCGAACTTCGCGGTGTCCTCGGCACGCGCGATCACATGGCCGGCCCGGCCGCGCTCGACACGGTCGCGCAGATCGGCGGGGCCGAGGAGCGGTGTGGCGGGGATGACGACGGCCCGCAGCTTCATGGCGGCGAGCGCCGTCTCCCACAGCTCGACCTGGTTGCCCAGCATGACGACGATCCGGTCCTCGGCCCGTACGCCCTGCTCACGCAGCCAGTTGGCGGCCCGGTTGGAGCGCGCGGACATCTCGGCGAAGGTGACACGGGTGCGGCTGCCGTCCTCCTCGACGATGTGCAGGGCGAGGCCGTCGTTGCCCTCCGCGATCCGGTCGAACCAGTCCAGCGCCCAGTTGAAACGCTCGGGACGCGGCCAGGCGAAGCCGTCGTACGCCGCGGTGTAGTCCTCCCGGTGCGCCAGGAGGAAGTCCCGGGCCGCCCTGAACCGTTCGGTCGGACTGCTCTCCGGCCCTGCCGTCATATGTCCTCCTCGTTCGCCTGGCTGCCGCGCGCTCCGCGTGCCCCGCCCTCCGGGCGGACAGCGCCACTTTGCAACACGCCCTGGCATCGTGTAACCAGTGACGCGGGTCTCACCACCCCCGGACGGGGGTGGCGGCGGACCCGGCGGGAGGATACGGACGTGGCCGAAGCGGTGGAGGCGGTGGAGATACGGGCTGCGCTGCTGCGGCTGCGCAGGACGACCGGACTGCCGGTGGCCTTCGGCGGACTGCTGCACGATGCCGGACAGCTCCGCATCGCCGAGCTGAACGGCGCCTCGACCGGCGCGCTGCGCGGCCTCGCGATCTCCTCGGGCAATGGGCTCGGCGGCAAGTCCATCGCCCTGTCCCGGCCGTGCGCGGTCACCGACTACCGCGTGGCGCGGCACATCAGCCACGAGTACGACGCGGCGGTGGCCGCCGAGGGCCTGCGCTCGGTGCTCGCGGTGCCCGTGGTCGTACGGCGTACGGTGCGCGGGGTGCTGTACGGCGCGCTGCGCAGCGCGCTGCCGATCGGCGAGCGGACCTTCGACGCGGCGGTCGCCGCCGCCCGGGACGTGGAGCAGGCCCTGGTCGTGCGGGACGAGGTGGAACGGCTGCTGGCCCTGAGCCGTGAGCCGGCGGCGGGCCCCGTCGCGTGGGAGGAGGTACGCGCGGCCCACAGCGAGCTGCGCGCGCTGGCGCCGCGGATCGTGGACCCCGCCCTGCGCGGCGAGCTGCTGGCGGTCTGCGGCCGGCTGGCGGGCGCCGCCGTACCGGCGGGGCCCCCGCCGCGTGTGCTGCCGGTGGCCCTCGCACCGCGCGAGGTGGACGTCCTGGCCTGCGTCGCCTCGGGCTCGACGAACGCGGCGGCGGCGGAGCTGCTGGGACTGCGCCCGGAGACCGTGAAGGGCTATCTGCGCTCGGCGATGCGCAAGCTGGGCACCCACACCCGGCTGGAAGCGGTGGTGGCGGCCCGGCGGGCGGGCCTGCTGCCCTGAACACCCCGGAAGGCCGCCCGGGCCCCCGCCCCGCCCTATGCTGACCACGCCCTGGGGCGTATCGCGACAGTGGCTGTCCGCCCCGGCGGCGGGGGCCGGAGGAGGTAACGCATGGTGTCCACGGAACGTCTGCTGGCATTCGCCGCCGTGTCCTTGCTGGTAATCGCCGTCCCGGGACCGAGCGTGCTCTTTGTGATCGGCCGCGCCCTGGCCCATGGGCGGCGGACGGCGCTGGCGACCGTGGTCGGCAATGTGATCGGCTCGTACGCCCTGGTGGTCGCGGTCGCCCTGGGTGTCGGCGCGCTGGTGGAGCGGTCGGTGACCGTCTTCCTCGCGGTAAAGCTCGCGGGCGCGTTGTATCTGGTCTTCCTGGGCGTGCAGGCCTTCCGGCACCGCAAGGACATGCGGGCCTCGGACATGTCCGCGCCGGCGGGGCCCGCACGCGGTGATCTGCGGACCGTCGGGGACGGTTTCGTGGTGGGGATCACCAACCCGAAGGGTGTGGTGTTCTTCGCGGCGGTGCTGCCGCAGTTCGTCGACCACTCGCTGGGCCGTCTGCCGGCGCAGATGCTGCTGCTCGGGCTGGTACCGATCACGATCGGCCTGATCACCGACACCCTCTGGGGCCTGGGCGCGGCCGCCGCCCGTACCTGGTTCGCCCGCTCGGAACGCCGGCTGTCGATGGTGGGCGGCGCGGGCGGCTTCGCGATGATCGGGCTGGGTGTGACGGTCGCGGCCACCGGTCGCGCGGACTGAGCCGCGGTCCGGCGCGCGGCCCGCCGCCGAGCGACCGACCCGTGCCAGGAGTGCGTCAAGAAGCGGCTCCAGCAGGTCAACGCTCCGTCATGGCCGCCGCGATCCCCTGCCCGGCGGGCATAGCTTCCAGGAGTCAGAAAGCGATCGACTCCCTGGGAGGGCACCATGAAGCGCCTCACATCCGAGGACGCGGACGAGGGTTCGGACCCCGACCCGGCCTCCACCACGGCCGCCGGGCCGCGTCCGGAACAGGCCCCGGAGGCGGACTCCGACGCCGACCCCGACAGACCCCGCGCGGCGAAGCCGCTCTACGTCCCCGTACGGACCGGCTCGGCCGGCGGGTGGTGCCTGCGCCTCGCCCGTACGCCGCTCGGCGCGCGTACCGCGATCGGCTTCACCAGCGCGCATCGGCTCACCGCCGTCCTCGGTGCGCAGCAGCGGTGGATCAGGCTGGCGGAACCGGCGCTGCGCGCGCTCGCCGCACCGCTCGGCGCGACGACGGTCACGGTGGACCCTCAGCTCACCGCGCCGGCGATCGGCGGCCGGCCCGCGCCGGACCCGGTCCGCGCGCGCCGTGACAGGGGTCTTTCGGAGGCGATGCCGGTATGACCACCGAACCCCTGCTGAAGGTCAGCAAGTTGGACGCTCCGGCGGTCTGGCCCGCGTCCGCCGTCGTCGCACCCGGTGGGGACATCGCCGTGGGCGGGGTCTCCCTCGCGGAACTGGCCGAGCGCTACGGCACCCCGGCGTATGTCCTCGACGAGGACGAGGTGCGTGCCCGCGCCCGCGCCTGGCGCCAGGCGCTGCCCGGCGGCGAGGTGGTGTACGCCGCCAAGGCGTTTCTGTGCCGGGCGGTCGTGGACTGGATGGAGCAGGAGGGTCTCGGCCTCGACGTCTGCTCCGCGGGCGAGCTCGAACTGGCGGCGACCCGTGGTTTTCCGGCCGACCGGATCGTGCTGCACGGCAACGCGAAGTCCCCGCGGGATCTGCGGACCGCGCTGCGTCTCGGCGTCGGCACCATCGTCATCGACTCGGGCCCGGAGACAACGCGGCTCGCGGCGCAGGTGCCGGGGCCCGGCGCGCAGCGGGTGATGGTCCGTGTGCTGCCCGGCATCGAGGCGGGCGGGCACCGCAAGATCCGTACGGGCGCGGAGGGGCAGAAGTTCGGTCTCTCGATCGCGGACGGCGACGCGGCCGAGGCCGTCGCCCGGATCCTCGGCCAGCCCCGGCTCGAACTCGTCGGCCTGCACTGCCATCTGGGCTCGCAGATCGCCGGGGCCGAGCCGTACGCGGAAGCGGTACGGCGGGTCGTGGCCTTTATGGCCGGGATCCGGGACCGGCACGGTGTGACCCTGCCCGAGCTGGACATGGGCGGTGGTTTCGCGGTGGCGTATCTGCCCGGTGATCCGGCGCCCGCACCCTCGGTGTACGCCCGGCTGATCAGCGAGACGCTGGCGAGCGCCTGCGCCGAGCACGGTCTGCCGGTGCCCCGGCTGACCGTGGAGCCGGGCCGCTCGATCATGGCACCGGCCGGGATCGCGCTCTACCGGGTGCTGTCGGTGAAGCGGACCGGTGGCCGCGTCTTCGTCGCCGTCGACGGCGGGATGAGTGACAATCCCCGGCCCGCGCTGTACGGCGCGCGCTACACCGTGCGCAGGGTGGGCCGCGCCTCGACGGCTCCGATGCGGACGGCGACGGTCGTGGGGCGGCACTGCGAGGCGGGCGATGTGCTCGCGGAGGCGGTGGAGCTGCCGGACGACGTACGGCCAGGAGACGTGCTGGCGGTCCCGGCCGCCGGTGCCTACCACGTGTCGATGGCGTCGGGCTACAACATGACGGGCCGTCCGCCGGTGGTGGCGGTCTCCGGCGGGCGGTCGCGGACGCTGGTGCGCCGGGAGAGCTTCGAGGACCTGCGCAGCCGGGACGTCGGCCTCTGAACGGACCGGAGGGCGCCCGGGCCGGCCGGAAACACGACGGCGGGCGGATCCCGGTCCGGGTCGCGTCCGGATCCCTGTCCGGGTCAGGGAGCGAACGCGCGGCGCACGGTTTCGGCGAGGGCGTGCTTGCGGCGTTCATGCTCGGCATCGGCGTCGTCCCCGGAGGCGGCGATGGTGACGCTCGCCGGCGACCAGGCCATGGACATCGCGGTGACGAGTGACAGCACGTCGGTCGGAGCGAGCGCGGGGTTGACGTGGCCGCTGCGCTGCGCGTCCGCGATCGATTGGAGTTTCAGTGTGTCGTGGTCCGGCATGTTGGTGATCAGGTCGCCCGCGGGAACGCGCTCCAGCCTGGACCAGGTCGCCAGCCGGACCAGCTCCGGGTGGACGAGATACGCGTCGTACAGGCCGGTGGCGTAGCCGGGCAGGTCCTCGGCGTCCAGCGGGACCGTGTTGACGATCATGTCGAGGTGCTCGCCGAAGACCGCGTCGAAGAGGCCCTCCTTGTTCCCGAAGTAGGCGTAGAGCTGCGCCTTGTTCGCGCGGGCGTTGGCCGAGATCCGGTCCACCCGTGCGCCGGCGATGCCGTACGTGGCGAACTCGGCGGTGGCGGCGTCCAGCAAGCGGCGCTTCGTGGCCTCTCCAGCGTTCATGCCACCACTGTAAACGAACTAGTTTGTTGACTCCCGGGCGGCGCCGGGCCGTGCGGCGTCCCCGGACCGGTCCGGCGAGCCGGCCGGCGGGGGCGACAGCACCTGCGGCACGGCGGCCCGGGGTGTCCCGGGCCGCCGCGTCCATCGCACCCGCAGGTCAGGCGCCCGGCGGCAGCCCCGCCCGACGCCGGGAGGGACGCGCCAGGGAGTAGCCGGCGATGCCGGCGAGCGCGCAGATCACACCGCCGGCCGCCGTCCAGATCCACCGGTCGGTCCACCAGCCCGAGGACCAGCCGTCCTCCGGCTCGGCGCCGGCCGGTGACGTCCGGCTGACGCTCACTCCCGCCTCGTCCTTCGAGGTGGTGGCGCCGGGCGTCAGCGGCGCGGCGAGCCGGCCGCCGACCGCGTGGGCCCCGCCCATGTCCGTGGTGGCGGCCTCGATCTCCGCCCGTACGGGCAGACCCAGGTCCGACTGCGGAGCGTTCAGGACGGTCAGGCGTACGTAGTAGCTGCCGGGCAGCGGATCGTTGGCCCAGGGCTCGGCCCAGGCCCGTACGGTACGGAGCGTGCAGCGCAGCTCGACCGTGCCCGCGCCGGGCGCGATCGCCCTGGT
The DNA here is from genome assembly GCF_040635655.1 of Streptomyces sp. NPDC006923. NCBI lineage: Bacteria > Bacillati > Actinomycetota > Actinomycetes > Kitasatosporales > Streptomycetaceae > Streptomyces > Streptomyces sp. NPDC006923. The sequence goes on from NZ_JBEYIF010000002.1 coordinate 461,144, forward strand.
CTGCGCGCCCTGGACGCAGGGCTGGCGGCGGCGCAGCCCGTCGTACACGTCCACCTGCCAGGTGGCCGCGCCCTGCCTGGCGGTGGATCCGGGCAGGGTGACCTTGGCGGTCACGGTGGCGCGCTGTCCCGCGTCGACGGGAAACACCCAGTAGAGGTAGTCGCCCGTGGAGCCGTCGGCGGTGGCCCGGCGGCCCGGCTGGAAGGCCGCCGCCGTACCGAAGGACGTGCCCGCCTCGGTCGGTCCCCCGGCGCTGCCGGCCGTGTCGCTGGACGTGGCCGAGGGGCTCGGGGCGTCGTCGGCGGCGGCGCCGCCGGCCGTACCGAGGAGCAGCACACCGGCCAGCAGGGTTCCCGTGAACATACCGGTGAAACGCATCAGTTGGTCCTCCAGACAGCGACACGCCAGCGCGAGACCCAGCCCCACAGCAGTCCGGCGATCAGACCGGCGAGCGCCAGCAGGCCGAGCAGCCACCAGCCCCGGCCGAGGCCGAACGCCGCGGCGTCCGAGGGATCGTCGGGCGCGTCGACCAGGCCGATGGTCAGCTCAACCGGCATGCCCGGTGTGGTCTTCACGGAGTCGGGCGCCGAGAAGGAGTTGCTGACCTGGAGACAGACCCTCTCCGGCGCCGGTCCCACCTCGTCGACGTCGTCGACCGGCGGCTTCGGATAGCGCAGACCGGTCGAGATCACATCCGTCCGCCCGTCACCCGCTTCCGAACCCCGGACGATCTCCCGGCCGTGCGCCGTCACGGCACGCAGCAGGACGCCGTAGTCGTTGTCGACGGCGCGGTCGGAGGCGATGCTCACCGAGGCCCGCAGCTCCTGGCCGGGCAGCACGTCCACGCGGTACCAGCGGTGCTCGGAGAACTTCTCGCGGTCGCTGTAGAGACCGGGCTTGAGCTGGGGTGCGTCGGCGCAGCGCGCGGCGCCCTCGGTGGCCACCGGGACGGCGACCGGGTCGGCGGCGCGGTCCACGAGCTGGGACACCCGGCCGGAGAGTTCGTCGGTGTGGCGCACCGAGGTGTAGGTGCCGCCGGTGGCCTCGGCGATGCACATGAGCTGCCGCTGGGTCTTGGCGTCGGGCACCAGGCCGAGGGTGTCGATGACGAGATGGATGCCCTTGGCCGCGATCTCCCGGGCGACCTCGCACGGGTCGAGCGGGGCGCAGGTGTCCTCGCCGTCGGTGATGAGGACGATACGGCGGGTGGCGTCACCGCCTTCGAGGTCCTCGGCCGCGCCGAGGAGGGCGGGGCCGATCGGTGTCCAGCCGGTGGGGGCGAGCGTGGCGACCGCGGTCTTCGCCTCGGTGCGGTCCAGCGGGCCCACGGGATAGAGCTGCCGGGTGTCCTTGCAGCCGACCTTGGTGTCCTTGCCGGGGTAGTTCGCGCCGAGGGTGCGGATGCCCAGTTCCACTTCCTGCGGCACCGCGTCCAGCACCTCGTTGAACGCCTGTTTCGCCGCCGACATCCGGGACTGGCCGTCGATGTCGCGGGTCCGCATCGAGCCGCTGACGTCGAGGACGAGATCGACCTTGGGGGCCGGTTTCCCGCTGGGTTCGTCGGCGGCGGCAGCGGGAGGGAAGAGCCCTACGGCCAGGGTGGCCACCAGACCGCACACGGCGGCCGCTGACCGTTTACTTATGATCATCGCCGGATGATAGTGAGAATAATCCCGGGATCCAAACGGGACTTGACGGCCCGTCATTTCATATCCGGCGGGTGAATGGCGAGGGTCCCCTTGTCGTCGGGGCAGGAACGGGCCACTGTATTTGTCACAGGGATCCCGTCTGTCACATGGGATGCGTCCCCTCCCCGCACTCCCCCCACAATTCACATCCGAGGTGACGGGCATGAGCCGCACGAACAGCGGAGCGGTACCGCCGGCAGGATCGACGGACGGGGTGACCCGCCGCCGCTTCCTGGGGGTGCTCGCCGGGGCCTCCGCGGTCGCCGCGGGGGCCGCCACGGCGGGCGCGGCGCCCGGGCCCGCCCGGGCGCAAGCAGTCGGGGGCCCGCACGAGGCGGTCCTGCCACGCGCCGCCACCCGGTCGCTGTTCCTCGGGACGTACACGTCGGAAGCGGGCGGCGGCACCGGGGTCGGCCTGGCGACATACGACTCCGGGACGGGCGGGATCTCGGCCACCGGCACCCTCACCGGGGTGGACAACCCGTCGTATCTCGCCGCGCACCCGGACGGCCGGACGCTCTACACCGTCAATGAGCAGCGGGCCGGAGGGGTCACGGCGATCGCCCTGTCCGAGGGCGGCGCTCACACCGTCCTCGGCACGCGCGCCACCGGTGGAGCGGGACCCACCCATCTCTCGGTGCATCCGGGCGGACGGTGGCTGCTGAGCGCCAACTACACCTCGGGCAGTGTGGCCGTGCATCCCATCGGCGCCACGGGCGCACTGGGCGAGCGCACGGATCTTGTCACGCACTCCGCGCCGCCTCCCGGCCCCGGCCAGGACGGCCCGCACGCCCACCAGATCATCACCAGCCCCGACGGCGGCCATGTCCTCGCCGTCGACCTGGGCAACGACACCGTCTACACCTACCGGCTGGACACGACGGCGGGCACGCTCGCCCGGGTCTCGTACGCCACCGTCCGGGCCGGCGCGGGCCCCCGCCATCTCACCTTCCACCCCTCCGGCGCGTTCGCCTATCTGGCCAACGAACTGGACAACACCGTCGTCGTCTGCGCCTACGACGCCGCGACCGGGAAACTCACACCGGGCCAACCGCAGTCCACCGGCGCGGGCGGGGCGGGCAGCAGCTTTCCGGCCCAGCTCGTCGTCACCCCCGACGGCGGCTTCGCCTATCTGGCCAACCGGGGTCACAACAGCCTGACCCGCTACGCCGTCGAGGCGGACGGCGCGCGGCTGCGCCTGCTGGACACCGTCCCGGTCGGCGGCGACTTCCCCCGGCAGCTCGCGCTGTCACCCACCGGAGAGCTGCTGTTCGCCGCGAACCAGCGGTCGAACTCCGTGACGGTCTTCCATGTCGACCCGAGCGGGGGCGAACTGCGCCCCGCGGGCCGGCCGTTCATGTTCCCGGTCGCGGTCTGCGCCCTGCCGCTCTGACGCCGGTCCGGCCGGGCCGCGCACGGACCGGGCCGCCGCTCAGGCCCAGACCCCGGAATCCCAGTCCGCCTGCTGAGCCGAATAGATCAGGGTGAGGTCGTCCGGGAGCGACGCCTTGACGGTGCGGGTGAAGTCGTCGGTCAGGACCTCTTCCCGCCCTGCCTCAATGCCCGAGACCACCTGCTCGGCGACGCTTTCCGGAGTGATCTTCGATGCCGAAGCCGACGCCAACGCCGCCATATCCGTGTCGATGAAGCCCGCGAATACCCCGGTGACCAGAGTCCCCTGATGGCGGAGCTCCACCCGGGCCGCGTTCGTCAATGCCCAGGCCGCCGACTTCGAAGCGCCGTAAGAGCTGTTGAACGGATTCGCGAACCACGACACCACCGAGAGCATATTCACCAGCGCTCCGCCGCCATTGCGGGCCAGGACGGGGGCGAATGCCCGGCACATCGCGGCCGTGCCGAAATAGTTGGTCTCCATCTCCTGACGCGCGTCGTCCAGCGTCGGAGCCGACAGCAGCGGAGCTTTGCGCATGACGGCCGCGTTGTTGATGAGAATATCGACGTCCCCGCACATCGCGGCCGCTTCGGCCACTTCACCGGGCTTTGTCACATCCAGACGTACGGGCACGACCCCGGGTTCGTCGACCTTGGTCTCGTCGCGTGCGGCGCCGTACACGACAGCGGCGCCGTGTTCGACCATGGTCTTCGCGAAAACACGGCCGAGGCCGCGCCCCGCGCCTGTGATGAATACGCTCGCCCCGTCAACTGTCACTGGCATCGCTGGGAACCTCCGCCGTTGACCCTCGACGCGAAATCACTCCCGAGCAGTGCGGCGCGATTCCCGCAGGTCGCGAAATGGCCGCCGCGCATGACCGCGCAATGTGATGCGTCAAGGATATCAAGGTTCCGACGGGGCGGCCCGGCCCCGCCCGGACCGGAACGGCGGCTCGGCATGTCCGGGCGGCGGATCATTCGCGCACGGCACATCGAGGGCACGGCACATCGAGGAAAGAGAAATGGCGGTGCGCCACAGGCCGGACGGCCTGTGGCGCACACGGAACTACCGATCAGCGAACGCGGGCTCAGCGATACCTGTGGCCCCAGCGCTGGGAATCGACCACACGCCCACGGTCGTTGCGCAGGGTCACGGAGTCGCGGTTGTCCCACACATACCTGCGGCTGTCCTGGTAGACGTCGCGCGAGGTGTCGCGGCCGATGCCGGTGCGCACACGCACCGACTGCTTTCCGGCCAGCCGGAGGTTCTTGAAGCGGTAGACGCGACGGTTGTTGTCCGAGAGGGTCCATCCCCTGAGGTTCACCGCGTTCCAGCCGGTGTTCCTGACCGTCACCCACTCCCCGTTCAGGCTCCGGTTGGAGCCGTCCTCACGCCCCGGGCTGTCGTATTGGACATGCCCCAGGACCACGGGAGACCGATGCGGGTGAGGAGTCGACGACTGGCCGGCGGCGCTCGCCGGAAGGATGGCGGTGGCCACCAGAGCTGCGGAGCCGAGGGCGACAGCAGTGGCGCGGGATGCCGAACTGAACATAGAAAACCTCCTGCTGCGACACCTTGTGAGAGGTGCCGGTGGTGCCTGTGTCCGGTCGATCGACGGACGCTCACACTGTGGCTCCGCGTCGCACACTGCCGTAGAAAATCCCGCCACAGGTTACAAAACACGGACATTTACGCACCCGTCGCGCACCCGGCGCACGCTCCCCCGCGCTCGCTCTCCGAAAGCGCCTCCCCGCTCCGGGAGCGGGCCGATCGCCCCGGATTCTCGGCACTTTCGGCCCTCTTGACAGAAGGCGGCGGACTTCGACACGCGAATGGGAGCGCTCCCCAGCGCCCGGTCCCTGGAGGACGCCGAGGGTCCGGGACGCGTTCAGGCGACGGAGCTGATCCGCCCGCCCGCCGCCCGGGGCCCGTCGTGATGGATCGGTGTGTGCGCTCCCGTCAGTGGCACACCGCTGCCGCCCCGTCGCGCGGCGACCAGCTCCGCCGCGATCGACAGCGCCGTCTCCTCCGGTGTACGGGCGCCGAGGTCCAGCCCGATCGGTGAGCGCAGCCCGGCCAGTTCGCGGTCGGTCAGACCGGCCTCCCGCAGCCGTCTCTCGCGGTCCTCATGCGTGCGCCGCGAGCCCATGGCGCCGACAAAGGCGACCGGGAGGCGCAGCGCCAGGCACAGCAGAGGGACATCGAACTTGGCGTCGTGCGTGAGCACACAGAGCGCCGTACGGCAGTCCACCTCGGCCGATTCCAGATACCGGTGCGGCCAGTCGACGACGATCTCGTCGGCGCCGGGGAAGCGGGCCTCGGTGGCGAAGACGGGACGCGCGTCGCAGACCGTGACGTGGTAGCCGAGGAATTTGCCCACTGTCACCAGCGCCGAGGCGAAGTCGACGGCGCCGAAGACGATCAGGCGCGGCGGCGGGACACTCGACTCGACCAGAAGAGTCAGCGGCCGGCCGCAGCGCGATCCTCTCGCGCCGATCACGACCGTACCGGTGCGGCCGGCGTCCAGCATGGCCCGGGCCTCGGCGGCCGCCGTACGGTCCAGCTCGGGATGTCCGCCCAGGCCCCCCTCGTACGATCCGCTGGGGCGCACCAGCAGTGCCCGGCCCAGCATCCCGTCCGGGCCCCCGGCGATCCGCGCGACCGCCGCCGTGTCCCGGCGGGCCGCGGCGGACAGGGCCGCCGTGTACACCGCTCTCCCGGCGGAGTCCGCGCGCACCGGTGTCACCAGGATGTCGATGGTCCCGCCGCAGGTCAGACCGATGGCGAAGGCGTCCGTGTCGCTGTAGCCGAAGCGTTCCAGGACGGTGGTGCCGTCCATCAGCACCTGCCGGCACAGTTCGTAGACCGCGCCCTCGACACATCCGCCGGAGACCGAGCCGATCGCCGTGCCCGCGCTGTCGACGGCGAGCGCGGCGCCCGGCGGGCGGGGCGCGCTGCCGCCGACCGCCACGACCGTGGCGACGGCGAAGTCACGCCCCTGCTCGACCCACCGGTTCAGCTCTTCGGCGATGTCCAGCATGTCGGTCTCCTCAGGTGTCTCGTTCCCTGCTCGCGCACCGGCGGCCCGGCCCGCCTCAGGTGCCGGTGAGATGCTCCGGCCGCACCGGGGTCCTGTTCAGTTCCAGGCCCGTCGCGTTCCTGATGGCCGCGAGGACCGCCGGGGTGGACGACAGGGTCGGTGCCTCGCCGACGCCGCGCAGGCCGTACGGCGCGTGGTCGTCGGCCAGTTCGAGTACATCGACGGGGATGGTCGGCGTGTCGAGGATGGTGGGGATCAGATAGTCCGTGAAGGACGGGTTCCGTACCTTCGCGGTCACGGGGTCGACGATGATCTCCTCCATCACCGCCACCCCCAGGCCCTGCGTGGTACCGCCCTGGATCTGGCCGTGGACGGACTGCGGGTTGAGCGCCTTGCCGACGTCCTGCGCGACGGCGAGTTCGATGACCTTGACCAGACCGAGTTCCGTATCCACCTCGACAACCGCGCGGTGCGCGGCGAAGGAGTACTGGACATGGCCGTTGCCCTGTCCCGTACGGAGGTCGAAGGGCTGGGTCGGGCGGTGCCGCCACTCCAGCTCCAGGTCCACCGCCTCGTCCTCCAGGACGTCCACCAGATCGGCGAGGACCTCGCCGCCGTCGGTGACGACCTTGCCGCCTTCGAGCAGCAACTCCGCGGTGGCCCAGGCGGGATGGTACGTACCGAACTTGCGCCGGCCCAGCTCCAGCACCGTGTCCCGGACGTGCTCACAGGTGTTCTTCACAGCACCGCCGGTGACATAGGTCTGGCGGGAGGCGGAGGTGGAGCCCGCCGAGCCGACCCGGGTGTCCGCCGGCAGGATGGTGACCTGCGCGACGCCCAGCTCGGTCCGGGCGATCTGCGCGTGGACGGTGACACCGCCCTGGCCGACCTCGGCCATCGCGGTGTGCACGGTCGCCACCGGCACACCGCCCAGCACCTCCATCCGCACCCGGGCGGTGGAGTAGTCGTCGAAGCCCTCGGAGAAGCCGACGTTCTTGATCCCGACCGCGTAGCCGACGCCCCGTACGACACCCTCGCCGTGGGTGGTGTTGGAGAGCCCGCCGGGCAGGGCCCGTACATCCGCGTCCTCGCCGGCCGTGAGCCACTGCCGCTCGGGCGGGAGCGGCCTGGCCTTGACGCGGCGCAGCAGTTCGGCGACCGGCGCGGGTGAGTCGACGCGCTGTCCCGTCGGCAGAAGTGTGCCCTGTTCCATGGCGTTGAGCTGACGGAACTCGACCGGGTCGAGCCCCAGCTTCGCGGCCAGCCTGTCCATCTGCGCCTCGTATGCGAAACACGCCTGGACCGCGCCGAAGCCGCGCATCGCCCCGCAGGGAGGGTTGTTGGTGTAGAGCGCGAGCGCCTCGATGTCGACATGTTCGATGGCATACGGGCCGGCGGAGAGGGAGGAGGCGTTGCCGACGACGGCCGGGGAGGAGGAGGCGTAGGCGCCGCCGTCCAGCACGATCCGGCACCTCATGTGGGTGATCCGGCCGTCGCGGGTCGCTCCGTGCTCGTACCAGAGCTTCGCGGGATGCCGGTGCACATGGCCGAAGAAGGATTCGAACCGGTTGTAGACCATCTTCACCGGTCTGCCGACGCGCAGCGCCAGCAGACAGGCATGGATCTGCATCGACAGGTCCTCCCGGCCGCCGAAGGCGCCGCCGACGCCGGACAGCGTCATCCGGACCTTGTCCTCGGGCAGGCCGAGGACGGGGGCGATCTGGCGGAGGTCGGAGTGCAGCCACTGGGTGGCGACATAGAGATCGACGCCGCCGTCCTCGCCGGGCACCGCGAGGCCGGACTCCGGGCCCAGGAAGGCCTGGTCCTGCATGCCGAAGACATACTCGCCCGAGACGATCACATCGGCGCGTGCGGCGGCCTTGTCGGCGTCGCCCCGCACGATGGGCTGGCGGTGCACCACATTGGGGTGCGGGACATGGCCGATGTAGCGGTCGGCGCGGTTCTCGTGGATCAGCGGCGCTCCGGGCGCGGTGGCCGTGGCCTCGTCGGTGACGACCGGCAGTTCGGCGTAGTCGACCCGGATCTTGGCGGCGGCGCGGCGCGCGGTCTCCGGGTGGTCGGCGGCGACCAGGGCCACCGGCTCGCCGTGGTGGCGGACCCGGCCGTGGGCGAGTACCGGCGTGTCCTGGATCTCCAGTCCGTAGTGGGTCACCTCGGTCGGGAGGTCGTCGTAGGTCAGCACGGCATGGACGCCGGGTGTGGCGAGCGCCTCGGTGATGTCGATGGAGATGATCTCGGCGTGCGCCACGGTGGAACGCAATGTGTGGCCCCACACCATGTCTTCGTGCCACATGTCTGAGGAGTACGCGAACTCGCCGGTGACCTTGAGGACACCGTCCGGGCGGAGCGTCGACTCGCCGATGCCGCCCTTTGTCCGGGAGCCCTGGGTGAGGCTGCCCGGCGTGCCGGTGGTGGCCATGGTCAGACCGCGCCTTCCTGGAGTCCGCGGCGCTCCTGCCGGGCGGCCGCCAGCCGGACCGCGTCGAGGATCTTCTCGTAGCCGGTGCAGCGGCAGAGGTTGCCGGAGAGCGCCTCGCGGATGTCCGCGTCGGTCGGTGAGGGGTTGCGCTCCAGCATCTCGTCGGCGGTGACCAGCAGGCCCGGTGTGCAGAACCCGCACTGGACGGCGCCCGCGTCGATGAACGCCCGCTGGACCGGCGAGAGTCCGGCGTCCTCGCCGGCCCCGGCGCCGTCCGCCCGCCAGTGCTGGGCGTCCCGGAGGCTGGTGCCCGCGGCCCCCGCGCCCTCGCGCTGTCCGGCGTAGTCGGCGAGGCCCTCGACCGTCATGACGTCGCGGCCTTCGGCCTGCCCGGCCGCGACCAGGCAGGAGCAGACCGGGACGCCGTCGAGCCGTACCGTGCAGGAGCCGCACTCGCCCTGTTCACAGGCGTTCTTGGAGCCGGGGAGGCCCATCCGTTCGCGCAGCACGTGGAGAAGGCTCTCGCCCTCCCAGACATCGTCGGCCTCCTGCGGGCGCCCGTTCACCCTGAAGCTCACTCTCATGGCCGTTCCACTCCTTCACCCGAACGGCCGCCGTGGCCGCGGTACTGGTCCCAGGTCCAGCCGAGCTGACGGCGTGCCAGGACGCCGACGGCGTGGCGGCGGTAGGCCGCGGTGCCCCGCACATCGTCGATGGGGTTGCAGGCGGCCGATACGAGATTCGCGAACTGTTTGACCACCGAGGGCGTGATCGCCGCGCCGCTCTCCCAGAAGCCGCCCTCGTCGAGCGCCGCGTTCAGGAACAGCTCCGCGTCACGGGCCCGTACGGGCGTGGGGGCGGCGGAGCCGATACCGGTGCGCACCGTACGGGTCCGGGGGTGCAGGGCCAGACCGAAGGCGCACACGGCGATGACCATCGCGTTGCGGGTGCCGACCTTGGAGTACTGCTGGGGGCCGTCCGCCTTCCTGATGTGCACCGCCCTGATGAGCTCGTCGGCGGCGAGCGCGTTGCGCTTCACCCCCGTGTAGAACGCGTCGATCGGGATGAGACGGCTGCCGCGTACGGATTCCGCCTCGACCTCGGCGCCCGCGGCGAGCAGCGCGGGATGCGCGTCGCCGGCCGGGGAGGCGGTGCCGAGGTTGCCTCCGACGCCGCCGCGGTTGCGGATCTGCGGCGAGGCGACGGTGTGGGACGCGAGCGCGAGGCCCGGCAGCTCGGCCCGGAGATGCTCCATGATGTGCGTGTAGGGGACACCGGCACCCAACCGGACGGTCTCCTCGCCGACCACCCATTCGCGCAGCTCGCCGACGCGGTTCAGATCCAGCAGATATTCCGGCCGCCGGTGATCGAAGTTGATCTCGACCATGACATCCGTGCCACCCGCGATGGGCACAGCCGTGGGGTGTTCGGCCTTGGCGGCGAGCGCGTCCTCCCAGGTGGCGGGGCGAAGGAAGTCCATATTGGCTCTCTTCTTGATCGTTTGCGATCGGGGTCGTCATGCGGGTGATCGGGTCGTTTCAGGCGACGGGACCCGGGACGGTCCGGCCTCGACGGGCTGTTCACGGCTGATGACGGCGGCCTGTCACCAGTACACAAGCCGGGTCCGGCCCCGGTGCAGTCACCGAAACCATGAAGGAATTGGCTGGTCGCCCATCCAGTCTTGTAGATTCGAACGAAAGGCGGGGCCGGGTAACCGAAAGGTCTTCCTCCCGAAACGTGCGGCGTTCTCTGTCCGGACGGCGACGGAGCCGGCCGCGCTGAACACCGTCCGTCCCGGGCTGTCAGAACTCTGTCCCCGAAAGCGTGAGCCGCCGAAACCCGGGACACCCGGGAGAATCCGGAAATCCGGAGGCCCGGGGACTCCGGCACCCGGGATCCCCGCACTACGAGAAGGATCGGCGGCGACACGATGCGGCTGCGCGCCCTGCTGGAAAACGATGCGCTGGGTCTGCGGCTGCTCGGGGGCGAGGACGAACTGGACCGGACGGTGCGCGGGGTGATGACCACCGACCTGCGTGACCCCAGCCGCTATCTCTCGGGCGGCGAGCTGGTCCTGACCGGCCTCGCCTGGCGGCGCTCCGCCGAGGACGCGGAGTCGTTCGTCCGTATCCTCGCGGCCGCCGGGATCGCCGGGCTCGCCGCGGGAGAGGCAGAGCAGGGCGACATCCCTGACGACCTGGTCGCCGCGTGCGCGCGGCACAAGCTGCCGCTCTTCGCCGTGAACGAGGACGTGGCGTTCGCGACCATCACCGAGTACGTGGTCCGCCAGGTGTCCGGGGAGCGCGCCGGGGATCTGGCCGCGGTCGTCGACCGGCACCGCAGGCTGATGACGTCGGGGCCCGCGGGTGGCGGCCCCGACGCCGTCCTCGATCTTCTGGGCTCCGATCTCGATCTGCGCGCCTGGGTGCTCTCCCCCACCGGCCGGCAGATCGCGGACGCCGGTGAGCCGCTGCCCGCCGCACGGGCCGCCGCGCTCGCCGGGGACTATCTGGCCGCAGCGCGGAGCGACCGGCGGGCACCGCACCGAGTGGCCGTCGAGGGGACGCCGTACTCCCTGTTTCCGGTCGGCTCGGCCGCCCGGGACATGCCGGGCGCCGCGTTCTCCGACTGGGTGCTGGCGGTCGAGGCCGACGCGGGCGACTGGCCCCCGGCCCGGCTCGACCTGCTCCACGGGGTCACCCAGCTCATCGCCGTGGAACGGGAACGGCGCGACGCGGCCCGTACGGTACGGCGGCGGCTCGCCCTGGAGATCCTGGAACTGGTCCAGACGGGCGCGGCACCCGGCGAGATCGCCGCGCGGCTGCGGGTCGCCGCGCCGGTGCTGCTGCCGGGACTGGGCACGGCGCCCCACTGGCAGATCGTGGTGGCGCGGCTGGACTGGGCGCGGGACGGTACGGACGCCGTGACCGCCGACGGTCCGGTGGCGCGGTCGCTGCTGGAGGAGATCCTGGTGGATCCCGCGACGGCGGGCGCCGACTCGGCCGACCGGATCGCGGTGGCCCACACGGGTGATGAGGCGATCGCGCTGGTGCCGCTGCCGGGCACCACGTCCGACGGCGGGACGCTCCCGGACGGGCCGGACGGCCCGGACGGCTCCGATCCGGGCTCGGGCGAACGGAGCGGGGCGGACCGGGGACTGCACGCGGACGCGCTGCTGGCCTCCGTACGCGCCCCGCTGTCCTCGGGGCTGGGGGACGACGGGCGGCTGACGCTGGGGGTGAGCGCGGCCGTGCACTCGGCGGAGGGGCTGCGCGGCGCGCTGGAGGAGGCCCGCCACGCACGCCGCGTGGCGGCGGCCCGCCCCGGCCGGGTGTGCGCGGCGGGCCATCACGAACTGGCGTCGCACGTACTGCTGCTGCCGTTCGTCCCCGACGACGTCCGCCGGGCCTTCACCGCGCGGCTGCTGGATCCGCTGCGGGACTACGACCGCCGCCACCGCGCGGAGCTGATTCCCACCCTGGAGGCGTTCCTGGACTGCGACGGCTCCTGGACACGGTGCGCCGCCAGGCTTCATCTCCATGTGAACACACTGCGCTACCGCGTGGGCAGAATCGAACAGTTGACGGGCCGTGACCTGTCCCGTCTGGAGGACAAGCTGGACTTCTTCCTGGCGCTGCGCATGAGTTGAGGAGGCCCGCCACCGGGAGGGACGCGTCGCGCGACCGCCGAAGCGCGGACCGGGCGTCATGGCGGCGTCGACTTTCGTTGACCGCATCACCCGAAAAGGTGGCGGCGGGAACGGACTCCCGCCGGGCGCGTGTCCGCCCGGGTCGACCACCCCTGGTAATTCTGGCATCACCCCAGGTGAGGGCCCTTCCGGAGGACTCTCCCCCGCTTCCGGCCGGCCGCCCGGCCGCTCCCGCCGGGCCCCGCGCGCGGGCCACGGGACAGGCATGGACGGCCCAGCGATTGTGAAATTTTTCACCTGCCCTATTGGCCCGGCGTACCGATCCATGCTGAGATGCGTCCACACTCAACAGCACAACGGCGCGCTAGGGGAGGGCAATGTGGCGCATACCGCCATGTCTGGTTCCGGAACCACTGCCGGTGACGACCCTCTCCAGACCGCGGTATGGCGGCTGCGCTCGCGAGGCTGTTGGACCGACGCCGCGGCTCTCCTGACACCGCACGCCACCGCCCCGGCGCCGGCGCTCCAGCGGGCCTCACTGCTCGTCGAGCGCTGCCTGTTCACCGGTGGCGGCTGGCCGGACGCGGAGGACGCGCTGCGCTCGGCGGAGGCCACGGCCCGCGAGGACGACGAACGCGGCGCCGCCGCCTGCGAACGCGGGCACCTGGCCTACGCGTCGACCGTGCTCGGCGTACGGGACCGCGCCGACGAGGCGCGCGCCGCGCTGGGCCGGGCGGCGGCCCTGCTGGGCCCGGCGGCTCCCGGCCGCGCCCTGCTCGATTTCCGTCGCGGTCTGATCGCCGAACACCTCTCGGACTCCCCGCAGTCGGCCCGTGCCGCCTACCGCCGTGCCCACGCCGCCGCCACGGCGAACGGCGAGACGCTCCTGCTCTCGTTCACCTGGCGCCATCTCGCCGGACTGGCCCTGCGGGAGGGCGAGTTGGCGGAGGCCAGGCACGGCTTCGCCGAATCCCTGCGGATCCGGGAGGAGTTGGGCTACCTCGTCGGTACGGCACCGGCCCTCGCCGCCCTGGCGGACGCCGAGCCCGAACCGGAGGCGACACGGCTGCGCGCGGAGGCGGGGCGCCTGTTCCGGCTGCTGGGCGGCGTACCGACCTGGCTGGCGGCTCAGCTCGCGCCGCCGGCTCCCGCCGCCTGAGTCTCCGCCCGGGCGGCCGCCGTTTTACGGCAGGACCGCCCGGGGCCGGTCACCGCACCCGGTCACGGGCCCGGTACCGCCGCCCCGCCGGCGAAGTGTTCCCGTATCAGCGACCGCACCACCGGCAGGTCCTGTGCGATCAGCGCGTCCAGCAGCGCCGAGTGTTCGGCCGCGTCGGCGATCAGGTCCGCGCGGCGGACGGCCGGGGCGCCGGCCGTCGGCCACTGGGACCGCAGGCGCACGTCGTCCGCGACCATGACCAGGTGGCGATTGCCCGAGAGCGCGAGCACCGCGCGGTGGAAGGCGCGGTCACACTCCGCGTAGGCGGCCCGGTCCCCGTCGGCGGCGGCGGCGCCGGCCGCCTCCGCCAGCGGGCGCAGCTCCTCCCAGCGTTCGGCCGGTACGGAACGGGCCAGCCGCAGCATGACGGGCACCTCGATCAGGGCCCGTACCTCGGCCAGTTCGGCCAGGTCACCGGCGCCGCGCTCGACGACGCGAAAGCCGCGGTTCGGGACGACCTCGACGGCCCCCTCCAGCGTGAGCTGCTGCATGGCCTCGCGCACCGGAGTGGCCGACACCCCGAAACGTTCTCCCAGCGCCGGAGCCGAATAGACCTCACCCGGGGCCAGGTCGCCGGTGACCAGTGCGTCCCGCAGCGCGGCGAGGACCTGCCCGCGCACCGAGTGCCGGCGCACCGGCGGGGCCGGGGACGTCCCGCCGCGCGTCTGCTCCCCACGCGCCTGTTCCGGCAGCGGCCCCTGCCGGGGCGAGTGCGGCCGCGCGGCCTCGGATTCACTGGCTCCGCCCTGCTCCACCCGGCTCCACCTCCACGCTCCGGTCCGGTCGGGCCCCGCTCATGGGGCCGGGTCTCCTGTGCACGATAAGCGGACGGCGGAGCAGTTCACACATCACGGGCATCGGGTAAGGTAAGGCTTACCTGCAATCGCGCCCGATTCGGTGGTCCCTGCATGACCGTGACAGCTCCGCTGCCCAGCCTTCTCACCTCTCCCATGACGGACGCGTACACGCGGCTGACCGAGGTGTTCCCCACGCTGCGCGTCGACGAGCTCACCGAGGGCGGCCGGCTCCCGGAGGGCGGCGGCTGGGTGGGCGCGGCCGAACTCGCCGCCGGCGGCGCCGCCCTCGACGGTTTTCTCGCCTGGGACGAGGAGCAGGTGCGGCGGGACTACGGACAGGAGGCCCGCCCCGATGTGGTCGCCAGCTTCGCCCTGCACCGCTACGCCTGGCCCGCCTGCCTGCTGATCACCGTGCCGTGGTTCCTGAGCCGCCGGGTGCCGCGCGTGCCCGTCGAGAGCGTCTCCGTCCACCGTTCGCTGGGCCGGATGACGGTGAGGACCGGGGACTTCGCCTGTCTGCCGGACGACCCGGCGGCCACCGCTCCGGGCGCCCGTGTCGTACCGGACGAGGAGGCCCTGCGCGCCGAGGTGCGGTCGGCCGTCGCCGAGCATCTGGAGCCGGTCCTCGAACGGTTCGGCCCGCGGATGCGGCGCCGTGGCAGGGCGCTCTGGGGCATGGCGACCGACGAGCTCGTCGAGGGCCTCTGGTACGTCGCGGAACTGCTGGGCGAGGAGCGCCGCGCGATGGCGGAGCTGGAGAAGCTGCTGCCGGGCACGGCCAAGCCGTACGTCGGTACGGCGGGTTTCCGTGAACTGACCGGGCCGAAGGGCGAGTCGCTGCCCACCCGGGACCGGGCCAGTTGCTGTCTTTTCTACACACTGCGCCCCGAGGACACCTGTGCGAGCTGTCCGCGTACGTGCGACGCCGACCGGATCCGGAAGCTGAGCGCGAGCACCTGACCCCGCGTCACCACCGAGGCCACACCACCCGCTAGGGTGATATTAATCGAACATGACAGCCGCCTCTCGTGCGGCCGTTCTAGTCGATCGCGCCGATTTGTGCGCCACACCGCTTCGTTGGTGTTGTCTTGACCCAAAACCCCCTGAGGGGAACCGCATTTCCGCCATTATGGCGCCCCAAACGCCCTACTGCGATGCAAGGATCACCGCATGCAACTGACGGACATATCGCTGAACTGGCTACTCCCCGGCGGCGTGCTGCTCGTCGGAATCCTGGTGGCGGTGGCAGTGCTTGCGCGTGGCAAGCGCGCTGGTGAGAAATCCGCCACTGAGGACTCCTGGGAACGCAGTGAAGAACGCCGCAGGCGCAAGGAAGCGATCTATGGCACCGCCTCCTACGCTCTGCTCTTCTGCTGTGCCGCCGTGGCCGCGGCTCTCTCGTTCCACGGCCTCGTCGGCTTCGGCCAGGAGAATCTCAGCCTGAGCGGCGGCTGGGAGTATCTCGTACCGTTCGGTCTCGACGGTGCGGCGATGTTCTGCTCCGTTCTCGCGGTACGCGAGGCCAGCCACGGCGACGCCGCCCTCGGTTCGCGACTGCTCGTGTGGACCTTCGCCGGTGCCGCCGCCTGGTTCAACTGGGTGCACGCGCCCAGGGGTCTGGGACACGACGGCGCTCCGCACTTCTTCGCCGGTATGTCGCTCTCGGCGGCGGTCCTGTTCGACCGCGCGCTGAAGCAGACCCGCCGGGCGGCGCTTCGCGAGCAGGGGCTTGTCCCCCGCCCGCTGCCGCAGATCCGGATCGTACGGTGGCTGCGTGCGCCCCGCGAGACCTTCGGCGCCTGGTCGCTGATGCTGCTCGAAGGCGTACGCACCCTGGACGAAGCGGTCGACGAGGTACGCGAGGACCGGCGGCAGAAGGAACAGACCCGACACCGCAGGCGTGAGCAGGGGAAGCTGGACCGGGCGCAGATCAAGGCGCTCAACCGCCAGCACCGTGCCTGGGGACGCGGCCGCGGTGGCCGCCAGGTCGCCCTGCCCGCGGTCGGCGGAGGCGGCGCTTCAGCCGTCGAGGCCGCCGCGGAGCCTGCTATAGCGGAGCCGGGTCAGCTACCCAGCCGGTCCCGGCTCTCCCTTCAGGCCGTGAAGGCTGGTGAGGCCCCCCGCACGGTGGACCTCACCGCGGAGGACGACACTCAGGCCCTGCCGCGTCTCGACTCCCTTGAGCGCAAGCTCAAGGATCTTGAGCAGCAGTTCGGCTGAGCCCCAGCAGGAAGCACACCCGGACCGGCGTGACGGACAACCGTCACGCCGGTTTCGTGTCCGCCCCGCCGTGCCACCTCCGCCCGGCGCTCCGGGGAGCCCGGGGACCCGGCCGGGCATGGTCACCCGAGCCTTCGCTCCCGACCGGCCCCGGTGGGCGCCTCGCCTCAGGCCGCCTCGCCGTTCAGCTCGAACCAGACGGTCTTGCCCGGCGGCCGGGTCCTGATCCCCCAGTCGTCCGCCAGGCTCCGTACCAGCGCCAGTCCCCTGCCGTGCGTCGCGTCGTCGGCGGCGCGCCTGGGCGGCTCGGGCAACGCCGGCAGCTCGGCGACGAAGTCCCGCACCTCGACCCTCAGCCGTGAGTCCGCGACCGTCGCCGTGACCACCGCTCCGCTCTCCGTGTGCACCAGCGCGTTGGTGACCAGCTCGCTCATGAGCAGCTCCGCCACCGCCGCCGAGTCCCGCTCCCGCCAGTGCCGCAGCATTTCGCGCAACGCGTGCCGCACTTCCGGGACCGCCGCCAGGTCGGCACCGCCCACTCTGCGCCGTAGCCCTGCCATTACTTCCGCCCCCCCGTCCGTACCGGTGACGACTCCTGTTCTCGAACCCGTACTCGACATGCATGCCCCGCTCCGCATACGCCACGCGTGCCGTGCGTCACCTCGCCGTGGCACGAGCGGCGCACGGGTAGGCGCACGGGGCTCAGGGGCGGGGCACGTTCCGGAGGTTGGAGCGGGCCATCTGCACCATGCGCCCCACCCCGCCGTCCAGGACGATCTTGCTGGCCGAGAGCGCGAAGCCGGTCACCATGTCCGCGCGGATCTTCGGCGGGATGGAGAGCGCGTTCGGGTCGGTGACCACATCCACCAGGGCCGGGCCCTTGTGCCGGAAAGCGTCCTTGAGCGCGCCTTCGAGCTGCCGGGGCTTCTCCACCCGCACCCCGTGGGCGCCGGCCGCACGCGCGATACCGGCGAAGTCCGGGTTGTGGTTGGTCGTGCCGTACGCCGGCAGACCGGCCACCATCATCTCCAGCTCCACCATGCCCAGCGCGGAGTTGTTGAAGAGGACGATCTTCACGGGCAGGTCGTACTGGACGAGGGTGAGGAAGTCGCCCATGAGCATGGAGAATCCGCCGTCCCCGGACATCGAGACGACCTGGCGGTTCCGGTCGGTGAACTGGGCTCCGATGGCCTGCGGCAGCGCGTTGGCCATCGAGCCGTGGCTGAACGAGCCGATGACACGACGGCGTCCGTTCGGCGACAGATAGCGGGCGGCCCAGACATTGCACATGCCGGTGTCCACGGTGAACACCGCGTCGTCGTCGGCGAGTTCGTCCAGGACGGCGGCGACGTACTCGGGATGGATCGGGGTGTGTTTCTCGACCTTGCGGGTGTACGCCCTGACCACGCCCTCCAGCGCGTCGGCGTGCTTCTTCAGCATCTTGTCGAGGAACCCGCGGTCCGTCTTGGCCCGCACCCGCGGCGTCAGACAGGTCAGTGTCTCGCGGACATCGCCCCAGACGGCGAGGTCCAGCTTGGAGCGGCGGCCGAGGTGCTCCGGCCTGACATCGACCTGGACGATCTTGACGTCGTCGGGCAGAAAGGCGTTGTACGGGAAGTCCGTGCCCAGCAGGATGAGCAGATCGCACTCGTGGGTGGCCTCATAGGCGGCGCCGTAGCCGAGCAGTCCGCTCATGCCGACGTCGTACGGATTGTCGTACTGGATCCATTCCTTGCCGCGCAGGGCATGCCCGACCGGGGACTTGACGCGCTCGGCGAACTCCATGACCTCACGGTGCGCGCCGGCGGTGCCGCTGCCGCAGAAGAGGGTGACCCGGTCCGCCTCGTCGATCATACGGGCGAGCTTCTCGATCTCGGCGTCGCCGGGGCGTACGGACGGGCGTGAGGTGACGAGCGCGTGCTCCACCGCCCGCTCCGGGGCCGGGGCGGAGGCGATGTCGCCGGGCAGTGTGACCACACTGACGCCGCCGCGGCCGATGGCGTGCTGAATCGCCGTCTGGAGCAGCCGGGGCATCTGCTTCGGATGGGAGATCATCTCGCTGTAGTGGCTGCACTCGCGGAAAAGCTGATCCGGATGGGTCTCCTGGAAGTAACCGAGACCGATCTCGCCGGACGGGATGTGGGAGGCGAGCGCGAGCACGGGGGCCATCGAACGGTGGGCGTCGTACAGGCCGTTGATGAGATGCAGATTGCCCGGGCCGCAGGAGCCCGCGCAGGCGGCGAGTTTGCCGGTGACCTGGGCTTCGGCCCCGGCCGCGAAGGCGGCGGTCTCCTCGTGTCTGACCTGGACCCAGTCGATGGCGGCAGTGCGGCGGATCGCGTCGACGACGGGGTTCAGGCTGTCGCCGACGACTCCGTACAGACGCTGGACGCCCGCCCTGACGAGGATGTCGACGAACTGTTCCGCCACATTCTGCTTGGCCATGGAAGAGCACCCTTTCTGGTCTCCGGCGGGGCCTCGGGCGGCGGGCCGGGGCCGGCGTGAGCCGTCCCGGTCCGGCCTCCGGTGTCCATCAACCCACGCCGGGCGCGGTTACGCCTCCCAGACGGCGACCGCCGTACGGTCGTCGGCGTACCCCTTCACTCTGAGCTGGGTGTCCGCCAGGTAGCCGGCCAGACCCGGCGGATCCACGGGGCCCCAGCGGTCGGCGAGTTCCTTGGCGAGCGCGGGCTCGCCGCGCAGGGGTTCGGCGAAGCCGGTGCCGCACAGCAGCAGCGTGTCACCCGGCCGGGCCACCGAGGCCCGGAACCGGAACGGCTCGGACGGCGGCGGAAGGGGCCCCTCGATGTAGGGGGCCTGCGGGGTCGGGATCCCCAGGTCCATGGTCAGCCGGTCGCCCTCCGGTGTCTCGGTGGGCTGGGAGCCGAAGCCGACGACCGGGTCGCCCGTCATGGCGGCCGGCTCCGGGAGGTCCGGCTCCAGGTCCTGCCAGACGCCGTCCCTGAGCCGGAACAGACCGCCGTCACCGACCCCGAAGAACACCCGGGTCCGGCAGCGCGGATCGGCGGAGAGCAGCAGACAGCGCAGACTCGCGGTGTACTCCCGAGGCTCGACCCCCAGCTCGGCGGCGCGGGCGCGGAGCCTGCCGTAACCACGGTCGGTGAGCCGCTGGAGCCCCGATTTCAGCTCGCTCCTGCGGCCGGCTCTGATGTCCTCGGAGAGCCGGTCGTGGCTGCGCCCCACGGCGTCTCCGATCCACCGGCACGCCTCGGCCGCGGCCCGGTGGGCGGTCCCGGTGGCAGGGGCCCCCTGGGCGACGACGACCAGCACCAGGGCCTCGGCGCCCTGGCCGAAGCGGACGGTGAGCAGGGCGTCCCGCCGTGGTTCGCCACGGTGCCGGGCGGAATCCCCCCGCATGGAGACGGCCCTCAGCGCGTACGTGCCGTACCGGGCTCCGTCCAGGACGGTGTCGGCGACGGTCTCGCCCAGCCGGTCGGCGGGGGCCGGTGGCAGCGTGGTGGGCTCGGGGTCGTAGACGGGCGGTTCGTCTCCGAGACGGGCGGCCACGGGCGGTGGCAGCGGGCCACGGTGCCGCCCGGAGTGCCGTGCCCCGCGCGGAGACGCGGACCCCGCTCCGTCGTCCGGGGAGCCGGTGGCTCCCCGCGCCGGTACGGAGGGCGGCCTGGGGCCGCCACCGCTGCCGGACTCACCGCCGGACGGCCCCGGCCCGGCCGGAGGCGAGGCGCCGAACGGCCCGGCGGAGCCTGCGGGTCCAACAGGTCCGGCGGGTCCAACAGGTCCGGCGGCGGGAGGCGGCCCCGGGAGGCGGTGGGGCCCGTCAGCGGCGGGCTCCGGCACACGGCGTCCGGCCGACGGCGGCCCCGAGGGCCAGGGACCGGCACCGGCCGGGGGCGCGGAACCGAAAAGTCCCGGTGCCGGGGGGCCACCGAAACCGGGCCATGGCTGCGCGGGACGCTGCTCGGCGCCGACGGGCTCCCGCTCACCGCGCCCGGCCGGGGGAGGCCCCGGGGGCCAGGGGCCCGCACCCGCCGGGGGCGCGGAATCAAAACGGCGGGCGGGCGCCGGGGAGCCGGACTCGGCCCCGGGGGATCCCCCGGGAGGCGCGGGCGGCGCGGGTATTCGGGGGTGGCGCTCCTCCACGGGTCCGGGCAGCGGCTTCGCGTCGCCGGGAGGGTACGCACCGGGCGCCTCCCAGGGCGCCCGCCGGCGCGGTGGGAGGGCCGCCGACGGCGGCTGCTCCCACCAGCCCCCCGGCCGACGCGCCGGACCCGCCGGGCCGGGGTCCTCGGGTGTGGCGCTTCCGGCGGCACCGGTCCCGTTCTCCGCGGTGGTCTCGCGGGCGTCCGCCGCGTCCACCGCGCCCAGTGCGTCCGCCGCCGAATCGAAGCGGTCGTCGACCGTGTCCCCGGCCGCCGCGGCGGGACCGGTGTCCGGCACGGACTCCTCGTACAGCCGGTGCCACCAGTCGTCGTCGGTGGGCCTCTCCCCCTGCTGGCTCATGACCCTATTGTCGACCGCGCCGGGGGTGCGAAAACGGCGCGTCGAACAAAAATTCACGTGCGCCGGGCGACCCCACCCCCCCACGGGAAGGACGCCCGGCGAACGCTCACAGGTGCGGCGGGCGGGTGCTCCGGCGCGGAGCCGGACACTTCACTCTCCCGAGCAAATCCGGGCCCAGACACCCCGAAAGGCATATGACCGGCTTTGTTGCCGCTGTGATGGCGCCACCTTGGCAGAGTGAACGGGCGTACAGGGATGATGTGGGCGGCGGGTTTACGCCGTGGCCGGTTTCCGCCAGGGCCGTCCGGCGAGACCGGTGCGTCCGGCGAGGGCGCGTGAAGCGTCCGGGGAGGGGTGCAGGGGTGCTGGGAGCGATAGGTCTTGACGAGCGGCAGGAGTCCGCGTACCGCGCGCTGGTGGCGATCGGCGCCGCGGAGGTGGCGGCGCTGGCCCACCGGCTGGCTCTCCCGGAGCCGGACACCGAACGGATCCTGCGCACGCTGGAGCAGCACGGCCTGGCCGCGCAGTCGTCGTCCCGTACCGGACGGTGGGTCGCCGCGCCGCCCGCCGTCGCACTCGGCGCGCTGCTCACCCAGCACCGCCATGAGCTGGAGAAGGCCGAACTGGCCGCGGTGATCCTCGCCGAGGAGTACCGGGCGGAGGCCGCGGAACCGGCCGTCCACGATCTCGTCGAGGTGGTGACGGGCGCGGGCGCGGTCGCGCACCGCTTTCTGCAGTTGCAGCTCGGCGCCACCGAAGAGGTCTGCGCCCTGGTCACCGGGCGGCCCGTCGCGGTGACGGGGAGGGACAACGAGGCGGAGGAACGGGCCGCGGGCCGGGGAGTCGGCTACCGGGTGGTGATCGAGCGCGAGGTCCTCTCGCTGCCCGAGGGGGTCACCGAGCTCACCGCCGCGCTCGGCCGCGACGAGCGGGTCCGGGTGACGGAGCGGGTGCCCACCAAGCTGGTCATCGCGGACCGCGCCCTGGCGATGGTGCCGCTGACCGGGCCCGGGGCCGAGCCCGCGGCTCTCGTCGTGCACGCCAGCGGGCTGCTGGAGTCTCTGACGGGACTGTTCGAAGCGGTGTGGCGGGAGGGACTGCCGCTGCGGCTGAGTGCGGACGGCACCGTGGTCCGGGCGGACCTTCCCGGTCCGGACGGGACGGACCTGCGGATTCTGTCGCTGCTGCTCGCCGGGATGACCGACGCGAGTGTCGCCAAACAGCTCGATCTGGGACTGCGGACCGTGCAGCGCCGGGTGCGGGGGCTGATGGAGCTGAGCGGTGTGACGACCCGGCTTCAGCTCGGGTGGCATGCCTATGAGAAGGGCTGGGTGACGCGCGGCCTGCGGGACTGAGCCCGTTCCTGCACAGTTGGCAGATGGACGTGTGGCAGCTCGTGCTGGTGGGCCTGGTCATGCTGCTCGGTCTGTTCGGCGTGCTCGTCCCGGGCGTACCGGGCCAGGCGATCGTCTGGGCCTCGGTGCTCTGGTGGTCGCTGTCGGAGACGAGCCGGGTGGCCTGGGCCGTACTGATCGGGGCGACGGCGCTGCTGCTGCTGAACCAGGCGCTCAGACCTCTGCTGCCGTCCCGCAGGACCAGCAGGACAGGGGCGCCGCGGCAGACGCTGCTGACGGCCGGGGTCAGCGGGATCGCGGGCTTCTTCGTGGTGCCGGTGCTGGGCGGGATCCTGGGGTTCGTCGGGGGCGTCTACTGCGCGGAGCGGAGCAGACTCGGCAGCCACCGGGCCGGCTGGGCGTCGACGCGTATGTTCATGCGCACGGCGGGCTATTCGCTGCTGGTGGAGCTGTTCGCGTGCCTGCTGGTGGTGGGCGCGTGGCTGGGCGCGGTGATCTCCACGCGATGATCCGGGCGCCGGGTCGATACACCTGGACGGACCGTCAGCGGGCCGGGGCCGTACCGGAACGTGCCGGTACGCCCCCGGGTGGCCCGCCCCGCGCCCGGCGGAGTCGCGGGGCGGGCCGCACTCGTCGTCCTGACGGCCTACCGGAATCTGCCCCGCTTGGCTTCCATGGCCGCACGGCCCTCGGCGCCCTTGCGCTTCCAGTCACGCAGGATCTCGCCCCGCAGCCGGGCGTCGGTCTTGGCGACGATGCGCTGGTTCTCCCGCAGCAGCTTGCGGTAGCTCTCCAGCCTGCGCACGGGCAGCGAACCGTCCTCCACGGCGGCGAGCACGGCACATCCCGGCTCCGACACATGGGCGCAGTCGTGGAAGCGGCACTCCTCGGCGAGCGCCTCGATCTCCGAGAAGACCTGCCCGACACCCACTTCCGCGTCCCACAGCCCGACGCCCCGCAGCCCCGGCGTGTCAATCAGCACACCGCCGCCGGGCATCGCGAGAAGGTTGCGCGTCGTGGTGGTGTGCCGGCCCTTTCCGTCCGCGTCGCGGGTGGCCCGCACCTCCATCACCTCGTCCCCCAGCAGCGCGTTGGCGAGGGTCGACTTCCCCGCGCCGGAGACCCCCAGCAGCACGCTCGTACCGCCCGACAGCACGGCGGAGAGCACCTCGATCCCCTCCCCCGTCGCCGAACTGACGGTCAGTACCCGCACACCGGGAGCGGTGGTCCTGACATCGTCGACCAGATGGGTGAGCACCCCGGTGTCCGCCACGAGATCGGCCTTGGTGAGCACAACGAGGGGGAGGGCGCCGCTCTCCCACCCCAGTGCGAGGAAGCGTTCGACGCGGCCCAGGTCGAGTTCGACGGCGAGTGAGACCGCGATGACCGCGTGGTCGACATTGGCCGCGAGGATCTGCCCCTCGGACCGGGAGGAGGAGGTGGAGCGTACGAACGCGGTGCGCCGCGGCAGATACTCGCGTACGAACCGCGGATCGCCCTCCGCGTCCACGGCGGCCCAGTCCCCGGTGCAGATCACCCGCAGCGGATCGTGCGGTGTGACAAAGGCGGTGTCGGCACGGACGACACCACCGGCGGTGACGACATCACACTGCCCGCGGTCCACACGCACAACGCGGCCGGGCAGCAGACCGCGCTGGGCGTACGGAGCGAACTCGGCCTCCCACCCCTGGTCCCAGCCGTACGGGGCGAGAGGGTACGAAGCAGAGGATGCCTCAGCGGAGGAAAACGAGAAAGACAAGGGAAACCCTTCGAAGGGCGGCCCCGGCGGCGCGCTCGGCGCGGAAGTGGTGCAGGTGTCAGCCGGAGGCCACAGGGATGGGGACGATGAACTTCTGATCGCGGGCAGCGCCCGTCACCGTGACAGTCATCAATGTCCTCACCTCCTGCTTCCTCAACGAGCAACAACGCTCCGGCGGGGCCCTGTTACGGCACCGCTCCGGACGAGGCCAACCCTAGCCGGACCGCGCCACGCGACGCGACGTATTTATCCGGCCCGCCCCCGGCCTCCGATCCCGCCTGCCGCACCGCTCCCCCGGCGTGCGATCCCCGCCACCGGCCTCCGACAGCTCGGGCCGAACGCCGGTGGCTGACCGGACCACCCGGCCGGGGCCGGATCGTCCGGTCAGCCGCCGGTCCCGCCGCCGTAGAGGCGTTCCACACGCAGCCGGATGACCAGCCGCCGGTCGCGGATCATGGCGGCGCGATAGTCGTCCCAGTCGGGATGCTCGCCGGCCAGCCCCCGGTACATCTCGACCAGTTCCTCCACGGTGGCGTCGTCCGGTTCCGCCGCCACCGGCGTGACGTCGGCGGTCCCCTCGGCGACGACATAAGTACCGAAGTCCGGGGAGGTGACATGCAGACTGGCCCGCGGGTCCCGGCGGAGGTTGACACTCTTCGCCCGGTCCGCGGTGGCCGACACCCGGATCAGGCGGTTGGCCGGATCGGCGAGGTAGAGAACGTTGGAGAGCTGTGGCCGGCCGTTGGACTTGACGGTCGTCAGGACACCGCGCCGGGTGTCGGCCAGCAGGGTCTCAAAAGCGTCATTGGTCATCGATCGCCCTTTCCTGGTGCGGATGCCGGCCGGCGCCGGACCCGCGGTGGATCCGCCGCCACGACACCGACACCGATACCGCCGGGACGGGACCGCTCCTTCATGGCCGCCATACTGCCCCACGGTCGCACCGGCGCAGATCGCCTGATGGCCTTTAGCAGCAAGAAGGCCCACTGTCAGCCTTTTCCTTTACTGATCACTCAATAGAGGATTTATCTCCCCTGTTCGGTCGCCGTCCGCCCGTGGTTGGGCAGGCTTCGTGCGGGCCGCGGGGCGGCGCGGTCGACGGCCGCGCGGTGTGCGGGCGGGTGGGAATCGGGGAGGCGATGTCTGATGTCTGTCAGTGACAGTGGTTCGCGAAGCGACCGGGGGACGGAGGCGGCGTATCTGGCCGCCGGGCTGGCCGATCTCGCGGTCAGCGGTGCGGTGTCCGTGCTGCGGGGCCTGCGAGGGATTCTGGGAAGGTCGGACCTGACCGAGCTGACTCAGGACAGCGGAGAGGATCTCAAGGCGCGGGGCCGGCTGGCCCTCCAGCGGTACACGGCCATACCCGAGCCGCATCTTGAGCTGCTGGCCCGGCGCGTGGCCGCCCGGCCGGGACCGGCCCCGGGTGCGCGCGATGACTGACGAGTGGCCTGAGCGCGGTGCTCTCAAAGACCGGGTCGACCTGGAGCTGAAGGAGTTCGTGGACCAGGAGATCACCGAACTCATAGCTGTCGACAAGGAGTTGGCGCCGCTGGCCGAGCAGCTCCGCACAGCCACCGAGCAGGGCAAACGCCTGCGGGCCGCCTTCTGTTACTGGGGCTGGCGCGCGGCCGGGCAGCCCGACAGCGACGCGATGATCAGGGCCGCCACCGCCATGGAACTCGTCCATGCCGCCGCCGTGGTCCATGACGACATCATTGACAACAGCCCCGTGCGGCGTGGAGCGCCCACCGCTCATGTCGCCCTGCGGGAGACGCTGAGCGGGCTCGCGGACCGCACGGCGGGCGGCCGGGCCCTGGCGATGCTCGCCGGCGATCTGCTGATGTCGTGGGCCGGGCAGCTTTTCACCTCGTGCGGTCTGCCGGCCGCCTACCTGGCGCGGGCCCGGTCGATGTGGGCCACTCTGGCCCGTGAGCTCGTCGCCGGCGAAGCCCTGGAGATCCTGCGCACCGGATCCCCGCCGCACGCCGGCAGTTCCCTTCAGGTCATCCGCTACAAGACGGCGAAGTACACGGTGGAGCACCCACTGCACATCGGTGGCCGCCTGGCCGGAGCCGGTCCTTCGCTGCTGGAGACCTTCAGCTCCTACGGGCTCCCGCTGGGCGAGGCGTTCCAGCTCCGGGACGACCTGCTTGGCGTCTTCGGCTCCCCTCACATCACGGGCAAGTCGAATCTGGACGATCTCACCGGCCACAAACCCACGGCGCTGCTGGCGATGACCTGGCCCGCCGCCACCCCGGCCGAGCGGAAGGTCCTGCGGGGTCTGCTCGGCAGCCGCTCTCTCGACCAGCAGGGCTTGGAGCAGGTGCGGGACATCATGCGGCGCACCGGATCCGTCACCCGGATCGAGGCTCTGATCGCCGAACGGGTACGGGCGGCCACCTCTGCGGTGACCCGGGCAGGTCTGCCGCCCCCCGCCGCCCGGGCCCTCACAGGGCTGATCGACTCGGCCGTCAGCCGTCACTCATGACCACGCGAGGAGAAGCGTCCGTGCCGTACACACACCGGTCCATGGAATCTCTGCGGCAGGTCGGCGACGAACTCGCCGACGCGACGGTGGCCACGCTGTTCGAGCGGGGTGAAACGGGCAAGTTCAACACGCTCATGCGGTGGTTCTCCCGGGCCGGCCAGGACCTGCCCGAGGGGCTGCCCGACGTGGCCCGCGAGTATCTGCACGCCACCAGCAAACCTCCGGCCTGGGTGGACTGGGACGAGATGGAGAAGGCCCGCCTGTTCTTCATCGACAACAACGTGCACATCTCGACCGCGCTGTCCTTCGCGGCGATGCCCGCCTGCTACGCCGTCCCCCATGCCGCCAAACTCCTCAGCGCCACCCATGGCCTGGAATACCCCTCCCGGCGCATGGCCGAGACCGGCCAGTTCACCGTCTATCTGATGCGTCCGGACGCCTTCGAGGACGGCAGCCGCTTCATCCCCGCCGCACAGAAGGTCCGCCTGCTGCACGCGTCCATCCGGCACCATCTGCGCCGTGAGGGCCGCTGGGACGTGGCCGAACTGGGCGTGCCGATCTGTCAGGAGGACATGATCGGCGCCCAGATGAACTTCTCCATCCAGGTGCTGGACGCCCTGCACCGGCTCGGTATCCATATGTCGGAGGACGGCGCCCGGTCCTACTACTACGCCTGGCGCGTCGTCGGGGCCATGCTCGGAATCGACGTCGACGCCGCGCCGGCCGACCTGGAGAGCGCACGCCTCTTCTCCGACCTGTACATGACCCGGCACATGGGTCCCTCCGAGGAGGGCATCCGGCTCACCCGTCAACTGATCGACCTCTACGAAGAGGTCGTGCCCGGCACCGCGTTCGACCCGGTGGTCTCCGCCCTGATCCGTTTCCTGATCGGCGACACGGCCGCCGACTGGCTGGCCGTGCCGCGCTCGGCCTGGGACTCCGCCGTCAAGGCCGGCCCCGTACTGCTGGGCCTCCTGGAACGCGTCGAGGACAACTCCCCCTTGGCGGCCTGGGCCCTGGACCACCTCGGCGGGCTCACCAGCAATCTGGAACTCAGCTCTCTGACCCGCGGCCGTGTCATGCAGTACGCCATCCCCGAGCAGCTCAAGAGCGAGTACGGGGTCGCCTCCGCCGCGTCACGCACCGCCCGCTGGACCCCGCCGCCGCTGTCCGCGCCCGCGCTGGAGGACACCGTCTGACACCGCGCCGGCGCCTTTTCCCCCGGGCCCGTTCACGCGGGCACCGGGCCGGTCCGGCGGTGCCACAGGAGATGCCCAATGCCCGCCTCATCTGCCGACGGGGCGGGCCCGGACATGCATACGCTCGCCCTGCTGCCCGAACAGGCTGAGAATCTCCACCGGCTCCGGGCCCGCGCAGGCGAACGCGTGCGGAGTGCGGGTGTCGAACTCGGCGGCCTCGCCCGCGGTCAGGACGAGATCACGTTCGCCGAGGACCAGCCGCAGCCGTCCGGCCAGTACGTAGAGCCACTCGTAGCCCTCATGCACCCGCTGCTCCAGCTCCCCGCCTCCGCCGTGTCCGGCGGGGATGATCTGTTTGTAGGCGTACAGGCCGTCGAGATGGCGGGTCAGCGGCACAAACGTTATGCCGTGGCGGACGAAGGAGCGGGAGTGGATCCGCGGATCGCCGGTCTCGGGGGCGCCGACAAGCTCGTCCAGCGGCACACGGTGGGCATGGGCCAGTGGCAGCAGCAGTTCCAGGGTGGGTTTGCGCTGCCCGGACTCCAGGCGCGAGAGGGTGCTGAGGGAGATCCCGGTCGTTTCGCTCAACTGGGCCAGAGTGATGCCTCGTTGACGGCGCAGGGCGCGCAGACGCGGGCCCACCGCGGTGAGGACGGTCGTGAAGTCGCTGTCGGCCATACCTCCATTTGCCGTCTCGGCAAGAAGATTTGTCAAGCGACGGAGGTGGGCGCACCATCTCCTCCGGGTCCGGACGCCTCGTGCGACGCCGGCCCGACCAGTGGCTGCCCCGCCCCCGCACGGGGGCACCGGCACACCGACGCGCGGACAGTGAGGACACGGCCCATGGCAGACGACAACATCTCGTACGAGGAGCTCTGGGACGCCCGTTACAGCGAGAGCGAGCGGATCTGGAGCGGAGAGCCCAACACCGTCCTGGTCCGGGAGATCACCGGCCTGGAGCCGGGCCGGGCCCTCGATCTGGGCTGCGGTGAGGGAGGGGACGCGATCTGGCTGGCACAGCGGGGATGGCGTGTTACTGCCACGGACATCTCCGGTGTCGCCCTGGAGCGCGCGGCCCGGCACGCGGCGGAGGCCGGCGTCGGGGACCTCGTCGACTGGCAGCGGCACGATCTCGGAGCGTCCTTTCCCGCAGGCGTCTTCGATCTTGTCTCGGCCCACTTCCTGCACTCGCCCGGCGACATGCCGCGCGAGAAGATCCTGCGGACCGCCGCCTCGGCCGTCGCGCCCGGCGGAGTGCTCCTGGTCGTCGGGCACTCCGGGTTTCCCGCCTGGGAGCGGCATCCCCATCCCGAGGTGCACTTCCCCACGCCGGACGAGGTGCTCGCATCCCTCGAACTCCCGGACGGGCAGTGGGAAGTGCAGCTCAGCGACGAACACGAGCGGATTCAGAACGGCCCCGACGGACAGCCGACCGTCCGGATGGACAACGCTCTCAAGGTGCGCAGGCTGGCCGACTGAGCCACCGCGCCGCACCGGGGCGGAGCCGCGTACCCGGGGCGCAAGCGCTCGCGCCCCGGGTACGGGCACAGGTCAGGCGCCCCCGAAGTCCAGCCAGACCGCCGTGTCCGGCGGCAGCAGGAGACAGGGCGCGGGACCGCCGTCGGCCGCTTCGCCGAGGGCCAGCTCCCCGCTGGCGAGAAGCGGCTCGGCCGCCCCGGGGAGCGGGAGCGGCTCGCCGGAGAGGTTCACGCGGCACACCAGGCCGGCGCCCTTGCGGAAGGCCAGTTCGCCCTCGGCCGAGGGCAGCCAGGCGAAGCTCTCGTCGCCGAGGAAGCGGCGGCGCAGGGTCAGCGCCGTACGGTACAGCTCAAGGAACGAGTCCGGCCGGCCGGTCTGCGCCTCGACCGACCACTCGCCCCAGCCGGCCGGCTGCGGCAGCCAGCTACCGCCCGCGCCGAAGCCGTACGAGGATCCGCTCCTGGTCCACGGCAGCGGCACACGGCATCCGTCCCGGCCCTTGTGGGTGTGTCCGGTGCGCTCCCACATCGGGTCGCGCAGCGCGTCCGGCGGCAGGTCGGCCACCTCGGGCAGGCCCAGTTCCTCGCCCTGGTAGAGGTAGGTCGTCCCGGGCAGCGCGAGGGTCAGCAGCGCGGCGGCCCTGGCGCGCCGGTGGCCACGGGCGTCGTCGACGGCGGGATCGAGACCGTCGGTCAGCAGCCAGGCGCGGAGGCCGGTGCCCTCGGGCAGTCCGTAACGGGTGCGGTGGCGCATCACATCGTGGTTGGACAGCACCCAGGTCGGCAGGGCACCGACGGACGCCGCGCCGGAGAGCGAGGTGTCGATGACGTCCCGGAAGGAGCCGGCGTCCCAGGGGCAGCGCAGATGGAAGAAGTTGAACGCCTGGTGGAGTTCGTCGGGCCGGGTGTAGAGCGGCAGCCTCGCCGCGCTGACACCCGCCTCGGCGACCATGATCCGGGGCGGTGCGTAGGAATCGGTGATCTTCCGCCAGGCGCGGTAGATGTCATGGACCTCGTCCCGGTCCCAGAAGGGATGGTCCTCGCCGCTGGGCGGGGAGTTGAGGGACGCGGAGTCTCCGCCGCGGGTGTCGCGCAGCGGCGCGGTGAGGTCCTTGCGGAGTCCATGGGCCACATCGACACGGAAGCCGTCCACGCCCAGGTCCAGCCAGAAGCGGAGAGTGCGCTCGAAGTCGGCGGCGACATCGGGGTTGTCCCAGTTCAGGTCGGGCTGTTCGGCGGCGAAGATATGCATGTACCACTGCCCGTCGGGGACCCTGGTCCAGGCGGCGCCGCCGAACTTGGACTGCCAGTCGGCGGGTGGTTCGGCTCCGCCGGGGCCCCTTCCGTCGCGGAAGACAAAACGGTCGCGCGCCGCCGAACCAGGTGCCGAGGCGAGTGCCTCGGCGAACCAGGGGTGCTGGTCGGAGCAGTGATTGGGCACGATGTCGACGATGGTGCGGAGACCGAGCGCGCGGGCCCGGTCCAGCAGCGCGCGGAAGTCGTCGAGGCCCCCGTGACGGGGGTCGACATCCCGGTAGTCGGCGACGTCATAGCCGCCGTCGGCCAGCGGCGAGCGGTAGAAGGGGGTGAGCCAGACGGCGTCCGCGCCCAGCTCCGCGACATGGCCGAGCCGGTCGGTGATCCCCCGGAGGTCACCCATCCCGTCACCGTCGGCGTCGGCGAAGCTGGGAACGTAGATCTGGTAGACGACGGACTCCCGCCACCAGTCGTGATCGCTGCCGGGACCGTCGCCGCCGGTGCCGGGTGCGGCGCCGTCGTGGCCGGCGCCGCTGCCGTCCAGGAACGCGTGCTGTGTCACTGGTACCTCTCGCGCTGAGATGAAGCTCGTGCCGTGATGAAACACGCCGGAAACCGAAGTGTTCCGGTGCGATCATCCCTTGAACACCATGACCGTCGGCCCGGCAGAGACCCGGCGGCGGATCCGGCCGGCGCACGGGCGGCGGAGGCCGGCCGGTCGCCCGCTGGTCGGGGCGTTGTGACGGCGGTGACGTGACGCGACAGCCGGTGCGATATGTGACGAAGGTCGCTCTCGGACGTGAGCCCGGGACTCAGGGGACCGGGCGGTGGACGTCCTTGCTCCGGCCGAGCCGGGCGGCGTGCGGGATCTTGGCCTCGGCCGAGCGCAAGGAGCGCAGCGCCAGCAGCAGAACGCCGATGTCGTCGACGAACACCGGGTCGGGCAGCAGATCGGTGGGGAGCACCAGATAGATCATGGCTCCCCAGAACGCCCAACGGTTCCGGACGGGGACGCCGGCCCTGCGGAGGGTGCGGCGGGCCCGGACGAGCCTGACGGCCAGGGTGATCGCGACCCCCAGGGCGACCGCCGCCAGGATCGCGGCCACGGCGATGAGGAGCTGGAGTTCGCTGCTCATAAGGTCTCCTCCTGGTCGGCTTCCCCTCTCTGTTACCCCCGGGGCGGCCGCTCACCGGAGTCTGTCTCCAGTCGGGGAAGGCGCCCCGGCGGTCCGGGCGCGGTGCCGGCGCTCTGCCGGGCGCCGGCAGGGAGGCCCGGGGTGCCGGTCGTGACGGGGGCGCCGCGCACGGCGCGACGGCTGCCGGAGACCGGCCCGACGCGTCGAGCCGGTCCGGCACCTCGATCCAGGAGTTCGTGTCGCCGCCGAGTTCAAAGGGGCGTGCGTCGGCGGCGGATGTGTGATGAGACGGCGCTGGAGGAAGCCGGGGGCGGAGCCCTGGTGACCGGCGGCAACGCGGCGAGGCGCGGTGGCGGGGCACGCGGGCCCGGCGGGATCGGGACGAGAGGCCCCTGGGTGGGGTCAGCGGCCCAGCTTGCGCTGGAGCTCCGCCTTGTTCATGGAAGAGCGGCCCTGGATGTTGCGGCGCTGCGCCTCGGCGTAGAGCTGGTCGTACGTCGGCCCCTGGGCACCGCTGTGCGAGCGCTGCCCGCCGCGCTTGCCGGACGACATGTCCTGCGTGGACGTCTTGCTCGCCGTGCGGGACTCGCCGGACCGGGCGCGTTCCTTGTTCACCGTCCGTGCGGCGATCTCCTCGGCCCGGCCCATGCTTTCCCCGCGCTCGCGGGCGCTCTCCTTGATGTGTTCGTACTGGCGCTCACGCTTGGGGGATGAACCTCGGGGCATTCTGATCACTCCTCGCTACGTGCTGCTGGGGTCTTGACTTCACCCTGCTACCCGCGTTCGCGCCCGGCAACTGGATGCCGCCGGTCGATACCCCGGCCGGTACGTCCCCTCGTTCGCCGCCCCGATCACCGCCGCCACCGCGCGGAGCGCGGGCGCGTACAGAGGCCGTCCGCCGCCCCGCCGGACGCCCCGGGCCAGGCCACGAAGACCGGCCGGACAGCACCCGGCACCGATGGGTGACGCGTCAACATAACGCTAGGATCGGGGTCATGACAGAACCGCGATGGCTCGACGGGACGGAGGCCCGCGTCTGGCGGGCCCATCTGCGGGTCCAGCGCGAGCTGATGGGGACGCTGTCCCGCATGCTGGCGCGGGATTCCGGGCTCAGCGGCGCGGAGTACGAAGTGCTGGTACCGCTCTCGGAGGCACCGGACGGTCTGCTGCGCGCGCGGGAGCTCAGCGAGGAGGTCGACTGGGAACGCAGTCGGCTGTCGCACCAGATCAGCCGGATGGAGAAGCGCGGACTGGTGGCCCGTGAGGAGTGTCCCGACGACGCCCGGGGGGCGATGGTCCGGCTGACCGGGGCGGGCCGCGCCGCCATCGAAGGGGCGGCGCCGGGGCATGTCGAGGCGGTACGGAGGTATTTCTTCGACGCGCTCTCGCAGGAAGACGTCGACGTCCTGGACGCGTTGCTGGGGAAGCTGCTCGCGGGGCTGCCCAACGCCCGGTCCCGCGCGGGCGAACGGCTCCGGCCGTAGCTCAAGGGTCCTGTCACGCACGGCGGTTGCGGCCGGTGAGTATCGAAGCTGCGTGCCCGGGAAGCGGCGTGTCCGGAGAGCCCTGACACTCCCCGGACACGCCGCTTGTCACAGGTGCCGCGACACCGGCGCCGCGGCCCGTCGCGACCTCAGGCTCCGGCGCCGGCCTTGAGCGTCCGCGCGATGCGGACCACACGCTCGGCCTGGACGCGCGCGGCCACGCGGGTCTCGTCGCCGACCGGGTTGTTGCCCTGCGCGTCGATGTGCGAGGTGCCGTACGGGTTGCCGTCGGCGAACTTCGCCGGGTCGGTGTAGCCCGGGGCCACCACGATGCCACCGAAGTGGTGGAAGGAGTTGTACAGCGCGAGCAGCGTGGACTCCTGGCCGCCGTGACGGGTCGCGCTGGACGCGAAGCCGCTGTACACCTTGTCGGCCAGCTTGCCCTGCGCCCACAGCCCGCCGAGGGTGTCGATGAACTGCTTGAGCTGCGAGGCGACATTGCCGAACCGGGTGGGGGTACCGAAGATCACGGCATCGGCCCACTCGATGTCATCCGGAGTGGCCACGGCGACATCCGCGGTGGCCGCGTGGTTGGCCGCCCACGCCGGGTTCGCGTCGATGGCCTCCTGGGGAGCCAGCTCGGCCACGCGCCGCAGACGCACCTCGGCGCCGGCCTTCTCGGCGGCCTCGGTCAGCGCCTTGGCCACCTCGGTGTTGGTGCCGGTGGACGAGTAGTACACAACGGCGAGCTTTACGGGGTCACTCATGGCGGAGCCTCCTTGCGTCGCACGCGCGCGGGACACGCGCACGTCGATGACGTATCAACATCTTGGTTCAACACTAAACCATATCTCCGGGACCCCTGGGCCGGGGGTGACACCCGCGGCGGCCGTGGCGACGCCGGGACACCGGGGGACATCACCCCCAGCCCCACACGCAGCACACGTCGCAGAGGTACGCAAGAGCGCCCCTCCGGCCGAATCCAGGGGCGGCTCACGGCCGTTCCCACCCTGGACCGGCCAGATCCGGCCATGATCAACACGAGAGCAATTCGGTGGTACGCCGCACAAACTGGCGACCGCCACCCAGGGAAACCGGGCCGCCTCGCAGCCGCACACGGGCCCCACGGATTCCTTGCGTCATACACTCACCACCCACAGTGAGACATGTGTGTGTGCGACGCTCCGCCGCATGGCCGGATGACGTCACGATTCAACTCACGTGCTCGGCAGGGGTTCGGGTGGTCACGCGCCGGCCAATCTCCCGTCGCCGCGGGCTTTGCGGCAATTCACTTCCGGCCACGGCGACTCCGCCCCGGACGGCGGCCAATGACACGGCGCGGCAACGGACTTCGGGCCCCGACAGCCGGGCCCCGACACCGGTCCAGAAGTGGGCCTTGCCCGGAAGTCGAACGCCGTCAACGATTCGGTCGTGCGGTTGACAGGTTCACGGCCAAAACCGAATGGCCGTGGACGACCGCGCGCAGCGGCCCGCTACCCAACGGGCCCCGCTTTTCCCCCACTTATGGAGGATGTTGTGACCATCAAGCGCTTTTCCCCCCTCGGCGCGGTGTCCAGACGTGTACGGCTCCTCGCCGTCGCATCCGGTCTGGTGACCGTCGCCGCGCTTGCGGCCCCGTCTGCCATCGCGGCCCCGGCTCCGGCCCCCAAGGCCACCGCGGCCCAGCTCGCCGAGGCCGGCTCCGCCGTCCGCGGTGCCGACGTCGCCGGTACGGCCTGGTACACGGACACGGCCTCCGGCAAGGTCGTCGTCACCGTCGACAGCACCGTCTCGGACGCCGAGATTGCC
Source organism: Streptomyces sp. NPDC006923 (assembly GCF_040635655.1). Lineage (NCBI taxonomy): Bacteria > Bacillati > Actinomycetota > Actinomycetes > Kitasatosporales > Streptomycetaceae > Streptomyces > Streptomyces sp. NPDC006923. The sequence goes on from NZ_JBEYIF010000002.1 coordinate 496,037, forward strand.
GAGATCAAGAACTCCGTGGGTGACACCGCGGGCCTCACGATCAAGCACACCCCCGGCAAGTTCAACAAGCTCATCGCCGGCGGCGAGGCCATCACCACCGGCGGCAGCCGCTGCTCCCTCGGCTTCAACGTCCGCAGCGGCTCGACGTACTACGCGCTGACCGCCGGACACTGCACCAACATCAGCAGCTCCTGGAGCATCGGCACCCGTGCCGGCACGAGCTTCCCGACCAACGACTACGGCATCATCCGCCACTCGAACTCCGCCAACGCGGACGGCCGGGTCTACCTGTACAACGGCTCGTACCAGGACATCACCAGCGCCGCCAACCCGTCGGTCGGCCAGCGCGTGACGCGCAGCGGCTCCACCACGGGCGTGCACACCGGTACGGTCTCCGGCCTCAACGCGACCGTCAACTACGGTGGCGGTGACATCGTCTCCGGCCTCATCCAGACCAACGTCTGCGCCGAGCCCGGCGACAGCGGCGGCTCGCTCTTCGCCGGCAGCACGGCGCTGGGCCTGACCTCGGGCGGCAGCGGCAACTGCTCCTCCGGCGGCACCACGTTCTTCCAGCCGGTCGTGGAGGCCCTGAACGCCTACGGCGTCAGCGTCTTCTAGGGCATGCCGCGACGGGCGGGGCTCTCCCGCTCCACCGGCGGTACCGGTTTCACCGCATGATCCTCCTCGGACGACCGACGGGCCGCGCACACGCGCGGCCCGCCGTGTCCGTTCCCCCCTCGCGCGGCGCCCGGTACCCCGCGCGGCACCATGACGTCCGATTCGTTCAAGACCCGCGCGGGCCGTCACTTCTACGGTGGGCCCATGACTCCACGACTCGACGCGATCGGCCTGGTCGTCTCCGACATGGCGGCCTCGCTGTCCTTCTACCGCCGGCTCGGCCTCGACCTGCCGGCCGACGCGGACTCCGCGCCTCATGCGGAGGCGCTCCTGCCCGGCGGAACGCGGATCCTCTGGGACACCGAGGAGACCGTCCGCTCCTACCACCCCGGCTGGACCCGGCCCGACGGCGGCGAGCGCGTCGGCCTGGCCTTTCTCTGTGACAGCGCGGCCGAGGTGGACGCCACCTACGACTCCCTGGTCGCGGCCGGGTACCGGGGGCATCTGAAGCCCTGGGACGCGGTCTGGGGACAGCGTTACGCCGTGGTCCTGGACCCGGACGGCATCGAGGTCTCGCTGTTCGCCAGCGCCACGTAGGCGCCGAGCGTGAGCCCGGCCAGCGCACGGGTCTCGCGGGCGAGATGCGCCTGATCGGCACAGCCCGCGGCGAGCGCCGCCTCCGCGTACGGCTTTCCCGCCCGTACGAGCGCCAGCGCGCGCTGGAGCCGCAGCACCCGGGCCAGCGTCTTGGGCCCGTAGCCGAAGGCGTCCAGGGAGCGGCGGTGGAGCTGCCGGGCACCGAGGCCCACCGCGTCGGCGGTCGCGGCGACCGTACGGCCCGCGTTCAGACCGTCGACGACGGCTCCCGGCAGGGAGTCGGGCGGGCCGGTCTCGGCGGCCGTGCGCAGCGCCACGGCCTCCAGCGCCCGCGCGGGGTCCTCGGCTGACGCCAGTCGCCCGGTGAGCCGGCGCACCTCGGCCGGTGACCAGAGATCGGCCAGTTCCACCCGCCGGTCGCGCAGCTCGTGCGCCGGTACGCCGAGGAACGTGGGCGCGGTGCCGGGCGCGAAGCGCACTCCGGCGCAGTACAGCCCGTTGATGCCCTCAGGTGCGTACGCGTGGGTGTCGGGCCCCGCGACCAGAAGCCTGCCGCCGATCCACAGCAGGTCCATACAGCCGTCCGGCAGCACCGGATACGGCGCGGATCCCCGGCCGGCCGTCACGGTCCGCGTCCAGACGACCGCGCCGTCCAGTCGCGACGCCCGTTCCTGGTACATGGGACAAGAGGCTAGGGTCTGTCCGCTTCCGCCGTCACTCCGGGCCGCCGCGGCCCGGGTCTCCCCTGTCGCCCTTCTGGTCCCTGCCGTCCTTCTCGCTCTTCCGGTCCTGGTGGCGCTTGACGCGGCCTGTGAGGCGGGACCTCAGAACGCGCGACTTCAGATCGTCCAGCGGCAGGAATCTGGACCACCGCTCGGGGAACTCCGACGGCATGTCGGGTTCGGCCGTGTCGTCGTCCCGGCTGTCCGCGGAGGAGGCCGCCGCGCGCGCCACCAGCACCGCCGCCTGGGCCGCCCGCAGCCGTTCGTTGGCGGCACGCGCCGCGGCCGTGGCGACCGACGGCCAGACCCGGTCGATGGCCGCGTTGACGGCCGCGCCGACCAGCACCGCGAACGCGGAGATGCCGATCCAGAGCAGCACCGCGATGGGCGCGGCGAGCGAGCCGTAGATGGTGGGGCCCTCGACCGTGCTGGTCAGATAGATCCGCAGCAGGAAGCTGCCCAGCACCCACATGCCGAGGGCGACCAGCGCTCCCGGCACGTCCTCTATCCAGCGGCGGGAACGGGCCGGTACGGACACGTGGTAGAGCGTGGTGAGGAAGGCGACGGACAGCAGGATCACCACCGGCCAGTAGAGGACGGCGACGACCTCCGTGCCCCACGGGATGAGGTCCACGACCCGGTCGGGCCCGACCACCGCGAGCGGCAGCACCACCGCGCCGATCAGCAGCGCGACGATATAGAGGAGGAAGGCGAGAAGCCGGGTCGCGACGATGCCGCGCCGGCCGTCGAGTCCGTACATCACGGTGATGGTGTCGACGAAGACATTGACCGCCCGGGAGCCCGACCAGAGCGCGATCGCGAAGCCCAGGGAGATCACATCGGGGCGTCCGCCCTGGGTGATGTCCGCGAGCAGAGGTCTGGCGATCTCGTTCACGCCCCGGTCGGAGAGCACCGTGCCGGCCGCCGCGAGGATGTTCTTCTCGATCGACGCGACCGTGGTGGTGCTGGTCCAGTCGTCCATATAGCCGAGCAGCCCGATCAGGCCGAGCAGCAGCGGCGGCAGCGAGAGCAGGGTGAAGAACGCCGCCTCGGCCGCCAGGCCCAGGATGCGGTACTCGATGCACGAGTTGACCGTGTCCTTCAGAAGCAGCCAGACCATCTTCCGCTTGGAGACGTTGCGGTAGAGGACTCGGGCCCGGTGGAGTCGACCCGCTGGCCGCTCGGGTGTTTCATTTGCTGGCTGCACGTCCTTACCGTATCGGCATGGCAGCCACCACCCACACAGTGACCAACCAGGCCCCGCCCCTGGTGGGATACGACGTCTTCAACGCCGACCGGGTCCTCACGGAGGGCGTGGAACGGCACAGCGCGCCCGGCCTTCTCGACGAGACCCGCGCGGAGCTGACGGCGCTCGGCCGCACCGCCGGTTCCGCCGAGGCCCAGGAGTGGGGTGTGCTGGCCAATGAGAACCCTCCGGTTCTGCGCACCCACGACCGCTACGGAAACCGGATCGACGAGGTCGACTTCCATCCCGCCTGGCACCAACTCCTCGGGCAGGCGGTCTCCGCGGGACTGACCGACGCCTGGGGCAGGCCGGGCGGGCATCTCCGCCGCGCCGCCGGATTCCTGGTCTGGACGCAGGCGGAGGCCGGAAACGGCTGTCCCGTCTCGATGACGCACGCCGCCGTGCCCGCGCTGCGGGTGGATCCGGCGCTCGCGGCCGAGTGGGAGCCGAGGCTGACCTCCCACCGGTACGAACCAGGGCTGCGGCCGGCCGCGGAGAAGGCCGGCGCGCTCTTCGGGATGGGGATGACCGAGAAGCAGGGCGGCAGCGACGTGCGCGCCAACACGACGAGCGCCACACCACTGGACGCGGAGGGCGAGTATCTGCTCACCGGTCACAAATGGTTCTGTTCCGCGCCCATGTGTGACGGCTTCCTGGTGCTGGCGCAGGCGCCCGGCGGACTCACCTGCTTCCTGGTGCCCCGGGTGCTGGCGGACGGGACGCGCAATGTGTTCCGCCTCCAGCGTCTCAAGGACAAGCTGGGCAACCGTTCCAACGCGTCCAGTGAGGTCGAGTTCGACTCCACCTGGGCCCGCCGGGTGGGCGAGGAGGGCCGGGGCGTGCGCACCATCATCGAGATGGTGGCGGCGACCCGGCTCGACTGCGTGGCCGGATCGGCCGCGCTGATGCGGCAGTCCGTGGCGCAGGCGGTGCATCACACCACGTATCGCGGCGCGTTCGGCGGCATGCTGATCGACAAGCCGCTGATGCGGAACGTACTGGCCGATCTGGCGCTGGAGTCGGAGGCGGCGACCACGCTGGCGCTGCGGCTGGCGTCGGCGTACGACGCGGTCCAGAACGGCGGCGCGGACGAGGAGCGGGCCTTTCTGCGGCTCGCGGTCCCGGCCGCCAAGTACTGGGTGACCAAACGGTGTGTGCCGGTGGCGGCGGAGGCGCTGGAATGCCTGGGCGGCAACGGCTATGTGGAGGAATCCGGGATGCCGCGGCTGCTGCGCGAGTCGCCGCTCAATTCGATCTGGGAGGGCTCGGGAAACGTCCAGGCGCTCGATGTGCTGCGGGCCCTCCAGCGTGAGCCCGAGGCGCTGAACGCCTTCCTCCAGGAGGTCGGCAGGGCGCGCGGCGCCGACCACCGGCTGGACGCCGCGATCAAGGATCTGCTGACCGAGCTGGCCGATCTGAGCGGGATCGAGGCCCGGGGCCGCCGGCTGGTGGAGCGGATGGCCCTGGTGCTCCAGGGCTCGCTGCTGGTGCGCTGGGCACCGCCGGAGGTGGCGGACGCGTTCTGCGCCTCACGGCTCGGCGGGGACTGGGGCACGGCCTTCGGCACACTGCCGCACAGCCTGGGGCTGGCGTCGATCGTGGACCGGGCGCGGCCCGTCGCGCCGTAGGAGCCGTACGGGCAAGAGCTGTGGCCGTGACGGATGGGGCCGTGGCGGTTGCGGTCGCGGCGGATGGGGTCGTGCGGCGCGCGGGACCGCGAAAAGCCAGAGGTGGTGCTGCGCCGACACGGCACCACCTCTGGCTTGCAGTCACTTTTATGCACCTGCCTGCGGTTTGCCAGAGTTGCAAGCCGTTGCAGCGGACATCCGAGCCGCGGCTCCGTACGGTTACCGGAGTGGCGCGACCGGTGAACGGGCGGCGCGCGAACGAGGAAAGAGAGTGCAGAACCGATACGGCACCACTGACGGCAGGGGGACCGCGATGAGGGACGTACCGCTCGACCTGGCACGACTCATGGCCCTGGACGGCACTCAGGCCGCCCGGCTGCTCCATCAGGTGCGCGAGGCCGCTCTCGCCGGCGAGCGGCCACCGGTCGCTCCCCGGCCGGTGATCGACGCGTCCTGGCGGCGGATGCTCCGGCTGGGACTCGATCCCGACCAGTCCGCCGGAGGCGTGCCGCTGGAGCGCGAGGAGCTGGAGCACCGCAGGCGCACCTCGCCGCTGGGCGGGGCGATGCGCACGCTCAGCGAGTCGCTCGGCGAGACCGCCGACGCCTCGCAGCAGATCATGGTGGTCACCGACGACGAGGGGCGGGTGCTCTGGCGGGAGGGCTCCCTCAGCGTGCTGCGCCAGGCCAACGGTGTCTGTCTCGAAGAGGGCGCCGCCTGGTCCGAGGACGCCACGGGGACCAACGCCATCGGTACGGCGCTGGCCGTGGGCGGTCCGGTGCAGGTCCACGGGGCGGAGCACTTCGTGCACGCGCTGCACGCCTGGACCTGCGCCGCGGCCCCGGTGCGCGATCCCAGGGACGGGCGCCTGCTGGGTGTTGTCAATGTGAGCGGCCCCGCCGCCGGTTTCCATCCGACCACCGTGGCCCTGGTCAGTTCGATCGCCCGGCTCGCCGAGAGCGAGACGCGTGAGCGGCACCGGCGGGCCGTCGAGCGGCTCCGCTCGGTGGCGGCGCCGGTCCTGTACCGTCTCGGCGGCCGGGCGCTGGTGGTCGACCCGTACGGCTGGACGGCGGCGGTCACCGGGATGCCGCCGGTGGACCGGCTGTCGCTGCCGAAGTCGTTCCGGGCGGGCCGGGTCTGGCTGCCGTCGCTGGGCATGTGCGCGGTCGAGCCGCTGCCCGGCGGCTGGCTGGTCCAGGTGGACGGGGAACGGCCGGTGGCCCAGACGCCCAGCCGGGTCGTGCTGGACCTGAGCCGGCCCAGACGCTGGTCGGTCGCCGTGTCCGGCTCGGCGGGAAGCTGGACGCAGAGGCTGACCCCGCGCCACGCCGAACTGCTGTACGTCCTGGCCGTGCACCGGGAGGGCCGGAGCGCGGCGGAGCTGGCCGGCGACGTCTTCGGCGACTCCGCCCGCACGGTGACCGTACGGGCGGAGATGTCGCGGGTCCGGCGTCATCTGTCGGGTGTGCTGGCGCACCGTCCGTACCGGTTCAGCGAGGAGGTCGACGTCGAGGTGGTCGGCCCGGACGACCCGGCGGATCTGCTGCCGCACTCGACGGCGCCCGCCGTACTGAGCGCGCGCCGGCCGCCGGGGCCCTGACGGGCGGGGGCCGGCCGCGCCCCGGTGACCAGGGGCGCCACCCTGCCGGGCCCGGACGCGTGGTTTTCTGGCGCGCATGAGCATCACTGTGACGACCTGGTCCCTGGAACAGACCTCGCCCGCCGATCTGCGGCCCGCGGCGGAGCCGCCCGGCGGCATCGGCATCGTGCGGGCGGAGGTGCCCTCCCCTGAGTTCAGCCGCTTCCTGTATACGGCCGTCGGCGGGGACGTCCGCTGGACCGACCGGCTCGCCCTGACCTACGCGCAGTGGCAGGAGTCCCTCTCCCGGCCGGGCACCGAGACCTGGGTCGCGTACGAGCGGGGCACGCCGGCCGGCTATCTGGAGCTGGAGGCGCAGGACGACTCCGTGGTCGAGATCGTGTACTTCGGGCTGATCCCCGCCTTCCGCGGCCGCCGCATCGGCGGCCATCTCCTGTCGTACGGCACTGCGCGGGCCTGGGATCTCGCCGAGCGGTGGCCCGGCGTGGCGCCGACCAAGCGGGTCTGGCTGCACACCTGCTCCAAGGACGGCCCGTACGCCATGGACAACTATCTGCGGCGCGGCTTCACGCTCTTCCACACCGGGACCGCCGAGGAACCCGAGGTGCCCGCGCCCGGTCCGTGGCCCGGCGCCCAGCGTTGACGTCTCGTGGAGTGGGACACTCCAGTCCGGATAATGGATAGTGGTGGACTCTCCGAAGACCCCCGTGACACGCTTCCGTCATGGATCGCATGGGAATCGCCTTGGTGAGTCGGCGGCACGTCGATCTCGGCCGCATGTCCAGCGCCATCTGTCGGGCGAGCTGAGAGCTTCCAGCACAGCAGCATCCCCGTTTCCCCAGCTCCACCGGCGCGCATCGGCGCGCCCGCCGCGCGAGTGTGCGGCTCAGAGCCGCCCTCCCGCAGTCTCGAAGGACGTACCCGCCATGGCCGCCACCCCGGAAAAGCCGTCCACCGCCACGCCACGCCGCAAGGTGAGCCGTCACCGCGGCGAGGGCCAGTGGGCCGTGGGTCACTTCACTCCGCTCAACGGCAATGAGCAGTTCAAGAAGGACGACGACGGTCTCAATGTGCGGACGCGCATTGAGACCATCTACTCCAAGGCCGGGTTCGACTCGATCGACCCCAATGATCTGCGCGGCCGTATGCGCTGGTGGGGGCTGTACACACAGCGCAGGCCCGGGATCGACGGCGGCAAGACCGCGATCCTGGAGCCGGAGGAGCTGGACGACAAGTACTTCATGCTGCGGGTCCGCATCGACGGCGGCAGGCTGACCACGGAGCAGCTCAGGACCATCGGCGGGATCTCGCAGGAGTTCGCGCGCGGGACGGCGGACATCACCGACCGGCAGAACATCCAGCTCCACTGGATCCGGATCGAGGACGTGCCGGAGATCTGGCGGCGCCTGGAGGGCGTCGGCCTGTCGACCACCGAGGCCTGCGGTGACACACCGCGGGTGATCCTCGGTTCGCCGGTCGCCGGGGTCGCCGAGGACGAGATCATCGACGGCACCTGGGCCATCGACGAGATCAACGCCCGCTTCATCGGGACCAAGGAGTTCTCCAACCTCCCGCGCAAGTTCAAGACGGCGATCTCCGGATCACCGCTGCTGGACGTGGCGCACGAGATCAACGACATCGCGTTCGTCGGCGTGGACCACCCCGAGCACGGGCCCGGCTTCGACCTGTGGGTCGGCGGCGGCCTGTCGACCAACCCGAAGATCGGGCAGCGGCTCGGCGCCTGGGTCCCGCTCGACGAGGTGCCGGACGTATGGGCCGGAGTCATCGGGATCTTCCGTGACTACGGCTACCGCAGGCTGCGCACCCGCGCCCGGCTGAAGTTCCTGGTCGCCGACTGGGGGACGGAGAAGTTCCGCCAGATCCTCCAGGACGAGTACCTCAAGCGCGAGCTGATCGACGGCCCCGCGCCGGCCCAGCCCGTACAGCAGTGGCGCGACCACGTCGGTGTGCACCGCCAGCGGGACGGGCGCTTCTACGTCGGGTTCGCGCCGCGTGTCGGCAGGGTGGACGGCGCGACCCTGACCAAGATCGCCGAGCTGGTCGCGGCGCACGGCTCCGACCGGCTGCGTACCACTGTCGAGCAGAAGATGATCGTCCTCGATGTGGCGGAGGACCGGGTCGACTCGCTGGTCGCCGGCCTCGAAGCGCTGGACCTGCGGGTCAAGCCCTCTCCGTTCCGGCGCGGCACCATGGCGTGCACCGGTATCGAGTTCTGCAAGCTGGCGATCGTCGAGACCAAGCAGCGCGGCGCCACGCTGATCGAGGAACTGGAGCGCCGCCTCCCGGACTTCGACCAGCCGATCACCATCAATGTCAATGGCTGCCCCAACGCCTGCGCCCGGATCCAGGTGGCGGACATCGGCCTCAAGGGCCAGCTCGTCCTGGACAAGCACGGCGACCAGGTCGAGGGCTTCCAGGTGCATCTGGGCGGCGCGCTGGGTCTGGAGGCCGGCTTCGGCCGCAAGGTCCGCGGGCTGAAGGTCACCTCCGAGGAGCTGCCCGAGTACGTCGAGCGGGTGCTCGGCCGCTTCCAGAAGGAGCGCGAGGACGGCGAGCGCTTCGCCACCTGGGCGGCGCGGGCGTCGGAGGAGGCACTGTCGTGAACGTCGGCGGACCACGGCGGAAGGAGCGGGCGTGAGCGAGCGGGCCGCACCCTTCTACTGCCCCTACTGCGGTGACGAGGACCTGCGGCCCAGCGAGCAGGGCCACGGCGCCTGGGAGTGCGCCGCGTGCAACCGGGCCTTCCAGCTCAAGTTCCTCGGGCTGCTGTCGCGTGGCCTCCAGCGGAGCGACGGAGGGGAAGAGATATGACGGCACTGACGGAGACCGACGATCTGAAGGACCTCGCCGAGCGGGCCGGACGGGAGTTCGAGGACGCCTCGGCCCCGGAGATCCTCAGGTGGGCCACGGACACCTTCGGCGGGCGTTTCTGTGTCACGTCCTCGATGGAGGACGCGGTCGTCGCCCATCTCGCCTCCCGTGTGCTGCCCGGCGTCGACGTGGTCTTCCTCGACACCGGCTACCACTTCCCCGAGACCATCGGCACCCGTGACGCGGTGGAAGCCGTGATGGACGTCCGGCTCATCACGCTCACCCCGCGCCAGAGCGTCGCCGAGCAGGACGCGGAGTACGGCCCCCGGCTGCACGACCGCGACCCCGATCTCTGCTGCGCGCTGCGGAAGGTCAAGCCCCTCGAAGAGGGCCTGATCGGATACGACGCCTGGGCCACCGGTCTGCGCCGCGACGAATCACCGACCCGCGCGAACACACCGGTCGTCGGCTGGGACGAGAAGCGCCGCAAGGTGAAGGTCTCGCCCATCGCCCGCTGGACGCAGGACGACGTCGACGCGTATGTCACCGAGCACGGCGTCCTCACCAACCCGCTGCTGACGGACGGCTACGCCTCCGTGGGCTGCGCGCCCTGCACCCGCAGGGTCCTCGCGGGCGAGGACGCGCGCGCCGGACGCTGGGCCGGACGCGCCAAGACCGAGTGCGGACTGCACGGATGACGGGCCATCAGCGCGAGCGCGAGGAGCGGCGGTTGAGCGTGACGGAGCAGGGCGCGACAGTCTGGCTCACCGGTCTGCCGAGCGCCGGCAAGACCACCATCGCCAACGAGCTGGCCGGCCGGCTCCGCGCCGAGGGCCATCGGGTGGAGGTCCTCGACGGCGACGAGATCAGGGAGTTCCTCTCCGCGGGCCTCGGCTTCGGCCGCGAGGACCGGTACACCAATGTGCAGCGCGTCGGCTTTGTCGCCGAGCTGCTGGCGTCGAACGGCGTGAAGGCGCTGGTGCCGGTGATCGCGCCGTACGCCGACAGCCGTGAGGCGGTGCGCAAGCGCCACCAGAGCGAGGGCACCGGATATCTGGAGGTGCATGTGGCCACGCCGGTCGAGGTCTGCTCCGTCCGCGATGTGAAGGGGCTGTACGCCAAGCAGGCGGCCGGCGAGATATCGGGGCTGACCGGGGTGGACGACCCCTACGAGGCGCCGGACTCACCGGACCTGCGGATCGAGTCGCACACCCAGTCCGTCGAGGAGTCCGCCGCCGCGCTGTACGCGCTGCTCACCGAGAGGGGTCTCGTGTGACCACGACCGTCGCCACCGTCGGCGAGGGCACGGACGCCCCGTACGCGCTCAGCCACCTCGACGCCCTGGAGTCCGAGGCCGTCCATATCTTCCGCGAGGTGGCCGGTGAGTTCGAGCGGCCGGTGATCCTCTTCTCCGGCGGCAAGGACTCGATCGTCATGCTGCATCTGGCGCTGAAGGCGTTCGCGCCGGCGCCGGTGCCGTTCTCGCTGCTGCACGTGGACACCGGGCACAACTTCCCCGAGGTGCTGGAGTACCGCGACCGGACCGTCGCCGAGCACGGGCTGCGGCTGCATGTCGCCTCCGTACAGGAGTACATCGACGCGGGAAAGCTGCGCGAACGCCCCGACGGCACCCGCAATCCGCTGCAGACCGTGCCGCTCACCGAGAAGATCCAGGCCGAGCGGTTCGACGCGGTCTTCGGCGGCGGGCGGCGCGACGAGGAGAAGGCGCGCGCCAAGGAGCGGGTGTTCTCCCTGCGCGACGAGTTCTCGCAGTGGGACCCGCGCCGTCAGCGGCCGGAGCTGTGGCAGCTCTACAACGGCCGGCACGCCCCCGGAGAGCATGTGCGGGTCTTCCCGCTGTCCAACTGGACCGAGCTGGACGTCTGGCAGTACATCGCCCGGGAGGGGATCGACCTCCCCGGGATCTACTTCGCGCACGAGCGTGAGGTCTTCCTGCGGGCCGGCATGTGGCTGACCGCCGGCGCGTGGGGCGGTGCCGGGGAGAGCGAGACCGTCGAGAAGCGCCTGGTGCGCTACCGCACGGTCGGCGACATGTCGTGCACGGGCGCCGTCGACTCCGACGCCACCACGCTCGACGCGGTCATCGCCGAGATCGCGGCCTCCCGGCTCACCGAGCGCGGCGCGACCCGCGCCGACGACAAGATGTCCGAGGCCGCGATGGAAGACCGCAAGCGCGAAGGGTACTTCTAGCCATGACGAGCACCACCGAGCGGTTCGCGGAGGAGTTGTCCGCGACCACGCTGCTGCGCTTCGCCACCGCGGGCTCCGTCGACGACGGGAAGTCCACCCTGGTCGGCCGGCTGCTGCACGACTCCAAGTCGGTGCTGACCGACCAGTTGGAGGCCGTCGAGCACGCCTCGCGCAACCGCGGCCAGGAGGCGCCGGACCTGGCACTGCTCACCGACGGACTGCGCGCCGAGCGCGAGCAGGGCATCACGATCGATGTGGCGTACCGTTACTTCGCCACACCCCGGCGGCGGTTCATCCTCGCGGACACCCCCGGGCATGTGCAGTACACCCGGAACATGGTGACCGGCGCGTCGACCGCCGAGCTGGCCGTCGTCCTCGTCGACGCGCGCAACGGCGTGGTCGAGCAGACCCGCCGGCATGCCGCGGTCGCCGCCCTGCTGCGTGTCCCGCACGTGGTCCTCGCCGTCAACAAGATGGATCTGGCCGGATACGCGGAACCGGTGTTCGCGGCCATCGCCGAGGAGTTCACGGCGTACGCGGCCTCCCTCGGGGTGCCGGAGATCACCGCGATCCCGATCTCCGCGCTGGCCGGTGACAATGTCGTGGAGCCGTCCGCGCACATGGACTGGTACGGCGGCCCGACCGTGCTGGAGCATCTGGAAACCGTGCCCGTCACCGATGAACCGGCCGGCCGCCCGGCGCGTTTCCCCGTCCAGTACGTGATCCGCCCGGGGAACGCCGCGCACCCGGACTACCGCGGTTACGCCGGGCAGATCGCCTCCGGAGTGCTGCGGGTCGGCGACGCGGTGACCGTGCTGCCGTCCGGGCGTACGAGCACCATCGAGGCCATCGACGCGCTCGGCACCGGGCTCGGTTCGGGGACGACCGTGGACGTCGCGTGGGCGCCGCAGTCCGTGACCCTCCGGCTCGCCGACGACATCGACATCTCACGCGGCGATCTGATCGCTCCCACCGCGCACGCGCCCGCCACCACCCAGGACGTCGAGGCGACCGTCTGCCATGTCGCCGACCGGCCGCTGACCGTGGGCCAGCGGGTGCTGCTGAAGCACACGACCCGCACGGTCAAGGCGATCGTGAAGGACATCCCGTCCCGGCTGACGCTGACGGCGCCCGACGGCGGAAACGGCCTGTCCCAGCACGCCGCCCCCGGCGAGCTGGTCGCCAATGACATCGGCCGGGTCACCATCCGTACGGCCGAGCCGCTCGCGCTCGACGCCTACGCGGACTCCCGCCGCACCGGGTCGTTCCTGCTCATCGACCCCGCGGACGGCACCACGCTGACCGCCGGCATGGCCGGCGAGTCCTTCGCCGCCGGGGCCGCCCCGGCGCCGGCGGCCGAGGACGAGGGATGGGACTTCTGATGGCCATGGACGTCTACGCGACCTTCGCGAAGGAAGGCGGTCGCGTCGGCAGCGGCGCCCTCGGCGCGGGAACGGGCGGGGTGGCGCGATGTGCGCGATGACGTCCGCGCACCGCTCGCGCGCCCGCACCCCCCACGTGCCGTACCCGTACCGCCGAAGATCTGCCGACTTCCCGGCCGCGTCCCCGTGAACCGAGGGGCGCGAGTACCGGGCCAACGAGGGGAAAACCTCCCGTGCCTGCCTCCCGTACCATCTCGCGCCGCCGCCTCGCCGCGGTGGCCGCACTGCCTCTTCTCGCCGTCGTCGTCACCTCCTGCGGTTACGGCTCGGACGCAGAACAGGCCGATCAGAAAGACGACAAGGCCGCTCCCGCCGCTGCGGGCAAGGCGCTGTCGGCCGACACCGTGAAGATCGGCTACTTCCCGAACCTCACGCATGCGACGGCCCTGGTGGGCATCGAGGAGGGCCTGTTCCAGAAGGAGCTGGGCGGCACCAAGGTGGCGCCCTCGACCTTCAACGCGGGCCCCTCCGAGATCGAGGCCCTCAACGCGGGCAGCATCGACATCGGCTTCATCGGCCCCTCCCCCGCGATCAACGGCTACACCCAGACCAAGGGCCAGAGCCTGCGCATCATCGGCGGCTCCGCGTCCGGCGGCGTGAAGCTCGTGGTCAACCCGGCGAAGATCAAGACCCTGGACGACCTCAAGGGCAAGAAGATCGCCACCCCGCAGCTCGGCAACACCCAGGACGTGGCGTTCCTCAACTGGATCGCCGAGAAGGGCTGGAAGGTCGACGCCCAGTCCGGCAAGGGCGATGTCTCGGTGGTCCGCACCGACAACAAGATCACCCCGGACGCCTACAAGTCCGGCTCCATCGACGGCGCCTGGGTGCCCGAGCCCACGGCGTCCAAGCTGGTCTCCGAGGGCGCCAAGGAGCTGCTCAACGAGTCCGACCTGTGGCCGGACAAGCAGTTCGTGATCACGAACATCATCGTGTCGCAGAAGTTCCTCGGTGAGCACCCGGACGTGGTCGAGGCCGTCCTCCGCGGTTCGGTGAAGACCAACGAGTGGATCAACGCCAATGAGGACCAGGCGAAGGCGTCCGCGAACGAGGCGCTGAAGAAGCTCTCCGGCAAGGCGCTGCCGCCCGAGATCCTCGACCCGGCGTGGCAGTCGATCCAGATCATCAACGACCCGCTGGCCGCCACGCTCCAGGCGGAGGCCGACCACGCGGTCAAGGCGGGTCTGCTGGAGAAGCCCGACCTGAAGGGCATCTACGACCTGAGGCCCCTCAACAAGGTACTCAGGGCCGCCGGCCGGCCCGAGGTCGCCGACGCCGGTCTCGGCGTCAAGTAAGCCCGCGCCCGCGCCGTTCCCAGGAGGTGACGACCATGGCATCGACACTCGCCAAGCCCGCCGACAGCACCCCGGCGGTGGATCACGCCGCCCGTATCGCGGGCGTCTCGAAGTCCTTCGCGACGCCCGCGGGGCAGCAGCTCGTGCTGGACGACATCACGCTCGATGTCGCACCGGGTGAGTTCGTCACCCTCCTGGGCGCCTCGGGATGCGGCAAGTCCACTCTGCTCAATCTGGTCGCCGGGCTCGACCGGCCGTCCGCCGGGTCCATCGAGACACCCGGCGGCCGGCCGGCCCTGATGTTCCAGGAGCACGCCCTGTTCCCGTGGCTGACCGCGGGCAAGAACATCGAGCTGGCGCTGCGGCTGCGGGGCGTTCCCAAGCAGGCGCGGCGGGGCGAGGCCGAGCGGCTGCTGGAGCTGGTGCGGCTCCAGGACGCGCACGGCAAGCGGGTGCACGAGCTGTCCGGCGGTATGCGGCAGCGTGTGGCGCTGGCCCGCGCGCTGGCCCAGGACAGCCAACTGCTGCTGATGGACGAGCCGTTCGCGGCGCTCGACGCCATCACCCGGGATGTGCTGCACGACGAGCTGACCCGGATCTGGCGCGACACGAGCCTCTCGGTCCTGTTCGTCACGCACAATGTGCGGGAGGCCGTACGGCTCGCCGAGCGGGTGGTGCTGCTGTCGTCGCGGCCGGGCCGGGTGGCCCGGGAGTGGCGGGTGGACATCCCGCAGCCGCGCCGGATCGAGGACACCGCCGTCGCCGAGCTGTCCGTCGAGATCACCGAAGAACTGCGTGGGGAGATCCGCCGCCATGGCCAGCACTGACACGACGGCGCAGAAGGACGCGCGGGCGCCGGGAGAGGCTGTTCCGCAGCAGGATCTGGCCGGGCTGGAGGCCGGGCTCGACGCGCTGGAGACCGTACAGACCGGGCGTACGCCGCTGTCCAGGACCCTGGTCCAGAAGGTCCTGCCGCCCGTCGTCGCCGTCGTCCTGGTGCTGGTGGTGTGGCAGATCCTCGTCTGGGCGAAGGTCACCGACGACTACAAGCTGCCGTCGCCGTCGGCCGTGTGGGACGAGGTGGCGGACGCCTGGGCGCAGGGCACCCTGCTCGGCTACATCTGGACCAGCGTCTCGCGCGGACTGCTGGGGTTCCTGCTGGCGCTGGTGATCGGCACCCCGCTCGGGCTGCTGGTGGCGCGGGTGACGTTCGTCCGTGCCGCGCTGGGGCCGATCCTGTCCGGACTCCAGTCGCTGCCCTCGGTGGCCTGGGTGCCGCCGGCCGTGATCTGGCTGGGCCTGAACGACTCGATGATGTACGCCGTCATCCTGCTCGGCGCGGTCCCTTCGATCGCCAACGGCCTGGTCTCCGGCGTCGACCAGGTGCCGCCGCTGTTCCTGCGCGCCGGGCGCACGCTGGGCGCCACCGGGCTCAGGGGCACCTGGCACATCGTGATGCCGGCGGCGCTGCCGGGCTATCTCGCCGGGCTGAAGCAGGGCTGGGCGTTCTCCTGGCGTTCGCTGATGGCCGCCGAGATCATCGCGTCCTCGCCCGATCTCGGCGTGGGGCTCGGCCAGTTGCTGGAGAACGGCCGCACCGTCGGCAGCATGCCCATGGTGTTCCTCGCCATCTTCCTGATCCTGATCGTCGGTATCGCCATCGACCTGCTGATCTTCAGTCCGCTGGAGCGGTGGGTCCTGCGCAACCGCGGCCTCCTCGTGAAGAGCTGATCCACCGTGCACCACCCTCCTGTTCTGCTGGTCATCGCCCATGGCAGCCGCGACCCCCGGCATGCCGCGACCGTGCACGCCCTCAGCGGGCGCGTACGGTCGCTGCGGCCGGGGCTGCGGGTCGAGACCGGCTTCCTGGACTTCAACGCCCCCTCCGTGCCGCAGCTCCTCGACCGGCTGGCGCTGGAGGGTGCCCGGGACGTGGTGGCCCTGCCGCTGCTGCTCAGCCGGGCCTTCCACGCCAAGACCGACATCCCGGCCGTGCTGCACGAGGCGTCGGCCCGCCATCCGCTGCTGCGGATCCGGCAGGCTGACGTGCTGGGGCCCTCGCCGCTGCTGACCGGCGCGCTGGAGCGGCGGCTGCACGAGGCCGGGCTCAGGCCCGGTGACAGGCCCTCGACCGGCGTCGTGCTGGCCTCGGCCGGCTCCTCGGACCCGGAGGCGATCGCGGTGATCGCTGACATCGCGCGGGAGTGGCGGCACACCGGCTGGTGCGCCGTGCGGCCCGCGTTCGCCTCCGCTTCTCTGCCGCGCACCGAGGACGCGGTGCGCGAGCTGCGTGCGGAGGGGGTGCGGCGGATCGCGGTGGCCCCGTATGTCATCGCCCCCGGCTTCCTCCCGGACCGTATCGCGGCCGGGGCCCGGGAGGGCGGCGCCGACGTACTGGCCGGCGTACTGGGCGCGGCGCCCGAGCTGGCCCGGCTGCTGCTGCGCCGTTACGACCGGGCAGCGGCCGTGCGGCGGTTGACGTCCCTGGCCCGGCCCGCGTAGCGGGACCGTCCGGCCCGGAAAGTCCGGACGGAGGGCCGGGGCCGCCGCTCAGTCCCGCCGGCCGTCGACGAGCGCGGTCAGCTCGGCCACCGTCATGGAACCGGCGGGCCGGCGCTCGCGGGCGAAGACACCGGCGAGGCGCTGGAGGGTGGCATTGACCGGGGTGGGCACCTCGTGGAGCCGGCCCAGCAGAGCGATCTCGCCATTGAGGTAGTCCGTCTCGATCGTGCCCGTGCCCCGGCTGAGGCTCTGCCAGGACGAGCCGCCGCCGCGGCCGGAGGGATCGAGGGTGACCTTGTCGCCACGGGCCTCCGCCGCCTCCTCCTGGCCCGCGAATGCGATGCCCGCGGCGGTGAGCGCGGACCGGCCCTCGGCCAGGGCGCGCCGGAGGATCTCCCGCCCGCCGTCACCGCTGACCGGGCCGGTCAGGGCCTCGATCGCGTTGGCGAGGTTGGCCAGCAGCTTGGCGTACTTCCAGCGCATCACGTCCGGCCGCACCGGGGCCAGCAGCCTGCCCTGCTCCAGGCCCGCGGCGATCCGGCGGACGGTCTCGTCGGTGCCCGACGGATAGCGGCCGATGTGCAGCATGCCGGTGTACGGCGTGCCGCCGGCGATGATCTCGCCCGGGTCGACATAGGTGGCGGGCAGCCATACGCACATGGCGTACACCTGCCGGAACCGCCGCAGCGCCAGCCGTTCGCTCTCCACGCCGTTCTGCGCGCAGACCAGCGGCAGCAGTTCGCCTGCCGTGCCGCCCCCGGTGACCGGGCGGCCGGCCCAGGCGTCCAGCGCCGCCGTGCTGTCCTGTGTCTTCACGGAGAGCAGCAGCACGTCGTCGGGGGCCAGCTCAAGATCCTCGGGCCGGTCCACGACGGGGATCTTGTGCACCTGGGTGCCGTCGGGCGTGACGAGCCGCAGACCGTGGTCGCGCAGCGCCTCGTAGTGCGCGCCCCTCGCGACAAGCACCACGTCCTGTCCCGCCTCTGCCAGTCGGCCGCCGATGCTGCCGCCGACGGCTCCCGCCCCGATGATGATGTAGCGCATGGCTCCGACCCTGGCACATCCGGCTACGGTCCGGAAATGGCCGGCGGACTTTTTCACCCGGTGCGGCCGGGGGTGACGGGGCCGGGGCTCAGCCCGCGTCGTCCTCCGAGGTGAAGGGGGTGCCCTGGTGGAAGTAGAGCAGCCAGCCCTTTTCGGTCAGCCGCCACAGCGAACTGCGGTGGGCGCGGCGGCCGTTGGAGTCGGTGTCGAAGGTCAGATGCACCAGGTCCGGGGCGAGCTGGACCCCCTTCATCTTGGAGGTGGTGATCGGCCGGGGCCCGGGAGCGCCCTTCGCGGTGAGCGCGGCGACAATCGAATCGCGGTCCCACTCGCGGCCCGAGGAGCCGAACTCTCTGAAGCCGGGGTGCAGCAGCTCCGCCATGAGGGCCGGGGCGGAGCGGACCGCCGGGTCGAGGAGGCGCAGCTCGGCCTCCATGGCGGCGGAGACGGCGGAGAGCAGGTGCGTACGGTCACCCATGGGTCAGCTCCACCAGCTTGGTGACCGTGTTCCAGTTGCGGGTGGTGGCGGTGACGCCGTTGAACAGCGCGGGCCTGGCGAGCGCTCCGGCGAGCCTGGACCGGCCGAGGCCGTCCGGTGCGTAGAGATACAGCGCCCGGTCTCCGAGTCTGAACTCCTCGGGCAGATAGCCGGCCTGGTCGAGCCGGGCGAGCCGGCCGGGATCCACCGGTGCGGAGAAGTACGTGACATGGAGCTGCCTGGCCTCCAGGGAGGCGGCGGGAAACGGGCACGCCTCGGCCACGGCCCGCAGATAATCGCCCCCGCGCACCAGGCACTCCACAGAGAATCCGAAGCGCTGTTCGATGGCGCGTTCGAGAGCGGTGGTGAGGGCCTTCTCGTCGTCCGACTCACTGGTGAAGACGGCGTTGCCGCTCTGCAGATAGGTACGGACAGCACCGTGGCCCTGTTCCGAGAGCAGCGCGCGAAGCTCTCCCATCGGGATCCGTTTATGGCCGCTCACATTGATTCCGCGCAGCAGCACGGCGTATGTCGTGGTCATGAGCTCACGATAGGTCGGGGGGCTCCGCGATGCCCCCCGCGAGCGAGGCGGCCCGCCCCGCTCCGCGAGGGAGAACACGACTGCCGCCGGTACGGCTGGATCACTTCCCCGGCAGCGCCGCCTCGACCAGGTCCGCCGCCCGCCGCGTACCGCCTTCCCCGGCCATGTCGCGCTGGATCTCCGCGAGCCTGTGGGCCACGCCGGGATCGGAGGCCAGCGCGAGAACCGCCTCACGCAGCGCTTCGGGGGTCGCCTTCTCGGTGTCGAGGCGGCGGGCCACACCCAGCGAGACCAGCAGGTCCGCGTTGCCGAACTGGTCGACGGCCTGCGGGACGGCGACCATCGGGGTGGCCGTCGCCAGCCCCTCCTGACTGCCACCGGCGCCCGCGTGGGTGACGAAGACATCCGCCTCACGGAGGACGGCGAGCTGCGGCACCCAGCGGCGCACCTCGATATGGGCCGGTACGTCACCCAGCTCCGCCACGTCGACATGCGCGCCGATCTGGAGCACGACGTACCAGCCGGGCAGATCGCCGAACGCCTCGACGCACGCCCGGTAGAACGCGGGCTGTCTGGTGAAGGTCGAGCCCAGCGACACCAGCAGCACCTTCTCCGCGCCGGACGGCCGCCGCCACTCCTCCTCCTTCCGGTCGCCCTGGCAGGCGCCGACGAAGGTGTAGACGGACTCGTCCACCCGGTCGGCGTTCGGCTGGAGCGCTCTGGGGATCAGGACGAGACAGCGGTCGGGCCGGCCCATGAAGCGATCGACGTCGAGGGTCATGCCGTTCCCGGCGATCCACTCGGCGAAGGTGTCGTAGAACACCTTGCCGCGCGCAGTCCGCTTCAGCGGTTCGAACAACGGCTGAGCGACCTCCTCCTCGTATCCCTCCCAGGCCACGAGGTTCGGCGAGAACTGGATGATCGGGACGCCCCAGCGGTGGGCGAGGATCCGCGCGGGATAGGACGTGATGTCGTACAGCACGAGGTCGGGCTCGTCGCCCTCGAACGCCGCCGCGAGCTGCGGCAGGGCCTGGATCGCGTCCGCGAGGAACGGTTCGATGTGGTCGATCAGCTCCGTGCCCCAGGCTTCGGGACCGGCGTCGGCGGACGGCAGGACAGAGGTGTAGATCACCGGCTCCGCGCCGGTCTCGGCGACCTTGTCCGCGAACGCCGCGGGGATCGCGTAACTGACGCGGTGGCCCCGTGCGACAAGCTCCCGGACGATGTCGAGGCTCGGATTCACATGCCCGTGGGCGGCGATCGAGAACATGGCGAGATGGGCGCGCTTCGGTGCGGTCATGGACTCAATCTATGCGAGACGATACGTCTCGTGCAATCGACTTCCGGTGCCGCGCCCCTCCGGGGGACGGCGCTGTCACAGACCTGGATCGGCCGGGGACCGGCACCGCCGGAGCGGACCGGTCGGGGCGCATATCCCTATATCAGGCGGTTCGCACCGTTCCGTCTTACGTTGGCCCCGTAAGGAGCACATCGAACAAGGAGCCTCAATGACCGACAACAGCGCCATGGACAAGGCGAAGGGCAAGGCCAAGGAGATGACCGGCAAGGTCACCGGCGACCGCCGCAAGGAGACCGAGGGCAAGACCGACCAGGCCAAGGGCAAGGCCAAGGGCGCCATGGACGACGCCGCCGACCGTGCCAAGGGCGTGAAGGACTCTCTGAGCGACGACTGACCGGACGACACGACTGACCATAAGGACACCGAGCCCCCGCCCGCCTCACTTCGGAAGGCCGGCGGGGGCTCGGGCACGCGGGGATTCCGCACGACCGCCGCCCGGCCGCGCCCGGTCATCGGGGCGGACGGACCCCGGGCCTCTGGGGCGAACCCGCCGGGATGGGAGACTGCGGCGGATTCGCGCGACACGCTGAATCGCGGAACGACCGGAAGTAAGTGAGCGGACGATGGACGAGGCGCGGGCGCGGGCGGTACTGGCCGCGGCGGGACTGCCGCAGGGCGCGGAACTGCTGGCTCTGGGTGAGAACGCGGTGTTCCGGACGGGCGAGCTGGTGGTCAAGGTCGGCCGGGACGCGACGGCCCACACCGAGCTGCTGGACCGCGCGCGGCGCGAGGTCTCCCTGGCCCACTGGCTCGCGGAGTCCGGCATTCCGGCCGTCCGGGCGGCGGAGGCCGAGGCACGGTCGGTCGACGGGCATCCGGTGACCCTCTGGCACCGGCTGCCGGACGGCGGCCGGCCGGCCGGTCCCGGCGATCTGGCCTCGCTGCTGCGTCTGGTCCACGCGCTGCCCGCCCCCTCCTTCGCACTGCCCCGCCGGGAGCTGCTCGGAGGCGTCGAACGGTGGCTGCGGATCGCCGGCGACGCGATCGACCCGGCCGACGCCGACTATCTGCGGCGGCGCCGGGACGGCTTCGCCGAGGCCGCCGCCGCGCTCGTCCCGCATCTGCCGCCGGGCCCGATCCATGGCGACGCGCTGCCGCGTAATGTCCATGTCGGCCCGGACGGCCCGGTCCTCGTCGATCTGGAGACCTTCTCCCTGGACCTCCGCGAGCACGATCTGGTGGTCATGGCCCTGTCCCGGGACCGGTACGGCCTGTCCGCCGAGGAGTACGACACCTTCACCGCGGCCTACGGCTGGGACGTCACCGAATGGGACGGCTGCGCCGTCCTGCGCGGCGCCCGGGAGACGGCGAGCTGCGCGTGGGTGGCCCAGCACGCCCCGACCAACCCCAGGGCGCTCGCCGAATTCCGCCGCCGGGTCGCCTCGTTGCGCGACAACGACCCGGAGGTCCGCTGGTACCCGTTCTGAGGGCGGACGGCGCGGCCTCCGCGACGCCTCAGGACACCGGCACCACCGGCTCGCGCAGCGGCCACACCGGGTCGACCACCGCGTCCGCGTTGCCCTTCTGGCGCAGGAAGCGCTGAAAGTCCGTCGCCCAGTCGGCGTACCACCGGATCTGACGCTCATGCAGCGCCGCCGGGGTCATGGCCGCGACCGAGGGGTGGCGTTCGGCTATCGCGGTGGCCACCCGGACCGCCGCCAGCGCGTCGGCTCCCGCTTCATGGGCGGTGCCGAGCACCACCCCGTACTCCGCGCAGACCGCCTCCAGCGTGCGCTTGCCACGGCGGAAGCGGTCGACGGCGCGGTCGATCGTGTACGGGTCGACGACCGGCCCGATCGGATCGAGCGGCGGCAGGCTGTGCCGGTTCAGCTCCGCGGCGAGCAGCGTCAGATCGAACGGCTTATCCACGCACGACCGTGTCTCACGATCTCCCCCGTCGTTGATTGACCGGGGGTGCGATCAGATGGAGATCTTCTTCACGGACCCGGACGCGCTGGAAGCGGCCGGGGTAAGTGATGCTCGAAGGACACTTGAACGACATGGCTTGCACGCTGGCGCGCCGTTCATCCTCAGCCACGACGGCAGCTACGACGTCCAGCTCAACCGCTTCCTGTGGTCCCTTCCGACCCTCGGGGTGAGGTCGGTTCACTCCTGGCGCGCGTACGCTCTCGATCTGCTGACCTGGGGGCGGTTCCTCCAGGAACATCGCGGCAAGACCGTGTGGCACGCGGACCGTGACGACGTCACGGTGTTCCACCGAGCCCGGCGTGTCTCTCCCGATCCGACGCAGGTCGTCTCGGCTTCAACCTGGAACCGGGCGGTCGCAGCCTTGGACAAGTTCTACACGTGGGCGGTGGACGAGGCTCTGATCGAGCGGACACCATTCAAGTACTACGAGAGTTCACGCCACTCGCACTTCGGACAGCAGGTACGCGTCCGCAGCAACCGCGCCGTCGAGAAGGCCGCCAAGCGCAGCAACGTGAAGTTCCTCTCCGTAGACCGCTATGCGGCCTTTCGTGACATCGGCCTACGAGGTCAGTTCCGGACGGGCACCACCGATTCTGCCTTCCGAGGCCGTAATGCGGAGCGAAATGCCCTCATGGCAGAGCTGTTGGTCACCACTGGCTTACGCATCGAGGAGGCCGCTTCGCTCTGCTGGCCGGAGCTCCCGGACCTGGGCGGCCAGAGAGACGTGAAGAGCGTGCCGTTCGACCTGGCGCCGCCGACCGCCAAACGGGACAAGGGGCGCAGGATCCTCTTGCCCAAGCGAGTCCTTCGTGCCGTGGCCGATTACGTGGAGATCGAGCGTTCCCTGATGCTCGACCGCTGGCGCGCCCGCGACTGTCCGCTGCCGACCGGCGCGGTAGTGGGGAGCCAGGCCGACCGGCGAGGTGTACGGATTCCCATGCAAGATGGACGACTCCGGAAACTCCCCTGGTCACGCGTGACACCGGCAGTCCGGGCTCGGCTGTACCTCGTTGACGAGCAGGGCCGTCCTCTAGGCCCCGCGTGCGTCTGGCTGGGCCAGGAAGCTCGTCCCGTGACCCTGTCGGCCTGGGAGTCGGTCTTCGTGCGGGCCTCGGAGAGATGCCGTACGTACGGGATCGACGTCGCCGCCACACCCCACGTCCTCAGGCATACCTTCGCCGTGCATCTGTTGTCTGCACTGATTCAGGAGCAGATCGGCTCGGTGGAGAAGGACGAGATGGGTGACGGCGTGTACCGACGCATCATCGGCGATCCACTCGATCACCTGCGCCGTCTGTTGGGGCACTCCTCGATCACGACGACGTACATCTACCTCGACTGCACCGATCAAGCCCAAGCCCTGATCGACGACGCGGTGGATGCCTGGACGTCCGAGGTCGTGGACACGGCACATCGCGTGTCGCAGGAGATCGACAACTCCTCTGCTCAGGCGCAGGGAGCAGCCCCGTGGTAGGCCGGGGGCGGCGCAGCGCCCGGTTGAACGCACCCGCACTCCAGCCGGTCGACCCGACTCCAGCCATGCTCGGAGTTTTGAGGATCGAGGTCACCTTCCCGGATAACCGGCCGGCCGTCGTGGACTGGACGCGGGAGCCTCAGCAGCGGCTGCTGGGGGCACTGGGAGCCGAGTTGGCGGCCTCGTGTGACGTGGGACAAGGAACTGGTTCACCGCATACGCTCCGCAATCGCGCACGCTCCTGCCTGCTCTGGGCTCGGTGGCTCGACTCTACGGAAGTGATGGACATACGCGTAAGCGACCTCCTTCCGCGTCATCTCGACGGATTCGAGAGCCACCTTCGAGAGAGCCACCCGGAGTTCTCCCGGACGCCCTACGCGCGAATCGCTGACGTCGTGTGGATCTTGCGCCGACTCGGTGAGAAGGAGCACGAACTGTCCCCACCGATGGCCCGACGGCTCTCCTACACATCCGCTGGTCCGGTCGGCTCGTACTACCCTCGCGACGCCTACTCGCCTCACATCGTCAACCAGTTGCGCGCTGCCGCGCGAGCCGACGTCGACGATGCAGTCCGACGACTGACGCTACAAGGGCCCGCCCTTCTGGCGCAGGGACAGGACCCGCGAACATCAGGCTGGGACTCCGATGCCAACGTGCTCTGGGAAATCCGTCACCAGAACGGACAATTCACCAGGCAAATGCTGGCACAGACGGTCGGTAATCAACTGGCGAACGCACACACTCCCGGCCGCCTTGCACCTCTGCTGTACCCGACCAGCCGGGACGTGTTCGCCCTGCTCCTGTTGTTCTGCCTGGAGAGCGGCATGGAGCTGGAGGCAGCCAGAGAACTGACTTCCGACTGCCTGAAGAATCCGAATCGCGGCTACGTACAGATCGAGTACCTCAAACGGCGGCGGCACGGGCAGGAGTGGAACGCGATCCGGGTGCGGGACGGCTCTCCCAACTCACCCGGCGGGCTGATTCGGTTGGCACTACGCCTTACCTCGTCTGTCAGAGAAGCCACCGGCGCCCCCGCGCTGTGGCAGTTTCGGACAAAGGACGGCCCTCTGTCCGCAGAATTCAGTGCCGGTGCAGCGAGCCACATGGCCCGGAGCTTCGTCTCGCTACATCAGCTGACCGAAGAAGGACGCCCCGTCGACCTCCGCCTGTCCCGGCTCCGCAAGACGTACAAGGCAGCCGTGTACAAGACGACCGGGGGGAAGATGTCGGCGTTCGTCCAGGGCCATTCCCCAGACATCGCCGCCGCACACTACGCGGACATCCCCTCACTACGCGGCCTCCACGAGCAGGCCGTGGCAGACGGCCTGCAGGACGCGCTGGCGGACGCACAGGCGCCCACCATCCTTACGCCTGAGGAAGAAGAGGCATTCAGGCAGCCGCCGTCGAATGGAACTGAGTCGCCAGGCCCTGCCGACCTGGCGCTGCCGCAATTTCTGACCGGCGAGTCCGATCTGTGGTTGTCGTCCTGCAGCAGCTTCTTCGACTCGCCCTTCGGTACGAAAGGGAATCCCTGCCCGGTGTCCTTCTTCGCCTGTCTCGGATGCAGCAATGCAGTGATCACCCGAGGGAAGCTCCCAGCCATTCTGTCGTTTCTCAACCACATCGAATCCGAACGCACAAAGACGCCGGCAGAGGAGTGGGCGGCGCGTTTCGGCAGAGCCCGCCAGCAGATCTTGGAACTGATCATCCCGAGGTTCAGTGAGGAAGACGTGCTGCACGCCAGGGCAGTCGCCGAGTCTGACGCGTCCCTGATCTTCCTGCCCCAAACCCTGCTGGGAGGCCACTGATGTCGGCGCAGCCCCTGTCAACCAGTGAGGGCAGCATCCGCCCTGTCGGCACGACACCCGTTCTCTCCGGGCGTCCTCTCGCCGACGATCCTGCCACCGTGCCCCAATTCGCGGACCACGTCTGGAACCTTGCGGTCGCAGGTCACGCAGGAAACCGCTACGCCAGCGAGTTCCTCATCGACTTCCACTCACTCAGCAATGCCGCACGGCGCGAGGCCGCTCGCGAATTCCTCTTCTGGAGGCTCAACACCCGTCCGGTTCGTGGCCCGCTGCCCTCCATCTCGACAGTAGCGGCGGAGTGGTGGAATCTGCGGTGCTTCCTCCGGTTCCTCGACACTGAGCACGATGGGATTCGCCTGCGCGCGGTGACGCAGCCAGTCCTGGACTCCTACCTGGCCAGCTGCCGCGGGGAAGGCCTGGTGCAGAGCAGCTTGCGTCAACGGCTCCAGGTGATTCCGCGTCTTCACCTCGCTGCAGAAGCCATGCCGACGGACGCGCTGGAGCTGAATCCGTGGAACGGGCGCCCTCTCTCTCGCGTCATCGGAGGTCCGATGGTGCGCAAACACGAGAACCAGACTCCCCGTATCCCACCGCAGGTCATCGCCCCGCTGGTCCAGGCTGCCCTGTTCTACGTCCACACTGCGGCACCCGACATCATCCACGCACGAGCCGAGCTGACGGCGTTGGAGGCCTCCGTGGAGGAGATCCACGGGCTGTCTCTCACCCGGCTGAACCGCTATCTCGACAGCCTCGCGGCCGACGGACGGGGCGTCCCGGTGCTGGACGGAACCGGTCGCCAACCCCACCTGGCCGGTTCGCCCGCGTACACGTACATCATGCGGAAGTCAGGAGCCGGCCAGGCGATCGCCGGTAGCTCGTACAACGACCGCATCGACCGCGCTTTGCAACAGCTGGGGCCTGAGATCGGCGGCATGGACACACCCATCACGCTCCACCCGCAGAGCGGGCAGCCTTGGCGTGAGAGATTCAGCCCTCCCGCGATCCCCCACGAGGAACGTCTCCTGCGAGCCGCCTGCTACATCCTCATCGCCTATCTGTCAGGCATGCGCGACTCCGAAGTCAAAGAACTCCGTAACGGTTGCCACTACACCGAGCGTAGTGCTGACGGCGTCGTCGTCCGGCACAAGGTGCGCTCGCAGCTCGTCAAAGGCGGGCGGGGCACATCAGAGAGCTGGATCGTCATCGAACCCGTCACACACGCCATCAATGTCCTGGAACACCTGCCCCACCGTGACCTGCTGTTCTGCCGGCCGGTAGCTGGCCGTCCGCATTCGACGATCTCCGCCAACCGCATGAATGACAACCTCAACGAGTTCCTGACGCACTGCGCGGACGTCGACTACCCGGTACCCGATGTCGATGGGGAACCGTGGAATCTCACGACCCGCCAGTTCCGCAGGACCGTGGCCTGGCACATCGCACACCGTCCGTTCGGCACCGTGGCCGGGATGATTCAGTACAAGCATCTCTCCGTGGCCATGTTCGAGGGGTACGCGGGCACTTCCTCCTCCGGTTTTCGCGCGGAGGTAGCTACTGAGGAGGCGCTGGCCCGCTTGGCCGATGTCGTCGAGCGCTACGAGGATTTCAAGGCAGGCGTACGCTCGACATCCCCAGGCGGACCACGGACCGACAACGAGTTCGCACGTGTCCAGAAGGAGCTCCGGGACTTCCCGGGCAGGTTGGTCGATGAGCGCCGCCTGCACGCCATGCTCAAGGCTTCCGCTCGCACCCTGCATGTCGGCACGCTCAACGACTGCTACTACCAGCCCGAGACCGCCCTTTGCCGCACACCGAGCGGCGAGGACCGGCCTCTACTCAACAGCTGCCGTCCCGATCGCTGTGGGAACTCGACCATCACGACCCGGCATCGCAGCGGTTGGGAAGCAGCACGCGGAGACACCGAGCGCGCGCTGGCCTTCGTCGGTCTCTCCGATCTCCAGCGAACGGCTCTGCGAGGGCACCTCAACGACGTCACCAAAGTGATCGAGGGTATCGACTGTGCCAACGACTGACGCAACCGAATCAGCCCTCCGAGCGGCTTCCGAACGCCTACTCCGAGGAGAGCCCACCCGTAGCGACGGTTCCCTGACCGTGGCCTCACTCGCCGTTGAAGCCAGCGTCAGCAGAGCCAGCGCCTACCGCTACCCCCATGTTCTGGCAGAGTTCCGAAACCTCGTAGCCGATCGAGAAGCAGCAGCCGCACCTTCAACTTCCCTCCGGCAGGAGGTCCAGGCTCTGAAGGGTGCCGAGCGCCGGCTCCGCCAAGAGCATGCGCGCGAGGTGCGGGAGCTACGCTCCTCGATCAACGTCCTCGCACAACAGGTTCAGCTCCTCACCCTGGAGAATCAACGTCTCTCCAGGGCGGCCGACCGAAGCGATCGCGTCACTCGCATCGATCGTCGCTGATCTACTCGGCCCGATGCGGCACGATATCTCGCTTGCAGAAGGTGATCCCGATGGCCATCCTCGCAGGTGACGAGGCAGATCGGGCGGAGCTGCGCTGGACCCCGCACTACGCTCCCGATCACGAGATCGGCCGCTGAGCAAGCATCGTCGACAACCACGGGGAGCAACGTGCCGCCTTTCGTCTACCGGATCACCAAGTACGACCCTGCCGACCGCGACGAGCACGGCAGCTACATCGGCGCTGAGGACACGACCAACGACCACGGACCGGTCGAGGCTGCATATCTGCAAGCGGTTGCCGCCTTCGCCGAGGACACCGGCATCATCCGCCTGGCCATTCGTGAGCCGGGGATCTCCGGCCTTGCCCACTTCGGCCTGGAGCCGGCGGTCGACGATCACGGCCTTGCCGAGCTCTTCCCACCCGACCTCAGCGGGTTCCACGACGGTGCGGAGGTGCCCCTCTCCGTCGGTCTGGAGCTGGTCCGTGTCATGCTCCGCGAAAACGGTGCCTGGTGCCGTCTGGCGGTGGAGGACAAGTTCGACGTGCAGGTCGGCTGGGACCAGTACGTCTACGTCAGCAGCAACAAGCCCTGCGAGCGCGCCGTTGCCCACACTCGGGCTCTCGGTCTCTTCCCGGAGCGGCTGGAGGCCTCGCCCTACGACGCGGACTTTGACGAGCCCGGCGTGCAGCGGCCCGCCGACGAGGACTTCTGGGCCCGTCTGCGCTGGTCCATCGCCATGCGGCACGCAGCGATATTGGAGGAGGGGTATCTCCACAATGCCTCCCGCTGGCACCGCCTCACCGAAGACACACTCGATGCGGTACGCGCCCGACTCACCCCGCGTGCCCAGTTGACCGTCTGGCCTGACTTGTCCACCGATGTCGACGTGGTCCTCGCCTCGCTTCCCGACGAAGGTCCGGTCGAGTTCGTATGGGAGGACGAGAGCGGGGCTCTCTCCAGCACGGTGGTCGACGAGTCCGACTACCAGGAGCTGGCCGCCCGGATGGCAGGCGCCCGTGCTGCCACGGCTCTGTCTTTGACCGTCGACGAACGCCACCCACTGTTCAGTGCGGTCCTGCCCGATATCGACGGCGTCTTGCGAGCCCGGTGGAGGACCGAGCCGACCCCGAGCGATCGGAACTGGGCCTTCCTGAAGACTCTCCACCGCGGGCAGATCTGCACCGGCACGGTCACCGAGATCGCTAGCTTCGGTGTGACCTTTGTGGACATCGGCGGCTTCATCGCGATGATCAACATCCCCGAACTGTCCTGGCGCCGCTTCGAGCACCCCTCTGACGTCGTCACTGTCGGCCAGGAAATCTCGGCCGAGATCCTCGACGTCGACCTGGTGCGCGAGCGTGTGCCGTTGTCCCTGAAGGCATTGCAAGAGGACCCGATGCCGCCGTTCGTACGGCAGGTCGGCCAGACGGTGACCGGCGTCGTGACCAAACTCGTGCCGTTCGGCGTTTTCGTCCGAATCGAAGACAGAGGGGACGGCCTCGAAGGCCTGGTGCACCTCACCGAGCTGGCCGAAGGACCCGTCGTTCAGCCCGAGGACGTGGTCCAGGTCGGAGACACCCTCACCGTGAAGATTGTGAACGTCGACCTTCCACGGCGTCGGATCACCCTCTCCCACCTCCAGGCTCTCGCCCCCGGGGAGGGCTGACCCGCGTGGTCATCGCCTCCGGGGAATGAGCGGCCAGGCCGGCTCGACGACTGCCTTTGAATCCGCAGTCCGCCGCAGATAGGCCTGCAAAGAGACCGACTGTTCAGCCGCCGCGCGCACCTGAAGGTCATGCAGAGCCGCCAACGGCATCAGGCCGACGGGCTGGTGCTTCTCACCCATGCGTCGCACCACGCGGGCAGCGGCCACGGCATCGGCCCTCGCGTTGTGCGCGTCATCGAGCGACACACCGTAGTGAGCACACAAGGCGTGGAGGGCCCGCTTGCCTCTCCGGTACTTGTCGACGTGCTTGTCGATCACCAGCGGATCGATGACGGGCGCAGGCACACTGCCCAGCCGCTCGCTGACCGACGCGACCTCGTAGCGCCGACACTCGCGATCCAGCAGTGACAGGTCGTAGCGTGCGTTCATCACCACCAGCGGCGTCCCAAGACGCAGCCCTTCGGCGACGGCCTGCGCGATCTCCTCAATGGCGGAGGCGGCAGGTGCCCCGTGCTCGCGAGCATGGGCCGTCGAGATGCCATGGATCGCCGATGCCTGTTCTGGTATCGCCACTCCTGGATTGAGCAGCCAGGTCCGTTCCTCTGCGACGGCTCCGTCCGGACCCAACTGCACGACTGCCGCCGTCACAATGCGGTCGGTCTCGACGTCAGTGCCCGTGGTCTCCAGGTCGAAGGCCATCAACGGCCCACTGATCCAGCTCATCACGCGGCCCTCATTCCGGCGTGGACTGCCGGCTGGCGTCGCACTTCACCATGAGACGCCTGAGACGTGTCTGGCGTGCGGGGATAAAACGGCGCGTTGTACGCCACGACGGGCACCCCGCGCGCCCAGTACCCGGCGAGGACGTGGGCGATCTCGCCGGCCACCTCGCGCGCCGGGCGTCCCTCCGAGGCCGCCCGCTCGCTGCTGATGCCATGGACCGCGGACGCCTGGGCGGGGATACGGATGCCCGGATCGGCGAGCCAGGTCCGCTGCCCCCTCACCTCGCCGCCCCGGACCTCGACGACCGCGGCCGTCACGATCCGGGCCTCCAGCGGCTCCGTGCCGGTCGTCTCCAGATCAAAACCGACCAGCGGCTCTCCGTGCCAAGTCATCGTGGCCCTCCCTCACAATGCGGTGGTGCTTCCCCCGTTGGTGCTTCCCCCGTCGGACAGTCACCCTGCCACGCGGCACTGACAGCGCCCCGCGACGGGTCGCCCCTGCCGGGTCCGGCGCCGGGCCACGCGGCTCAGGAGACCGGGCGTGAATCCGTCCAGACCGACTCGAACTCCTCGCGATAGGTCTGGAAGAGACCGTGCTCCGGCTCGTACCCGGAGCGCACCACCTCGCGCCCGCCGCCCCGCAGGACGAGCACCGGCGCCTCCATGCCGCGTGCCCGGCGCAGATAGGACTGCACGACGGCGAGACCGTCGGGACCGTCACCGTCGACCAGATACGCGGTGAAGCGCGGTGTCTCGTCGAAGACATGGATCTCGAAGGCTCCCGGGTCGCGCAGCCGGGAGCGCACCCGCCGCATATGGAGGATGTTCATCTCCACCGAACGGCTCAGTTCGCCCTTCTTGAGGGCCAGCTCGCGCTCACGGCGCTTGACCGCGCTGCTCGCCGGGTTCAGGAAGACCAGCCGTATCCGGCAGCCCGATTCGGCGAGCCGGACCAGCCGGCGTCCCGAGAAGTTCTGGACCAGCAGATTCAGCCCGATGCCGATCGCGTCGACACGCCGGGCCCCGCCGAAGAGATCCTCCGCCGGAATCTGGCGTTGCAGTCTGACCCGGTCGGGGTGGACGGAGACCACATCCGCGTACCGGTCGCCGACCAGGTCCTCGACCGCGTCGACCCGGAGCCGCGAGGCGGACGGCACCCCGCCGCCTCCCAGGATCTCCAGCAGCCGGGCCGACGCCCGCTCGGCCTGGGCCAGGACCGTCTCGGAGAGCGCGCGATTGCGCGACACGACGTTCCGCGCGACTTCCAGCTCGTCGAGTGCCAGCTCCACATCACGACGGTCGTCGAAATAAGGTTCGAAGCAGGGCCAGTGCTGGACCATCAGCTCCCGGAGCTGCGGCAGGGTGAGAAAGCTCAGGACATTGTCGTCGGCCGGGTCGAGCAGATAGCCCTTGCGGCGCGAGACCTCCCGTACGGCGACGGCACGCTGGACCCACTCCTGACCGGCGGGCCCGGCGGCGGCGACCACCCACTCCTCGCCGTGGACCGGCTCGTAGATGGGCCGCAGGACCGCGGTGACAACCGCGCGCAGCCGCTGTTCCACAAGATTCAGCCAGATATAGGCCCGGCCGGCCCGCTGCGCGCGGGTGCGGACCTCGCCCCAGGCCTCCGCGCCCCAGTCCAGTTCCGCCCCGATCTCCATCGGCCGCGCGAGGGAGACCGCTCCGGGCGGGATGTCGCCGGATTCCCCCTCGTGACCTGCGTCACCGGGGGGTAGCTCCAGCCCTCCCGAGCTCACCCGCGCACCGCCTTCCCTCCCCCTTCAACGATCAAGGAAGGGTACTCCGCCGACCCGAGGCGGTGCAGCCGGTTGCACAGGCTCCTCACTCAACTGCCCGGTTCGGGAGGCGCGTTCCGTACGGCGGCATCGAAGGGAATGTGCTGGTTGGCGGCGATTTGGGACGGTCGGGACCTCGGCTCCCTGGGACGGGCGGGACCATGGAGACCGGCCAGGAACCGGGGCGACGGCGGGGAACACAAAGTTGACTCCGGCCCCGCCCCGGCGGTCGCCCGGGAACAAGAACCGGCAAGAACCGGCAAGAACCCATCGGGTTCCTAGGTGGAGACGGCACTTTCGGGGAAGATCTGGCTCAAGAGCCCCGCAGCACCCGGATCAGAAATGGAAGAGTCATATCTATGCAGGTCTGGCCGGGACAGGCGTATCCCCTCGGCGCCACCTACGACGGCGCCGGTACCAACTTCGCGGTCTATTCGGAGGCCGCCGACCGGATCGAGTTGTGCCTCCTGCACGACGACGGTTCAGAAACGGCGGTGGAACTGCGCGAGAGCGACGCGTTCGTACGCCACGCGTATCTGCCGGGCATCATGCCCGGCCAGCGCTACGGCTTCCGGGTCCACGGGCCCTACGAACCGGAGCGGGGGCAGCGGTGCAACTCCGCCAAGCTGCTCCTCGATCCGTACGCGCGTGCGATCAGCGGCAGCATCGAGTGGGGCGAGGCGGTGTACGGCTACCACTTCGGCAAGCCGGACTCGCGCAACGACATGGACTCCGCGCCCCACACGATGTCCTCGGTCGTCGTCAATCCCTACTTCGACTGGGGTGACGACCGGCTGCCGCGTACCGACTACCACCGCACCGTGCTCTACGAGGCCCATGTGAAGGGCCTGACCATGCTCCACCCGGAACTGCCGGACGAGCTGCGCGGCACCTACGCGGGCCTCGCCCATCCGGCGGTCATCGAACACCTGACGGAACTGGGTGTCACCGCGCTGGAACTGATGCCGGTGCACCAGTTCGTCAACGACCACCGGCTGGTGGACGCCGGCCTCAGTAACTACTGGGGCTACAACACCATCGGTTTCTTCGCCCCGCACAACGCCTACGCGTCCTGGGGGGACCGGGGCGAGCAGGTCCTGGAGTTCAAGCAGGCCGTCCGCGCCCTGCACCGGGCCGGGATCGAGGTCATCCTCGACGTCGTCTACAACCACACGGCGGAGGGCAACCACCTCGGTCCGACGCTCTCGTTCCGCGGCCTGGACAACACCCAGTACTACCGGCTCGCCGACAACGCCCGGTACTACACGGACACCACGGGGACTGGGAACTCGCTGCTGATGCGCAGCCCGCACGTGCTTCAGCTCATCATGGACTCGCTGCGGTACTGGGTGACGGAGATGCACGTCGACGGTTTCCGCTTCGATCTCGCGGCGACGCTGGCCCGCCAGTTCCACGAGGTGGACCGGCTCTCGTCCTTCTTCGACCTGGTGCAGCAGGACCCGGTGGTCAGCCAGGTGAAACTGATCGCGGAGCCCTGGGACGTGGGCGAGGGCGGCTATCAGGTGGGGAACTTCCCGCCGCTGTGGACCGAGTGGAACGGAAAGTACCGGGACACCGTGCGGGACCTGTGGCGGGGCGAGCCCAGGACCCTGGCGGAGTTCGCGTCCCGGCTCACCGGCTCCTCCGATCTCTACCAGGACGACGGCCGCCGGCCGCTGGCCTCCATCAACTTCACCACCTGCCACGACGGCTTCACCCTGCACGACCTGGTCTCGTACAACGACAAGCACAATGAGGCCAACTGCGAGGGCAACCGGGACGGCGAGAGCCACAACCGGTCGTGGAACTGCGGGGTGGAGGGGGACACGGACGATCCCGAGATCCTGGAGCTGCGGAATCGTCAGATGCGCAATTTCATCGCGACGCTGATGCTCTCGCAGGGCGTGCCGATGCTCAGCCACGGCGACGAGTTCGCCCGTACGCAGGGCGGCAACAACAACGCGTACTGCCAGGACAACGAGGTCTCCTGGGTGCACTGGCCCGAGCAGGACGAAAAGGCCGACACCGGCATGCTGGCCTTCACCCAGGCGATGGTGTGGCTGCGGCGCGACCATCCCGTGTTCCGGCGCCGGCGCTTCTTCCACGGGCGTCCGGTCGAGGGGACGCACGACGACCTGTCGGACATCTCGTGGTTCACCCCCGAGGGCGAGGAGATGACACAGCGGGACTGGCAGGCGGCGCACGCGCAGGCCATGACCGTCTTTCTGAACGGTCACGCGATCTCCGAGCCAGGACCGCGCGGTGAGCGGATCTCGGACGACTCGTTCCTGCTGATGTTCAACGCGAGCGCCGAGGAGCTGGAATTCGTGGTGCCGGTGAACCACGGCCGGCAGTGGCAGATCATCGTGGACACGGCTCGCCCGGAGGGCGTGGCGCCGGGCCAGGGAGAGAAGGTCGACGGTGGCGAGCGGATCACCATGATCGGCCGCAGCATGACGGTACTGATGCGGCCCGCGTAGGGCGTCGCACGGCGGGCGGGGCGGCGCGGGGAAATCCGGTTGCCGCACCGCCCGGCCGGTGCTCCAATCGCCGGATGGATCACCAAGCGGTACTGGCCCAGTTCGACCGGGAGACCCGCGAGCAGGCGCGGGCCGACTCCCCCGGGGCCCGGGTCGAACGCGTCGGCGGAGTCGTACGCCAGGTCGGCGCCGCCGACGACTGGAACGGAATCCTCTGGTCGGACCTGGACGGGACGACGGCGGCGGCGGCGATCGCGGCCCAGGTGGAGTACTTCACCGCACTCGGACGCGAGTTCGAGTGGAAGCTGTACGCCCATGACCGGCCGGGCGACCTCGCCGGGCGGCTGCTGTCCGCCGGATTCACCTCCGGACCCACGGAGGCCCTCATGGTCGCCGACATCGGGGAGCTGCGGCCCGCCGGTGAGCCGCCGGGCGGGGTGCGGCTGCTGCCCGTGACCGACGCGGCGGGCGTGGATCTCGTCGTGGACGTCCATGAGCAGGCGTTCGGCACGGACGGCGGCCGGCTCAGACAACGGCTGCTGAACCAGCTCTCCGGAGCGCCGGACACCTTCTCGGCGGTGGTCGCCATGGCGGGCGAGCGGCCGGTGAGCGCGGCCCGGATGGAGCTGGTGCCGGGCACGCCGTTCGCCGGGCTGTGGGGCGGAGGCACGGTGCGGGACTGGCGCGGCCGGGGCGTCTACCGGGCCCTGATCGCCCATCGCGCCCGGATCGCCGCCGCCCACGGCTGTCGCTTCCTCCAGGTCGACGCCTCGGACGAGAGCCGCCCGATCCTGCGGCGGCTGGGGTTCGCGTCGCTGAGCACGACCACGCCGTATCTGTACGAGCCGTAGATCAGGCGCGGGCGCGCCCGCGCCTTCCGGCCGTCCGCATGAGCCGATGACACAGAAGCCGCAGAGCTGGGTACGTTCGATCGCATGACGCCCACCGCGACCTACCGGCTGCAGCTCCAGCCGGACTTCCCCTTCTCGGCCGCCGAGAAAGCGGTGCCGTATCTCGCCGCGCTCGGGGTCTCGCATCTGCATCTGTCCCCGGTACTGGAGGCCGTTCCGGGCTCGACGCACGGCTATGACGTCGTCGACCACGCGTCCGTACGGGCCGAGCTGGGCGGTGAGGCGGGGCTGCGGCAGCTCGCCCGCACGGCCCGTGAACACGGGCTCGGACTCGTCCTCGACATCGTGCCCAACCACATGGCCGCGGCCCCCCGCCACAACCACGCCCTGTGGGAGGTCCTGCGGGAGGGCCGGGACTCCGCCTACGCCCGCTGGTTCGACATCGACTGGACGGCGGGCGACGGCAAGCTGCTGCTGCCCGTGCTGCCGGGCCCGATCGGGGACGAACTGAGCGAGCTGCGCGTCGAGAACGGCGTGCTGCACCACGGCGAGCAGCGCTTTCCGCTCGCGCCCGGCACCGAGGGGCTCCCCCTGCCAGCGCTGCTGGACGCCCAGCACTACCGGCTCGCCTGGTGGCGGCTGGCCCGCACCGAGCTCAATTACCGCCGCTTCTTCACCATCTCCGAGCTGATCGGAGTCCGGGTGGAGGATCCGGAGGTCTTCGCCGCCACCCATGCCAAGATCCTGGAGCTGGTACGGGACGGAGTCGTCGAAGGGCTGCGCATCGACCACCCGGACGGCCTCGCCGACCCGGAGGACTATCTGCGCCGGCTGAACGAGGCGACGGGCGGCGACTGCTGGACGGTCGTGGAGAAGATCCTCACCGGCGACGAAACGCTGCCCGCCGGCTGGCCGGTCGCCGGCACCACCGGCTACGACGCGCTGCGCCATGTCGACGGTCTGTTCACCGACCCGGCGGGCGCCGCCGAGCTCGAACGGAGCTACCGCGACATCACCGGCCCCGCCGGGGACCGCGGCGGCTACTGGGAAGGGACGGTGCGCCGGGCCGCGTACAAGGTGGTCGTCCATGAACTGGCCGCCGAGACCGCTTTCCTGACCCGGACGGCCCAGCGCGTCTGCGCCGCCGATCCCGCACTGCGCGACCACGCGCCCTGGGCACTGGCCACGGCCATCAGGGAACTGCTGGTACGCGTGCCGGTCTACCGCCCGTACACCACGGCCGGCGGCCCCAGCCCCGAGGCCGCGGAGGCGGCGGTCCCGGAGGAGGCGGTGCGCCAGGCGAAGGCCGCGTTCACGGTCGAGCGGGAGGCGACGGCCGTGGACGTGGTGCGGGAGCTGGCGCTCGGCAGGCTCGGTACGGGCCCGGACCAGACCGCGTTCTGCGCGCGCTTCGCCCAGACCTCGTCCGCGCTGCGCGCCAAGTCCGTGGAGGACACCGCCTTCTACCGCTATGTGCCGCTGATCTCCGCGAACGAGGTGGGTGGCGATCCGGGCGGTCCTGCGGTGAGCCCGGAACGGTTCCACGCGTACTGCGCCAGGCTGGCGCGCGACTGGCCGGCCACCGGGACGGTGCTGACCACGCACGACACCAAGCGCAGCGCGGATGTACGCGCGGGGATCGCCGTGCTGTCCGAATGCCCGGAACGGTGGGCGGAGCTGCTGAAGCGGCTGGCCGGGGTGCCGGCCCCGGATCCGCTGCTGGCGTGGCAGGCATGGCAGACGGCGGTGGGCTTCACCCCGGCGGCGGACTCCGGTGTCCCGGACGCCTCGCGCATGGTGCCCGCGCTGCTGAAGTCCGTGCGGGAGGCCGGGCTGCACACGAGCTGGACGGAGACCGATCCGCTGTACGAGCAGGCCGTGACCGACTTCGTGGAGGCGGGCCCGGCCGGGCCCGGCCGCCGGACGGTCGCGCGGTTCACCCGGGCCCTCGCCCCGTATGTACGGACCAGTGCGCTGGGCGCGGCGCTGGTGCAGCTCACCATGCCGGGTGTGCCCGACCTCTACCAGGGCACGGAGCGCGAGTACTTCGCGCTGGTGGACCCCGACAACCGTGAGCGGTTCCGGACCGGACCGCCCGACGAGAAGACGGTGGTCACGACGGCGGCGCTGCGGCTGCGCCGGGACCGGCCCGGGGTGTTCGCCGAGTCCGGTACCTACGCCCCGCTGCACGCGACCGGTCCGGCCGCCGCGCACTGTCTGGCCTTCTGCCGCTCGGGCGAGGTGGTCACGGCCGTCACCCGGCTCCCGCTGCGGCTCGCGGAGGCGGGCGGCTGGGCCGGGACGGAGCTGGTGCTGCCCCCGGGACGGTGGTCGGATCTGCTCACGTCCCCGGAAAGGGAATTCGAGGGCGGCGCTCCGGTGGATCTGGCCGAGCTGTTCTCCGACCGGCCCGTGGCACTGCTCAGCCGCCGGAGCTGACGGCGGCGGCACAGCGGCGCCGCCGTGCCGCTGTGTTGTCGCGGGGCCGGGCGCCCGGCCCCGCGCCGGCGCCGGCGGACGGTCAGTGGGAGGCGAGCCGGAAACTCATCTGCCCGAAGCTGACCATGTCACCGTCGCGCACGACGACCGTCGAGGTCACCCGCCGTCCGTTGACGGTGGTGCCATTGGTCGAGCCGAGGTCGCGCAGGACCCACAGCCCGCCCTGCATGCTGAGTTCGGCGTGCAGCCGGGAGACCGTGTCATGGCTGAGCCGCAGCCCGTTCGCCGGGTCACGGCCGATGCGCAGCGGATACGGACTCGGCTGTGGCATCAGGAGTTTCGGCAGCCGTTCGACCTGCCAGGCCCTGCGCAGCCGCAGCGAGAACGCGGACACCCGGCCCACCGTCCCGAACAGCCTTCGTGACCAGCGGCCTTCGGACTCCAGATCCGCGGTGAGCATCTTCAGTTCGTCCGCCCTGCGGGCGGCCAGCGCGAGATCCATCCGGTGCAGGAAGGTGTCGTGCGACAGCTTGCCCTGCGCCGCTCCCTCCCTGAGCACCGCGAGGACACGGTCGCGCTCGGCGTCGGAGAGCCGCGCGGGATACGTGTGGAACTCGGAGGACGACGTCACAGAAATGATTGTCTGTCCGGCGGCCCTGGGGTGTCCAGACGCTCAGGGGTTTCCACCGCTCCCGGCGCCTCGCTGACCTGCACCGGAACGGACGGCTCCGGAGACCGCGCGCGGAGGGCGGCGGCGGGACGCGGGCCTCCGTACCGGACGGGCCGCGCCCTGGGTGGTGTGCACCCGATTCGCGGCGATCGCCGGGCCCCAGTCACTCTCTCTTGTCACCATGGAGGAACATCGAAGACGAGAAAACGCTGACGACAAAGGGGGAACCGCCAGTGCAGTTCGAGGTGTGGGCACCGCAGGCGCGGGACAGGGTCGTTCTCCGGGTGGAGGGCGAGGACCTGCTCATGGCGCGTGATCCGGAGCGGTCGGGCTGGTGGACCGCCGAGGCGCCCGCCGCCGACGGTACGCGCTACGGCTTCGCGCTCGACGACGGCCTCGTACTGCCCGATCCGCGTTCGCGCCGCCAGCCGGACGGTCCGGACGGCACGAGCGCCGTGGTGGACCAGAGCGCGTACGACTGGCGCAGCCCGTGGCCGGGCCGGGGACTGTCCGGCGCCGTCCTGTACGAACTGCACATCGGGACCTTCACCCGCGAGGGCACCTTCGACGCGGCCGCCGCGCGGCTCGCCGCGCTGGCCGAGCTGGGGATCACCCATGTCGAGCTGATGCCGGTGTGCCCGTTCCCCGGTACGCACGGCTGGGGGTACGAGGGGGTGTCGCTCTGGGCGGTGCACGAGCCGTACGGCGGCCCCGAGGCGTTGAAGCGCTTTGTCGACACGGCCCACGGTCTGGGCCTCGGTGTCGTACTCGACGTGGTCCACAACCATCTCGGCCCCGCCGGCAACTACCTGCCGCAGTTCGGCCCGTACTTCACCGAGACGCATCACACTCCGTGGGGCGCCGCGGTCAATCTCGACGCCCCCGGCTCGGACGAGGTCCGCGCCTATCTGCTGGGCAGCGCGCTCGGCTGGCTGCGGGACTTCCGGCTCGACGGGCTGCGGCTGGACGCCGTGCACGCACTCGCCGACCACCGGGCGCTGACCTTCCTCGAAGAGCTGTCCACCGCCGTCGACGCCCTCGCCACGGAGCTGGGCCGTCCGCTCTTCCTGATCGCCGAGTCCGATCTCAACGATCCCCGCACCACCACCCCCCGCGAGCGCGGCGGTCTCGGGCTGCACGCTCAGTGGAGCGACGATTTCCATCACTCCCTGCACACCGCGCTCACCGGCGAATCCCAGGGCTATTACGCGGACTTCGCCCGTCAGCCGCTCGCCGCGCTCGCCAAGACGCTGACCCGTGTCTTCTTCCACGACGGTACGTATTCGAGCTTCCGCGGCCGGGTGCACGGCCGTCCCGTCGAGCGGACGAGGACGCCGGCGAACCGCTTCCTCGGCTATGCGCAGACCCATGACCAGATCGGCAACCGGGCGCTCGGCGACCGGCTCTCCGCGACCCTCTCCCCCGGTCTGCTGGCCTGCGCCGCCGCACTGGTGCTGACGGGACCGCACACCCCGATGCTCTTCATGGGGGAGGAGTGGGGCGCGGGCACCCCCTGGCAGTTCTTCACCGATCATCCGGACCCGATACTCGCGGAGGCCGTACGCACCGGACGGCGAAGGGAGTTCGCGGCGCACGGCTGGGCGGAGGAGGACATCCCGGATCCGCAGGATCCCGGGACGCGCGAGCGGTCCTGCCTCGACTGGTCCGAGACCGGAAAGGAGCCGCACGCGCGCCTGCTGGCCTGGCACCGGGAGCTGATCGCCCTGCGGCGGGGCCAGCCGGATCTCGCCGACCCCGATCTGGCGGCGATAAAAACGGCGTACGCCGAAGGCGCGCGCTGGCTTGCGTACCGAAGGGGCGATCTGCGGATCGCCGTGAACCTCTCCCGGCAGGCCGTGGAGATCCCGCTGGGCCGCGGCGGCCGGGTGCTGGCCGCCTGGGAGCCGGTCCGGCCGCCGGGCCCGGACGGTGTGCTGAGGCTGCCGGCCGAGTCCTGTGTGATCCTCGCCGACGACTGACCGCGGGCAACCGGACACCGGCGACCGGACTCCCGGGCCGGGCCGGTGCTACTCGACGATGGCCATCGCGTGGGACGTGTTGTTGAAGCGGCGCCCGCCGTCCTCCGTGACCGTGACGATGTCCTCGATCCGGACCCCGAAGCGTCCCGGCAGATAGATGCCCGGCTCGACGGAGAAGCACATGCCCGGCACCAGTGGCCGCTCCTCGCCCTCGATCATGTAGGGCGGCTCATGGGTGGTGACGCCGATCCCGTGGCCGGTGCGGTGGATGAAGTAGTCGCCGTACCCCGCCGCCGTGATGACCGCCCGCGCCGCCCGGTCGACGTCCTGGCAGGCGGCGCCGGGACGGACGGCTTCGAAACCGGCCTGCTGCGCTTCGCGGACGACCTCGTGGACACGGCGCTCCTCGGCGCCGGGCTCCCCGACATGGACGGTACGCGTGGTGTCGGAGCCGTAACCGTGCTTGAGGCCGCCGAAGTCGAGGACGACCATGTCACCGTCTTCGATGACACGGTCACCGGCCTCGTGGTGCGGATCGGCTCCGTTGGGTCCCGAGCCGACCACGGTGAAGTCCACCTGGGAATGGCCGTGCCGCAGCAGGAGCGCGGCGAGGTCTGCGGCCACCTCCTGCTCCCGGCGCCCGGCGAAGCGGACCCGCAGGATCTCGCCGTACGCGGCGTCGGCCGCCGCACCCGCCGCCTCGACCCTGGCCAGCTCCCGCGCGTCCTTGACGGCGCGCAGCATCGGCAGCGCCTCGGTCAGCGCCACATACGAGGTGCCGGGCAGGGCCCGCTGCAACGCGAGCAGATGCAGCGCCCAGGCGTTGTCGCTGACGCCGAAGCGCCCGGCGGGATCCAGCAGCGCGGCGGTGACGGCGTACGGATCCTTGCCGTCGGTCCAGTCGCGGAGCGTGAAAGCGGGCGCGCCCGCGGCCC
Organism: Streptomyces sp. NPDC006923; assembly: GCF_040635655.1. Taxonomy (NCBI): domain Bacteria; kingdom Bacillati; phylum Actinomycetota; class Actinomycetes; order Kitasatosporales; family Streptomycetaceae; genus Streptomyces; species Streptomyces sp. NPDC006923. The sequence goes on from NZ_JBEYIF010000002.1 coordinate 537,334, forward strand.
GCGCGGCGTCCGCGGCCTCCAGCGTGGGCACCACCAGCACGGGATCGTGGCCCTGGGCCAGGACGAGCAGGGTGAGCCGCTCGGTGTCGGCGGTCGGCCGGTAGCCGGTGAGATGGACCAGGTCGGGGCCCGGCGCGACCAGCACCCCCGCGAGACCGGCAGCGGCGGCGGACTCGGCCGCGCGGGCCATCCGGGCGCGGTAGTCGTCAGCGGTGAAGGGCACGGGGGCGGTGGTCATGGTCTCCTCCTCGGCGGCGAACCTCGTGGCCGCACCGCGAACGTACGGGCCGCCGGGCGGACGATGCCGCCGGCCCTCCGATCCTCCCACCACCGGCACGCGCCCGACAGGCCCGTCCCCGGCGGGCGCGGCGGCAAGGCCCCGGGCTGCGGGCTCCGGCAACTTCATCGCCTGTGACCTGGCGATTCAAGGTTTGCCGCAGGTTCTCACAAGACGGCGCGGGCAGAGTGGCGCCCGTTCAACCGCTGCCAACGATTCAGCTTCCGTGGAGGTACCACACCGTGAAATCAATGTCGAAGTCGGTCGTCGCGGGGCTCGCGGGGGCCGTCGTGGCTCTGGGGCTCGCGGTGGTACCCGCACAGGCGCAGTCCGCTCCGACCGCGAGCGAACTCTGCGGCTGGGCGCCCAGGGAAAGCCTCACGGCCATCGGCACCATCGTGAAGTCCAAGGCGGCGGTGCACACCGGCCCCGGCCAGGAGTGCCTGGTCACGGAGCACCGCGCACTCAACAGCCCGGTCGAGATCTTCTGCAAGTACCGGAACTCGGCCCAAAATATCTGGTACAACACCACGTTCGGCTGGATCTACAGCCCCTACATCGACATCGACAGGGGCACCGTCGCCACCTGCTGACCGCTGGACGGTCCCCCCGGCCGGGCCCTCCCGCGGCTCGGGGCCCGTTGAAGCGGCCATGGTGGCGTCGACCGGCTGGTCACCGGTCGACGCCACCGTCGTGGATCGTCGCGAGCCCGCCGGGGATGCCGGACAGCCCTTGGGGCCTGTTGCGAAAGCGTCGCCCGGCCTGCGGGCGGACGGCGCCGCTTCGCAACACGCCCTAATCCGGAGGATCCTCCGCGACCAGCCGTTCCAGCAGTTCCTGGAAGCCGTCGTCGACGACGATCCGGGGCCCGTCGCCGTCCGTGTCCCGCTCACTGAGCTGGGTGAGCGCGCCGCCGCGCCACCAGTACACACAGGGGCTGATGGCGCCCGGGGTGTCCTCGTATCCGGAGGCGGCGAAGGAGGCCATCGCGTTGAGGGACGGGATCATGGTCGTGTCGCGGATGACATGGAAGGCGAGCTGATGCCGGAAGGGCATGGCGACCAGCGCCCCGTCCCCGGTGATCCGCTGCCCGGTGACCTGCCGTACGACCGTCTCCAGCGCCAGGACCCGGCTGGCCGTGTAGAACGAGTCGCCGACGACGACCTCGAAGCGCATTCCGCCGGCGTCCTTGACGGTCTCCGAACCCTCGACCGGCAGCTCCCGCAGGTTGCGCAGGGCCTGGTCACGCAGGTGCCGGACCTCGCCGAGCGGCTCCAGCGCCTCGTCGGTGAGCATCATGACGCTCTCCGGGAGATCGAGGGCGAGCACCTCGTACAGCCCGGGAGCGACGGACCGCGCGTAGCCGAAGCTCTGCGGATCGAGGCCCTCCCGGCTGATCACGCGAGGATAGAGCTGGGCCCGGATCTGCTCGGGCGGCAGGGTGTCCAGGGCCGAGGGAGCGTCCAGGGTGCGCAGCACCGTACCGGCGTGCCGGCGTGTCAGTTCGCCCCAGACTCGGGGGCCCCGGCCGTCGTTGTGGCAGACGGCGGCGAGATTGCCGAGGCCGAACTGACGGCCGCCGCTGTCGGTGACCACATCGGCGTACACCGTGACTTCCAGGCCGTGCTCCGCGAACGCCTGGCGCACCTGGCCGCGGAACCGCGCGCCCTCGTCGGCCGAGAAGAAGGAGAACGCGGGGTCCCGGGGCACATCACGTCCGTCACGTTTCGGCCCCCGCCGGAACATTCCCACGCCGCCATCGCCTCCGCCTGTGTCCGTCCGTACACGCTCACCGTCCAGGCTATGCGCCGGACCGGGCCCGGGTGACCGTCTCGGCGATCGTGCTCAGGGGCCGTCGAGGGTGATCACGAGGTCCGCCCGGTCCCGGCCCGCCGCCACCAGCCGGGCATTGGCCTCGTCGGACTCCCGCACCCAGCGCTCGGCGTCCGCGCGGTCCTTGCCGAAGGCGACATGCCGGTCGATGAGCCGGCGCACCCGCGTCAGCGGGTCGAGTTCCAGGTACCACACCTCGTCGAGGAGCGGCCGGACGGGCGCCCAGGGGCCGTCGTCGTGCAGCAGATAGTTGCCCTCCGTGATGACCAGAGGGGTGCCGGGACCGACCGGGATGCTGCCGGCCACCGGCTCCTCCAGCGTCCGGTCGAAGGCCGGGGCGTAGACCACCGCTCCGGCCGTGGGAGCGCGCAGCCGGGCAAGCAGCGCCGCGTAACCGGTGGCGTCGAAGGTGTCGGGGGCGCCCTTGCGGCCGGCGCGGCCGAGGCGGTTCAGCTCGGCCTGGGCCAGATGGAAGCCGTCCATGGGAACGAGTGCCGCGAGCCCGGCGAGTTCGTCAGCGAGCCGTGCGGCGAGGGTCGACTTGCCCGCTCCCGGCGCGCCCGCGATGCCGAGGATGCTCCGGCGGCCGGAGGCGGCGAGCACGCGGGCGCGACTGCTGAGCCGGGCGATCTGCTGCGCGTCCATGGGGGGCATTGTTCCATCCTTGCCCGGACTCCCGTCATACGTATAACGTACGACCATGTCGCATATCGCCCTGGTCACCCTTGTCGTCGACGATTACGACAGGGCCATCGCCTTCTATACGGACGCCCTCGGTTTCCGGCTGGCCGAGGACACCGACCGGGGCGACGGCTCCCGCTGGGTGGTGGTGAGTCCGCCCGGTTCCGGCCACGGGTCCACGGGCCTGCTGCTGGCCCGCGCCAAGGACGACACCCAGCGGGCCAGGATCGGTGCGCAGACCGGCGGCCGGGTCGGATTCTTCCTGCACACCGAGGACTTCGCCCGCGACCACGCCAGGATGCTGGCCGCCGGGGTCCGCTTCCTGGAGGAGCCCCGCCATGAGCCCTACGGCTCGGTCGCGGTCTTCGAGGACCTCTACGGGAACCGCTGGGACCTGCTTCAGCCCGCCAAATAGGGCGCCGGTCGGCGCGGCGCACCGGTGTCCGTTGACACCCCGTCCACGCCCCGAACTCGCCGCGCGTTTCCTCCCTTTGGCCCGCGCCGGGCCGCACCGCCGGGTCAGCGGCGCCGCCACAACGACACCGCGCGGTGCCGAGTGGTGCCGAACGGCGTCCCGCCGGTACGGTCGGGCGCCAGGGTGACAGGCCCGAGACCGGTCCTGCCGCCCTCCGAGCACGGCACGTCGGGCACGAAGGGGGCCGGGGCATGAGCCTGGCGCAGTTGCACTACACCTCCGCACCGCCGGGACCCGACGGATCCGGCTTCCGGTTCACCGCGGTCTCCCCCGGCATACCCGGCGAACTGCTCAAGGAGGTCGAGCAGCTCATCGGCTACGAGCCGCCGCACGACGCGCCCCCGCACCCCACGGATGCCGAACTCGCCGCGCTGCCCCGGGCGTTCAGCCACAGCGTGCTCTCCGACGGGAGCCGCCTGCTGGCCAGGACCGTCCCCACGGCCGACGGTCACAGCGGGCGCCGGGGCACCTTCCACGCCCATGCCGTCCATCTGCCCGCGAGCAGCGCGCCGTCCACCGGGGCCGCTCCCATCAGCGCCTGGAACTCGCCGCAGTGGGCCGCGGGCACCCCGGCCGGCGGCGTGCCCGCGCCGCTGGAGGCGCCTCCGGCGGGACGGAGCTTCGACCGGCGGGAGCTGGTCACGTTCGCCGCCTCCCGGGCGCCCTGGCTCGCGGTGTTCCTCGCCGGTCTGCGCGAGCTGACCGAGGAGGCGGCGGCGCCGCGGATCGTGCTCGTCGAGCGGGACAGCGAGGACGTGGCACGGTGGATCGCACTGGCCAGCGCGGTGCTGCCGGGCGCGGCCGTCCACCGGCTGACCTTCACCACATACACCCGGCGTCCGCGGCTCGCCGGGCAGCAGATCCTCGGCGTCCTGCCGGACGACGCGCGGGAGCTGGCCGGACAGGAGCATCTCTGCCGCGTACTCGATCCGGCCGGTGCCGGGCCGGCGGATCCGGTGGCGGACGCCTGGGCCCTGATCGCCGCGCGCGTCTGGCTGGCCAGGGCTCCCGAGCTGTTCGCGGAGGCGTCCGCGCTGCCGGGCGGCCCGCTCACCGCAGGACCTCTCGCCGTCGCCGCCCTGTGCGCGGGAATCGCGCCGGGAGCGACCGGCCGCGCGGCGGCGGCCGACTGGGCGCGGGAGCACACGGACGCGCTGGACGATCAGCGGCTGCGGCAGCTCGTCGACGCCCTGTGCGCACCCGCCGAGGACGACCGGACGCCGGGCGAAACGGCGGCCCTCGCCGGGCTGCTCGCGGCGCTCGACGGCAGGGCTCCGGCCGCCACGGTGGCGCCGCTCGCCGCGCTCGTACTGACCGAGGCGGTCCGCGCTCCGCGGCTCGGGGCACCGGCCGGGACCGGGCTGTCCGGTCAGTGGCTGCCGGCGCTCCCCGAGGAGCTCAAGCGGCGGCTCGCCGCCGAGCTGGCTCCTGAACTGCGCGCCGGCATCGTGGGCAGGCCCGGGGACGAGCCCGGCGGCACGGACACCTCCCGGCCGGTCGAGCTGCTGCGCGTCGCCGAACTGCTCGGCATGGACCCCGCGGAGCTGCTGCCCGGCCTCGCGCAGCGGCTGGCCCACGCGCTGATCGCCGGTCCCGAGTCGGCCTACACCCCCGCCCTGCGGACCGCGCTCGACGAGCACTTCGATCTGCGGACGGCACTGCTCGGCAGGCTGGACGCGCTCGCCGCGGACGACCCGCCCGCCGCCGCCCGGCTGCTCGCCCGCACGTCGTTTCCGTTCGACGGGATCCAGACGCTGCCGCATCTGCGGATGTGCGCCGAGGCTCCCGCGCCCGCGCCGCACGGCGCCGACCGGATCGCCGTCCTGCACTCCGTGCTGCGTGCCGCCGGCGCCTCACCGCTCGCCGATCCGCTGGTGCTGCGCACCGCTGTCCGGCTGGTGTGGGACGGCGGTACGCCGACCGCGTCCGAGGCCCGCCTGATGCTCACCGAAAGCGGCTCGGACGCCCACCGCGCGGCGGGCACCTGGTCCGCCCTGGTGAGGGCGGCGCTCGACGGGCCCGGGGACCGGTCCGACGCCCCGGACCTCGCCCACGCTCTGCTGCGCTCCTTCCCAGAGGAGCTCGAACCGCGCGTACGAGGAGCCCTGCAACTCCTTGAGTTCGCCGGGGAGCTGCGGGCGGGGCGGACCGGCTCTGGCTGGACCGCGAGGGCGCTGGCGCTGCGGTCCGCCGCGGAACCGGTGGAACCGGGCGTGCTGGTGGAGGTGTTCGGGACCCTCGCCCGCGCCCTGCTCACCGAGGAGCGGCCGGAGGGCGAGCTGTACGCGCTCGTGCACTGCGGCGACACCGACCTGACCTCGGCGTACCGGCGGGCCGCCCACGAGGAGTGGGTACGCGACCGGCTGCGTACCGTCCCCGGTCACGCGGCCGACTGCTTTGTCGCGTGGACCTCGCTGCCGGGAGCCAACCGGACCTGGGACGAGATCCGCACGACCCTGCTCGACAAGGTGCTGCGTCCTGTTGTGCGCGCGCTGCCGGCCGAGGACCTCGCCGCCGTGGAGCGGTGCCTGGAGCGTACGGGCGGCCGGAGGGCCGAGGAGTTCCGCGCCTGGAACCGGCCGGGCGCCCTGGGCAGACTCGGCCTGCGTCTCGGTGGCCGCGGCCGGCGTCAGGGCGGCTGACACGATACGGCCGGCCGCCGGCCCTCATGGGGCTCGGCGGCCGGCCGTGGATCCTGCGTCCGGTGGTCACCGGACGCGGTGGCCAGCGGGCGTCGCGCCGTCAGCTCGCGTCGGGCGTGAGCTGGAGCGAGATGCTGTTGATGCAGTACCGCTGGTCCGTCGGGGTCGGATAGCCCTCGCCCTCGAAGACATGGCCCAGGTGCGAGCCGCAGCGTGCGCAGCGGACCTCGACGCGGACCATGCCGTGCGAGCGGTCCTCGATCAGCTCGACCGCGTCCGTGTCCTTCGGGTCGTAGAAGGACGGCCAGCCGCAGTGCGACTCGAACTTGGTGTCGGAGCGGAACAGCTCCGCGCCGCACGCGCGACAGGAGTACACGCCGGCCGTCTTGGTGTCGGTGTATTCGCCGGTGAAGGCGGGTTCGGTGCCGGCCTTGCGGAGTACCTGGTACTCCGCGGCGGACAGCTCCGCGCGCCACTGCTCGTCCGGCTTGTCGATGTCGTACGACATGCGCTCTCCCTCAGTCGGTCAGGCGGGCCAGGATGTGCGGACCGAGGTCCGTGACGTCGCCCGCGCCCATAGTGAGAACGAGATCCCCCGGTCCGGCCATTCCCGCGACGACCTCGGGAACCGCGCTCTTGTCGTGGACGGCGGTGACCTCGGCGCCCGCCGCCTTCGCGGCATCGATGATCAGCGCACTGGTGACACCCGGGACCGGGTCCTCACGGGCCGGGTAGATGTCCAGGACCACCGAGGCGTCCGCGAGCGCGAGCGCCTGGCCCATCTCCGTGGCCAGCTCCTGTGTGCGGGAGAAGAGGTGCGGCTGGAAGACGACCAGCAGCCGCGAGCCGGGCGCCGCGGCGGCGCGCATCGCCTCCAGGTCGGCGGTCATCTCGGTGGGGTGGTGCGCGTACGAGTCGATGACCTGGACGCCCGCCGCCTCGCCCTTGAGCTGGAGACGGCGCTTGACGCCGGTGTACTTGCCGAGGGCCGAGGCCAGATTGTGCGCCGGGATGCCCAGCGCCACGCCCGCGGCCAGGGCCGCGACCGCGTTGAGCGCGTAGTGCCGGCCGGGCACCGAGACCGTGAAGGTGAGGAAGCGGCCGTCGAGCAGGACCGTGACCTCGCTGGTCAGCCCGCGCGCGGTGACCTTGTGGACGCATACGTCGGCGGTGGCGTCCGCCCCGTAGGTGACGATGGTGAGCGCGGACCGGCCGCTCAGCCGGGAGGCCAGCTCGACGGCGCCCGGCTGGTCGGCGGAGATCACCAGCGTCCCGCCGGGGACGACCTTGCCGACGAAGGTCTCGAAGGACTCGTAGATCTCCTCCATCGAGGAGTAGTTGGCGTGGTGGTCCAGCTCGGCGTTGAGGACGATCGCGACCTCGGGGTCGTACTTCTGGAAGCTGCGGTCGCTCTCGTCGGCCTCCGCGACGAAGATGTCACCCGCTCCGTGCTGGGCGTTCGTACCCGGCCCCGCCAGATCGCCGCCGATCGCGTACGAGGGGTCGAGGCCCAGCTCGGTGAGGGCGACGGCCAGCATGGAGGTCGTGGTCGTCTTGCCGTGGGTGCCCGCGACGGCGATCGACCGCAGGCCGCCCATCAGCGAGGCCAGCGCGTCGGAGCGGTGCACCACGGGCACGGACAGCTCCGCCGCGCGGGCCAGCTCGGGGTTGTCGGCCCGGATGGCACTGGAGACCACCACACACGACGCGTCGTCCGCGAGATGGGTCGCGGCATGGCCGATGTGCACGGTGGCCCCCAGGGCCCGCAGCGCCTGCGCGGTCTCCGACTCCTTGGCGTCACTGCCCGCGACCTTGGCGCCGCGCTGGGTGAGGATCTTCGCGATACCTGACATTCCGGCGCCGCCGATGCCGATGAAGTGCGGCCGTTCCATGGCGGTGGGGATACCGGGTGCCATAGGTGTTTCTCCCAGGGTGCAGGCGGTGCAGCGTCACGCTGTGTCGGGGCTCCAGCCTATTCGCTGTGCGCGAAGAGCTTGAGCACCGGGACGCCGACCTTGTGGCGCGCCCGGGACGCCCAGTCGCGGTGGAAGAACTCCTCCACGTAGTGCGGCTCGGTCAGCACGATCACCTCGTCCGCCCCCGACTCGTCCACCACTCCCTTGAGCAGGTCCAGCGGATGCTCCTCGACGACCTGGCCCACGGCCTCGGACCCCTGGGCGCGCAGCGCCGTCAGGGAATGCGCGAGCGCCAGTTCGGCGGGTTGTCTGGCCTGCCTGCCCTCCGGCTCCTCGCCCTCCCTGGCGGCTTCACCCAGTTCCCCGAGCGCGACATCGTCGATGGCGCGCAGCAGCACATCGGCCTGGTCCCCGCGAGGCTGCATGAGGACGACGAAAGAAACCGTCTCGTCGCCGTGCAGGGTCGTGACGAACTCCACGTCCTCGGGCGTCAGAGGTTTCTCGATCATCAATACGCTTGTGAACACGGCAGGCACCCTTCGTCTTCCCAGGCCGTTCGACCCACTGCGGAAACCATCCTTCCCCGTGCCCGCACGGGGTTTCCGAGTAAGTCTGCCCAGCGGAAGCTAACCGGAACGATAAATTCCATTGACTGTCAAATGCGACAATATCGACCGAAAAGAAAGCCGTCCTCCTCCAGTAGCGACGCCAGCGCGAACCGTTCGGGGACGGCGAGACCCGGCCCGCCCGCGATGCGCTGCGCGTACCCCGAAGTGAGCGCCGGAGACACCGTCAGGCACAGTTCGTCCAGAACGCCGGCCGTCACGAACTGACCGAGCAGCCGGGGGCCGCCCTCGGTGAGCAGCCGTACGAGGCCGCGTTCCGCGAGAGCGCCCACGGCCCTGGCGGGATCCACCCCGGGGCCGTCGCCCGCGATCACCACCCGGGCCCCGGCCTTCTCCGCCGCCCGGATCCGCTCCGGGGGCGCCGCCGCGCCGGTGAGTACGAGCGTCTGGACAAGAGGCGCGGTGAACAGCGGCAGCGAGAAGTCCAGGGCGAGGCTCGCGCTGACCACGGCGATCACCGGCGCGGGCCCCTGGCCGGCCGCCGCGCGGCGCTCGGCGAAGGCGTCCCGGGCGCGGGCCGGCCGGTACCCCTCCGAGCGAACCGTTTCAGCACCGACCACCACCGCGTCGGCGAGCCCGCGCAGTGCCCCGAAGATCCGCATGTCGGCGGCGGAGGAGAGGGGCGCAGAGCGGCCGTCGTGCTGGGCGGCGCCGTCCAGCGTGGACACCATGTTGGCCCGCAGCCAGGGGCCGCCGCCCATGTCCGCCGGGTACCCGTACGCCTCCGCCAGTTCGCCGGGGGTCCACTCACGGTCCGCGGCGGAGACTGTCTGATCGGTCACAGGGAACAGGCGTCGCATGCGGAGCAGTCTGGCACGGCGCATAGAGTGGAGAGCTGTGTCGTCCTCCCCCGCCGCCTCCGGCCGCGCCCCGACCGCCGACGTGGCCCCGCTCTCGCTCCGCGCACGTGAGCCGCGCGTCCCCGCCGACCGGCTGGTCGCGGAGATGGTCCCGCCGCCGCGCTTCGATTCCGTACGTTTCGACACGTACGTGCCCGATCCGAACCAGCCCAGCCAGACCGAGGCGGTCGCCGTACTGAGCGCCTTCGCGGCGGGACTGGACGGAGCGCGGGAGTCCGGGGGCGGTACCGGACGGCGCCGCTGGTTCGCCAGAAAGCCCGCTGTGCCCACGGGGCCGCGCGGGATCTATCTGGACGGCGGCTACGGCGTCGGCAAGACCCATCTGCTGGCGTCCCTGTGGCACGCCACCCCGGCCGCGCCGGAACAGAAGGCGTTCGGGACCTTCGTGGAGCTGACGAATCTGGTCGGCGCGCTGGGTTTCCAGCAGACGGTCCAGACGCTCGGCGGCCACCGGCTCCTCTGCATCGACGAGTTCGAACTGGACGATCCGGGCGACACCGTCCTGGTGTCCACCCTGCTGGGCAAGCTGGTGGACTCGGGGGTGGCGCTTGCCGCCACCTCCAACACGCTGCCCGGAAAGCTCGGCGAGGGCCGGTTCGCCGCCGCCGACTTCCTCCGGGAGATCCAGGGGCTGTCGGCGCGCTTCCGCCCCCTGCGCATCGACGGTGAGGACTACCGCCACCGCGGACTGCCCGAGGCGCCCGCGCCGTTCTCCGACGAACAGGTGACCAAGGCCGCCCACGCGACCCCGGGCGCCAGCCTGGACGACTTCCCCGGGCTGCTCGACCACCTCTCCCGGGTCCATCCGAGCCGGTACGGGGCGCTCACGGAAGGGCTGCGGGCCGTCTGCCTCACGGATGTCCGGGCCGTGCCCGACCAGTCGACGGCGCTGCGGCTCGTCGTCCTGGCGGACCGGCTCTACGACCGGGAGATCCCGGTCCTCGCCTCCGGTCTTCCCTTTGACCGGCTGTTCAGCGACGAGATGCTGAACGGCGGCTACCGAAAGAAGTACTTCCGGGCGATCTCCCGGCTGACGGCCCTGGCCCGGGACGCGAAAGGGCTGGTCGCCCGGTAGGTTCGGTGTCGCGGCAACACGCGTCGGCGTACGGGGCTTTGTCACACGGGGCGCCGTCACTCGCTCGTCCCCGCACGGGCGCCCCCGGGCATCCGCACGCGGGGCGTCTTCACACAGGTATCACCAGAACCAACCAGAAGGGTTCCACCATGGCCACCACGCGCCAGGCGCACACGGTCTGGGAGGGCAACCTCCTCCAGGGCACGGGCACCGTCACCTTCGACTCCTCCGGCATCCCCGACCAGGGGGTCTCCTGGCCCTCCCGCGCGGAGAAGGCCAACGGCAAGACCAGCCCGGAAGAGCTGATAGCGGCCGCCCACTCCAGCTGCTTCTCGATGGCGCTCTCGAACGGCCTGGCCCAGGGCGGCACCCCGCCGACCAGGCTGACCACCCAGGCCGAGGTCACCTTCCAGCCCGGCACCGGCATCACCGGCATCCACCTCACCGTGCAGGGCGATGTCCCGGGCCTGGACGAGGCGGGCTTCGTCAAGGCCGCCGAGGACGCCAAGGCGAACTGCCCCGTCAGCCAGGCGCTCTCGGCCACGCCGATCACGCTGAGCGCCTCGCTGGCCTGACGCGGGTCCGGTGCTCCCGCCCGGCCCTCCGGTGCCCTTGAATCCGGGGCACCGTCCGGCGCGGGAGCCCCGTGGCACACACGAGGCTCACGGTGACCCGCATGGTTCACGTGCCTGCTGACACGTGGTACACACATGCGGGTCACGTCTCCTGTCCGCCAGCAGGGAGTTGCCTCATGTCCGCAACACGACGTCAGATCCTGTCCCGCACCGCGACGGCCGCCGCGGGAATCGCCTTCAGCGGAGCCGTGCCGGAGCTGTTCACCGGCACCGCGACCGCGCGGGGCATGGGCCGCGGCGGCTACGGGCCGCTCGAGCCCGACCCGCGCGGACTGCTCGATCTCCCGCGGGGCTTCCGCTACAGGGTGCTCTCCCGGGAGGGCGACCCGCTCCGCTCGGGCGAGGGCCGCGTGCCCGGCAACCACGACGGCATGGCCGCCTTCGCCGGCCGCCACGGCCGGGTCCATCTCGTACGCAATCACGAGAACCGCGCCGACGGCCGGATCCCCGTGCCGACCGTCCCCGGCCTCACCTATGACCCGATGGGCAGGGGCGGCTGTACGGCGCTCGAACTGGACGCGCGCGGCGATGTCACCGGCGAACGCGTCGCCATCGCCGGCACCGCCGTCAACTGCGCGGGCGGGCCCACCCCCTGGGGCACCTGGCTCACCTGCGAGGAGACCGAGGACCGGGCCGGCACCAATGGATACACCAAGGACCACGGCTTCGTCTTCGAGGTCGACGGCGCCGATCCGCGCCGTACCGGAGCGGTGCCGCTGACCGCCATGGGCCGCTTCCAGCACGAGGCCGTCGCGGTCGACCCGGGCAGCGGTGTCGTGTACGAGACCGAGGACGCGTTCGAGAAGCCGTTCGGTCTCTTCTACCGCTTCCTGCCGGAGAAACCGCGCGGCGGCGCCGGGTCGCTGCGCGCGGGCGGCGCCCTGGACGCCATGCGGGTGCCGGGGGTGCCGGACCTCTCGACCGTCCAGGAGACGGGATCGAGCTTCGACGGCGTGGAGTGGGTCCCGGTACCTGACCCGCTGGCGAAACAGACTCCGATCCGGCTCCAGGACTTCGGCCCCCGGGGCATCACTCACGCGCAGAAGCTGGAGGGCTGTTACTGGGGCGGCCGTTCGGTCTATTTCGTCTCCAGCTTCGCGCACCGGACGGAGGGCTCGGCGGCGGACCACTTCGGACAGGTCTGGAAGTACGAGCCGGAGCGGCGCCGGCTCACGCTGGTGATCGTCTTCGGCCCGGACACGGACATCCAGCTTCCCGGCGAGGCCCCCGACAACATCTGCCTGGCCCCGAGCGGCGGCCTGATGGTGTGCGAGGACGGCGGCGGCGCGCAGCACGTGTTCGGAGTGACCCGGCGGGGCGAGGTCTACGCGGTGGCGCGCAACGCCCAGGAGATCACGCCCGCCGCGGCCGGCGGCGCGGCCCCGGAGTGGGGCGAGTTCGCCGGGGTCACCTTCTCTCCGGACGGCGGCACGATGTATCTGAACTGCTACACCCCCGGCACCACCTTCGCGGTGACCGGCCCCTGGGGCTGAGCCGCCGCACCGGCGGTCCGGTCGCAGAGCGGCGCCGTCCGACGCACGCTCGGAGGTACTGACCGGGCGGAAGGGGCGCGCAGTGGCCAAGAAGGGCTCGAAGAAGGACGCGGGCAAGAAGCCGGAGCAGCCTCCGCCCGCCCTCCGTGAGCTGCTGCGTGTCCCGGCGGGCGAGCGCGCCGAGCTGGCCTCCTACGACGCGGGGGCGACGCCGGGAGGCCCCCGGAACAAGAAGGACGCCCAGGAGTCCCTCACCCGTATGGCGGAACGCCTCGCCGGTCTCCAGGACCGCCTGTTCGCGTCCAGTACGGCCGGCGACCGGCGCCGGCTGCTGCTGGTCCTCCAGGGCATGGACACCAGCGGCAAGGGCGGCACGATGAAACGCGTGATCCGCCTGTTCAACCCGGCGGGCTGCCGGATCAGGGCGTTCAAGACGCCGACCCCGGAGGAGCGGAGCCATCCCTTCCTGTGGCGGGTCAGGCGCGCGCTCCCCGAGCCGGGCGAGATCGGCATCTTCGACCGCTCGCACTACGAGGACGTCCTGGCCGCCCGGGTGCGTGAGCTGGCCTCGTCGCACGCCCTGGCCCAGCGGTACGGCCAGATCAACCGCTTCGAACAGGCGCTCGCCGACGACGGCGTAACCCTCGTCAAGGTCTTCCTCCACATCAGCTATGAGGAACAGCGCGACCGTCTCCTGGCCCGGCTCGACAACCCGGACAAACACTGGAAGTTCAGCCCGTCCGACATCGAGGACCGCGCCCTGTGGCCCGCCTATCAGGACGCCTATGAGCTCGCCCTGCACCGCTGCTCGACACCGGCGGCGCCCTGGTACCTGATCCCGGCCGACCACAAGTGGTACCGCGACTGGGCGATCAGCACGCTGCTGCTGGAGCATCTGGAGGCGCTCGGCCCGGTGTATCCGAAGGGCGACTTCGACGTCGAGAAGTGCCGCGAGCTGCTGCTGGCCGGGGCCCGGGGCTGATCGCGGGGCGAGTTCGGCGCGGAGGGGTGCCGTACAACCATTACAGGCAGATGATCATATATTTTCCGTGAGTGACCACATTTGTACGCATTCTCGCCACTGTCACTGTCCTGAGCGCTGCCCTCGCCGGCTGCGACGGCGCCACCTCCGAGACCTCCGGCGCCCGCTCCTCGGCGGCTCTCCGCCCGGCCGGGGCCAACGGTCCGCCGACCATCGCGCCCGGCCCCGGCGGCCGGACGCCGGTCTTCAAACACGGCACCCCGGCCGCCGGGAAGACCGTGGCACTCACCTTCGACGCCGATATGACGGCCGAGCAGGGGCCGCGCGCGGCGCGCGGCGAGCGCTTCGACAACCCCGGCCTGATCGCCCTGCTGCGCCGCCTCGAAGTCCCGTCGACGGTCTTCATGACGGGCCGGTGGGCCGAGGAGTATCCGACCCAGGCGAAGGCGATCGGCAACGATCCGCTCTTCGAGATCGCCAACCACTCCTACAGCCACCACGCCTTCAAGGCCGACTGCTACGGCCTGCCGGAGATCGGCGCGGAGAAGATGGCGGCCGACGTACGGCGGGCCTTCGGCTCGTTCCGTACGGCGGGGGCCAAGAACGTGGTGCCGTACTTCCGCTTTCCCGGTGGGTGCTACGACGACGCGTCGCTCCAGGCCCTCACCCCGGCCAAGGTGACCGCCGTCCAGTGGGACGTCGTCAGCGGCGACGCCTTCGCCACCGACGCGGACGCCGTGGCGGAACAAGTGCTGGAGGGTGTGAAGCCGGGCTCGGTGGTGGTGATGCACTGCACCCGCAGCGCCGCGCCGGTGACGGAGGAGGCGGTCGCCAGGATCGTCCCCGAACTGCGAAAGCGCGGCTTCCGCTTCGCCAAGGTCTCCGAGCTGATGAAGTCCTGACCGGGAAGGCGCGAAGGGGGCCGGGCGGAGGCGGCGTCAGCCCGAGCACGCCATCCGCTGGGCCTCCTGCCACTCGCAGACGGGACAGAGCGTCGCGCCCCTGACCGTCTCCGGGTGCTCGGTGGGCTCTCCGCACAGCACACAGTCCGCGTAGGCGGTCTCTTCCGCCGTGACAGCCGTGACGGCCGTGACAGCCGGGACCGTCTCTTCCGTCATACGGGAGAGCGTACCCATCCGCGCGGCTCAGCCTCGCGGCGGGCCACCGCTGCCCACCGCCGCGAACGACGGCCGGTCCCCGCGTGGCGCGGATCCGGGCCGGCCGGGCGGCGGTGGCCGGACCGGTTCAGTGCGCGGTGGTCTTCTGCGGAGTGACCTCGCTCGGCCGGACGATCACAAACCCCTCGCCCTGGAGCATGAGCTGGACGGCCTCGCCGGAGCCGCCGCGGATCATCGAGCCGACGGACTGCGAACGGTGCAGCGAGGTGCGGAGCTGCGCGCTCCAGCCGACGACAGCGTCGGTGTCGACATACACCGGGGTCTGCCCCGTGACCGGGATCACGATGGGGTCGCCCTCGCAGATGAGGCCGAGCTTCCCGTAGCCGGTGAACACACTGTTGAAGAGCCCGCCGCCGGTCATGCCGGCGCCCTTCACGGTCTTGATCTCGTACGAGAGGGTCGGGTCGAAACACAGCACATTGCGGCCGTTGATGGTGAGCGCGTCACCCTGCTCGATCTCGACGATGAAGCAGTTGGCCGCCTCGTGCGCGAACCACGCCTCGCCCTGGCCGCGCACGGCCATCAGCGCGAGTCCCTCACCCGTGACGGCCCGCTTGAGCATCCCACCGAGGCCCTGGCCCTTGCGCTCGAACTGGAGGTCGCCGCGGAAGGCGACCATGGATCCCTGCCGCGCGTGCATCTCGCCGTTCAGGGCGTATTTGATCGATTTGCTGTTCTGCAGCGTCATCCCGGGGACGGTCGCCGCCTGCGCCATGTGCTCCGTGGCAAAGAGATCGCTCTTCATGCCGCGCATCGTCCCCCGGACGTGCTCGTTCCGCCAAGAAGGACGGACCGGAAGGACGGCGGAGGCGGCTGGCAGACTGGACCCGTGAGCAGCTACAGCACCCCCGCCGACGACACCCCGGAGAGCCCCGGCGGCGCCGACGACCCGTTCCGTGACGAACTGCCCGACCGCGACGCGGCGCCGCAGTTCGTCCTGCCGCTGGTGGTACGGATCGAGAAGGCCGCGCCTCCGACGCGTACCGATGCCCTGGAGACGGCGGCCCGCGCGGTGCTGGTCATGCTCTCCGACGAACGGTCGCTGGGGGACGGCGAGTGGGCCCGCGCCATGCGGGACTGGCAGGACGCCCGGATCCGCAAGGTGGTGCGGCGAGCACGCGGCGCGGAATGGCGGCGCGCCGCGGAGCTTCCCGGTATCACGGTCACCGGCGCCACGGCCGGAGAGCCGGTGCCGGCCGCCGAGGTACGGGTCTTCCCGCCCGTGCCGCTCGACGGCTGGCCCAAGGAGCTGGCCAAACTCCAGGTGTCCGGCACCGACCTGGACGACCCGGGGCCGCCGCCCGCGCCGGACCCGGCACAGCCCGTGCTGTGGCTGAGCCCGGACCTGGACATGTCGGCGGGCAAGGCCATGGCGCAGGTCGGCCACGCCGCCCAACTCGCCTGGTGGGAGCTGTCGGACACGGACCGCAAGGTCTGGCGCGAGGCCGGCTTCCCGCTCGCCGCGCGTACCGCGGACGCCGAGCGCTGGCGGCAACTGCTCACCAGTGGGCTGCCGTTGGTACGGGACGCCGGTTTCACCGAGATCGCGCCGGGATCCTGCACCGTGTGCGCCGATCATCCGGCGCTGCGGAGCTGAACACTCCGCCGCCGGTCTACGTACCTCCCTGTACCGCCGACCAGGTTGAACGGCCCGCCGGACGGCGGTTGAGTCTGCGGTGTCACCAATCGCCCCGGGAGGCAGCACAGTGTTGCGACGCATCAACGGTACGGCGCTCATCATCGCGGCGCTGGTCGCCACGGTCGGTGCGCTGGCCTTTCCGGTCTGGTCGTACGCCGACCGGTCCGGGACCGGCCAGGCCAATCTCAACGCGTCGACCGTGGCCACCCAGTGGGGCCCGCTGTCCGCGACCGACCGCGACTTCCTGATCAGGGTACGGCTGGCCGGGCTCTGGGAGCTGCCGGCCGGGCAGCAGGCCGTCGAACGCGCGCCGAGCCAGGCCATCAGGGACTGTGGCGACCACCTTGTCGTCGGGCACACCGATCTCGACAAGCGCGCCCGTGACGTGGCGGCGAAGCTCGGTGTCGAGCTGCCGAACCAGCCGAACGAACAGCAGCAGGGCTGGCTCAGAGAGCTGTCCGCGGCCCAGGGCCAGGAATACGAGCGGAAGTTCGCCAATCTGCTGCGCAACGCCCATGGCAAGGTCTTCGCGCTGGTCGCGCAGGTCCGGCACACCACCAGGAACACCCTGATACGGCAGCTCGCCACCGACGCCAACCAGACCGTGCTCGACCACATCACGATGCTGGAGGCCACCGGCTTCGTCGACTTCGACGCCCTGGCGAACGAGGCCGCGGGCACAGCGACCGCCAGCCCGACCGGGCCGGTGCCGCCGGACGGGAATCTGCCGCCCGCCCCGGCGCCCGCCGCGCCGACCGGTGACCAGTCCTTCACCTCGCGGCCCTCGACCCAGCCCGGCGCCCCCACCGCGATCAACACCGACCGGCCGGAGCCACAGAGCGACCGGACGACGCCCATGGACATGTCGACGCACCTGCCGCAGGACGGCCGGTGAACACGCGGGGGCGGTAACGGGACACGCGGGACCGGAGTGGGTGGGGAACCTCAAATCCACCTCTGAACGTCCTCCTTCGCGGATTCACCGCCGCCCGCCGGGGTCATCAACCCGGCACCGCGGCGTATGCCGCGGCACCGAAGGGGGAGCCATGAACGACACACCGGAGCTGGGCATCGGCATCGGCTGGCGCCCGGAGATCGCCGGCACGGTGGAGGAACTGTCCGGCGTCGACTGGGTCGAGGCCGTCGCCGAGAACATCTGCCCCGGCCATCTGCCCGACTCGCTGGTACGCCTGCGCGAGCGCGGTGTCACCGTCGTCCCGCACGGCGTCTCCCTCGGCCTGGGAGGCGCGGACCGGCCCGACGCGCGGCGGCTGGCGGACCTCGCGGCCCGCGCCGAGGCGCTCGGCTCGCCCCTGGTGACCGAGCACATCGCGTTCGTACGGGCCGGCGGCCCGCTCGCCGGGACGCCCGTGCTCGAAGCCGGTCATCTGCTGCCCGTCCCCCGGACCCGGGACGCCCTGCGCGTGCTCTGCGAGAACATCCGGATCGCCCAGGACTCGCTGCCCGTGCCGCTCGCCGTGGAGAACATCGCGGCGCTGATCTCCTGGCCCCACGAGGAGATGAGCGAGGGTCAGTTCCTCGCGGAGCTGGTCGGACGCACCGGGGTCCGGCTGCTGATCGATGTCGCCAACCTGCACACCAACCACGTCAATCGCGGCGAGGACCCGGCGACCGCGCTGGACGAACTGCCCGTCGAGGCGATCGCGTACGTCCATGTCGCCGGGGGGACGGAGCGCGACGGCGTCTGGCACGACACCCATGCCCATCCGGTCACCCGGCCGGTGCTCGACGTACTGGCCGAGCTGCGTTCCCGGGTCGCGCCGCCGGGCGTACTCCTGGAGCGCGACGACGACTTCCCGCCCGCGCCGGAACTGGCGGGCGAACTCACCGTGATACGCGAGACGATCGAGGCGGCGGCAGCGGCGCCGCGCCGTGCGCGGACCACCGCGACGGCCGGCCGGCCCGGGGGATCCGCCGCCGCGCCCGGGGAGGACGGCGGGACGGACGGTGCCCCCGCCCGTGAGCGGCTCGCCCGCCGCGAGACGGCGCTCCTCTCCGCGCTGGTCGCCGGTGCGCCCGCGCCCGAGGGGTTCGACACGGGGCGGCTGCGTGTGCAGAGCCGGGCCCTCGCCGCGAAGCGCGCCGGTGTGATCGCCAAGGTCGCCCCGGAACTGCCGGAGATCCTCGGCAGCGGCTTCCGTCCCGCGTTTCTCGCCTACGCCGCGGACCGCCCCCTGCACGACGGATACCGCCGCGACGCGCTCGAATTCGCCGAACACCTGCTGGACGGGGGCGGGCCCGAGGACCCCGCCGCCCGGCGCCGGCTGACCCTGTGGTGGAAGGACCGGGCCGGCGCGCGCCCGCCCCGCCGCGCCACCCGCCTGGTCCGGGCCGCCCGCGCCGCGCTGACCGGGAGGTGACCTGACGGGGTGCCCCTGAGCACGGGGTGCCCCCGAGAGGCCCCGCACCGGGCGCGGCCCGCGTACACATCTCCGCCGGTCCCGCACGCCGGAAGCCCTTCAGGAGTGGCCCTCCGGCGCAACGGGGTCATCGCACCCGACACCGCGCACCAGTCCTTGTCCCGCTCCCCCGCTCTGCCGACCCTCGGTGCCGCGGCTGATCCCCAGCCGCACGCAGAAGGGA
Source organism: Streptomyces sp. NPDC006923 (assembly GCF_040635655.1). NCBI lineage: Bacteria > Bacillati > Actinomycetota > Actinomycetes > Kitasatosporales > Streptomycetaceae > Streptomyces > Streptomyces sp. NPDC006923. Next base: position 556,250 of record NZ_JBEYIF010000002.1, read on the forward strand.
ACTCGATGAGAGCAGTAGCGAAGTACGGGGCGCTGGCAAGCCTCGGCTCCCTGGTCCTGACGGCCCTCGTCGCCGCCCCGGCGGACGGCGCGGACACCGGCGGCCCGGCGGCCGGCGACGACGCCGCCACGCGTGGGGTCGTCCGTGCCGCCGAGCGCGCCGCCACCGCCGGTGTCGTCTTCGGCCGCTGCCCCGAGACCGAGAGGCTGCCCGCTCCCCTCACCTGCGGCACGGTCGACGTACCGCTCGACTACGCCGCTCCCGACGGCAGGAAGATCCGTCTCACCGTCAGCCGGGTCCGCGCGAGCGGAAAGCCGTCCCGGCGGCAGGGCGCCCTCGTCTTCAACCCCGGCGGTCCCGGCGCCTCGGGCATGTACTTCCCGATGGCCGCGCGGCTGCCGGAATGGAGGCGGATCGCCGAGGCGTACGACATCGTCGGCTACGCCCCGCGCGGCGTGGGCCGCTCCGCCCCGCTCTCCTGCGGCGCTCCGGCGGACTTCGGCAAGGCCCCCACGCAGGCCCCCACGCTTCCCTCGGAGTCGTACAAGCGGCAGCGGATCGCCGCGGCCAAGGCGTACGCGCGAGGCTGCGCCCGCGGCGCCGGCACCGCGCTGCCCCGCTACAACTCGCTGAACAACGCCCGCGATCTGGAGGTGCTGCGCGCGGCCCTCGGCGAGCGGAAACTGACCTTCCTGGGCGCCTCGTACGGCACGTACTTCGGCGCGCTCTACGCGACCCTCTTCCCCTCGCACGTGCGCCGGATGGTCTTCGACTCCGCGGTCGACCCGGATCCCCGGCAGATCTGGTACCGCAACAACCTCGATCAGTCACTCGCGTTCGAGCACCGCTGGCGGGACTTCCGCGACTGGGTCGCCCGGCACGACACGACGTACCACCTGGGCGTCACCGCCGAGCAGGTGCACAGGAGTTACGAGAGGGTGCGGGCCGGGATCACCCGCCGGCCGGCCGGCGGAAAGGTCGGTCCTGGCCAGCTCCAGGCGGCGATGCTGGGAGCCGGCTACTACGACGGCTCCTGGCCGTCGCGCGCGACGGCGCTCGCCGAGTACCTCAAGGGCAATCCGAAGCCGCTGATCGCGCAGGCCGCGCCGAGGCCCGAGACCGCCGCCCGCCGCGAGAACGGCAACGCCGTCTACACGGCCGTCGAGTGCAATGACGCGCCCTGGCCGACGGACTGGAAGGTGTGGGACCGGGACAACACGGGCGTGGCGCGCCTCGCGCCGTTCGAGACCTGGGACAACGCCTGGATGAATCTGCCGTGTGCCTACTGGCCCGTGCGCCCGCCGGAGCCCGTCGATGTCCGCACGCGGCCCGGCGTGCTGCCGCCGACACTGATCCTGGCCGCCGAACGGGACGCCGCGACACCGTACTCGGGGGCGCTGGAGCTCCAGCGGCGGCTGGCCGGATCCGTGCTGGTGACGGAGCGGAACGCCGGTACGCACGGGATCGCCGGTGGCGGCAACGCCTGCGTCAACGCCTATCTGGAGGACTATCTGCTGCGGGGCAGGACACCGGTGCGGCGCGCGGAGTGCGCGCCGCACGCGGAGCCGGACCCGGTGTCGCTGGACGAACGGTCGAGCGGCCGGAAGCTGCCGCCGGTCGTCTGATCTTCCGGGCGGGGTGGCCCGGGCCGTGTGGACACGGCCCCGGCCACCAGGTCCGGTCCTGCCGAGCCGGAGCCCGTGCGGGACCCGTGCGGGCCTACGCCAGCCCGGCCACCAGGTCCGCGACCGACTTGCGGCGGCCCGTGAAGAACGGGACCTCCTCGCGGACATGCATCCGGGCCTCCGAGGCGCGGAGATGACGCATCAGGTCGACGATGCGGTACAGCTCGTCGGCCTCGAACGCCAGCACCCATTCGTAGTCGCCGAGCGAGAACGACGCCACGGTGTTGGCGCGCACGTCCGGATAGCCGCGGGCCATCTTGCCGTGATCCGCGAGCATCCGGCGGCGGTCCTCGTCAGGCAGCAGATACCAGTCGTAGGAGCGCACAAAGGGGTAGACGCTCACATAGTCGCGGGGCGTCTCGTCGGCCAGGAAGGCCGGTACGTGCGACTTGTTGAACTCGGCGGGGCGGTGCAGCGCCATGTTCGACCAGACCGGCTCCAGCCCCCGGCCCAGCCTGGTGCGGCGGAAGCGGTTGTACGCGTCCTGGAGCTCGTCCGCGGTCTCGGCGTGCCACCAGATCATGACGTCCGCGTCGGCCCGCAGCCCGGACACGTCGTACGTCCCGCGCACGGTGACGTCCTTGGCGCCGAGCTGGTCGAACAGCTCCTGGACCTCGTCGGCGTAGCCGGAGCGGTCCTCGGGAAGCACATCACGCAGCTTGAAGACGGACCACAGCGTGTAGCGGATGACCTCGTTGAGGTCCTTTGCCTTCTTGCCCGCGTTGGGGGCCTTGTCTGGAGCAGCAGTCATACGGCTATTCTCCCGCGCCACGACCGGCGCCCCGCGCCGGGGTCGACATGGCGATGATCTCGTCGGCGGCCCGCCGGGCACTCGCGACGCAGGCCGGAATGCCCACGCCGTCGTACGCCGCGCCACAGACCCGCAGGCCCGGCAGCTTGGCCACCGCCTCCCGGACGCGGACCACCCAGGCCTGGTGTCCCACGGGATACTGCGGCAGGCCGGCGGTCCACCGGGTCACCTCGCTCGCCACCGGCTTCGCGGCGAGTCCCGTCGCCTCGGCGAGGTCGCGCAGTGACATCTCGACGAGTTCCGCGTCGTCGCGGTCCAGGTGTTCCTCCTCGCCGTATCGCCCGATGGAGGTACGGAGGACGAAGAGGCCGGGCGCGGCGTCCGCGAGCCAGCCCCATTTGCGGGTGGAGAAGGTGGACGCCTTGATGGTGTGGCCGTCGACCGGCGGCACGAGAAATCCGCTGGCCGCGGGCAGGACGCCCGTGTCGCTCCGCCGGAAGGCCATTGTCACCAGCGCCATCGAGGCGTATTCGACCGCGGAGAGTTCGGCGGCGGCGGCCGGGGACTCCTCGGCCAGCAGTGCCGAGGCGGACCGGGCGGGCGTCGCCAGGACCACGGCGTCCGCGGCCAGGGTCCGCCGTCCGGTGCGGATCCGCCAGCCGCCGGTGTCCGTCAGGCCCTGCGGGCGGGTCAGGCCGAGCACGGGCGTCCCCAGCAGGATCTCGCCGCCACCGGCCCGTACGGCGTCCGCGACGGCCTCGGGCAGCCGGCCCACTCCGCCGTCGATGCCGGTGAAGACCGCACCGCCCGGCTGCCGCGCGGCGGCCTTGGCCTGGATGTCGCGCACGCCCGCGAGCAGTGAGTCATGTCTTCTGATCGCCTCGAAGAGATTCGGGACGGCCGCCTTCATGGAGATCCGGTACGCGTCACCCGCGTAGACCCCGCCGAGCAGCGGCTCGACCAGCCGGTCGACGACCTCGCGGCCGAGGCGGGCCGCGACATACTCGCCGACGGCCACGTCGTCGCCGACCTCGGTGGGCGCCAGCTCCGGCTCCCGGGCGATCCTGGCGAGCCCTTCGTCCGACAGGAGGCCCGCGAGGGCTGCGGGATCACCGGGCACGCCCATCACATGGCCCTTCGGCATGGGCCGCAGCTCCCCGCGCGTCCAGACCGCCGCGTTGGCGGTGGCGGGCGGCTGGAGCAGCTCCCCGAGCCCGACCGCCCTGGCCAGCTCGACTGCCTCGGGGCGGCGCGCGAGCATCGACTCCGCGCCGAGGTCGACCGGTACCCCCGCGATCTCGCCCGTGCGCAGCTTTCCGCCGAGCCGGCCGGTGGCTTCCAGCAGGGTCACCGCGACCCCGGCGCCCAGCAGCCGGTGCGCGGCGGCGAGGCCGGCGATCCCGCCACCGATGACGACGACATGCCCGGTACGCGTATCCGCATGATCTGTGCTCGGCTCCATGCTCCCACTCTCTCAAACGCCGTTCCGAGTCCCGACCGTGACCGCTTCGGAACCGCGGGAGGGCAACCCGGGCGCGGGGCTCGTACGTCGAACGGACACCAGCGACAAGCCGTTTCAGGGGGGCCGATATGCGCGCGACATCCGCGTTCGCGGCAGCACTACTCACCGTCTCGCTCGCTCTCGCCGGATGCGGCGGTGCCCATGACTCCAAGGACTCCGGGGAAATGGCGCGGAGCGCCGCGAAACCGGCGGCGGAGAAAGAGCGGGGCGCCGGGGCCGGCGATGCCGCCGCCCCGCAGGAGGGCGGCCGCCCGCAGGCACGGACCCCGGCACAGCGCGACACCCAGGTGATCCGTACGGCCACGCTCACCGTGCGCGTCAAGGATGCCCAGCAGGCACTCGCCACGGCGCGCCGCGCGGCCGAGAACGCGGGCGGGCTCGTCGAGAACGAGTCCACCGAGCGGGACGCGGACGACGGTGTGACCTCTCACATCGTGCTGCGTGTCCCGCAGGACGCCTACGACGCCGTGCTGGACGAACTGGCGGGCACCGGGACGCTGGTGGCGCGCAGGGCCGACGCCAAGGACGTCACCGACCAGGTGGTCGATGTGAAGAGCAGGATCGCCTCGCAGCGGGTGAGCGTGGCGCGGGTGCGGGAGTTGATGGACCGGGCCACCGGGCTCAGCGACGTCGTGGCGCTGGAGGGCGAACTGAGCAGCCGTCAGGCGGCGCTGGAGTCGCTCCTCGCCCAGCAGGCGTCCCTTGAGGACCGCACGACTCTCGCGACCATCACGCTCGATCTCTCCGAGCCCCCGGTCGCGGACAAGGAAGAGAGGCGGGAGGAGGCCCCGGGGTTCCTGGACGCGCTGGGCGGCGGCTGGGACGCGTTCACCGCCACGCTCCGGTGGATCGCCGTGGTGATCGGCGCGGTGGCCCCGTTCGCCGCCGCGCTCGCCGCGCTCTGGCTGCTGTGGCGGCTGATGCGCGGTCTGCGGGACCGGCGGCCGGCGGGTGCCCATCTGGGAGCCGCACCGGCCCCGGCGCCGCGCACGGCGCCCGCGCCGGACGGCCCGGCCGCCGCTCCGGCCGCGAAAGAGGCACGCGAGGAGAGCTGATCCAGGGGCCCCGCGTAGCGTTCCGTCGCGGAGACGTACCGAAAGGACACGCAATGGCAGCGGAACGCATGGTGGTCATCGGCGGCGACGCGGCGGGCATGTCCGCCGCGTCGGCGGCCCGGCGGATGAGGGGGCCGGAGGAGCTGGAGATCATCGCCTTCGAGCGCGGCCACTTCTCCTCGTACTCCGCGTGCGGCATTCCGTACTGGGTCAGCGGTGATGTGACGGAGCGCGACGACCTGATCGCCCGTACGCCGGAGGAGCACCGGGCACGCGCCATCGACCTGCGGATGCGCAGCGAGGTCAACAGGATCGATGTGGCCGGGCAGCGGGTCCGGGTCCGGGATCTGACCGACGGCACGGAGAGCTGGACGGGCTTCGACAAACTGGTCGTCGCGACCGGCGCGCGCCCGGTGCGGCCCGCGCTGCCCGGGATCGACGCGCCGGGCGTGCACGGCGTACAGACCCTCGGCGACGGCCAGGCGCTGCTGGACACGCTCGGCGCCACCGGGGGCAGACGCGCGGTGGTCGTGGGCGCGGGCTACATCGGCGTCGAGATGGCCGAGGCGCTGCTGAAGCACGGCTTCGAGGTCACCGTGATCCACCGCGGCGACCAGCCGATGGCCACGCTCGACCCCGACATGGGCCGGCTGGTCGGCGCGGCGATGCGCGGGATGGGCATCGAAACCGTCGGCGGTACGGCGGTCTCCGCGATCCTCACCGGCGACGACGGCCGGGTGCGCGCCGTGACCGCCGGGGACAACGAGTACCCGGCGGATGTCGTGGTGCTCGGCATGGGTGTCCAGCCGGAGACGGGCCTCGCCCGCGCCGCCGGGCTGCCCCTCGGACCGCACGGCGGGCTGCTCACGGATCTGTCGATGCGGGTGCGCGGCCACGAGAACATCTGGGCGGGCGGCGACTGTGTGGAGGTCCTCGATCTGGTCTCGGGATCGACCCGCCACATCGCCCTCGGCACGCACGCCAACAAGCACGGCCAGATCATCGGCGCGAACGCGGGCGGCGGCTACGCCACCTTCCCCGGTGTGGTCGGCACCGCCGTCAGCAAGGTCTGTGAGCTGGAGATCGCGCGCACCGGCCTGCGGGAGAAGGACGCCCACAGGGCGGGGCTCCAGTTCGTCACCGCGACCATAGAGTCCACCAACAGCGCCGGTTACTACCCGGGCGCCGCCCTGATGACGGTGAAGATGCTCGCGGAGCGCCGTACCGGCCGGCTGCTGGGCGTCCAGATCGTCGGCCGTGAGGGCGCGGCGAAGCGCGTGGACATCGCGGCGGTCGCGCTGACCGCCGGGATGACGGTGGAGCGCATGACGAGTCTGGACCTCGGCTACGCCCCGCCGTTCTCTCCCGTCTGGGACCCGGTCCTGGTCGCGGCCCGCAAGGCGACGGCGAAGGTGCGCGAGGCGGGCATGTGACGCCTCCCGCTCAGCGGGCGGTTCGGGTGTGTACGTACTCCACGAGGCGGGTCAGGGCGTCCGGGTCCATGTTCGGCAGCACGCCGTGGCCCAGGTTGAAGACATGGCCCTCCAGACCGGCCGCCGCGTCGAGCACCTCGCGGGTCTTGGCCTCCACCGCCTCGGTCGGCGCGAAGAGGACGGCCGGGTCGAGATTGCCCTGGAGCGCCTTGCCGGGGCCGACGCGGCGGGCGGCCTCGTCGAGCGGGACGCGCCAGTCGACGCCGACGACATCGGCGCCGGCCTCCCCCATCAGCCCGAGCAGTTCGCCGGTGCCGACGCCGAAGTGGATGCGCGGCACGCCCGGCGTGGCGACCGCGTCGAAGACCTTCGCCGAGGCGGGCAGCACGGAGCGGCGGTAGTCGGCGGGGGCCAGGGCGCCCACCCAGGAGTCGAAGAGCTGCACGGCGCTCACGCCCGCCTCGATCTGGACCTTGAGGAAGACGGAGGTGATGTCCGCGAGCCGGTCGAGCAGGTCCGCCCACAGTTCTGGTTCGCCGTACATCATCGCCTTGGTGCGCTCGTGGTTGCGGGACGGGCCGCCCTCCACGAGATAGCTGGCGAGCGTGAAGGGCGCGCCGGCGAACCCGATCAGCGGAGTCGGCCCCAGCTCGTCCGTCAGCATGCCGATCGCCTCGGTGACGTAGGAGACGTCGTCCGGGGTGAGAGCGCGCAGCCGGGCGAGATCGGCGCGGGTGCGGATCGGGTCGGCGATGACGGGACCGACGCCCGGCTTGATGTCCAGGTCGAGTCCGATGGCCTTGAGCGGGACGACGATGTCGCTGAAGTAGATCGCGGCGTCGACCTTGTGGCGCCGCACGGGCTGGAGCGTGATCTCGGTGACCAGTTCCGGCCGCATGCAGGACTCCAGCATCGGAATCCCCTCGCGCACCTTCAGGTATTCCGGCAGCGAGCGCCCGGCCTGCCGCATGAACCAGACCGGCGTGTGCGGTACGGGCTCGCTTCTGCACGCCTTCAGGAAGGCCGATTCGTACGTCTTCTTCTGCTGGCCCGAGGGGCGGTCAGTGGCACTCACGCCCAGAATCTTCGCATGTACGGGGAAGCGCTTGCCCCGGCCCGGGTGTCCCTCCCTGCGCGAAGCGCGCGTTCCGCCTACTCTTCCCCGCATGGCTGCGGCGCAGGGACAGTTTTCCGATCATTCCAACGGCACCGAGGAAACGGACGGTACGGAGGGGGACTCCGTCCCGTCCGCTTTCCGGCTGGCGGTCGAAGCGCTGCGGACGTCGCGGCCGCGTCCCGAGATCGAGATCGACCCGACGCCGCCGCCGAAGCGGCTCGCGCCGTACGCGTACGCCCTGGAGGCCGCCGTCGTCGACGGTGAGGACGACCTGGCGGACGGCCGCCTCGTCCTGCTGCACGACCCGGCCGGGCACGACACCTGGCAGGGCACCTTCCGGCTGGTGACGCTCGTACGGGCCGAGCTGGAGCCGGAAATGGCCGCCGATCCGCTGCTGCCTGAGGTGTGCTGGTCGTGGCTGACGGGCGCGCTGGAGGCGCGCGGCCTGTCGTACGGCGAGGCGAGCGGCACCGTCACCCGGGCCGGGTCGCACTACTTCGGCGGTCTCGCGGAGCGCCGGCCCGCCACCCAGATCGAGATCCGGGCGTCCTGGACACCGCGCGAGAATCTGGGCGGGGTGCCGGACTCGGCGGCGCACCTCACGGCATGGTGCGATCTGCTCTGCCAGGTCGCCGGTCTGCCGCCGCTCCCGCCGGGAGCTGTGCCCGGCACGGCCGACACCGCGACGGGCGCGGGCGTGGTGTCGCTGCCGCAGCGGCGCGGCCCGCAGGTGTCCTGATTTCGCCCCTCGGCCCGGGCACCGCCGGAGCCCGCCGTTCCGCGCCGGCCCCACGGTTCCGCCCGCCCCACCGGCCCGGCGGATGTCCTGAAACTTCCGTGTCTTTCCGGATCATGGCGTCCTGACACCCCTTCACGGCGCCCGGACCCGCGTTACCGCAGCGTGCCCGGGTCTTCCCGGCCTGCCCACGGAGCGGGTCCGGGCCGTAGGATGATCGAGCACCCGTCCGAATTGCCCGAATTGTTACTCACCAAATCGTGATCTTTCCCTAAAGGCGGGCGCGATTGCTGCCGAAGAGGTCAATGACCCTTCAAGCACGGTTCGCCCCGGCTTCATCCCCCAGAGCCGGCGCTGTCCCGCACCTTCCCAGGAGGCCTGGTGTCCGTTCTCCTCGAGCAGCCCGCAAGCCTGGTCGCCTACCGCCCGAACAAGCCGACGGCCATGGTCGTCGTGGCCGACCCACGCGTCCGCTCCACCGTCACCCGCCACTTGTGGGCCCTTGGAGTACGTGACGTCATCGAGGCGTCGTCCATCGCGGAGGCCCGCCCCCGCGTCGGCAACCCACGTGACATCTGCGTTGCCGACGTCCACCTGCCCGACGGTTCCGGGCTGACCCTGCTGTCCGAAACCCGAGCCGCGGGCTGGCCCAACGGCCTCGCCCTCTCCGCCGCCGACGACATCGGCGCCGTGCGCAACGCACTCGCGGGCGGCGTCAAGGGCTATGTCGTGACCGGTACACGTACGAACATCGGCCACCCCACCCGCCCCGGCGCCGCTCCCATCGGTGCCGGACCCCGTATGCACCGCCGTCCGCCGGGCGCCCCGAACCACCCCGGCGGCTACCGCGAGCTCTCCGGCCGTGAGGTCGAGGTGCTCAGGCTGGTCGCCGAGGGACAGTCCAACAAGGCCATCGGCGTGTCGATGGGGCTGTCCGCGCTGACCGTCAAGAGCCACCTCGCCCGGATCGCGCGCAAGCTCGGCACCGGTGACCGGGCCGGAATGGTGGCCGTGGCGCTCCGTACCGGCATCATCCACTGACCGCTTCTCATCCCTCACCGCCCGTCGACGGAACGTTCCGTCGACGGGCGCCGTCCGTTCACAGATACCCTTGACAGGTGACCGACGCCCAAGAGACCGCAGCAGAGCCAGCACTGCGAACCACCGGGGGCGCTCCCCCGGCCGACGTCGAACCGGCGCCGATCCCCTTGCTGGAGCCCCGCGAGGGCATTCCGCCGGTGGTCGCCACCGAGGAAGCACTCGCCGAAGTGATCGCCGCCTTCGCCGCCGGCACCGGCCCCGTGGCCGTCGACGCCGAGCGGGCCTCCGGCTACCGGTACGGCCAGCGGGCCTACCTCGTCCAGCTCCGCCGCCAGGGCGCGGGCACGGCCCTGGTCGACCCGGTCGGCTGCCCCGACCTCTCCGGCCTCGGCGAGGTCCTCGCCGACACGGAGTGGATCCTGCACGCCGCCACCCAGGATCTTCCGTGCCTGCGCGAAATAGGCATGATGCCCACCCGGCTGTTCGACACCGAGCTGGCCGGCCGGCTGGCGGGCTTCCCACGGGTCGGCCTCGGGGCGATGGTCGAGAGCGTCCTCGGATTCGCCCTGGAGAAGGGCCACTCCGCGGTCGACTGGTCGACCCGTCCGCTCCCCGAGCCCTGGCTGCGCTATGCCGCGCTCGATGTCGAGCTGCTCGTCGATCTGCGGGACGCGCTGGAGAAGGAACTGGAACGCCAGGGCAAACTCGACTGGGCGCACCAGGAGTTCGACGCCATCGCCTCGGCCCCGCCGCCGCCGCCCCGCAAGGACCCGTGGCGCCGTACGTCCGGCATGCACAAGGTGCGCAGGCGCCGCCAGATGGCGGTCGTACGGGAGCTGTGGACCACGCGGGACACCGTCGCGCAGCGGCGTGACGTGTCGCCCGGCAAGGTGCTGGGCGACACGGCGATCGTCGAGGCGGCGCTGGCCCTGCCGGCGAACGTCCACGCGCTCACGGCGCTGCCCGGCTTCGGCCACCGCATGGGGCGGCGCCAGCTCGAACAGTGGCAGGCGGCGGTCGACCGGGCCAGGACCCTGCCCGACTCGGAGCTGCCGCAGCCCGGCCAGCCGATCTCCGGCCCGCCGCCGCCGCGTTCCTGGGCGGACAAGGACCCCAGGGCCGCGGCCAGGCTCTCGGCTGCCCGCGCGGCGGTCTCGGCGCTCGCCGAGCGGCTGCACATGCCGCAGGAGAACCTGATCACACCGGACACGGTCCGCCGGGTCTGCTGGGAGCCGCCGCACGAGCCGACGGTGGAGAACGTCGAGGCGGCGCTCACCGCGCTGGGCGCTCGCGCGTGGCAGGTCGAGCAGGTGGCTCCGCTGCTGACGGGGGCGCTGTCGGCGACGGTCTGACCGGGTGGTCGGGGTGGGGGGTTGTGGCGCGCTGCCGCGGGCAGCCGACAGCAGAGCCGCTGGACACGCATTGAAGGCGGTCAGGGGTGGGCATGCTGGTTACCCGCAAGTAGCATGGGAGGGGAAGCGCGTCGGCAGGCGCGCGCCCGCAGCAGTGCCACCCCGCACCCTGGAGGAGAGCCATCGTGCCTCGTACCGTCAGGGATGTCGTCTTCGTCGACGGCGTCCGCACCCCGTTCGGCAAGGCGGGCCCGAAGGGCATCTACCACGAGACCCGCGCCGACGATCTCGTCGTGAAGGCGATCCGGGAGCTGCTGCGCCGCAACCCGGACCTCGACCCGGCCCGTATCGACGAGGTCGCCATCGCCGCGACCACGCAGATCGGTGACCAGGGCCTCACCCTCGGCCGGACCGCCGGAATCCTGGCCGGGCTGCCGCAGTCCGTCCCCGGTTATTCCATCGACCGCATGTGCGCGGGCGCGCTGACGGCCGTGACGACGACCGCCGGCTCCATCGCCTTCGGCGCGTACGACATCGTCGTCGCCGGCGGTGTCGAGCACATGGGCCGCCACCCGATGGGCGAGGGCGTCGACCCGAACCCGCGCTTCGTGTCCGAGAAGCTCGTCGACGACTCCGCCCTCTTCATGGGGATGACGGCCGAGAATCTGCACGACCGCTTCCCCCACCTCACCAAGCTCCGGGCCGACGAGTACGCGGTCCGCTCGCAGGAGAAGGCCGCCAAGGCGTACGCCAACGGGAAGATCCAGCAGGATCTGGTGCCGATCTCCGTCCGCCGTACGACCCCGGAGACCGGCGAGACCGGCTGGGGTCTGGCCACCGCCGACGAGCCGATGCGGCCCGGGACCACGCTGGAGATGCTGGCGGGTCTGAAGACACCGTTCCGTCCGCACGGCCGGGTCACCGCGGGCAACGCCGCCGGGCTCAACGACGGCGCCACCGCCTCGCTGATCGCCGCCGAGGACTTCGCGCGCGAGATGGGCCTGCCGGTCCGGATGCGGCTCGTCTCGTACGCCTTCGCGGGCGTCGAGCCCGAGGTCATGGGGTACGGCCCGATCCCGGCGACGGAGAAGGCACTGGCCAAGGCGGGGCTGTCGATCTCCGACATCGGCCTGTTCGAGATCAACGAGGCCTTCGCCGTCCAGGTGCTGGCCCTGCTCGACCACTACGGCATCGCGGACGACGACGAGCGGGTCAACCAGTACGGCGGGGCCATCGCGTTCGGCCACCCGCTCGCCTCCTCCGGGGTGCGTCTGATGACGCAGCTCGCGCGGCAGTTCGAGGAGCAGCCCCATGTCCGCTACGGCCTGACCACCATGTGTGTCGGCTTCGGCATGGGCGCGTCGGTCATCTGGGAGAACCCGCACTTCGACGGAGGCGCCAAGTGAGCACCGCAGAACTCCTGAAGAGCGCGGCCGAGCTGTTCCCCGACGAGGTCGTGACCCAGGCGCATGTACGCCATCTCGACCTGCCCGGAGGTGCCGGGCGCTTCGCGCTCATCACTCTGGACAACGGTCTGGACCACACCAAGCCGACCACGTTCGGCCCCCAGTCGCTGGCCCTGCTCGACGCCGCCCTCGACCAGGTCGAGAAGGAGGCGTCCGAGGGGACGATCGTCGGCGTCGGAGTCACCGGCAAGCCGTTCATCTTCGCGGTGGGCGCCGACCTCAAGGGCATGGAGCTGCTGAAGCGCCACGAGGACGCCCTCGCCATCGGCAAGGGCGGCCACGATGTCTTCAAGCGGCTCGCCACGCTGGCCGTCCCGGCGTTCGCGTACTACAACGGCGCCGCGATGGGCGGTGGTGTCGAGATCGGTCTGCACTGCCAGTACCGCACCGTCTCCGCCGCGCTGCCCGCGTTCTCGCTGCCCGAGGTCTTCCTGGGCCTGGTCCCCGGCTGGGGCGGCTGCACGCTCCTGCCGAACCTGATCGGGGCGGAGCGCGCGGTCTCGGTCGTCATCGAGAACTCGCTCAACCAGAACAAGCAGCTCAAGGGCGACCAGGTCTACGAGCTGGGCATCGCCGACGCGATCTTCGACGGCGCGGACTTCCTGGAGCAGTCACTGCTCTGGACCGCCGCCGTGCTGAAGGGCGAGATCCAGGTCCTGCGGCCCCAGGTCGACCGCGGCGACGCCTGGGACCAGGCCGTGGCGCGGGGCCGGTTCATCGCCGACTCCAAGGTGCACGGCGCCGCTCCGGCCGCGTACCGCGCGCTGGACATCATCGCCGCCGCCAAGGACGGCGATCTCCAGGCGGGCTTCGACGCCGAGGACCGGGCCCTGGCGGATCTGATCATGGGCGGGGAGGTGCGCGCCGGCATCTACGCCTTCAATCTGGTGCAGAGGCGCGCCAAGCGACCGGCCGGTGCCCCCGACACATCACTGGCGCGGCCCGTCACCAAAGTGGGGGTCGTCGGCGCCGGTCTGATGGCCTCCCAGCTCGCCCTGCTCTTCCTGCGCCGTCTGGAGGTCCCGGTCGTCCTCACCGACATCGACCAGGAGCGGGTCGACAAGGGCGTCGCGTACGTCCACGGTGAGATCGACAAGCTGCTGCTGAAGTCCCGGATCACGCCGGACAGGGCCAACCGTCTCCGGGGCCTGGTCTCCGGTGTGCTGGACAAGGCGGAGGGCTTCGCGGACGCGGACTTCGTCATCGAGGCCGTCTTCGAGGAGATGAGCGTCAAGCAGCAGGTGTTCGCGGAGGTCGAGGCGGTCGCTCCGGCGCACGCGATCCTCGCCACCAACACCTCCTCGCTGTCGGTCTCCGAGATGGCGTCGAAGCTGAAGAACCCGGAGCGGGTCGTCGGTTTCCACTTCTTCAACCCGGTGGCCGTCCTTCCGCTGCTGGAGATCGTGCGCGGTGAGCGGACCGACGACGCCTCCCTGGCCACGGCGTTCGGTGTGGCGAAGAAGCTGCGGAAGACGGCGGTGCTGGTGAAGGACGCCCCGGCGTTCGTCGTCAACCGCGTCCTCACCCGCTTCATGGGCGAGATCCAGAACGTCATCGACGAGGGCACCCCGGTCGCGGTCGCCGAGCGGGCCGTCGAGCCGCTCGGTCTGCCGATGTCACCGCTGGTGCTGCTGGAGCTGGTCGGCCCTGCCATCGGCCTGCATGTCTCGCAGACCCTGCACCGGGCGTTCCCGGACCGTTTCACGGTCTCCGAGAATCTCGCGGCGGTCGTGAACGCGGGCAAGCGCGGCTTCTACGTGTACGACAGCGGGCAGCCGGAGCTGGACCCGGAGGTCGCGGCGCTGCTCACCCAGGGGGATGTCGTCCTCACCGAGGAGCAGACCCGGGACCGCGTCCTGGCGGCGGTGGCGCAGGAGATCGGTCTGATGCTGGAAGAGGGCGTCGTGGCCGAGGCCCAGGACATCGACCTCTGTCTGATCACGGGCGCGGGCTGGCCCTTCCACCTCGGCGGCATCACGCCGTACCTGGACCGGGAGGGTGTCTCGGAGCGGGTGAACGGGAGGCCGTTCCTGGCGCCGGGGGTGGCGAGCGTCCCCGTGTGACCACGCGCGTGCGGGACGGCGGGGCCGGTACGGAAGCTGCTTCCGTACCGGCCCCGCCGTGTGCCGTACGGACCCGCGCGGCGGGGCCGGTCAGATCCGCCGCCACGCCTCCAGCGCCAGCCCCGGCTCGGCCTTCTGCCGGGCCACCCGCAGCGACCCGTCCGGGCCGACGGCCGCCAGCACCACCCGGCCCTGCCCGTCCAGGGCCAGGGCAGGCGCGCCCGCGCACGGTTCGCCGGTCGGGGTCCAGTGCAGACCGGCCGCCTCGTCCTCGGTCGGATAGGCGGCGATGGCGGGCCGGCCGTCGGCGCCGCGCTGGGCCAGGATGGTGCAGTCGTGGCCGTCGACCGGCGTGCGCAGCAGGGCGAGCGGGCCGGTGCCGGGGCCGCCCAGCGGTACAGGTGCTGTCCCCGGGCGCCAGGCGCGGACGGTGGAGTCCGTGGCGTCGCGCCAGTAGAACGTCAGCCGTCCTCCGCCGGTGAGCGCGGCGGTGACCGTGCCCGGTGAGACCGTCGCCGACGGCTCGTCACCGGCCCGCTCCAGCCCGGCGTCGGGCTTCTCGCGGCGCCAGCGCACCACGGTGTCGCCCGCCGGGGCCAGGATGTCGATCGCCCCCTGGCCGGTGACGGCGGCGGCCGTCTCGCCGGTCAGCAGCGTCCCTTCCGCGTCGGCCCCGCCCCAGGGTCCCCAACGGCCGGCCGGCGACTGGTTCTTGGCGGAGAGGCCGCCGTTCGCGTTCCGCAGGAACAGATGCACCGAGCCGGTGCTGTCCAGGACCGCCGACGGCAGGCCGATGTCCTGCCCGCGCTCGCGGTCCTTGCCGTGCGGATTGCCCAGCGACTGCCAGTCCCTGATCGGACGGCCCGTCTGGAACTGGACGGCGTGCACGAGATCCGTGTCGTCCGGCCCGTCCGCGCGCGGGCGCTTCCGCACACCCAGCAGATGGACGAAGCCCTCGGCGCTCCGGGCGACGGACAGGTACGGCAGGAGTCCGCGCGCGGCCAGCGGCTCGGGGCCCGCCCAGTCGGGGCCGCCCGGCCGGGTCTCCGTCCAGCGGAGCACCCGGTCACCGGTCGCCGCGTACGCCGTGAGCCTGCCGTCCTTGCCGCGCAGCAGCCAGCCGGTGGTCGCGGGGAGGGCGCTGTCCGGGGCGGGCGCGAGATGCCCGGGCCCTGGCTTCCCGCCCGTGTCCCGTGCCTCGCCCGCGCTCTCTCCCTGCCCCCTCGACGTCCGTCCGGACCGCGGTCTCATGGCCCACTGCCACCTTCCCGAGCGCAGGAAACTCAGAGGCCGATGATACGCGGCGGGGCTCGGCGGAGCCGGGGAGCTGCCCCGGGGCCCGCGCCGTGCCACGCTGTCCGGATGCGCACTGTGCTGATCGTGGACGCGGCGAACGTGGTGGGGTCAGTCCCCGACGGCTGGTGGCGCGACCGGCGCGGGGCCACCGAGCGGTTGCGCGACACCCTGGCGCCGTACGGCGACCGCGGAGTGGCGGGGCACCCGGGCCCGTTCGAGGTCGTCCTGGTGGTCGAAGGTGCCGCGCGGGGCGTGGAGTCCGTGCCCGGTGTCCGGGTCGAGCCCGCGTCCGGCAGTGGTGACGACCGGATCGTGGAACTGGCCGGGCGGGCCGCGGCGGACGGCCTCGGCTGTGTCGTCGTCACGGCGGACCGGGAGCTGCGCCGGCGGGTGGCCGCCCATGGCGCGGAGTGCGTCGGCCCCGGGGCCGTCCGTCAGTCCCCGGGCGAGCGTACGTAGAGCACCGCTCCGTCGACGGTCTGCGTCAGCGGCTCGTAGTGCCGGGCCAGCAGCTTGCGCAGCGTGGGCAGCCGCTCCGGGGCGAAGGGTTTCCCCCGGGAGTCGTCGACGATCAGAGCCGGCGGGCGGGCGCGCAGTTCGGAGACGAGCACGGGCCAGGTGCCGGCCACGCCGTATTTCTCGCCGACCTCGGGGCCGTCCCGGCCGCCGCTGTAGTTGGTGAGCAGACCGGCCGTCAGATAGCGGCTGGCGGGGGTCCGGTCCGCGAGCCAGTAGGTCTCCGGGTGTATGCCCCAGACCAGGACCCGGTCTGTGGGCGCTGTACGGGCCCGTACGGCGTCGGCGAGGCGCTGTACATGGCCCAGCTCCGGACGGGGCGCCAGAACGCCCCAGGAGAGGAACAGCGCGCAGATGCAGGCCGAGGTCAGCAGCGCGGACGCGAGCCGGTCGCGGGGCAGCAGCCGCAGCGCCGCCGTCGCCAGCAGTACGAGCGGCGGCAGGAGTTGCAGGAAGTAGTGGCCGAAGAAGTGGAAGCCGAGCAGGACGGCGGCGGCCGAGACGGCCAGCCACAGCCACAGATCGGCGGTGCCCGTCCCGGCGGAGGCCCGCGCGCCCGCGCCCGGTCCTTCCGTGCCCCTCCCGCCGCCGCGCAGGGTGCGCAGCAGCGGCGGGAGCAGCCCCGCGCAGGCGAGGCAGAGCAGGGCGGTGTTCGCCATGCCCCGGGAGAGCACATGGAGTTCGGAGCCGGTGAAGGTGGCGTACGCGCCGGAACCCGTCACCGTCCAGAAGAGAAAACCGGCCGGGGTGGTGACCAGCGCGACGGCCAGCACGGGCAGGACGAGCCCGGCGGAGAGGCGGGACAGACCGGCGCGGGCGGGCGACGCGCGCCACAGCAGCCACAGGACGGGGACGAGCACGGCGCCGCCCGTCTGCTTGGTCAGCAGCGCTCCGGCGACCGCCAGACCGGCGGCGCCCCAGCGGCCCCGGCCCGCGCACCACACCGCCGTGGCCGTGAACGGCAGCATGAAGACCTCGAAGGTGGCGGCCTGGGTGTCCTCGGGGTTGAGACCGATGGAGACAAGCAGATGGAGGACCCCGGCGGTGCGGCCCGCCCGGTCGCCCCAGCGGTCCCGGGCGGTGGCGGCGAGCAGCGCCGCGGTGCAGAGCTGGGCGAGGACCGCGAGGGCCTTCACGGCGCCCGCCGATTCGTCGCCGAAGAGCGCGAAGGTGGCCTCGTAGAGCCAGGGCAGGAGGGGCGGCTTCCGGTCGACGACCGTGTCGTACAGCGCTCCCCCGTCGGCCAGTATCCGTGCCTGGACGGCCAGATAGCCCTCGTCGGGGCTCCACAGCGGGTGGAGGAAGGACGGCAGGCGGGTGACCAGGGCCAGCAGCGCGAGGGCGGGGAGCAGCCGGCGCCAGTAGCCGGCGGCGCGGTCGGTCCGCCGGGTCCGGCGCGGAGCGGTGCGTCGTGGGGAGGATGCGTACCGAAGGGCGGACAGCGGCTCGACGAGCATGCCGCACAGTAACCGGCCCCGCTGTCCGCGCCGGAGCAGGACATACGGGGCCGGGGGGATGAGCCGCGTAACAATTCGCCGTCAGCGGGAGGCGCCCGCCCGGGATCACGGGGCAGCGCTCAGCCTGCTGTGCCCCCGTCCGTACGCGAAATACACCACGATGCCGACGACCATCCAGACGCCGAAGCGCAGCCAGGTCTCGGCGGGCAGGTTGAGCATCAGCCACAGCGAGGCGAGCACCGAGACGACGGGCAGATACGGCACCAGCGGGGTGCGGAACGCGCGCGGCAGGTCGGGGCGCTGCCCGCGCAGGATGATGACGCCGAGCGCCACCACGACAAAGGCGAAGAGCGTGCCGATGTTGACCAGTTCGGCGAGTTCCGAGATGGAGGTGAAGCCCGCGACGACGGCGACGATCAGCCCGAGGAGGACGGTCGAGCGGTACGGGGTGCCGAACCGGGGATGGACTCGGGAGAAGGTCCTGGGCAGCAGCCCGTCGCGGCTCATCGCGAAGAACACCCGGGTCTGGCCGAGCAGCAGGATCATGCTGACCGAGGTGAGTCCGACCGCCGCGCCGAAGCTGATCAGGCCGGCCCAGAAGGGATGGCCGACCGATTTGAAGGCGTCGGCGAGCGGGGCGTCCACCGACAGCTCGGAGTAGTGCTGCATCCCGGTCACGACGATCGAGACGGCGACGTAGAGCACGGTGCAGATGAAGAGCGAGCCGAAGATGCCCCGGGGCACGTCGCGCTGCGGGGAGCGGGTCTCCTCGGCGGCGGTGGCGACGATGTCGAAGCCGATGAAGGCGAAGAAGACCACGGCGGCTGCGGTGAAGATCCCCATGACGCCGAAGTTCGCCGGGGTGAAACCGAAGATGAGCTGGACCAGCGGGGCGGTCAGTCCGTCGCCGGCCGGGCTGGGCTTGGACGGCGGGACGAACGGCGTGTAGTTGGCGCTGTTGACGAGGAAGGCTCCGACGACGATGACCAGCAGCACGACGGTGACCTTGATCGCGACGATGACCGTGGTGACCCGCGAGGACAGCTTCACCCCGACGATGAGGACGCAGGTCAGGGCGATTACCAGGAGAAAGGCGAGCAGGTCGAAGCCGAACTTCCCGTCATGGGTGCCGGAGAGGAAGTCCGGCAGCCCGGCCCCGGCGGTCTCCAGCAGCGAGCGCACATAGCCGGACCAGCCGACGGCGACGACCGCGCAGCCGAGCGCGAGCTCCAGCACCAGGTCCCAGCCGATGATCCAGGCGGGCAGCTCGCCGAGCGAGGCGTACGAGAAGGTGTAGGCGGATCCGGCGACCGGCACCGTCGAGGCGAACTCGGCATAGCAGAGGGCGGCCAGACCGCAGACGATCCCGGAGACGACGAAGGCGATGGCGGTGGCCGGTCCGGCATTGTCCCTGGCCACCACACCGGTCAGGACGAAGATGCCCGTCCCGATGATCACGCCGACGCCGAAGACCGTCAGATCGAGCGCGGAGAGGGTCTTCCTGAGCTGGAACTCGGGCTCCTCGGTGTCGCGGATCGACTGCTCGACGTTCTTGGTCCGGAACAAGCCGTTCCCGGCTGGTCCGGGATCCTGCTGCGTACTCACCGGCGTACCTCCGTGTGCGCGTCGTTCCGGCCATGATCGAGAGGCGTCACGGGCCCCGAACACCGGAAACTGCTTATTTCACACGGATGGGCCGGTCGGACCACCCTTGGAGGGCGCGCGGACAGGTGGGGGGTGTCCCCACCCGTCGCGCGGCCTCTCGCGGGCGGACCGGCCGGCCCGTCAGCACATCGGCGGATCGGCGAGTCGCCGGGTCGTCTGGTCGGCGGGTCGTCTGGTCGGCGGCGGGATCAGTCGCGGGCGGCCTCGGCCGGCGCGTCCATCAGCCGGCCGTCGAGCTTCGAGACCAGGCCGGTGACCTGGCGCGCGATGTCCGGTGCGGTCAGCCCGATCTCGGCCATGACCTCCTTGCGGGAGGCGTGGTCGAGGAAACGCGGCGGGATGCCGAAGTCCCGCAGCGGTACGTCGACCCCGGCGTCGCGCAGCGCCTGGGCGATCGCGGAACCGACGCCGCCGACACGGCTGTTGTCCTCGACGGTGACAACCACGCGGTGCTGCTCGGCGAGCGGTACGAGCGCCTCGTCGACCGGCTTGACCCAGCGCGGGTCGACGACCGTCGTCGAGATGCCCTGCTTGTCGAGGAGGTCGGCGATCTCCAGGCACATCGGAGCGAGCGCGCCGACGGAGACCAGCAGGACGTCCGCGGCGCCCTCCTCCGCCTTGCGCAGCACATCGACACCGCCGACGCAGCCGACGGCGGCGACCGCCGGGCCGACCGCGCCCTTGGAGAAGCGGACCACGGTCGGGGCGTCGTCGATCTCCACCGCCTCGCGGAGCTGGGCACGGACCTGGTCGGCGTCGCGCGGCGCCGCGATCCGCAGGCCGGGCACGCACTGGAGGACGGACATGTCCCACATGCCGTTGTGCGAGGCGCCGTCCGTGCCGGTGATACCGGCACGGTCGAGGACGAACGTCACACCGCAGCGGTGCAGCGCGACATCCATCAGGACCTGGTCGAAGGCGCGGTTGAGGAAGGTGGCGTACACGGCGAAGACCGGGTGCAGACCGCCGGTGGCGAGGCCCGCCGCCGAGACCGCGCCGTGCTGCTCCGCGATCCCGACGTCGTACACCCGGTCGGGGAACGCCTTGGCGAACTTGTCGAGACCGACCGGCTGGAGCATGGCCGCCGTGATCGCGACGATGTCCGGGCGCTCCGTCCCGAGCTTGACCATCTCCTCGCCGAAGACGGAGGTCCAGTCGACGCCCGAGGAGGCGATGGGCAGCCCGGTGTCGGGATGGATCTTGCCGACGGCGTGGAAACGATCCGCCTCGTCCAGCAGGGCGGGCTGGTAGCCGCGGCCCTTCTCGGTGAGGCAGTGCACGATGACGGGACCGCCGAAGCGCTTGGCGCGCAGCAGCGCGGACTCCAGGGCCTCGATGTCATGGCCGTCGATCGGGCCGACGTACTTCAGACCGAGGTCCTCGAACATGCCCTGCGGGGCGATGAAGTCCTTGAGGCCCTTCTTGGCGCCGTGCAGGGTGCCGTAGAGGGGCCTGCCGACGACCGGGGTGCGCTCCAGGAGGTCCTTGCCGCGGGCCAGGAACCGCTCATAGCCGTCGGTGGTCCGCAGGGTGGCGAGATGGTTGGCGAGCCCGCCGATGGTCGGCGCGTACGAACGCTCGTTGTCGTTGACGACGATGACGAGCGGGCGGTCCTTGGCGGCGGCGATGTTGTTCAGCGCCTCCCAGGCCATCCCTCCGGTCAGCGCGCCGTCACCGATCACCGCGACCACGTGGTCGTCCTTCTTCAGGACCTGGTTGGCCTTGGCGAAGCCGTCGGCCCAGCCCAGCACGGTGGAGGCGTGCGAGTTCTCGATGATGTCGTGGTCGGACTCGGCACGGGACGGATAGCCGGACAGGCCGCCCCTGCTCTTCAGCTTGGAGAAGTCCTGACGGCCGGTGAGCAGTTTGTGTACGTACGACTGGTGGCCCGTGTCGAAGAGGACCTTGTCCTTCGGGGAGTCGAAGACACGGTGCAGGGCGATGGTCAGCTCGACGACACCGAGATTGGGTCCGAGGTGGCCGCCGGTCTTGGAGACCGCGTCGACGAGAAATGACCGGATTTCTCCGGCCAACTGCTCAAGCTGCTCCGGGCCGAGCCGGTCCAGATCGCGTGGTCCCCTGATGTGGGTCAGCAACGCCACCCGTGCCTCCTTGCGTTTGAGCTCGTCGAGCCTGCCGATCCGCAGAGTCTAATGTTCTGTTCGCGTGCCCCGTCAGGGGGCGGTGCGTTGTACGTCACCCGATCGGCTGTAGGTACGTCATATTGACGTCACCCGGAACGCAGCCGTGCCCGGCACCCCAGGGTCGGGTGCCGGGCACGGCCCGCGGAACCGCGGTCAGGCGCGACCCGCGGTCTTCTGGGTTTTCCGGCTGACGGAGTCGATGACGACCGTGGCGAGCAGCACACCACCGGTGATCATGTACACCACGGGGGTGCCGACGCCCTCCAGGGCCAGTCCGTACTGGATCGAGACGATGACCATGACACCGAGAAGCGCGTTCCAGGTGCGGCCCCGGCCGCCGAAGAGGCTGGTGCCACCGATGACGGCCGCCGCGATGGCGTTCATCAGCAGGTCGCCGGTGCCGGCGCCCTGGTTGGCGGCGGCGATCTTGGAGGCCAGGAAGAGACCGCCGATGGCGGCGAACGTACCGGCGATCGCGTAGACCGAGATCCGGATCATCGTGACATTGATACCGGCGCGGCGGGACGCCTCGACGCTGCCACCGAGCGCGAAGACCTTGCGGCCGTACGTGGTGCGGCGCAGCACGAAGTCGGTCAGCACCAGCACCACGAGGAAGATGAGCAGTGCCAGCGGCAGGCCCTTGTACTGGTTGAACATGAACGCCGCGGCGAGGGCCACGACCGCGAGGACGGCGGTGCGCAGCACGATCTCGCTGAGCGGACGGGACGGCACACCGGCCGCCTCGCGGCGGCGGTTCTCCAGGAAGGACGTGGCGAAGAACACCACGACCGCGACGACGGCGACGCCGTAGGCGACCGCGACGTCCGAGAAGTAGTAGGTGGTCAGCTTGGCGACCACGCCTTCGGAGTCCAGGTTGATGGTGCCGTTGTCACCGAGGATCTGGAGCATGAAGCCGAGCCAGAAGAGCAGACCCGCCAGGGTGACGGCGAACGCGGGCGCGCCGACCCGGGCGAAGAAGAAGCCGTGGACCGCGCCGATCACCGCGCCGCTGACGATGGCGATCACCAGGGCCAGCCACTCGTTCATGCCGTGGCTGACGCTCAGTACGGCGACGAGCGCCCCGGACACACCGCTGACCGAGCCGACCGACAGGTCGATCTCGCCGAGCAGCAGCACGAAGACGATGCCGACGGCGATCATGCCCGTACCGACCATGGCGACGGAGATGTTGCTGATGTTCCCCGCGGTCAGGAAGTTCGAGTTGAGGCTCTGGAAGACCACGCAGATGATGATCAGGCCGATGATGACCGGTATGGAGCCCAGGTCACCGGCGCGGATCTTGCGCTTGAACTCCGAGATGTAACCGGCGAATCCCTGCTCACGCACGAGCAGCCGGGGGTCGACCACGGTGACCGCGCCGTCCGCCGCGGCCGGGGCGTCGACCGGGGCCGCACCCTGGTCGACGGGCGTGGAGGCCTTGTCGATACTCACTTCTGAACCTCCGCGTTGCGCGACGCACGGCGGGTCACGGCGTTGTCCGTGGCACCGGTGATGGCGGCGATGATCTCTTCCTGCGAGGTGGACGCGACATCGAAGACACCGTTGTTGCTGCCCAGCCTGAGGACGGCCACCTTGTCCGCGACGGCCTTGACGTCCGCCATGTTGTGGCTGATGAGAAGCACGGCGAGGCCGCGCTCCCGGAGCCGCTCGACGAGGTCGAGCACCTGGGCGGTCTGTTCGACACCCAGGGCCGCGGTCGGTTCGTCGAGGATGACGAGCTTGGGCTCGCCGAGCATGGACCGGGCGATCGCCACGGTCTGGCGCTGACCGCCGGAGAGCGAGGCGATCGGGATACGGACACTCGGGATACGGATCGACAGCGTCGTGAGCAGCTCGCGCGAGCGGCGCTCCATCTCGACCTCGTTGAGCACACCCCAGCTACGGAGTTCACGGCCCAGGTAGAGATTGCCGACGACGTCGATGTTGTCGCACAGCGCGAGGTCCTGGTAGACGGTCGCGACACCCAGGCTCTGGGCGTCGTGCGGCTTGTTGATCGAGACGGGCTTGCCTTCCCACTCGATGACACCGTCATCGATGGGGTGCACACCGGCGATGGTCTTCACCAGCGTTGATTTACCGGCGCCGTTGTCGCCCACCAGGGCGAGCACTTCACCGGCGTGGACCTCAAGCTCTACGTCGGTGAGCGCCTGGACGGCACCGAATCGCTTGGAGACCCCTCGCAACGCCAACACGGGCGTAGCGGTCACATGAACCATCTCCTTCGCCGCCTGACCGGCGGGGATGCCGCGCCAGGGGGAGAGGCGCGGAGGTTGAGCAGAAGAGAACGGGGGCGCCGGCCGCGTGACACACGCGGTCCGGCTGCCGAGGTGACGCGTTCCGTCCGGCACCCCGCCCCGGCTGCGGGGCTGTTGATGGGCGAGGTGCCGGACAGGCTTCACGGTGCCCGGGTCGCCGGGCGGACCCGGCTCTCCGGGCGGACCCGGGAGAGGAGACCTACTTCACACCGGCCGCGTCACAGGCGGCCTTGTACTGCGGGGTGCAGATCTCGTCGACCGTGTAGATGCCGTCCTTGAGGACGGTGTCGTTGATGTTGGCCTTCGTCAGCGAGACGACGGGCACGATCACCGACGGGACACCCTTGGTCGTCGGGCTGTCGACGCTGTCCTTGGCGATGGAGTCGAGCTTCTCACCCTTGGCGAGCGCGACGGCCATCTCGCCGGCGACGCTGGCCTCCTGCGGGTAGGACTTGTAGACGCTCATGAACTGCTCGCCCGAGACGATGCGCTGCACACCGGCGAGCTCGGCGTCCTGGCCGGTGACCGGCGGGAGCTTGGTGAAGCCGGCGGCCTTGAGGGCGGTGATGATACCGCCGGCCATGCCGTCATTGGCGGAGTAGACGCCGATGATCTTGTCCTTGCCCAGGGCGGAGATCGCGCCCTCCATGTTGGCGTTGGCGTTCTCCGGCTTCCACTCCTTGGTGTCGTAGCGCTTGCCGATGTTCACCTTGCCCTCGAGGACGGAGAGCGCGCCCTTCTTGAACAGCGCGGCGTTCGGGTCGGTGATGGCGCCGTTCATCATGACGATGTCGCCGCTCTTGGCCTTCGAGCCCAGCGCCTCAAGGAGGGCCGTGCCCTGGGCCTTGCCGACCGCTTCGTTGTCGAAGGAGGTGTAGGCGTCGATCGGGCCCTCGGCGAGACGGTCGTACGCGACGACGGGTATGCCGGCGTCCTTGGCCCGCTTGATCGAGCCGGCGATCGCCTTGGAGTCCACCGCGTCCACGACCAGCACGTCGACCTTGTTGGTGATCATCGTGTCGACCTGCTGGCTCTGGGTGGTCGCGTCCTGCTTGGCGTTGGCGTAAATCACCTTCGCCTTGCCGTCGGTGAGCTCGCTGACCTTCTTCTCGAAGAGCGGCTTGTCGAGCTTCTCGTACCGGGCGGTCTGGTTCTCCGGAAGGAGCAGACCGATGCTGATGTCACCGGAGGAGTTGTCCTTCTTCGGCCCGTCGGCCTTGTCGCCCGACTCCTTGGCGCTCCCACAGGCGGCGAGAGAGACAGCCATCGCGGTGGCGGCGGCGGCCACGGCAGCACGACGCATGCTTGCGTTCACTTCAAAAACCTCCCTGACGAGGCCGCGTCGTTGCGGCCGAGGTGGCTGGAAGTCAACTCGGCTCCGGGGTCAGCGTCAAGGAGTAAATCCTTAACGAGATGACAACGGTGCCATTCGTTATCTAAGTGAAGGCGGGTGTCGCGGCTGGAATGACACCATCCAAAAGGGTCGAATCGCCCATTTCGCTCAGCACCAGGGCGAGCGCCCCAAGCACTTCGGCGCGCCCGCCGAGCGCTCCGGGAAGGACCGAGAGCTGCCGTGCCGCGCTCGGGATCGCGTACCGGGAGACAGACTCCCGTATCGGCGCGAGCACCAGCTCACCAGCCTCCGCCAAATCCCCGCCCAGCACCACCCGGCTGGGGTTCAAGAGGTTGCACAGATTCGCCACGCCGCTGCCGATGTGCCGGCCGACATCGGCGACGACCCTGCGGCAGCCCGGGTCGCCGTCCCTGGCGAGCTGCACGACCCGCTCCATGGAGAGATCGGCGCCGTGGCTGGACTGGAGCAGCGGCAGGACATAGCGGGCCGCCGTGAAGGTCTCCAGGCAGCCGCGGTTGCCGCACCGGCAGACCGGGCCCGACTCGTCCAGGGTGATGTGGCCGATCTCACCGGCCGTACCCCCGGGGCCCCGGTAGATATGACCGTCTATCACCAGGCCGGCGCCGACTCCGCTGGCGACCTTGATGTACGCCAGGTCCCTGACCCCGCGGCCGCTTCCCCAGACCAGCTCGCCGAGGGCGCCGAGATTGGCATCGTTGTCGACGTACACCGGCACGCCCAGCCGGCCGGCCAGCTCGTCGCTGGGGTTGATCCCGGTCCAGCCAGGCAGGATCGAGGTGGAGCCGAGCGTGCCCGACTCGACATCGATCGGGCCCGGGACCCCGAGGCCGACACCTATCACCTTCTGACGGCTGACCCCGGTGCTCACGATCAGCCGCTCGACCAGCTCCTCGGCCCGGTCGAAGCCCTGCGCGGACGAGGCGTCGACGTCGAGGGGCTCGGACTCCTCCACCAGCACCTGGTGGGCGAGATTGCCGACGGCCACCCGCAGGTGGGTGTGGCCGAAGTCGACCCCGACGACAATGCCGGCGTCGGCGCTGAGCGAGACGCTGCGGGCCCGGCGTCCGCCCGCCGAGGTGGGCGTGACCTGGACGGTGCCGCCGTCCTTCAGTTCGCGGACGATGTTGGAGACCGTGGCCGCCGACAGTCCCGTGCCGCGGGCGATCTCCGCCTGGGTGAGCGAACCGGCCATGCGCACGGCGCGTACGACCCGCTCGAGGTTGGCCCGGTGCAGCGACGACTGCGACCCTGGAGTCTCCACGAACTCATCCACTCCCGCCCTTGGCAGACGGCACGACCGCCGCCCCCGGCCGGGGTCGCGCCAATGAGACCCCGACGTCTCTCCAACTTGTGAACCCTAAGCTCAGCCTTTCGGGCACCTCCCCGTCAAGACCTTGAGCGAGTACGGCTACGGATGAGCGACCTCGGCACACGTCGGACCAGGGATTTCGGAACACGGCGAACCGTCCGCCGGCCGGAGCAGGTGGACGGTTCGTCCGTTTTATCGCTATAGCGGCCTTTTGATCGGAAATCAGCTACTTCAGCGCTCCGGCCGTAAGACCGGCGACCACCTGGCGCTGGAAGATGATGTAGGCGGCGAGCACCGGCAGCATGGCCATCACCAGGCCGGCGAAGAGACCGGACCAGTCGCCCTTGTAGCCCTGGCTGACGGCGAGCTGCACAAGGCCCTGGGAGAGCACCTTGTGGTCCGGGTCGGTGTTCAGCACCGTGGGCAGCAGGTACTGATTCCACTGGCCGAGGAAGTTGAAGATGCCGACACTGATCAGGCCCGGCTTCGCCATCGGCAGCATCACCTGGAAGAACGTCCTGGTGTGCGAGGCACCGTCGATGATCGCCGCTTCCGCCACCGAGGTGGGCAGCGTCCGGAAGAACGCGGTGAGGAAGAAGACCGAGAACGGCAGCGAGTAGGCGATGTAGACGAGGATCAGACCGTGGATGGAGTTCAGCAGGCCCAGGTTGTTCATCACGTAGAACAGCGGGACCAGGGCGAGGATGACCGGGAAGCTCATCCCGCCGACGAACAGGTAGTAGATGAAGCGGTTCCCGGGGAACTCGAAGCGCGCCAGCACATAGGCGGCCATCGAGCTGAGCAGCAGCGTGCCCGCCAGTGAACCGGCCACCACCAGGACGGTGTTGAGGAAGTAGTCGCTCATGTGCGCCTGCGTCCAGGCCCGCGACCAGTTGTCGAAGTGCAGCGTGTCGGGCAGCGACCACGGCGAGGTGAAGATGGACCTGTCGTCCTTGAACGACGTCATCACCGCCCACAGCAGCGGCAGCACGACCAGTACGGCCCAGATGACGAGGACGCCGTGCGAGAAGACGTTGAGGACGCCGCCGCTCTTCTTCACCGCCGGAGCGGAGTCGTCCTTCTTCGCCACGACGGGCCGCGGCTCCACGGCGCCGGCCGGCGGAGGGGTGTCAGTGGTCTTCATCAGAACTCCAGCCGCTCACGTCGACCCAGCCGCATCACAATGGCGGAGAAAGCCAGCGTGACAACGAGGAGGGCGACACCGATCGTGGTCGCATAGGCCGCCTGACCGTCCCGGAACGCCTTCTGGTAGACGAACAGGATCAGGACATTGGTGGAGTCGGCCGGTCCGCCCGGTCCCACGGTCATGATCTGGACGACCGCGAAGGACTCCGCGCCCAGGGCGAGGATGCCCATGTAGACCCAGCCCGACTGCACGGTGTCCCACAGCAGCGGCAGGGTGATACGGAAGAAGGTCGTGACCCGGCTCGCGCCGTCCAGCAGCGCCGCCTCGTAGAAGTCCTTGGGGATGGAGGCCATGCCCGCGGAGAAGAGGACCACGAAGAAACCGACCTGGCTCCACACCAGGACGGCCATCACGCACCACAGCGCGAGATCCGGGTCCCCCAGCCACTCGGGCTGCACACTGTCCAGGCCGACCGCGCCGAGCGCGGAGTTGATGGCGCCGCTGTTCGGGTTGTACGCGAACTGGAAGAGCAGCGCGACGATGGCGATCGAGAGCACCTGCGGGAAGAAGTACACGATCTTGTAGAAGGAGGAGCCGCGGACGCCCGCGACGGCGGCTCCCTTCCGTCGGCGGCCGCCGACGTTCAGCATGAACGCGAAGAACAGCGCCAGGCCGAGCACCACCACCGGGAGCAGCAGCGCGAAGGTCAGGCTGTGCTGGAGGGAGCTCCAGAAGGTGTCGTCGTCGAGCATCCGCGTGTAGTTGCCGAAGCCGACCATCGTGAAGTCCGGGCTGAGACCGGTCCAGTCGGTGAACGAGTAGTAGATGGACTGGATGAACGGCCAAATGACGAACAGTGCGTACATCGCCAGTGGGACGACCAGAAAGCCCACGATAAACCGGTACTTGCCGTGTTGCATGTCTCCCGACCCCGAATCTCCGGCGGGTGCCGCCGCGCTGCCTTGGGGGGCACCGGAAGCCCCGGCGGGGCTTCCGGCCGCTTCCGCTCCTACTGGTGCTTGTAGTGCTTGATGGAGTCGTCCTTGGCCGCCGCGTCCGCGTACTCCTGGCACTTCTTGATGGCCTCGGCCGGAGTGATGCGACCGGCCATCATCTCGCCGAGCGCGCCGACGCCGATCTTCTCCTTCTGGAGTGCGACGTACCAGTCCTGGAGCCTCGGGTTCAGCACATTGGAGCCGGCCTTGGTCAGCGCGTCCACACCGGACTGCAGCGCGGTGGAGAGCGTCAGACCGTCGGTGCCGCCGTTGAAGGCGCTCAGCGACTTCACCTTGGTGGTGAAGTTCTTCGACGACGCCTCGCTCAGCATGATGCGGAGCTGCTCCATGCCGCCGTCGGGGTTCTTGGCGTTCGCCGGGACGATGAAGGGCTCACCGCCGGACGCCCAGATGGTCCCGAACGGAAGCTTGTCCGAGCTGTCCAGGCTGGACGGCGCGGCGACCTTCATCTGGAAGTCCTTCGGCGTGGTCTTCGCCGCCTCGTTCTCCACCCAGGAGCCGTTCGGGAGGAACAGCGCCTTGCCCTCGGTCCACGCGGTCTGCGACTGGGTGTGGTCGATGCCGGGCGTGCCCTTGAGGATGTAGCCCTTCTTGAACAGCTCGTAGTACGCCTCGAAGGCGGACTTCACAGCCGGGTGCTTCCAGGCGTTGGGCTCCAGGTTGTCGATGGCGTCGAGGACCTCGCGGCCACCGATCTTGCCGATGAACGGGTAGAGCGAGAACGGGAGGTAGTACGGGTACTTGCCGGCGTACGTCCAGCCGGCGATGCCCTTCTTCTTGGCCTTCTCGCAGAGGGCCAGCATCGCGTCCCAGTCCTCGGGGTACTCCGCGTCGAGCTTGTCCAGGGCGGTCTGCGAATACCACACGCCGTACACGGTGTAGGCGTAGTACATGATCCACACCGGGTCGCCGTCGAACTGGCCCATCTCCAGGACACCGGGGCGCAGCGTGTCACGGACCTTCTTGTTCGGGTCGTCGAACGACGGGGCGTCCATCAGGGGTGTGAGGTCGGCGAGTTGCTTCTTGCCGACGAGAACGCCCATGTCCATCTGCTCGGCGCCCGAGTTGTCGATCAGGTCGGGCGGGGTGCCGCCGTTGAAGCGGGGCTGGAGCTCGGACTGGATCTTCTGGGTCGGGGTGAACTTCACCTTCGCCTTCGGGAAGGCGTTCGTGTACTGCTTGACGGCGTCGGTGGCGTACTCGGTGCCGAATCCGCCGTCGAACAGGACGAAGTCGAGCGGCGCGGTCTCGTTCACCCCGAGCGGGTTCTTCCCGGACGTCTTCCCTTTTTCGACCTTCTGGTCAGTCCCGCTGTCACTGCTCGCACACGAGGCCAGGAAGCTCATCGTCGGGACGGTGATCAGGCCGATCGCGGCAGAACGCTTGATCACATCGCGACGGCCAAGGCCCTCGTTGCTCTGAGCGGAGGTGGATCCCATGCTCAAGTCCTCGCCTTCTCCAGGACTCAGGCGGTGTACCGGTCGCCCGTCCTTCTCGCCTGAGGCGAAGGGCCCCGCCACCGCGGTCAAATGAAGCTGGGTGGTGCAGGATTGCCGTGCTCGAATACGTCGCTTGATCGATCACAGGGGGAGAACTGCCTGAATGGAACCGGCCAAGGGCGGGCAGAGCCCTCCCCCGCCGTCCCTGCCCCCTGGTCCGCCGCCTCGGTAAACGCCAGGGGCTGACGCCGACAGGTATAGTCCACTTCCCGTCAACTGAGCAAGATCGAAAGCAGGTTTGGACAGCAGTCTTTCCCTAGTTGAGACCTCGCGGATATCTGGGCCGGTGTGTACTCATTCGACCGTCTCGGCTTCTCCGGAATGACCGATTCTGGCACTCGGACCCCGCGTGACCTCTCCAATACCCTTGACACCACTGCACACTTGCTTCCTACTGGACCCTGCGCTCACGTTTGACAACGTTGTCCAACTGATTACGCAGGAGGAATGGCTCGTATGCAGCAGAGAACCCGCGCCCGGCGCAGACAATGGCATACGGCCGCCCTGGTGGCGGCCGCTTCGCTGCTTGTCGTGACTGCCCAGTCCGCCGCTATAGCACAACCCAGCCAACCCCGCCCGGCGGAAAAGGAATTCACCTCCTCTTTCGAGGAAGACGAACCTCAGCCGGACTGGCGCAACACCGTCGAAGTGGGGCCCCGGGGCGACAAGCGGGCATCCGGTGTCGATGGCGGCTTCACCGCCGGAATTCCGGGCAATGTCACCGACAAGGTCGTGGATCTGCGCGCGAGCGACGAGAACACGGGCGGTGGCGAGACCAAGGAGAACCTGGTCGATGTCCAGTCGGCCACGAAGTGGCTGGCGTTCGAGCGGACCGCCTGGATCGAGTTCGATCTGGACGCACCGGTCAAGGTCGTGACGTACGCGCTGACCTCGGCGAACGATCACGCGGAGCGCGACCCCAGGGACTGGACGCTCCAGGGCTCCGCCGACGGCAAGGAGTGGAAGGACCTGGACACCAGGAAGGGCGAGACCTTCGGGGAGCGCTTCCAGACCAAGTCCTACGACATAGCCGGGTCCACCGCCTACCAGCACTACCGGCTGGACATCACCGCGAACAACGGCGGTACGGACGCGACCCAGTTGGCCGACGTCCAGTTCTCGAACGGTGACACGGAGGCCCCGGCCCCGCAGGACATGCGCACCCAGGTGGACCGCGGCCCGTCCGGCTCCCCCACCGCCAAGTCCAGCGTCGGATTCACCGGCAAGAAGGCGCTGAAGTACGCCGGTACGCACACGCCTGACGGGCGCGCGTACTCGTACAACAAGGTCTTCGACGTGAACACGGCCGTGCGGCGCGACACCGCGCTCTCGTACCGGATCTACCCCTCCCTCCCGGAGACGGATCTGAACTACCCGGCCACCAATGTCGCGGTCGACCTCGCCTTCACCGACGGCACCTATCTGAGTGACCTGAAGGCCCTCGACTCCCACGGCGGGCTGCTGACCCCGCAGGGCCAGGGCGCCGCCAAGCAGCTCTACGTCAACCAGTGGAACCAGGTCGACTCCCGGATCGGGTCGGTCGCGGCCGGCAAGACCGTCGACCGGATCCTGGTGGCGTACGACTCGCCGAAGGGCCCCGCGAGCTTCCAGGGCTGGATCGACGACATCACCCTGGCGCCGAAGGCACCGGAGAAGCGGCTCGCGCACCTCGCGGACTACGCGTCCACCGTCCGCGGCACCAACTCCAGCGGTTCCTTCTCCCGCGGCAACACCTTCCCGGCCACGGCGGTCCCGAACGGCTTCAACTTCTGGACGCCGGTGACCAACGCCGGTTCCGACAGTTGGCTGTACGAGTACGCCCGCGCCAACAATGCCGACAACCTGCCGACTGTGCAGGCGTTCAGCGCCAGCCATGAGCCGAGCCCCTGGATGGGCGACCGGCAGACCTTCCAGGTGATGCCGTCGGTGGCCCCGGGTACGCCCGACGCCTCCCGCACGGCACGGGCGCTGCCCTTCCGGCACGAGAACGAGACGGCGAAGCCGCACTACTACGGTGTGACGTTCGAGAACGGTCTCAAGGCCGAGATGACCCCGACCGACCACGCGGCGATGATGCGCTTCACCTATCCGGGTGAGGACGCAAGCGTCATATTCGACAACATCACGAATGCCGGCGGGCTGACCCTCGATCCGGAGACCCGTTCCTTCACCGGTTTCTCGGACGTCAAGAGCGGTCTTTCGACGGGAGCGACGCGGCTTTTCGTATACGGCGTCTTCGACGCGTCCGTCACGGCGAGCGGCAGGCTCACCGGCGGCGGCGGCCCGGATGTCACGGGGTATCTCCGCTTCGACGCCGGCAAGGACAGGACCGTCACCCTGCGCCTGGCGACCTCGCTGATCAGCGTCGACCAGGCGAAGAAGAACCTCGCCGACGAGATCCCGGCCGCCCGCCGCTTCGACCAGGTCCAGAACCAGGCGCGGACCGCGTGGGACGGCCTGCTGGGCAAGGTGGAGGTCGAGGGCGCGGACCACGACCAGCTCACCACGCTCTACTCCAGCCTCTACCGGCTCTACCTGTATCCCAACTCCGGTTTCGAGAACACCGGCACGAAGTCCCGTCCCAAGCAGCAGTACGCGAGCCCGTTCTCGGCGGGGACCGGCCCGAACACCCCGACGCAGACGGGTGCGAAGATCGTCGACGGCGAGATGTACGTCAACAACGGCTTCTGGGACACCTACCGGACCACCTGGCCGGCCTACTCCTTCCTCACTCCGAAGAAGGCGGGCAAGCTGGTTGACGGCTTTGTGCAGCAGTACAAGGACGGCGGCTGGATCTCCCGCTGGTCCTCGCCGGGCTATGCCGACCTGATGACCGGCACCAGCTCGGACGTGGCGTTCGCGGACGCCTATGTCAAGGGCGTCGACTTCGACGCCGAGGCGGCGTACGAGGCCGCGCTGAAGAACGCGACGGTGGCGCCGCCCAGTTCGGGAGTCGGCCGCAAGGGCATGGAGACCTCGCCCTTCACCGGCTACGCCTCCACCGAGACCCACGAGGGCCTGTCCTGGTCGCTGGAGGGTTATCTCAACGACTACGGCCTGGCGAAGATGGGCCAGGCGCTCTACAAGAAGACCAAGAAGGAGCGCTACAAGGAGGAGTCGGAGTACTTCCTCAACCGCGCGCAGAACTACGTCTCGCTCTTCGACTCGAAGGCCGGCTTCTTCCAGGGGCGGGACCTGAAGGGCGACTGGCGGGTCCCGTCGGACCAGTACGACCCGCGCGTATGGGGCTACGACTACACCGAGACCAATGGCTGGGGATACGCGTTCACGGCGGTCCAGGACAGCCGCGGTCTCGCCAATCTCTACGGCGGCCGGTCGGGTCTGGCGAAGAAGCTGGACACCTACTTCTCGACGCCCGAGACCGCCTCGTCGGAGTTCGCCGGCTCGTACGGCGGGATCATCCATGAGATGACCGAGGCGCGCGACGTACGGATGGGCATGTACGGCCATTCCAACCAGGTCGCCCACCATGTCGCGTACATGTACGACGCGGCGTCGCAGCCCTGGAAGACCCAGGAGAAGGTCCGCGAGGTCCTCTCCCGTCTCTACACCGGCAGCGAGATAGGCCAGGGCTACCACGGCGACGAGGACAACGGTGAGCAGTCGGGCTGGTACCTCTTCTCCGCGCTGGGCTTCTATCCGCTGGTGATGGGCAGCGGTGAGTACGCGATCGGCTCACCGCTCTTCACCAAGGCGACGGTACATCTGGAGAACGGCCGCAAGCTGGTCGTCAAGGCCCCCAGGAACAGCGCCAAGAACATCTATGTCCAGGGGCTGAAGGTCAACGGCAAGTCCTGGAACTCCACGGCGCTCCCGCACGACCTGCTCGAACACGGCGCCACGCTGGAGTTCGCGATGGGCTCCAAGCCGTCGTCCTGGGGCACCGGCAAGGACGCGGCGCCGGTCTCCATCACCAAGGACGACCAGGTCCCGGCGCCCCGCGCCGACGCGCTGACCGCGTCGGGCCCGCTCTTCGACAACTCCTCCCGCACGGAGGCGCCCGTCGAGTCGGTGGACCTGCCGGTCGCCTCGGCGACCCGCGCCGTCCAGTACACGCTGACATCGTCGGCGGCGGACCGGGCGCCGGGCGGCTGGGTGCTCCAGGGCTCCGCCGACGGCTCGGCCTGGAAGACGCTGGACACCCGGTCCGGTCAGTCCTTCGCCTGGGACAAGCAGACCCGGGTGTTCACCGTGGCAAAGCCGGGCACATACGCCAAGTACCGCCTGGTGAGCACGGAACCGTCGGCACTGGCGGAGGTGGAACTCCTCAGGTAGTCCACGGTCGTTGATCGCTGACAGGGCCACCGGCGCGCGCCGGTGGCCCTGTCGGCTTCCGCGCGGTGGGGGCTCCGGTCAGTCCTCCGCCGGGCGGCTGTAGGCGCCGTACCACCAGATCCGGGCGAGCTCGCGGGCGAAGGCCGCGTCGCCACTGCCGTCGTCGACACCGATGTGATGGGCGATCGCCTGTTCGCCGCCCCAGACGATCACCCGGCTCGCGGCGACCGGATCAAGATCGGCGGGGGTGCGGCCCGCGCTCTGCTGCGCGCGCAGCACCTCGATGACCCGGTTCTCGAAGTCGTCGAGGTCCGAGGTGTAGAAATCGCGTACGGCGGGATCGTAGGCCGCGATCTCGCTGATCGCCGACAGCACGGTGAAGTGCTTCCGGTGCGAGGCGATGACTTCCTCGAACACCTGGGCAAGGCGGTCGACTCCGCCGGAGGGGCCCGTCGGCTCCCAGACCACGCCCATGGTGAAGTGGCTCTCCCTGAGCGTGTCCGCGAGCCGGGACAGCAGGTCCGACTTGTCGCGGAAATGCACATAGAAGGTGGAGCGCGCGATGTCCGCCTCGGTGATGATCCGCTGCACGCTGATCTCCGTGAAGCTCATTCCCTGAGCCAGCAGCCGCTCCACCGCCGCGATCACCTGGGCCTCGACCACACTGCGGCGTTCTGGACCGGGGGAAGGAGCGCGGGTGATCGAAGGCATGCCGGGATTCTAAGGGCTGTCCCGCCGGTCCACCGGCCGCTCCCGCCCGCACGTCGGACATCCTGTCGGACACTGTGTTCGATCGAATGTTACGTTGAGGGCCCCGCGCGCGATCGGCGCGCGGCGCGCACCGGCGCGTCACGTCACGTCACGTCACCGGACGGGGTCACTGGACGTGCGCGGTCGACTACAGCAGGGAGCAACCGTGGAGTACCGACAGCTCGGCAGCACCGGCGTCTATGTGTCAGCGATCTCGCTGGGGACGATGACCTTCGGCGGCCCGCCCGATCACCCCATCTGGGGCCTGGTCGGAGCGCTTCCGCTGGAGGAGTCGGACAAGATCCTCGGCACGGCTCTCGACGCCGGTGTCAATCTCATCGACACCGCCGACGGATACGGCGACGGTGAGTGCGAGGAGATCCTCGGCAAGCTGCTGGGCTCCCGCCGCAGCGACGTCGTGCTGACCACCAAGCTCGCCTCGCGCATGGGGCCGGGCCCCAATGACGTGGGGCTGAGCCGGCTGGCCGTCATGCGGGGGCTGGAGAACAGCCTGCGCAGACTGAACACCGACTACATCGACCTGTATCAGATACACACCTTCGATTCGCTGACCGCGCTGGAGGAGACGCTGACCGCGCTCGACGACGCCGTGCGTCAGGGCAAGGTCCGCTACATCGGCGCGAGCAATCTCACCGCCTGGCAGACGATGAAGGCGCTGGGCATCTCCGAGCGCCGGGGACTGGCCAGGTTCGCGGCCCTGGAGTCGTACTACTCCCTGGCCGGACGGGACATCGAGGCCGAGATCCTGCCCATGGCGAGGGACCAGGAGCTGGGACATCTGATCTACAGCCCGCTCGCGGGCGGACTGCTGTCGGGCAAGTTCGACCGGAACGGCGCCGCCGACGCCTCGGCTCGCCGCAGCAAGGCCGACCGGCCCCCGGTGGACCGGGACCGGGCCTACGACATCATCGACTGTCTGCGGGCCATAGCCGAGCGCCACAACAGCGGTGTGGCGCGGGTGGCCGTGGCCTGGGTGCTCGCACAGCCCGGCGTGACCAGCGTCATTCTCGGCGCCCGGCGGCCGGAGCAGCTCGCCGAGACCCTGGGAGCTCTCGAACTGGAGCTGACCGAACAGGATCTCGCGGAACTCGACGCCGTGAGCAGCCCGGTCGTCCCCGCCTATCCGCGGTACATGCAGGAGGAGTACCTGCGGTACCAGCGTCTCCCGCAGAGCTGACGGAGCACTCCGGCGCCGGGAAACACGGCGCGGAGACACGGAGGGGCCGTAGCCCGCGTCGCGCGGGGTACGGCCCCTCCGTGTGAGCGCCGGGCCTACTTGCGGATCAGGCTGCGCAGCACGTACTGCATGATGCCGCCGTTGCGGTAGTAGTCCGCCTCACCGGGGGTGTCGATGCGGACCACCGCGTCGAACTCCACACCGGTGTCCGTGGTCACCTTGACCGTGCGCGGGGTGGTGCCGTTGTTCAGTTCCGTCACGCCGGTGAAGGAGAAGGTCTCCTCGCCGGTCAGGCCCAGGGACTGCGCCGAGGCGCCCTCCGGGTACTGGAGCGGGAGCACGCCCATGCCGATCAGGTTCGAGCGGTGGATGCGCTCGTACGACTCGGCGATGACGGCCTTCACGCCGAGCAGCGCGGTGCCCTTCGCGGCCCAGTCGCGGGACGAGCCCGAGCCGTACTCCTTGCCCGCCAGGACGACCAGCGGGGTGCCGGCGGCCTGGTAGTTCTGGGAGGCGTCGTAGATGAAGGAGACCGGGCCGTCCTCGACGGTGAAGTCGCGGGTGTAGCCGCCCTCGGTGCCCGGCGCGATCTGGTTGCGCAGGCGGATGTTGGCGAAGGTGCCACGGATCATGACCTCGTGGTTGCCGCGGCGGGAACCGTACGAGTTGAAGTCGCGGCGCTCGACACCGTGCTCCGTGAGGTACGTGCCGGCCGGGGTGTCGGCCTTGATCGCACCGGCCGGGGAGATGTGGTCGGTGGTGACCGAGTCGCCCAGCTTGGCGAGCACGCGGGCGCCGGTGATGTCGGCGACCGGGGTGGTCTCCATCGTCATGCCCTCGAAGTACGGGGGCTTACGGACGTAGGTGGACTGCGGGTCCCACTCGAAGGTGTTGCCGGTGGGGATCGGCAGCGCCTGCCACTGGGCGTCGCCCGCGAAGACGTCCTGGTAGGACTTGTTGAACATGTCCTCGCCGATGGCGTTGGCCACGACGTCGTTGACCTCGGCCTCGGTGGGCCAGATGTCCTTGAGGTAGACCGGGCTGCCGTCCTGGTCGATGCCCAGGGCGTCCTTGGTGATGTCCACCTTCATGGAGCCCGCGAGGGCGTACGCGACGACCAGCGGCGGAGACGCCAGGTAGTTCATCTTGACGTCCGGGTTGATCCGGCCCTCGAAGTTGCGGTTGCCGGAGAGCACCGAGGTGACGGCCAGGTCGTGCTCGTTGACGGCCTTGGAGACCTCTTCCGGCAGCGGTCCCGAGTTGCCGATGCAGGTGGTGCAGCCGTAGCCGACGAGGTTGAAGCCGACCTTGTCGAGGTACGGGGTGAGACCCGCCTTGTCGAAGTAGTCGGTGACGACCTTGGAGCCCGGCGCCAGCGTGGTCTTGACCCACGGCTTGCGGGTCAGCCCCTTCTCCACCGCCTTCTTGGCCACCAGCGCGGCGGCGACCATGACGTACGGGTTCGAGGTGTTGGTGCAGGAGGTGATCGCGGCGACGGTGACGGCGCCGTGGTCGATCTCGTACGTCGAGCCGTCGGGGGCCGTGACGGTGGTCGGCCGGGTCGGCACGCCGTTGGCGGAGGCGGGCGCGTCGGAGGCCGGGAAGGACTCCTTGCCCGCCTCCTCGTCGTCGGTGACGTAGTTGCGGACGTCCTGCGCGAACTTCTGCTTGGCCTCGGCCAGGATGATGCGGTCCTGGGGGCGCTTGGGGCCGGCGATGGACGGGACGACCGTGGAGAGGTCGAGCTCCAGCTTCTCGGAGAAGTCGGGCTCGGCGGCCGGGTCGAGCCAGAGGCCCTGCTCCTTGGCGTACGCCTCGACCAGGGCGACCTGCTGGTCGCTGCGGCCGGTCAGACGCAGGTACTTCAGCGTCTCGTCGTCGATCGGGAAGATCGCGGCGGTCGAGCCGAACTCCGGCGACATGTTGCCGATGGTGGCGCGGTTCGCGAGGGAGGTCGCGGCGACGCCCTCACCGTAGAACTCGACGAACTTGCCGACGACGCCGTGCTTGCGCAGCATCTCGGTGATCGTGAGGACCAGGTCGGTGGCGGTGGTGCCGGCGGGCAGCTCGCCGGTCAGCTTGAAGCCGACCACGCGCGGGATGAGCATCGAGACCGGCTGACCGAGCATCGCGGCCTCGGCCTCGATGCCGCCGACGCCCCAGCCCAGCACACCGAGGCCGTTGACCATGGTGGTGTGCGAGTCGGTGCCGACCAGGGTGTCCGGGTACGCCTGGCCGTTGCGGACCATGACCGTCCGGGCGAGGTGCTCGATGTTCACCTGGTGGACGATGCCGGTGCCGGGCGGAACGACCTTGAACTCGTCGAAGGCGGTCTGGCCCCAGCGCAGGAACTGGTAGCGCTCCTTGTTGCGGCCGTACTCCAGCTCCACGTTCTGCGCGAAGGACTCCGGCGTGCCGAACTTGTCGGCGATGACGGAGTGGTCGATGACCAGCTCGGCCGGGGCCAGCGGGTTGATCTTGGCCGGGTCCCCGCCCAGCTCCTTCACGGCCTCACGCATGGTCGCGAGGTCCACGACACACGGCACACCGGTGAAGTCCTGCATGATCACGCGCGCCGGGGTGAACTGGATCTCCTGGCTCGGCTGCGCCTGGGAGTCCCAGCCGCCGACGGCGCGGATGTGGTCGGCGGTGATGTTCGCGCCGTCCTCGGTGCGGAGCAGGTTCTCCAGCAGCACCTTCAGGCTGTAAGGGAGGCGCGCGGAGCCCTCGACCTTGTCCAGCTTGAAGATCTCGTACGACTCGTCGCCCACGCGCAGCGTGCTGCGGGCGTCGAAGCTGTTCGCCGACACGACAGTCTCCTTCATCAATGTGCGCGTACTACCGCGATCTTGCCGCCACGACTCGTCGTCGATGCGCTAAGGTAAGGCTTAGTTAGGTAACCCTTACCGAGTGGCGGCCACGGTACGCCTTCGCAGGTATCTCGATGTCGAGATAACTCTAGTACATGCCCCCTGCGCGGTCATGTCCAGGCCCGTGCGTTTGTTCTGTTCCGTG
The DNA here is from genome assembly GCF_040635655.1 of Streptomyces sp. NPDC006923. Classification (NCBI taxonomy): domain Bacteria; kingdom Bacillati; phylum Actinomycetota; class Actinomycetes; order Kitasatosporales; family Streptomycetaceae; genus Streptomyces; species Streptomyces sp. NPDC006923. Next base: position 595,430 of record NZ_JBEYIF010000002.1, read on the forward strand.
GGGCCGGAAAGCGCCCGCGGCACGGACGGCCTTGGCCCACGCGCCCCCGAACTCGGCGCCTTTCCGGCGGACGCCTCGGCGGGAAGAGCAAGGCGCCGAGTTCGGGAGCGAGCACGTGTCTCGGGGCTTACGAGCGGCAGGTACACGTCACCGCAGTAGTGTGCGCGCATGACTCCGCAGGCGTATCTGTCCGAACTGTTCTCGCTGGAGGGCCGGATCGCCGTGGTGACCGGCGGAAGTTCCGGCATCGGCCGGGCCGTCACCGAGGCCCTCGCGCGGGCGGGCGCGAGTGTGGTCATGGTGGCGCGCGGGGAGGCGGAGTTGGCCGCCGCGGCCGGTGAACTCGGTGACCAGGGCTGCCGGGCCGCCTGGGTGAGCGCCGACCTGAGCACCCGCGACGGCTCGCGCGCGGCGGCCGAAGGGGCGGTCGAGGCATTCGGGGAGCCCGACATCCTCGTCAACTGCGCCGGGGTCAACCTGCGCCCGCCGATGGGCGAGCTGGGCGAGGACGTGTGGGACACAACGATGGCGGTGAACCTGGAGGCGCCGTATCTGCTGGGACAGCGGTTCGGTCCCGGCATGGCCGAACGCGGCTTCGGGCGGATCATCCACATCACCTCCCAGCAGGCACATCGGGCGTTCCTTCAGAGCGGTGCCTACGGTGTCTCCAAGGGAGCGCTGGAGTCGCTGGCCCGTTCCCAGGCCGAGGCGTGGTCGCCGTACGGAGTCACCTGCAACACGCTGGTGCCGGGGTTTGTGATGACACCCCTCAACGAGCGGCTGTCGTCCGACCCGGAGAAGGTGGCGGCGCTGGCCGCACGCACGATGACCGGACGGAACGGGCTGGCCGAGGACTTCGCCGGCGCGGCGGTCTTCCTGGCGAGCCGCGCCTCCGGCTACATCACCGGGCAGTCGATCTTCGTTGACGGCGGGTTCTCCGTCCACTGAGCGTCACTCCTCGGATCACGGCCGCCCGGGAGACCGGGCCGGACTCCGCTCGCCGGCGGCGATCACGGCGACCCGTTCCGGGCGCGACGACCTCCGCTCACAACGCCCTCCGGGGCCTACCCCCCATGCCGGAAGGGCAGTTCACCGGTCGCGCACGCGTCACGGGTGCGGATGGGGAGACATGGATCGGCGTTCAGCGGAAACCCGTACCTCTGACAGAGGAGGCGCAGATGGCGATCACATTCCGTAAGAGTTTCACCATCCTGCCGGGGGTGCGGCTGAACATCAACCGTCACTCCTGGTCCATCACCACCGGTGGCGGCAAGCACGGTCCGAGGCACACGTCCAGCAGTACGGGACGGCGTACGACCTCCATGGACCTGCCGGGTCCGTTCGGCTGGCGCAAGACGACGAGCAAGCGGCGCGGTCACTGAGCGGGTGACCGCCCCGGCCAGTGAGCAGGCGATCTCGCAGGTCACCGGGGACTCGTACGGCGGCGCAACGGTTGCCGGGCCGACCCTCCGCGCGGAAGATCGGAGCATGGGTGGCCGCCCTCGGCGGCCACCCGGGTGGCCGTCACCCGGATGGCATATCCCAGCTCGGCCCCTATCTCACATCTGAGATAACCTGCCTCTATGGCAGACGACTACCTCGTACGCATCGGCAAGCTCATCCGCGACGCCCGTCAGCACCGGGGCTGGACACAGACGCAACTTGCCGAGGCTCTGGCCACCAGCCAGAGCGCCGTGAACCGCATTGAGCGCGGTAACCAGAACATCAGCCTTGAGATGATCGCGCGCATCGGTGAGGCGCTCGACAGTGAGATCGTGTCGCTCGGCTACTCCGGGCCCATGCATCTGCGGGTGGTCGGCGGCCGCCGGCTCTCCGGTTCGATCGATGTCAAGACGAGCAAAAACGCGTGCGTCGCACTGCTGTGCGGCTCGCTGCTCAACAAGGGCCGTACGGTGCTGCGCCGGGTGGCGCGCATCGAGGAGGTCTTCCGCCTCCTTGAGGTCCTGAACTCCATCGGCGTGCGCACCCGCTGGATCAACGACGGCGTCGACCTGGAGATCGTGCCGCCCGCCGAGCTGGACATGGAGGCGATCGACGCCGAGGCGGCGATCCGCACCCGCTCCATCATCATGTTCCTCGGCCCGCTGCTGCACCGCCTGGACAACTTCCGGCTCCCGTACGCGGGCGGCTGCGACCTGGGGACACGCACCATCGAGCCCCACATGATCGCGCTCCGTCGCTTCGGCCTGGACATCGCCGCGACCGAGGGCCTCTACCACGCCCAGGTGGACCGCTCGGTCTCGCCCGGCCGGCCGATCGTACTGACCGAGCGCGGCGACACCGTCACCGAGAACGCCCTGCTGGCCGCCGCGCGCCATGACGGTACGACCGTCATCCGCAACGCCTCGTCCAACTACATGGTCCAGGACCTCTGCTTCTTCCTGGAGGCGCTGGGCGTACAGGTCGAGGGCATCGGGACGACCACCCTGACCGTGCACGGCGTGCCGTCCATCGACGTGGATGTGGACTACTCCCCCTCCGAGGACCCGGTCGAGGCGATGAGCCTGATCGCCGCCGCCGTGGTCACCGAGTCCGAGCTGACGATCCGCCGGGTCCCGATCGAGTTCCTGGAGATCGAGCTGGCGGTGCTGGAGGAGATGGGTCTCGACCACGACCGCACCACCGAGTACTCGGCCGACAACGGGCGTACGCGGCTGGTGGACCTGACCGTACGGCCCTCCAAGCTGGAGGCGCCGATCGACAAGATCCACCCCATGCCGTTCCCGGGACTGAACATCGACAATGTGCCGTTCTTCGCGGCCATCGCGGCGGTGGCCCAGGGCCAGACCCTGATCCACGACTGGGTCTACGACAACCGTGCCATCTACCTGACGGACCTCAACCGCCTGGGCGGCCGGCTCCAGCTCCTCGACCCGCACCGCGTCCTGGTGGAGGGCCCGACCCGCTGGCGCGCCGCCGAGATGATGTGCCCACCGGCGCTGCGCCCCGCGGTGGTCGTCCTGCTGGCGATGATGGCGGCGGAAGGTACGTCCGTACTGCGCAACGTCTATGTCATCAACCGCGGTTACGAGGACCTGGCGGAGCGCCTGAACTCGGTGGGCGCCCAGATCGAGATCTTCCGGGACATCTGACACGCGGATGCCGTCGCATCCGGTCCGACCTGTGCTGAAGCGGGCCAGAAGGAGATGCGGCGGCATCTGTGGGACATCTCTGGGACTTCGCCGGCCTCCTCCTCTCGGAGGTGTTGGAGTGGTTCCGGTCAATTCCCCTCGGCTCGCGGCCCGTCAGATCTCGCCGTACGCCCCCTGCCGAGGGAAGTAGTCCATTGGGCAGCGATCCGCCCGTCCGCACCCGGCACCGCCGCCCGGGACAGCGAATCGATCGCGAGCCCTTGAGGCCGGACAACATGACCGTCAAAGGTTTGATGAATGTCGCCGACGAGGAGACACACGGTCACGAACGAATCCCATTTCATTATCACGCCTTTATCCCTGATGCCCTGATGTATTAAATGACCTGCGCGATCAACGACGTGCTGTGCGGTGTCCCGTAACCCGAAGAGATCGACACCGCCGGGGAGTTCCTGCCTGGAGTCGGCCTGAGCAGACGGAAGAATCGCCCAGGTCGACGCCGTCACAGGAACGTCGAATTGACAAGGACGGTCCACGCAGGACGCTGGAGCTATGACAGATTCCACTTCACTGATCAGGCTCACCGAACCGATACCGGGTTACATCCGGGCCACCATCGACAATCCTCCGGTGAACATCTTCGACATGGGCGTGCTGGCCGCCCTGGAAGACGTCGTGGATGTGCTGGAACGCCGCGACGACGTGAAGACCGTCGTCTTCGAGAGCGCCGATCCGGACTTCTTCATCGCCCACTTCGACCTGCTGGGCGATACGTCCGGCTTCCTGGAGGAGCGGCCGAACGGCCTGCACCGGTGGCCGGACCTCACCACTCGCATCGCGCGCCTGCCGATCCTGACCATCGCGGCCCTCCGCGGTCGGGCCCGCGGCGCCGGATGCGAGTTCGCGCTCGCGCTGGACATCCGCTTCGCCAGCCGGGAGAAGGCGATCCTGCACCAGCCGGAAGCCGGTTTCGGCGCAGTGCCCGGCGGGGGCGCGCTGGAACGCCTGCCGCGCCTGATCGGCCGGAGCCGCGCCCTGGAACTCGTCCTGGGGGCGGAAGAGGTCCGTGCCGACCGGGCCGAGTTGTACGGGCTCGTCAACCGCGCCATACCGGATGCGGAATTCGAGGCCACCGTGGACGCCTTCGCCCGCCGCGTCGCGAGCTTCGACCGGCCGGTCCTCGCACTGGCCAAGCGCACCATCAACGAACGAGCAGGCATACCGGACCCGCACGACCTCAGTGACAGCCAGGGCCGCTTCCTGGCCACGACCCAATACGCGGAGACCCAGCAGCGCATGTCGCAATGGGCGGCCGACGGCCTTCAGCAGCGGGGAGAGCTCGAATTCTCCATGAACGACTACATCACGCGACAGGCCGAGGCCCAGCTTGGGGGTCGTCGTGGCAGCCGATGAAGGCCCCGGCGAATTTCCGTTGTTCATGGACAGGGCCCTGTTCTCCCGAAGCTACGGCGAAGTGACAAGTAGCTCTCTGTAATCAGAGTGACGCTCGGTCAGGGAGAGCAAGGCGGGGTCCGGGGAGTTCGCCGGCCGCCTGGAGGGCAGCGAAGTCGGCGTGGGCTGCCTCGACGGCTTCGGGGTATGCCTCGCGCTTGGTGTGTTCGGCGAGCGCCCGGTAGATGCTGGCCACCGAGGGGTTCTGTCCCTTGCGCTTGCCGGTGGGGATGAACAGGTCGGGCTGGATCTGCTCGACGGACTCGCCGAGCGCCCGGCGCCGGAGCACGGTGTGGAGCATGTCGTCGGTGATGACCGGGGGCCGGCCGCCATGCTTGCCCTTGCGGGCCGCGGTGTCGAGCCCCTCCAGGGTCGACTCGCGGATGTTCTCCCGCTCGGTCTCCGCCATCGCGGCGAAGAACGCGAACAGCAGCTTGCCGGGGCCGGTGGGGTCGTAGATGCCGGGCAGGGGTCCGGCGAGCATCTCCAGGACCAGGCCGTGGGCGGTGAGGTGGTCGGCGAGCGCGGTGAGTTCGGCGGCGTCGCGGCCGAGGCGCTTCATCTCGTACACGGTGAAGATGACTCGGCAGTGCGGGGCGTGCGCCTTGACCTCCCGCGCGGTCCGCAGCGCTTCCTCGAACTTGGGCCGTACGCGAACGCGGGTGCTGATCTTCTCGCTGAAGATCTTGTCCCTCGGGATGCCGTGCTTGCTGAGCGCGTCGAGTTGGGAGTCGAGTTCCTGCCCGAGGGTCGAGCAGCGGGCGTAGCCGATGCGGATGTCCGCGCTCGGCAGGTCCGGGTCGATCGGCGCCGGCGGCGGAGTGCCCGGCCGCCACGGCCGGCCCGGTCCGCGGTCGGCCGGGGTCGGCACCCGTAGCGTCTTCTTCAGCCGGGGCACCATGGTGAAGCGGCGGGTGTGGTAGGCGGAGGCGACCGCGCCGCCGCGCGACCGGCACGGCGAGCCGGGCTGCGCGTCACACTTCGGACAGGCGTGCTGTTCGACGTCGTCGGCGTCCGACCGGTCGGTTGGCGAGGGCTGCTGAGGGTCCGTCATGGGCCCGACTTTTCGCACAATGCATGTCTCATAAGGGGGCCATCCCCTCTTTTGAGTGAGAACGGGTTCCGAGAACCGATCGGGTGTCGAACGGGGTCCGGCGGCCGATTGTTGATCTTGCTCGCGCAAAGGAACGTTTATGAGAGTTGAGAGTTCGTGTTACGTCGCTTTTGGCGGGCTTCGGCGACTGAGGTGCTTGATACTCAGCGAGGTGGGGCTACCAAACCCGTCTCATAGGCGGTGATGACAAGTTGGACTCGGTCGCGGGCTTCGAGTTTGGTGAGTAGCCGCGCTACGTGTGCCTTCGCCGTGGCCACGCTGATGTAGAGGTGGGTGGCGATCTCGCTGTTGGACATGCCGCGTCCGACGAGGGTCAGTACCTCGCGCTCCCGCTCGGTGATGTTCCCGACCGGTCGTGGATGCAGAGCCGGTTCGGGGCGGGCGGCGAACTCTGCGATGAGGCGGCGCGTGACGCTTGGGGCGATCAGGGCGTCTCCGGCGGCGACAACGCGGATCGCCACGAGGATGTCGTCCAGTGCCATGTCCTTGACGAGGAATCCGCTCGCACCCGCTCGGAGCGCGCCGTAGATGTACTCGTCGTCGTCGAACGTGGTGAGGATAAGGACGCGCGTCGCTCCAGCGGCTGCTGTGATCAGCCCGGTGGCCTCGATGCCGTCCATGCCTGGCATGCGGATGTCCATCACTGCCACGTCGGGCCCGGTGTCCCGGACCAGTTGGACCGCTTCGGCGCCGGTTCCGGCTTCTCCCACGACGTCGATGTCGGGGGCGTCGGCCATCAGGACGCGCAGACCGCTGCGGATCAATGGCTGGTCGTCGGCGAGCACGACGCGGACCGTCATGAGAGGTGCACTCCTTCGGGGAGGGGGAGCCGGGCTGCCACACGAAAGCCGCCCTCGGGTAGCGGCCCGGCGGTGAACTGGCCGCGCAGCAGGGTGACGCGTTCCCGCATTCCGGTGATGCCGTATCCGGTGCCGGAGGCGGGGCCGCCGCGGCCGTCGTCGGCGACCTCGATGGTCAGTTCGCCGTCTTGGTAGCCGATGGTGACGCGGCATTCGGGGGTGTCCGCGTGGCGTACGACGTTGGTGAGGGCCTCCTGGACGATCCGGAAGGCGGCCAGGTCGATGTCGGGCGGTAGGGGCCGTCGTTCTCCGAGCCATCGCACGTCGGCATGGACGCCCGCGTCCTTCGTTGACGCGGTCAGCCGGTCTAGGTCGGCCAGTCCCGGGGCAGGCTCGCGCGGCGGGGCCTCCGCCCCGGTGCCCGGTTCGGTGCGGCGCAGTGCACCCAGGGTGCGCCGCAGCCCGGCGAGGGTTTCCCTGCTGGTGTCTTCGATGGTGGCCAGCGCATTGCGGGCCTCGTCCGGCTGTGTGTCGATGACCCGGCGGCCCACGCCTGCCTGGATGGCGATGACGCCGATGCTGTGCGCGATCATGTCGTGCAGCTCACGGGCGATCCGGAGCCGCTCGGCTGCGACGGCCTGGGCGGCGGTCTGCGAGCGCAGTGCCGCGGCGTGCTCGCGGCGTTCGCGAACCGAATGGCCGGTCATCCAGGCGGCGGCAAGGGCCAGGACGAGGACCACGACCGTGCGGGCGAAGCCGTCCGTCCCGGTCCCAAGACGTGCGGCGAAGGCGACCTGTACGCCGAGCGTCGTGACGGCAGCGGTGACCGCGATGCAGCGAGGCCGGGTGGCCACGATGTATCCGGCGGCGAGGTCGTTTGCCAGAACCAGCAGATACACGACCTGCCAGAACGGGGTTGTCGTCGCCGTGACGTACGTACCCAGGAGCATCAGTGCCAGGGCCGGCAGTGGGCGGCGGCGCAGCAGTCCGAGAGGCAGGCCCGTGACCGCGGCCGCCGACACGAAGGGCAAGCCGGGGGAGTCGAAAGGCGTGCCGCGTGCCGCGAAGAACAGCACGAACGGGTAGGCGATCGCCCCACACCAGGCCAGAGCCGCCCGCGCGGCCGGCCGCAGGTGCCAGGACAGCAGGGGACGCGGCTTGGCGGACATGGGGGGATCGTAATCGCCTGACCAGCGGCGGAACATTGGCCCGTGGGCGTACGCCCACGGGATACAAGCCCTCCCGCCAGTGCAGCCGACGGGCTGATGCCGGACGGGCACTCTCCCCGGCACCGTTTGCCGGGTGATCGAAGTCAACGAACTGACCAAGCGATATGGCAAGGCCACTGCCGTCAACGGCCTGACCTTCACCGTGCGCCCCGGCCACGTCACCGGGTTCCTCGGCCCCAACGGTGCAGGCAAAAGCACCACACTGCGGATGCTCCTCGGCCTGACCGAACCCACCAGCGGCACCGCCACCATCGACGGTCACCCGTTCCGGGACCATCCGCGCGGCCTGCGCCACGCCGGTGCCCTGCTCGACGCCCATGACGTCCACGGCGGTCGCAGCGCAGCGGCCTATCTGTCCGTCCTGGCCCGCAGCAACGGTATTCGCGGGCGCCGGGTGGACGAGGTCCTTGAGGAGGTAGGACTGGCTCCTGCGGCCCGGCGCCGCATCGGCGGGTTCTCCCTGGGCATGAAACAGCGGCTCGGCATCGCCACGGCTCTGCTCGGGGACCCTCCGGTGCTGCTGTTCGACGAGCCGGTCAACGGCCTGGACCCGGAGGGCGTGCGATGGGTGCGCGGCCTGTTCCGGCGGCTGGCCGCCGAGGGGCGCACGGTGTTCGTCTCCAGCCACCTGATGAGCGAGATGCAGAACACCGCAGAGCACCTGATCGTCATCGGCCGGGGCGAGCTGATCGCCGACGAGAGCGTGGCGGAGTTCGCGGCCCGCGGCACCCGCCAGCGCGTGACCGTGCGGACGCCCGACCCCACCGCGCTGGCAGCCGTGCTCGAAGCCGAGGGCGCTTCGGTACAGCCGGACGACTCGGTCACCGACGCAGAGGAGTGGCTCACCGTAAGCGGCCTGAGCGCGGCCCGCATCGGGGAACTCGCCGCCCACCACCGCATCGTGCTCCTTGAGCTGGCCACCCGCACCGCCTCGCTGGAGGAGGCGTTCATGGAACTCACCGCCGACAGCGTCGAATACCTCGCAGGAGAATCCCGATGACCTCGACCACCACACAGCAGACGGGGTTCTCGACCGCCGTGCGCGCCGCCGAGCCCGGCGCCCGCTTCCGGGACCTCCTCGCCGCCGAGTGGATCAAGCTCTGGTCGCTGCGGTCCATTTCCTGGGCGTTCGGCGTCAGCGCGCTGGTCATCATCGCCATCAACATCAGCGCGGCCGTCGCGGACTACAACAACTGGCCGACCTACAACGAAGGGATCCGGGCCCTCTTCGTTCCCATCTGGGCCATGCGGGACGCCTTCACCATCGGCGCCTGCATGGTCCTGATACTCGCCACCGGCAGCATCGGCGCCCTCACGGTCGTCGGCGAGTACAGCACCGGACAGATCCGCACGACTTTTGCGGCAGTACCGGCCCGCCGATCGGTCGTAGCGGCCAAGATGGCCGTCGTGACGGCAGTCACGCTCCTCTATGGCACGGTCGTCGCGGGAACCTCGTTCGGCGTGACACAGGCCATCCTGTCCGATCGGGACATCGGCCTGTCCCTCGACTACCCCGGCGCGCTCCGCGCCGTCGCGGCATCCGCGCTGCTCGCTCCGGTGTGCGCGCTCGTCGGCATGGGCCTCGGCGCCCTCATCCGGCACACCGCAGCCACCCTCGTGACGTTCACCGGAATCCTTCTGCTGCTGCCGTTCCTCCTCAACGACCGCCACCGCTGGTCGTCCGCCATCCTTCACGCGCTGCCCCGCAGTGCGTGGGAACGACTGGTGCAGATGGGCGACCCCTTCGGATCGGCTCCCTACCCGGCGACCATCAGCGGGTCGTGGATCGTCTACGCGGCCTGGCCCCTCGCTGCAGCAGTCGTCGCTGTGGTTGCCGTCCGCCGGCACGATCTGTGAGCCCGCAGGGCCTGGCTGTCAAAGATGCACACCGGGCCGTTGCAGCAGGCTCTCGGTCCGTACTCGCCGGGTGCCAGGCGGGAGTGTGACGGCTCCGCCCCGCGCTCAGGCTTCCGGCCTGCTCGTGCCGCGCGGTGCAGGTTGAGGGGGCTGCGAGTCGGACGCCCTACGGGGGCCGGGCACTGGGGATGCCTCGGCGGCGGGGGAGAGGTGTGAGTTCATGTCCAGCTCGAACCGACCGTAGGGGTTCACGTGGGTCCAGAACAGCGGGGACAGCGCCCGCCGATCGGAGTCGGTGAGCCGCTTCTGCCACTTCTCCTCGCTCAGGATCTCCTGGAGGAGCAGCGTGTTGACGTGCACCAACGCCGACTGGAGCAGGTGTAAGGCGAGCATGGAGACCTCCTGGGACTCCTTGTCGGAGCCGGTCAGGTCGCCGTCCTTGCCGTAGAACAGGTCGTGGTTGGCGGAGTTCCAGTTCTCCACGACCTGGAGCCCTATACAACGTCCGCCAAGGCCCGTACCTTTCCGGAACATCGCGCCACGCCGACCCTGTCCGCAGTTTCCATACGATCCCGTTCAGCACCCGCCTGTCATCCAGACGAGGCCGCCCCGACAAGGACCGCGGAAGCAACGAGGACAGCGCTTCCCACTCCAGATCCGACAACTCATGACGACGCACCATGCCTCACATGATTCCCCATCAGAACGCTTTGAAGACACTGCCTAGCAGCCACGTCTGGCACCGCCGAGAATTGGAACGGCAGTTCATCGCCGAAGGGGGCTGTTGCTGACCGCGCCCCGGCTCTCTCGCGGCCCCACGCAGGCATGTCCGAGGAGCTGCTTACGGTTCCCCGAGGTCATGACGCGCCTCCAGCTCGGCCGCTCCGCCGTCGACAACCTCCTCCGCACCCGCCAGCTCGCCTCCATCACCCTCGGCCTCCCCGTCTCCTCCGTACAGGGCAGCGTGGCCGCCTACCTGACGTACTGGCTGGAGAACGTCGCCGTCCACCACCTCCGCGAGAACACCCACACCCGCTACACCGCCTGCGTCCACCAACACCTCATCCCCGGACTGGGCCGGAAGAAGCTCGCCAAACTCACCGCCAAGGACGTCCGCACCTGGCTCAACCAGCTCCGCACCACCTGCCAGTGCTGCGCACGCGACATCGACGCCCGGCGGGATGAGCCCCGTTGCTGCGCCGTCGGCCAGTGCTGCTTGACGCTGCTCTCTCCGCTGACGCCGGCCTACGTCCACTCCGTGCTCAAGTCCGCCCTGGAGCACGCCGTTCGCGAGGAAGGGATCACACGCAACGTGATCCGCAATGTCCGCACGGGCATACCGCGCCCGCGCCGCTTCGAACCACTCACGGTCGACGAAGCCCGCCAACTCCTCACCGCGGCGTATGGTCACCGATTGCACGCACTGTTCGAACTCGCCCTCCACACCGGACTCCGCAAGGGCGAACTCCCTCGGTCTGCGCTGGGAAGACCTCGACCTCGACACGGGCACGGCCGCAATCCGCCGCACACTTCAGCGCACCAGCACCGGCGGGCCTACCACCCTGCCCACCAAGACGCACGCATCCGAACGACGCATTGACCTCCCGAGCGAGTGCATCCCCTCGCTGAAGGAACACCTTGAAGGTCAGGAACGGGAAAGCGAAGCGGCAGAGGGGCGCTGGAAGGACAACGGCCTCGTCTTCACCACACCAGCAGGAGGGCCGATCGATCCCGCGAACCTCAATCGCAGCTTCCGCGCCCTCCTCGATCGGGCCGGCCTTCGCCGCATCCGCTTCCACGACCTACGGCACTCCACCGCCACCCTGCTCCTGGAGCAAGGCGTCGAACTCGTCCTGATCAAGGAACTCCTCGGCCACGCCCACATCGGCGTCACCGCCACCGTCTACGCCCACGTCCGACTCCGCCTCCAGCGCAACGCCATCAACACCCTCAGCACCGCGCTCAACGGCCCGGCGATCACTGAGACGGCCAAAGGAGACGGCGATGAACCGCCACCCTGCGCCGCCCTCGTCCACTGACGTTGCCGTCAACTACTGCCGTCACCCCACGCAGAAGTCCCGCCAGGACACACCCGACGGGGCGTCATACTTGCTATCGCGACTAAGAGGATGTCTCACGTGGTCGTGTGCTGGTGCGGCATGATGTTGCACCGTGAGGGTTGATCTGTCGCGTCGGCTCGTGCCGGACGAACTATGGGA